>NZ_JAWLID010000009.1:0-184739 GCF_033042495.1 Vibrio sp. EA2 | reverse complement strand
GTAATCCGTAATCCGTAATCCGTAATCCGTAATCCGTAATCCGTAATCCGTAATCCGTAATCCGTAATCCGTAATCCTGAGAAGCAAATCAAATATTTACGTTTATCGCATTATGCCCAACGAGCTCTTCTAGGACCCAGGATCCTAGAACCTAAGTCCTTATCTTCCTCCTTCATTTTGCCTACTCCCTTAAACAAGGGTATCTTTACGCTTAAGCCGAGTGGATTGACACTGACATTCCATCAATCTCTTTGGCTTAACTATGGTTCTCCAAAGCATCGATAACTTTTTGCCGTAAACGTGTTCTGGTTTTTGGCACAGTAATTGCTATTTGTTATTCATACCGGTCAGTTCTTAATTGTAGAGGCAAACATGGCTATATCTTTTGACAATGCACTAGGCATCCACCAACACACGGTGGGAGTACGTGAGCGCAATGCGGAGGTGATTTCCACCAACATCGCGCAAGCAAACACACCTGGTTACAAGGCAAGAGGTTTAGACTTTGCGAAGGAATTACAGGCGGCAACATCTGGGGCAAGCATGAGTCTTAGCCGTACTGATGGTCGGCATATTCCTGCCACTACAACGTTGACAGGGGATAAATTGTATCGTCTTCCTACCCAGCCAGATACGGGGGATGGCAACACGGTTGATTTGGATTTAGAACGTAATCTGTTCATGCAGAACCAAATCAGACACCAGGCATCACTCGACTTTCTCGGTGGCAAATTTAAGAACTTAACCAAGGCAATCAAAGGGGATTAATTTAGATGAGCTTATTTAACGTTTTCAATGTGACAGGTTCCGCAATGAGCGCTGAGTCTGTTCGTCTGAATACTACCTCAAGCAACTTGGCGAATGCCGACAGCGTCAGCAGTTCTGCAAAAGACACCTATAAAGCACGTCATGCTGTGTTTGGTGCTGAGTTAGGTAACGCCATGCGTGGCGACAACACGGTGCCCGTGAAAGTGTTGGGAATTGTAGAAAGTGATAAACCGCTAAACGCGGAGTACAACCCTGATCATCCTCTTGCAAACGAAGAAGGCTACATCTACAAGCCAAACGTTAATGTAATGGAAGAAATGGCAAATATGATTTCGGCGTCTCGCGCATATCAAACTAATGTGCAAGTGGCTGACTCAAGTAAACAAATGCTGCTGCGTACGCTGCAGATGGGTCAATAAGGATAAGGAGGTAGCGTATGGCCGGAATTAATAACGTTGGTCAAAGCGGCTTGTCCTATATCGACCAGCTTAAAAGTCTACAAGAGAACAAAAAAACCGAAGAGAGCACAGGTAAGCAGGACCTGAAACAGGAAGACTTCTTATCCTTGCTCACCAAGCAATTGTCTCAGCAAGACCCTTTTAAGCCCGTCGGTAATGACCAGATGATTGCGCAAATGGCGTCATTTGCCACCGTAGATGGCATTGGCAAAATGAATTCTCAGTTTGAGAGTCTGAACTCGTCAATGACATCGAACCAAGCATTGCAAGCCTCCTCTCTGGTTGGGCGAGATGTGCTGGTTCCTGGCGCGGCAGGTGTGAAGCAAGATGAAGCGCCAATGGCAGCCATGGTTAAGCTTTCTCAATCTATCGACAACTTATTTGTTCGTGTCGAAGACGAAGCAGGCCAATTAGTTCGTACTTTTGAAGTAGGGGCGAAACCTGCCGGGGACACACGTGTACTTTGGGACGGTAATGATGAAAGCGGAAACCCATTGCCTGCTGGTAAATACAAAGTGAAAGCGTCTGGTTTGGTTGATGGGGAGTCACAAGAGTTCCCTGTTTCCACGTATGCCAACGTCAATAGTGTATTACTCGGCAAAGGTGACGGTAACGTATTACTCAATCTGGCGGGGTTTGAATCGCCAGTTCGACTTGCAGAAGTATTGGAAGTCGGCAAAGCGTAACGCATAACACGCGAGATCAGGAGACTTTGGAATGTCATATGTATCTTTAAGCGGTTTGTCCGCCGCTCAATTGGATTTAAACACCACCAGTAACAACATTGCGAACGCTAATACGTACGGCTTTAAAGAGTCTCGTGCCGAGTTTGCGGATGTCTACTCAAATTCTTTGTTCACCAATGCGAAAACCACACCAGGTGGTGGTGTTCAGGCTGGCCAGGTGGCGCAACAATTCCACGAAGGTTCCAGTGTTTACACCAATAACCCGATGGATTTACGCGTATCAGGAACGGGCTTCTTTGCCGTGGCGAAAGATCGTCTGGTACCGCAGCAAAATGAAATGACACGTAACGGTGCGTTCCATCTGAACAGAGATAACTACATGGTAACGGCGAACGATGAGTACCTGCTTGGTTATGAGGTCAATCCAGACTCTGGCGAGGTATCATCTTACGAGCCTCAGCCAATTAATATCCCAGCCGAATTTGGTAAGCCAAAACAGACGGCGAACATTGAAGTGGGCGTCAACTTACCTGCGAATGGTGATTTGAAAGATCCAATGCAATTTGATTTTTCCGACCCTGAGACTTATAACCGTTCCACGTCTTCAACCATTTATGACTCAATGGGGCAGTCTTACAAGTTAACGACTTACTACCTGAAAGATCAGACTCAGCCGAATACCTGGAATACCTACTACACGGTAACGGACAAAGATGGTGAGAAGCCAGTTAACATCGCTCAAGGTGATGCGACAACCGCATCTGGCCATGTTGGTCACACGATGAGGTTCAACAATGACGGTACTTTGGCGAGCTTAAATGGTGGCAATCCGATTCGTTCAGTGGCATTAGGTGCATCGGTTGGTGAAGGTGGTGCGGCGGCAGAAAATGCCGGTATCAATCTTAACGGTGCCGACCCAATGCAAACCCTGAACTTTGGTTTGGATTCGTCAACTCAGTTTGCGGCGCCATTTGAGCTGACTAAATTTGATGAAGATGGTGCTACGACGGGCTTCCTGACCAAAGTTGACTTTGATGAAAACGGCAGCGTGTTGGGCACATATTCAAACGGTGAAAACGTTACCTTGGGTCGCGTTGCGCTCGTCCGTGTTCCTAACGAACAAGGTCTGGATAAGAAAGGCGGCACTCAGTGGGACTCCACCCAGTTTTCTGGTGATAAAATCTGGGGTGAATCCAATAAAGGGTCTTTTGGTACCCTTAATAACGGTGTACTGGAGCAGTCAAACATTGACATGACTCAGGAGCTGGTGGATCTGATTTCTGCTCAGCGTAACTTCCAGGCCAACTCCCGTTCGCTAGAAGTACATAACCAGCTACAGCAAAATATCCTGCAGATCCGATAATCTACGTGACCAAGTAAAGCTTCTTTGGCTGATCACTTGGTCACCTTATAATATTCATCAAATACATAGCCCAAAATTCCTCACTTTGGGCTGTAATGCCAGTCGCTAACGGCCCTTATTGAGTCATTCCAGCGAGCTATAGCGAGACTAGGAATCTATTGTCTGTGCGCTGAAAAGAGTTAGGAACAATGTTGGCAACAAAGTGCTTGGATAGAAGATTCTGAATCACGCTCCTTCTTCGCTGTCCAGAATGACGGGGGTTGTGATATACCGTTTGCTGTTAAACGAGTGGTATTACACTTTGGGCTGGGTATTATTTGATCGCTTCGTTGCCGCTATTGCCGCTCAGAGGATCAAAACTTTGCCTCTTCGCTGAATTTCTCTCTTCCTATCGCTTGTCTAAATTTTACATTTACTTTAACTAGTTGAAAATTAGATGCTTTTTATTGTGGCATAAGTATTGCTTTTACTCTCAGGTACAGAGGAATTGAGGGAGTAATTTATGGATCGCGCACTGTTTCTCGCAATGAGCGGCGCCAAGCAAAACATGCAGGCCCTGCAATTGCGTGCCAACAACCTGGCCAACGTGAGCACCACGGGATTTCGTGCCGATTTGGCACAAGCTCGTTCAATGCAAGCTTATGGCGAAGGGCATCCTTCACGTGTGTTTAGCATGACAGAGCGTCCGGGACATAACTTTGCCCAAGGTAGTGTGATCACCACGGGCCGCGATCTGGACATCACGATTGAAGGCAGTGGTTGGCTTTCCGTACTGGACCACACAGGCAAAGAAGGGTTAACCCGCAACGGCAACTTAAAAGTCGATCAAAATGGTTTACTGACTAACGCGACTGGTCACGTTGTTCTGGGTGAAAATGACGCCCCAATTACGTTGCCTATTCCTCTCTCCAAAATTGAAATCGGTCGTGACGGCACCATCTCTGTACTCCCACAAGGTGCACCAGCAGAAGAGTTACAAGTGGTTGATCGAATCAAGCTTGTGAAAACTGATGATCGAAACTTATTTAAAGATACCAATGGCTTATTTCGCCATAAAACTCCAAACCAGCCTTACGAAGCAGACGCAACCATCAGCCTCCAGACCGGAGCCATTGAAGGTAGTAACGTCAATGCCGTGGGTGAAATGACGGCACTGATTGACCTACAGCGTCAGTTTGAAATGCAAGTCAAGATGATGAGCACGGCTGAAGAGATGGATAAGTCTTCAGATTCACTGCTTCGTTCGAGTTAACAGAGTTAGAGGTTCACAATGCATCCAGCACTATGGGTTAGTAAAACCGGTTTAGACGCCCAGCAAACCAACATCGCAACGATTTCAAACAACCTGGCGAACGCTTCTACGGTCGGCTACAAAAAGAGCCGAGCTGTATTCGAAGATTTGTTTTATCAGAACATTAATCAGCCCGGTGGTCAGTCTACACAGAACACCGAATTGCCAAGTGGTTTGATGCTTGGGTCAGGTTCTAAAGTCGTGGCCACGCAAAAAGTGCATACGCATGGCAATGCGCAAACGACCACTAATGCCCTCGACATGATGGTAGAAGGTGATGGCTTCTTTCAGGTGACTTTACCGGATGGCAACCTCGGTTATACGCGTAATGGTCAGTTCACGCTGAACGGTGAGGGGACGCTGGTGACGTCAGGTTCGGGTTACCCGGTAGAACCAGAAATTGTGATTCCTGAAGACGCGATTTCAATCACTGTCGGCAAGGACGGCGAAGTGTCTGTTCGTGTTCGTGGTCAGCAAGACAACCAAGTTGTTGGTCAGCTGACAATCACCGATTTCGTCAATCCAGGCGGTCTTGAACCTATTGGTCAGAACCTCTATTTACCGACGGGAGCAAGCGGTGATCCGCAAGAAGGGGTTCCGGGTTTAGATGGTTTGGGTGAAATCCGTCAGTCAATGTTGGAAGCATCCAATGTGAACGTGACGGAAGAGTTGGTCAATATGATCGAAGCGCAGCGCGTTTACGAAATGAACTCAAAAGTGATCTCGTCCGTCGATAAGATGATGAGCTTCGTTAACCAGCAGCTTTAACGATTTACGCGTCGTGATTAAGGAGCTTATGATGAAACGTATTTGCCTGCTTGCGCTTATGAGTACCCTGTCTGGCTGCGCCATGCTGGAGCCGATTGAAACCGATGAAGTTTCTCAAGCGACGACGGTTGTTGATGCGGTTGAAGGTGACAAATCAAAAGAAGAGAGCAGCGGCATGGTGGATACGTTGCGCGGTAGAACCGATCCGGTAGCCGGCGATCCAGCATGGGCTCCTATTCATCCAAAACAGAAACCGGAACATTACGCTGCGGCAACAGGGTCATTATTTAGCCCTGAGCACATCACCGATCTTTATGACGATTCAAAACCTCGAGGTATCGGTGACATCATTACTGTCACGTTAGATGAAACCACGAGCGCGACCAAAAGTGCTAACGCTGATTTGTCGAAAAGCAACGATTCGACCATGGATCCGCTCTCGGTCGGTGGACAAGAACTGCAAGTCGGCGGCAATTACAACTTTTCTTACGACTTAGCCAGCAGCAACTCTTTTACGGGAGACTCTTCTGCTAACCAAAGTAACAGTATCAGTGGTTACATTACGGTGGAAGTGATTGAAGTACTGGCCAACGGCAACCTTGTTATCCGAGGAGAGAAGTGGATGACGCTGAACACGGGTGATGAATACATTCGCTTAAGCGGTACCATTCGTCCTGATGACATCAATTTTGACAACACCATCGCGTCAAACCGCGTATCGAACGCAAGAATTCAATATTCAGGAACGGGGTTGCAACAAGATATGCAAGAGCCGGGCTTCTTGGCACGATTCTTTAATGTAGCGCTTTAAGGTGCCGGACGACGGCAATTTGACTGCAAGAGATAAGTAAGCATGAAAAGAATTCTTTTGTTACTGATGAGTGTTGTTCTGTTTTCAGCGGCAGCCCAAGCCGCACGCATCAAAGATGTGGCTCAAGTGGCGGGGGTGCGTAGCAACCAACTTGTCGGTTATGGTTTGGTTTCAGGCTTACCTGGCACAGGGGAATCCAACCCGTTTACTGAGCAGAGCTTCGCGGCCATGCTGCAAAACTTCGGCATTCAAATGCCGCCGGGCACCAAGCCAAAAATAAAAAACGTTGCCGCTGTGATGGTAACGGCAACATTACCGCCATTTTCGAAACCGGGCCAACAAGTCGATGTCACCGTTTCATCGATTGGCAGTGCAAAAAGCCTGCGTGGTGGTACCTTGCTGCAAACCTTTTTAAAAGGGTTAGATGGTCAGGTGTACGCTGTTGCACAAGGCAACCTGGTGGTTAGCGGCTTCAGTGCGGAAGGGGCTGATGGTTCGAAGATTGTCGGTAATAACCCAACTGTCGGGCTTATCTCCAGTGGTGCAACGGTAGAGCGCGAAATTCCTAATCCCTTTAGCCGTGGTGACTACATCACGTTTAACCTACTTGAGTCTGATTTCACGACAGCGCAGCGTATGGCTGACGCGGTTAACAATTTCCTTGGTCCTCAAATGGCGAGCCCAGTCGATGCGACTTCCGTTCGTGTACGTGCTCCGCGAGATGTGAGCCAGCGTGTCGCGTTTTTATCCGCGATTGAAAATCTAGAGTTCGATCCGGCAGATGGCGCGGCAAAAATCATCGTTAATTCCCGCACAGGTACTATCGTTGTCGGCAAACATGTGCGCCTCAAGCCTGCAGCTGTGACACATGGAGGCATGACGGTGTCCATCAAAGAAAACCTCAGTGTGAGTCAGCCAAATGCCTTCTCGGGAGGACAGACGGTTGTGGTTCCGGATTCTGACATTGATGTGGATGAAGAGCAGGGCAAGATGTTTAAGTTTGAGCCGGGTCTGACATTAGATGATTTGGTTCGTGCGGTTAATGAAGTTGGTGCTGCGCCTTCAGACTTGATGGCGATTTTGCAGGCGTTAAAACAAGCTGGTGCGATTGAAGGCCAGTTGATCATCATTTAAGTCGTTAGGAGGCAGCCATGATTAAAAATCCTAACGATATCGGTTTTATCCACGACATTAGTTCTCTTGATAATTTGCGGCAGAAAGCCGTCAAAGAGGGGAAAGATGGCGAGCAAGAAGCCTTACGTGCAGCAGCGAGTCAGTTCGAGTCGATATTTACCTCTATGATGCTGAAATCGATGCGTGAAGCGAACGAAGGGTTCGAGTCGAACTTCATGAATAGCCAAAATGAAAAGTTTTACCGTCAAATGCTGGATGAGCAGATGGTGAGTGAGCTGAGTGCTTCGGGCTCTATGGGGCTAGCGGATATGATTGTGGCTCAGTTGACGGCCGGGCAGGGCAACGATAAGAGTGAAACTGCTGTGCGTGATGCGACAAACAGTGCGGTGGAGCATCGCCGCGTTGACCCACGAAAAGCACGTGAAATCGAGCAGCGTTTAATTGAATCTGGTGAACTTAATCGACCGAATATTAGCCCGACTCGATTTGATTCTCCGGAATCTTTTGTCAATTCAATGAAGCCTTATGCCGAAAAAGCGGCCAAGGCATTAGGGGTTGAACCATCACTGCTTCTTGCTCAAGCGGCGCTAGAAACAGGCTGGGGGCAAAAAGTGGTCAAGAACGCGCGTGGCAGTAGCAACAACTTATTTAACATCAAAGCGGACCGCAGTTGGCAGGGTGATAAAGTCACCACCCAAACCTTAGAGTTTCATGATCATACGCCGGTAAAAGAAACGTCAGCGTTCCGTTCATATTCAAGTTATCAAGACAGCTTCAACGACTATGTGCGTTTTTTAAACGACAACCCGCGTTATGAGATGGCATTGCAGCAGCGTGGCGATTCTGAATCTTTCATTCGTGGCATTCACCACGCAGGTTACGCTACTGATCCTGACTACGCGGATAAAGTTCTGCAGGTGCAACAGAAAATAGAAAATATGTAGAACATACTCGCTCTATATCATTTCTGAGGCTTGCCATTGTGCAAGCCTTTATTTTATCGCCTATTTCTACTTGCTTTACGTTTGGCATACCTTTTGCTTTTGTTTGGCTAGGTGATCGGTTTTTACCGGTTTTTTCGTTTTTGGGGGCATTTATGGCGTCAGATCTTCTGAATGTAGGTACTCAAAGTGTGCTTACCGCTCAGAGACAATTGAATACCACTGGTCATAACATTTCTAATGTTAATACAGAGGGTTACAGTCGTCAGTCTGTGGTGCAAGGCACTAATGATCCGCGTCAGTTTGGTGGTGCCACTTATGGCATGGGTGTGCATGTGGAAAATGTTCGCCGCTCTTGGGATCAGTTTGCCGTTAATGAGCTCAATATGGCGTCGACCAACAATGCCAACAAAACCGATACCCAAGATAATCTCGACATGCTGTCAGGCATGCTGAGCTCGGTTGCCTCGAAGAAGATCCCTGAAAACCTCAATGAATGGTTTGATGCGGTTAAAACCATGTCTGACACCCCAAATGATTTAGGCGCGCGTAAAGTGGTGCTTGAGAAGTCAAAGATCTTTTCTGACACATTGAACGATTTCCATGAAACGGTTCGATTACAGTCTGATGTAACCAACAAAAAGTTGGATATGGGGATAGAGCGCATTAACCAGATCGCGCTGGAGATTCGCGATACTCATCGTCTCATGATGCGTACTCCGGGGCCGCACAATGATCTGATGGACCAACATGAGAAGCTGATTAAGGAACTGTCTGAATACACCAAGGTCACGGTTACCCCGCGCAAAAATGCGGAAGGGTTTAATGTCCACATTGGTAATGGCCACACTTTAGTCTCAGGCACCGAAGCAAGTCAGTTAAAAATGATTGATGGCTATCCAGATGTTCTCCAGAGACGCTTAGCCATGGTGGAAGGTGGCGGCATCAAAGCGATTCAATCGGATGACATTGATGGAAAAATGGGGGCTCTGCTCGATATGCGTGACCAGCACATTCCACAACTGCTTGATGAGATGGGCCGGCTAGCAACAGGCTTCTCATACAAAGTGAACCAGTTGCAATCCCAAGGTTTGGACCTAAACGGCAAAATTGGTAAAGAGGTATTTACTGATATCAACTCGGAACTCGTTGCTCAATCACGCGTGTCTGCTGCGCCCAATTCGCAGGCAGAAGTGGCCGTCTATGTTGATGACATCTCTGTGCTTAAAGGTGGAGAGTATGTACTTCGCTATGATGGTGACCAGTACAGTATCACGAACCCGAAAAACGAACAGATCCAGTTAAATATCGATCAGTCGGAATCTTCTTTCGTATTGGATGGCATGCGAGTAGAGATTGGAGAAGGCCTTGCCGCTGGCGAGCGAGTACTGTTACGACCTACCCGTAGTGGTGCTGCCATCATCAAGATGGAAACGAACGATGCGAAGTCTATCGCAGCGCAAAGCTATGAAGCCTCTACCACGTTTGCTCAAGGTAGCGCCAAATTCAAAATTCATGAAGCCGGTGACGTTAGAGAGTTTGAGGTTACGGTACAGCCTGCGGACGAAAAACACGACAAAACGTGGTTAAAAATTACTGATAACAAAGGCAATTTATTGTCCGATAACTACGACTATCCGTTGGATAAAGACAATCCAATCATCGAAATTTCAGTGCCGAAGAGCCATCCGTTATACAAAAATGGCGACGCTACCGTTTTTGAACTTACTGAAGGCGCACTGCTGAACGATAAATTTACTGCCAACTTGGTACCGTCACCTGGTGGCAACGGCAACTTGCGAAAAATGCAGCAGTTGCAGACTGACAAAATGATGGATGGCAAGTCGAGTACCTTGATCGACGTTTACCATAATCTGAATACTGGGGTTGGATTGAAATCGGCAACTGCCAACCGTCTGGCGTCAGTCGCTCGTCTGGAGCACGAATCAGCACAAGAGCGTGTGGCATCAATTTCCGGCGTCAACTTAGATGAAGAAGCCGCCAATATGATGAAATTTCAGCAAGCTTACATGGCTTCGTCACGTGTGATGCAGGCAGCGAATGATACCTTCAACACCATTTTACAACTGAGGTAAGGAGGAGAAATAAGTGCTAACCCGAATTTCTAGTTTCCATAACTATCAGTCCGTACAAAATGACTTACGCCGCCAAGAGAACAAAGTCCATCACAATCAAGAACAGCTTGCTTCGGGTAAGAAATTACTCAAGCCAAGTGATGACCCATTGGCTGCGCATTACGTGCAGAATATTGGTCAGCAACAAGAGCAGTTACAGCAATATTTAAGCTCGATAACTTTGGTACGTAACCGTTTAGAAAACCATGAAGTGAATATTGCTAATGCAGAGAGCTTTGCTGACGAATCCAAACGTCTCACCATGGAAATGATTAACGGTGCGTTGTCTGCTGAAGACAGGCAAGCCAAAAAGCGTGAGCTGGAAGAAATTGCCAATAACTTCCTTAGCTTAGTGAACGCACAAGATGAATCGGGAAACTATGTGTTTGCAGGCACTAAGTCGAAAAACCAGCCTTTTTATCGCGACAAAGATGGCAGTGTGCAGTACGCCGGTGATGACTATCAGCGCAAGATGAAAGTATCCAACATGCTTGAGATGCCGATGAATGATCCGGGCAGCAAATTGTTTATGGATATCCCCAACCCATTTGGTGATTACCAACCAGACTACGAGTTGCAGAACGGCTCAGAGTTGTTGTTAGGTAAAGCAATCAACGCTGATAAAGAAGATACGGCTACTTACCGTGTGACATTTGTGGATATGAATAACGGTAAGTTTGGCTATCAGTTAGAGCGTAATGGCTCTGTTGTGAAGGCGGATGAGTTTTCACCAGAGAAAGGCGTTGAGTACAAGGGGTTAAAATTGCAAGTAAAAGGGCAAATTACCCCCGGTGACAGCATTGGTATTGAAAAGCGTGAGTCTTTCAATATTTTCGACACCTTTAAGCAGGCGATGTCATGGTCTGACAAGTCGGTGGCGGATACCTCTGCAACGGCGAAATTGCACCAAATGACCGAAGAGTTTCAGGCGGCGTTTATTCACCTCAACAAGGCGCGTACCGATGTAGGGGCAAGACTCAGTACCCTCGATATCCAAGAGCAAAACCACGAAGATTTTAATCTCTCGCTGGCAAAGGCAAAGAGTAATTTTGAAGACCTGGATTACTCAAAAGCTGTCATTGAATTCAACGAGAATTCACGTGCACTGCAAGCCTCGCAGCAAGCTTTTGGTAAAACCAAGGACCTGACGTTATTTAACTATATCTAGCGTTAATCCGCATATTTAACCTGAACAGCTTAATGATATTTCAATGCCTTATGTGCCAAGCCTTAAGAGCGAAAAATTATTAAGTAACGTTAAGGTGTTTTAGCGGCACATTGTTACCGAAAGCGGCAAAAATCGGTAATTTATATGTGGTCTTTGTCGAGCTTAGTCACAGCTCCACTTTATAACTCATTGTTATTATTTGTTTTGTTGTTCGGCTTTTATGTGACTTTTAAGTTGGCATACAAATTGTATTAATGTTATCAGAACGGATTTTAAAATTCTAAACACTGTATTTAGGCAGATTTAGTGAGTAACTTTTACGGCCGGTGCTTATCCAAATGAGAGTAAAGCTGGCCGCTTCGCAAAGATTGCGAACTCATAGGAGAGCAAAATGGCTGTAACAGTAAGTACTAACGTCTCCGCGATGACCGCGCAGCGTTATTTAAACAAAGCGACAGACGAGCTCAATACGTCGATGGAACGCTTATCATCAGGTCACAAGATTAACAGTGCGAAAGACGACGCGGCAGGTTTGCAGATCTCGAACCGTCTTACTGCTCAGTCTCGTGGCCTAGATGTGGCGATGCGTAACGCGAACGATGGTATTTCGATAGCTCAAACGGCTGAAGGCGCGATGAATGAAGCAACGTCAGTGATGCAGCGTATGCGTGATTTGGCGATTCAATCATCAAACGGTACCAACTCCCCGGCGGAGCGTCAGGCGATTAACGAAGAGTCTTCTGCTTTGATTGATGAGCTAAACCGAATTGCAGAAACGACCTCATTCGGTGGTCGTCGTCTACTTAACGGGTCATTTGGTGAAGCGGCGTTTCAGATCGGCGCGAGTTCGGGTGAAGCGATGATTATGGGCCTGACCAGTATTCGTGCTGATGATACGCGCATGGGTGGTGTAACTTACTTCTCGGAAGATGGCAAAGGCAAAGACTGGGGCGTCGATCCGACGAAAGCGGACCTCAATATTACTCTGCCAGGTATGGGTACGGATGAAGACGGAAATGTAGATGATCTAGACATTAGCATTACCGCTAAAGCGGGTGACGACATTGAAGAACTGGCGACGTATATTAATGGCCAGTCAGATATGATCAACGCGTCCGTGAGCGAAGACGGCAAGCTACAGATTTTTGTGGCTCACCCAAATGTCCAAGGCGATATTTCTATCTCCGGTGGTCTGGCGTCTGAGTTAGGCTTAAACAGCGAACCTGTTAGAACATCGGTACAAGATATTGATATGACATCTGTTCAGGGCTCTCAGAACGCGATTTCTGTATTGGACAGTGCGTTGAAATATGTTGATTCACAGCGTGCAGATTTAGGTGCAAAGCAGAACCGCCTGAGCCACAGCATCAATAACTTGGCGAATATTCAGGAAAACGTCGATGCGTCGAACAGCCGAATTAAAGACACGGACTTTGCGAAAGAAACCACGCAAATGACCAAAGCACAAATTTTGCAACAAGCAGGTACATCGATTCTTGCTCAAGCGAAACAGTTGCCAAACTCTGCAATGTCATTATTGCAGTAGTTTACCTAGCCTGTATTCGATGTATCCAGACGTGGATGGTAATGCAGGCTATTGGCAAGCAACTTTATAACAGAATGAGCGGCTCTCTCATCTCTCACCTGCCAATCATTTTCAATGTAAAGTTGCACTCGGTATGCCGGAAATGTGTTCATTTCTCTTGATCTCCACATAGGCTCTGGCGACCAACCCAGCCCCGGTTCTCTCAAAGGAAAAGGGGCTTTTTCTTTTCCCTATCCCAGCAACACGCCTAAACCCTTACCAGACCACTCTTACTCAACAACATCACCACCAGGCGTGCTATAGGAGCTATTGGTGGAATGAGTTATTGCTAGCTGTATTTTTTTACGGGGCAAGCAGTCGTCATTTATTTATCTAGATTTGACGTAAAATTCAGGCAATAAAAAACGCTGCCGTTGGCAGCGTTTTTTCCGTGTTTGAGGCTAAGTAAAGATTACTTAGTTACACGTAGAACTGGAGTTTCACCAACAGTTACAGAACCAGAAAGCTTGTTAAGCTCTTTGATTTCGTCCATGTTAGAGATAACAACTGGCGTTAGCGTTGATTTCGCTTTCTCTTCAAGAACAGCTAGATCAAATTCAATGATAGTGTCGCCAGCTTTAACCGATTGACCTTCTTCAGCGATACGCGTGAAGCCTTCGCCTTTTAGTTCAACTGTGTCGATACCGAAGTGAACGAAAAGCTCAACACCGTCGTCAGACTCGATAGAGAATGCGTGGTTAGTTTCGAAGATCTTACCGATAGTACCGTTTACAGGAGCTACCATTTTGTCGCCTGATGGCTTGATAGCGATACCGTCACCAACGATTTTCTCAGCGAAAACGACATCTGGCACGTCTTCGATGTTTACGATCTCACCTGAAAGAGGCGCGATAATTTCGATTGCACCAGCATCAGCGCTGTCATCAGATACAAGCTTCTTAAGTTTGTCAAACAGACCCATTGTGTCATGCTCCTAAGGTTTAGTTTTATTCTGTCGAATTATAGTATACCAATATAGCTCATTAGACGACTTTTTTCGCCGTCTAATGGCCATTAGATATTGAATTACTTGGTACTACTGCTTACTGAGCCTTCTCAGCAATGAACTTTTCAACGACTGCTTCAATTTCAGCGGCTGTTGGTAGAGATAGTGCTTCTTCCGCCATCGCTTTAACTTCTGCGAAATTAGAGTTACGGATAACTTTCTTCACTGTAGGGATAGAGATGCCGCTCATAGAGAACTCGTCCAGACCCATACCTAGAAGTAGAAGTGTTGCACGCTCATCACCAGCAAGCTCACCACACATACCAGTCCACTTACCTTCAGCGTGAGAAGCGTCGATAACTTGCTTGATCACGGTTAGTACTGCTGGTGATAGTGGGTTGTAAAGATGAGAAATCATCTCGTTACCACGGTCAACCGCTAGTGTGTACTGAGTCAGGTCGTTTGTACCGATAGAGAAGAAAGAAACTTCTTTCGCTAGGTGGTGTGCGATTGCTGCTGCAGCTGGAGTCTCAACCATTACACCGATTTCGATGTCTTCGTCGAATGCATGACCTTCATCACGTAGCTCTGCTTTGTACTCTTCGATTGCTTTCTTAAGCTCACGGATTTCTTCAACAGAGATGATCATTGGGAACATGATACGTAGTTTGCCGTGTGCAGATGCACGTAGGATACCACGTAGCTGGTCACGAAGGATTTCACGACGATCCAAGCTGATACGTACTGCACGCCAGCCTAGGAAAGGGTTCATCTCTTGAGGTAGATCCATGTATGGTAGATCTTTGTCGCCGCCGATATCCATAGTACGGATGATCACAGCTTGACCGTTCATTGCTTCTGCAACTTCTTTGTACGCTTGGTACTGTTCGTCTTCAGTTGGTAGCGCAGTACGGTCCATAAATAGGAATTCAGTACGGTACAGACCAACGCCTTCACCGCCATTACGGATGATACCGTCACAGTCTTTCACTGTACCGATGTTACCGCAAACTTCTACGCGGTGACCGTCAGTCGTTTCTGCGTGTAAATCTTTTAGTTTCGCTAGCTCTTCTTTTTCCGCTAGGAATGCCGCTTTTACTGCTTTCGCTTCTTCTAGCTCAGCATCAGAAGGGTTCACAACGATCTTGTTGTTCATTGCGTCAAGAATCAGCGTATCGCCGTTCTTAACTTGCTTAGTGATGTCGTTAGTACCAACGATAGCAGGTAGCTCAAGTGAGCGCGCCATGATTGAAGTGTGCGAAGTACGACCACCGATATCACAAGCAAAACCAAGAACGTAATCTAGGTTGATTTGTGCGGTTTCAGATGGTGTTAGGTCATAAGCAACTAGGATAACTTCTTCATTGATGTCGCTTAGCGATACAATGTTGATACCTAGTGCGTTTTTAACGAAGCGAGAACCGATATCACGAATATCAGTAGCACGCTCTTTTAGGTATTCATCATCTAGAGACTCAAGCGCTGTCGCTTGCTCTTCGATAACCGTATGGATAGCGTTATCTGCAGTCAGCTTGTCGTCTTTGATTAGTGCTAGGATTTCTTCTTCTAGCTCTTCGTCTTCAAGAAGCATAATGTGACCTTCAAAGATCGCTTCTTTTTCTTCACCAAACGTTTCAAGCGCTTTTTGCTTGATTGTTTCTAGTTGAGCTGCAGATTTATCACGAGCGTCAAAAAAACGCTGAACTTCAGCTTCTACTTGATCATCAGAAATAGTGTTTGTGTTTAGGACAATTTCATCTTCTTGAAGTAGTAATGCTTTACCGATTGCAATACCAGGAGATGCTAGGATGCCTGAAATCATAGCTTTACCTTAAGTTTGGTCAACTTTATAAACGGGAGAATAATGGGTGTGCTAACGAATACTTTTAGCTTAGTTTAGAGCCTATTTCCAACAAAGCCATTTTGTTTTCACAAAATGGCTTTTGGAGTAGGAAACACTGATTAGTGTAGTTGGTCCATCAGAGCAACTAGGTGTTCAACTGCTTGCTCAGCTTGTGGGCCTTCCGCAGAGATAGTTACTTGAGTACCTTTTACTAGGCCTAGTGTTTGAAGTTTGAAAAGGCTCTTAGCGCTAGCGCTTTTACCATTAGAAGTCACAGTGATGTCTGCATCGAATGCTTTCGCTTCTTTTACAAACTGTGCAGCTGGACGAGTGTGAAGACCGTTTTCTGCTGTGATTTCTACTTGCTTCTCGTACATGTGATATACCCCAATAAATGTATTTTTTTGTTAGTAGTGACTAGATTGAGCTTAACTGCTTTATACCTTGTGCGCTAGCACGGGAGAGTTGAAAGCGTGTTAGTTCTGATACTAGTCAAAAGATTTGTAGTTGCGCAACTGTTTGCGTGCGTAATAACTTTGAAACCTTTTTGTGTTCTGCTTCTTTATTTTGAAGCTAGAAATAAAACACCCTGATATTACCAAAGGTGGGGCAGGGATCAACAAAAAAGCCCCTGAACGGGGCTTTTTTAGACGAAAAATTGATTTGAACACATATTACTGTTGGTTCTCTTTTTCCGTAAAGATGCCTGCAAATAGCGCAGTACTTAGGTAACGTTCGCCTGAGCTTGGCAAGATTGTTACAATTGTTTTTCCTTCAAATTCAGGAAGTTCTGCAAGGCGGTTCGCTGCAACGACGGCGGCACCAGAAGAAATACCAGCAAGGATACCTTCCTCTTCCATCAGACGGCGAGCCATCTCAATTGCTTCTTCAGAAGTAACTTGCTCAACGCGGTCTAAAAGCTCTAAATCTAGGTTACCAGGGATAAAACCTGCACCGATACCTTGAATTTTGTGTGGCGCTGGTTGGATTTCTTCGCCTGCTAGCGCTTGTGCAATGACTGGTGATTCTGCAGGTTCTACAGCAACAGAAGTAATCGCTTTGCCTTTTTCGCCTTTAATGTAACGGCTTGTACCTGTAATCGTACCGCCAGTACCAACACCAGCAACGAGAACGTCGATTTCACCGTCAGTTGCTTCCCAGATTTCAGGACCAGTCGTCTTTTCGTGAATCTCTGGGTTTGCTGGGTTGTTGAACTGTTGAAGAAGTAGGTACTGTTCTGGGTTGCTTGCGACGATTTCTTCCGCTTTAGCAATCGCGCCTTTCATGCCTTTTGCTGCTTCAGTTAGCTCTAAGTTTGCGCCTAAAGCTTTAAGAAGCTTACGACGTTCCAAGCTCATAGACTCAGGCATAGTCAGAGTCAGTTTGTAACCGCGAGCCGCTGCTACGAACGCTAATGCGATACCTGTGTTACCGCTGGTTGGTTCTACTAGTTCTACGCCTGGCTTAAGTTTGCCTGATTTCTCCGCATCCCAAATCATGTTCGCACCGATACGGCATTTAACGCTGAAGCTTGGGTTACGCGCTTCGATTTTTGCTAGAACGTTACCTTTGCTCACTTTGTTTAAGCGAACTAGGGGAGTGTTACCGATAGTAAGAGAGTTATCGTCGTAGAT
Organism: Vibrio sp. EA2; assembly: GCF_033042495.1. Classification (NCBI taxonomy): domain Bacteria; kingdom Pseudomonadati; phylum Pseudomonadota; class Gammaproteobacteria; order Vibrionales; family Vibrionaceae; genus Vibrio; species Vibrio sp. EA2. The sequence continues at coordinate 167,208 of NZ_JAWLID010000009.1, read as the reverse complement.
CTTGCTCATAGTTATGTTCCTTCATTACACGTTTTGTGAATATAGTGAGAAGAATATTCGGTCTAAAAAAAAGGGAAAAGGATTAAAAAGTTATATCTTATTAGGTTGTCCGGATTTCAGCTAGGTAACCGGGAAAAGCAGGTGCCTTTCCCGTGCCTCAGGAAAGCATAGCTTATCTTTGGTGTTTGAACTCAGCGACCCACATTGCAGTGGCACCGCATATTGCAACGGGCATGACAATAAGGTTCAAAATTGGAATGGTGGTGAATACCGAAACCAGAACACCAAACCCATAGGCTTTGCCTTGTTTTTGTTTCAATTTGTAACGCATATCGTTGAACGGGATTTTGTGGTTATCAAACGGGTAATCACAGTATTGGATAGCCAACATCCAGGCAGTAAAGATAAACCAAAGGAAGGGACCAACCGTTTGACCGAGTGCTGGAATCAGCAGGAGCAAAAATAAGCCAATCGCCTTAGGCAGAGTATAAAGCAGCTTGCGCCACTCTCGTCCTAACACTCGAGGGACATCTTTAATCACAGCCGCGAAACCGTCATCATTGATTTTTTGTCCGGTTAGGTATTCTTCTACTTTTTCAGACAAAAGTCCGTTGAATGGTGCGGCAATAAAGTTTGCTAAGGTACTAAAGAAATAGGAGAACGTGGCAAGTATGGTCAACGCGAGAATAGGCCATAGTATATAGGTGAGCCAGGATAGAAACTCTGGCAGTTGCCCAATCCAGTTCTCAATCCATACATTAAGATGAGAGAACAGGTAAAAAATGGCGCCACCAACAAGAAGAACGTTTGCGAGTAGTGGTAATACGACAAAGCGTCTGATCTTAGGAGAAAGTGCTAGCTTTATTCCATACAGGAAATATCCGAATCCGGTTCTTGGCTGATTGTTTAGCATCGTATCCATTTCGTTTAAAAAGAAAGAAAACTCATTGTACCTGTCGCCACTTTTCTTTCAATGCCTTAACAAATAGCCTCTCGTAAAGTGGAATCGTGGCAAGAATCACAACAAAAAAATGAACTTCTTGCATTAAGTTGTTCTAAACCTACATATAGTTTTGGTAAAGTAAACGTATCATTCAGAATTATTAACTTGGGTTGCTGCTCAAGGAACTGCGAGTAGTACAAACAAGTATATTGAGAGTAAATAATGCAGGAATTGCGATTCGTACTCATTGTTGTTGGCGTGTTAGCCATTGCGGCATTACTGTTTCATGGTTTATGGAGCAGTAAGAAAGAAGGCAAAGCGAAATTTGGAAATAAACCTTTGGGTAAATTAGAGGTTGACCAAGGGGATGCAGACTCAGTAGAGCAAGAGCGAAACGTTGGTGCTGCTCCTGAAGACGATTTTGAAATTGTTCGTAAAGAACGCAAAGAGCCAGACTTCGGGATGGACAATGCGTTTGATTCGAAGTTTGAGGCGGATCCTTTACTCGGCGGTGTTCCAGAAGATAAGCCGTTTAAGGAAGAACCGGAAGAAGAGGTTCCTCCATTTGTGGCACAAAAGAATTATGATGACGTCGTTATTGAAGAGCCCGTGGTGAAAGAACCTGAGCCTGCACAGCCATTCGTTGAGGAAGCGGCACCTTCCGCGTTTGAAAAATCAATGGCAGAAGAAGCTGAGCAACCGACAGTCGCGGCTCCACCACCAGAAGAGCCTAAACCTGAACCAGAAATGCAGGTGATTGTTCTCAATGTGCATTGTGCTGGTGAAGAGCCGTTTGTTGGTACAGAACTGTTTGCCAGCATGCAGGAAAATGGGCTTATTTACGGCGAGATGGATATCTTCCATCGCCATGTTGACCTGTCTGGTAACGGCAAAGTACTGTTTAGTGTGGCGAATATGATGCATCCAGGCACGCTAGCACACGGAGACCCAGCCGAATTTACGACTAAAGGTATCTCATTCTTTATGACACTACCTTGTTTTGGTGAAGCGGAACAAAACTTCAACCTGATGCTTCGTACAGCGCAACAGATTGCGGACGACATGGGAGGGAATGTTCTGGATGAGCAAAGAAACTTAATGACGCCTGACCGATTAGCGGCTTATCGACGTCAAATAGTTGAGTTTAAGACGGCGAACGCATAATCTTGACACCAAATGATAAAAGGGCTCCGATAGGAGCCCTTTTTCTTCGATTCCTAACCTCACAGAATGACAATACATGGGGCTTTAATATGTCTGAATCCGTACTTCAACGACTAGAAGAATTAAAAGAGTCGTTGCATTACCACGCCGTTCGTTACTACGTGGAAGATAACCCAGAGATTCCTGATGCTGAATATGATCGACTCATGCGTGAATTGCTGGATATTGAAGCTCAACACCCGGATTTAGTGACCGTTGATTCGCCTAGCCAGCGTGTTGGTGGGCAACCGTTATCTCAATTTAGTGAAGTGAAGCACGAAGTTCCGATGCTGTCACTAGATAATGCGTTTGACGACAGTGAGTTGGACAGTTTTCACAAACGAGCTCAAGACAGAGTAGGCACTCAAAGTGTTAAACAATACTGTTGTGAGCCAAAGTTGGATGGTTTAGCAGTAAGTCTGTTGTACGAAAACGGTGTCCTTGTTCAGGCTGCGACGCGTGGCGATGGAACCACGGGTGAAAACATTACGGAAAACGTTCGGACCATCAAGGCCATCCCACTTAAATTAAGAGGAAATGATTGGCCGGAGCGTCTTGAAGTGCGCGGTGAAGTCTTCATGCCTAAAGCGGGCTTTGAAAAACTCAACGAACTGGCGCGTCAAAAGGGAGACAAAGTGTTTGTTAACCCTCGTAATGCCGCAGCAGGTAGCTTACGTCAGCTTGATTCACGTGTGACCGCTTCGCGCCCGCTGAGTTTTTATGCCTACAGTGTGGGTGTTGTTCAGGGAGCAGAACTAGCGTCGAGTCATTACGAGCGTTTCCTGCAAATTAAGTCATGGGGATTACCGATGTGCCCTGAGACTAAGCGCGTAGAGAGCATGGCTGACGTCAAAGCGTACTACCAGGATATATTACAGCGTCGTGATGCATTACCTTATGAGATTGATGGTGTCGTTATAAAAATCGACGATATCGCGATTCAAGAGAGGCTGGGTTTTGTGGCTCGAGCTCCTCGCTGGGCTATTGCTTATAAATTCCCAGCGCAGGAAGAGATCACCACATTGAACGAAGTGGAATTCCAGGTAGGGCGTACTGGTGCGATTACGCCAGTGGCAAAACTAGAACCTATTTTTGTCGGTGGCGTGACGGTCAGTAATGCAACATTACACAACGCGGATGAAATTGAACGTCTGCAAGTAAAAATTGGTGATCAGGTCGTGATTCGTCGAGCTGGTGACGTCATTCCACAGGTGGTATCCGTTATCCGAGAACGTCGACCTGAAAGTGCACGAGATATCCTTTTTCCTTCGTCATGCCCAGTGTGTGGCTCACATGTGGAACGCATCGAAGGAGAAGCGGTAACGCGCTGTACTGGCGGTTTAGTTTGCCAAGCTCAGCGTAAGCAGGCTTTAAAGCACTTTGTGTCGCGTAAAGCCTTAGATGTCGATGGCCTTGGCGATAAAGTGATAGAACAACTTGTCGATCGCGAAATGGTGGAAACCCCAGCGGATCTGTTTAAGCTATCTGCGGGTGTTTTGACGGTCTTAGAGCGTATGGGGCCAAAGTCAGCACAGAACATTGTAAACGCATTAAACAAGTCGAAGTTAACCACATTACCTCGCTTTTTATATTCATTAGGCATTCGAGAAGTCGGCGAAGCGACAGCGGCTAACTTAGCTCAGCACTTCAAAACGCTAGAGGCGATCCAGGTTGCGACAGAAGAGCAGTTGATTGAAGTACAGGATATCGGTGTCATTGTTGCTCAGCATATCACTACTTTCTTTGGTGAAGAGCAAAACCAAGCAGTAGTGAAAGACTTACTAGAGCAAGGTATTCACTGGCCAGAAATTAGTGCTCCTAAGCAAGGTGTTGAACTGCCGTTAGAAGGCAAGACGGTTGTATTAACAGGCACGCTTTCTCAGCTAGGTCGTTCTGAAGCGAAAGAAGCCTTGCAATCGATGGGGGCTAAAGTGACTGGCAGTGTTTCGAAGAAAACCGATATTTTATTTGCAGGTGAAAATGCAGGTTCAAAATTGACGAAAGCTCAAGACCTGGGAATTGAAATTAAAACCGAGCAAGACTTACTAGACTTAATGAATTAAGTTAAGCTCAAATACCAACCCCCTTCAAATAAGCCCCAGTAGCTAAGCTTCTGGGGCTTTTTAATTCCTTGTATTAAGTTCTCATATTTCTGTTTTTTGCATGTATTGATCTTTTCAGTGATCAACCTCTCTCCTTGGGAGATTGAAATTATTTTATTTCAGACTCTGCGAGGCACTTCATGTTGATATTTCTATATTTTCCTATATTTCTGATTTTTAAAGTTATTTTACTGATCGTCCGTAATGATTACAAAAATAAGATCTGGATCAATAACTTATATGGAACTTTGTTGTGGCTCATATTTTTTTAGAAAAAAAATAAGTTCCATTTGGATGTTTTTAGTCGCGAAGTTAGTCTTAATAACGTGTTACACCCGGTGTGTATGCAGGAACTAAAAAAGCCGAGTTAGCAATAATGAAGCTTTAGCACGAAATTACTTCTCTCCTTCGGCGGCCAACTAAAGGTGAGATAGAGAAAACAGCTATATCTATTTTTCAGGAGTTTATCCATGGACAAATTTTTTAAAGTATCTGCTCTTACTGCAGCAATGATGGGGGCGGTAGTTGCTGCTCCTGCAATGGCTGAAGATCCAGTCGGCCCAGAATATGCGGGTGCAGTTTCAGAATTCTTCTCTGAGTCTACTATCAGCGGTAACGTTAACTTCTTCATGCGTGCACGTGACCGTGCCGGTATGGATGCAAATGGAAATGATACTTCTAAAGTTACTAACCTAGACCACGGCTCAATTTTTGCCAACCTCGGCTTCCACTCTGGCTACGTGGCTGACACCATCGGTTTCGATACAGTAATTTACTCTACATTCGACATGTGGGCTGGTGAAGATACAGGTGGTTCATTTGAACACGAAATGAACTTCTTTGACTGTGATTCTCCTTACGGTGCTGGCGACTCATGTGACTCATTCAATACTGACAACGGTGTCTCTTTCGCTTCAGCAGCCCTTAAATTTAAGTTTGGTGAGAACTTCAACGCTAAATTAGGTTACTTCCAACCATCGGTCCCTAGTACGTTAGGAGTGAACTGGTCATTTGCCCCAGGTACATACCGTGGTGGTCAAATCGGTGCGAACTTTGGCAAACTTGCTCTTGGCTTTGTTTATGCAGATGAATACAAAGCGCCATGGTTCAAAGAAACTTACGAGTTCAACGAAGGTAGCTTCTGGGGTGGTGCAGGTAAAGATGTCGGTGATGCTTACTCATTTGGTGCTCGCTACGCTTTAGACAACGGTATCTCTTTTGACACAGGTTACGGTGCCCTGACTGATGGCGACCGTAAGAACTTCCACTTCAAAGTGAAAGGTACAACAGAAGGCGGTTTGTACTGGTCTCCTCAGTTATACGTAGTTGATGATGACAACCAATACGACAGCACTGCATTCCAGGTAGCGCTTTTGACTTCTCAATCAATGGGCCAATACAGTTTCCGTGCTGAAGCAACTTACACGTCAGCTGATTCAGATGACAAGCGAGGCCAAGTAGGTAACATGGCTTACCGTCTGACTGAGCAATATGGTGGCTCAAACGGTTCATACGACATCTGGTGGAACAACCGTTCTGACTTTAACCACGATGGTGAATACGCGTTTTTCCTATCCGCTTCTCGTGACTTTGCTGACATCGGTGGTAACGGGTTCAGTGCTGGTCTAAGCGGTGCATACGGTGGTGGCGCTAAAGCTTCAGGCTACGATGAGTTGGTAGAGTACTCTTACAGCTTCTTCGCAAACTACGCAATTCAAGGTGGTGCGCTGAAAGATGCTAACATCAGCTTCTACTACACAAACTTCTACAACGATTCAGATGCGCCAGATTGGGGTCCATACTCAAACGCATTTAACGATGAGACAGACTTTAAACTGATTTTAACTATGCCATTTGGCGTAAAATAATCAGTAATTAAAGGTAAAGCTGGGCATCGCCCAGCTTTTTTGATCATAGCCATCAGGCTTTCACCCTATCTTGTTACTATTCAACTAGGTGATGTTATGAAGACAGTTCTCTTAGTTTCAGTAGTATTACTTACTTTGCAAGCATGCAGCGCCAACCCCAAATCGGCCGAGGACTACTGGTATGGTCAAGGTGAGCGATTTGGTGCAAACGGCTATCAGTATGACAATGACATATTGACGACGCTTAAAGAGTCGGTCGCTTTTGATGAACCGTCATATAAGAGGGGCTATAAAGCTGGTAAAGCCGAGTATTGCGATCCGTTTAAAGCTTTCGAAAAGGGGATCCAAGGCATTCGTTACAATGGGCAGTGTAGTGATCACCCCCAAGAAGTCATGATTAAAGCGGAGTGGCAGAGAGGATGGGAGGCGTTTATCGGATCTGACTTTTACAAGCTCTAAGTAACAAAACGCGATGACGCGGTATTTTTGGTTTTGATTACGAAGTTTACCCAGGGTCACTTAGTGACGGTAGATAAACTTCGTACAATCAATTAATACTCATCGTTATTTATATACTCCACCATACATTTTGCACAATTCTCGAGGAAGTTGCTTAACCGTGCCATCACTAAAAGTGCAGTCTACTCCAGCACCAAATACATGACCTGCATTTTGAGCTAACGAAACCGGTGAAGAAAATACCAAGCAAGCAAATATTAAAGTAGCAATTCGTTTCATGGTAAACCTCTTACTTATTAATAAATATAGAGTTGTCTCTATATCACTAATTTATAATCAGATTAATTTTCAAAAGGTGACTAAGCTTAAATACGATTTCGCTAGATGTTGAGCACTCTTGTTCAACTGCAAGCATACTATTGCCTCAATGGGGTAATTGGTACTCATGTTGTTGCTATCTCAGTTGACTATTTAAACAGCTTCTGATGAGTGGCAACCATCACCAAGCTAAAACAATATCGATTCTCCTGGTACACCTTTTACTTACCTAAAATATAAGCATTAAATGGCAATGCTTATTCGTTAAGTATGTATCCAGACTAATAAAGATCAAAAAATAATTAGCGATAAGTTAATTTTTTAAATTGAAATTAAAGTAAATATGGTTTTCAAGTTGTTTAATATCTATTTGATTCTATTATTTAGCACAACGAACTGATGAAGTATAAAGATAGGATGATAATAGTGCACCTTAACTTAATTTTAATTAGGAATTAAAATAAGGTTATGAAATAAAAGAGATAGTAAGGAAATAAAATAATGGAGAAAGATAATCTCCATTATTTTGACATAAATTAACCATCAATAGGTTTAATGATCAGAATAATTCCCTCTACAGCAACAATTTTTACTCTGGTTCCGGCAGGAAGAGCTTGGTCACTTTGAGCAGACCAAGTGGTGTCAGCAACATGGATTCTGTTTAATCCAATAGAGAAGTCTTCCTCTATCGTGAGAGTTTTTCCAATCAGTTGTTTGTACTTCTGGTTTAGATCTCTGGTTTGATCGTCTTGTTTGTCTTTTTTCCACTGACGTCGCCACCACAACCAGGTGGTGACCAAACTGAACGTGGCAAAACAAAGCCATTGCAGTTGCCAGCTCATCGGCAGTAGTGACAATAAAATGCCGACCAACAGGGCAGACAGACCAAGCCAGAGGAAGTAACCCGCAGTGCCGAGTAATTCTACAGCAAGTAGTCCAAATCCCAGCGCGAGCCAATGCCAGAAGGTGATCCCATCAAGTAAGCTTATAAAGTCCATAGGCAGGTCTTAATCTTTGTTTTGTTGTTTAAACATCTCTGCAATACCGGCAACGGATCCCATGAGCCCAGTTGCTTCCAGAGGTAGCATGATGATTTTACCGTTTTCCGCTTGACCAATGCTCTTTATTGCATCGGTATAGCCCTGAGCAATAAAGTAATTCACAGCTTGCATATCTCCTTTTGCTATTGCTTCAGAAACCATATAGGTTGCTTTGGCTTCCGCTTGTGCCGCGCGTTCTCGAGCTTCTGCGTGCAGAATCGCAGCTTGTTTCTCACCTTCCGCTTTTAGAATTTCTGATTGCTTGTGTCCTTCCGCTTTTAATATCTCAGCTTGACGCACACCCTCTGCTTCCAGGATTTCTGCGCGTTTGTTCCGTTCAGCCTTCATTTGCGCATTCATTGCGGCTGTCAGATCCGCTGGTGGCTGTACATCTTTGATTTCGATACGCGTTACCTTTATGCCCCAGGGGTTGGTGGCTTGGTCAACAATGATAAGCAGCTTCGAGTTGATCATATCGCGCTGACTGAGCATTTCATCGAGCTCCATTGAGCCCAACACGGTACGAATATTGGTAAGCGTAAGGTTTCTGATCGCATGCTCCAGGTCGTTCACTTCATAGGCTGCTTTTGACGCGTCGACCACTTGTACGAAACAGACGGCATCAATTGTTACATTGGCATTATCTTTACTGATGACCTCTTGTGCCGGAATATCCAGTACGCGCTCCATCATATTTATTTTATGACCAATACGGTCGATGAAGGGGATAATTAGATTTAAACCGGGTTTGAGAGTATGGGTGTAGCGACCAAAACGCTCAACAGTCCAGTTGTTCCCCTGAGGAACGGTTTTTATGGCGGATGAAAGAATAACAATGGCAAGAACAACAAAAATACCGATAGTAATCAACGAATCAATAGGCATAGGATATTCCTTTATATGCATAAAATCTGATTCATTTTTACTCATTTAACGCGATTAGACAATTGAATATATGAGAACAGGTACCAGTAGTTTGAAGCCAGACAAAATAAAAGCCGGAATACACCGGCCTTTATTTCAAATCCATATTTTGACTGACTTAGTACAAGATAGAGTAAAGTTGTCGACGATATTTACTTGCTAGGGCATTGCCTTGTCCTAATGCACTCAGAATGTCCATAAAGGTTTTCTTTACTTCGCCATCTTGAGCACCTAAATTCACTTTCAGGATGTTCCAAAGCAGATCCAACGCTTCTTCATCTCGGCCCACTTGGTTGTATTGAACCGCTAACTCACAGGCTAACTCCAGATTATCTGTATTTGCCGCGTATTCTTGCTCCAGACGCTGGAGCTCTGGGCTGTCTGCTGCCTGAAGATGTAATTCAAGCTTGGCCATTAAGCCTTTGTAGTAGTTATCCTGATACTCAAGAGGGATGGAGGCTAAGAGATCTTGAGCAACGTCAAACTGCTTGGTTTCCAATAGGCAGTCTGCAGTTGCTAGTTTGACATCACCACGTGATTGTAACTCAGCAGGCAGTGTGTGAATGATACTCAAAGCTTCAGCGTGCTGACCTTGTTGTAAAAGCTCAGTAACTTGCTTAAGTAATTGTTCATCCGGGCTTGGCAGGTGCTTTTGGAGCATGGCTGCGATGGCGTCAATTGGTTGAGGTCCGCCTAACCCGTCTACCGCCTGACCGTTAATAAACAACGCGATGGTCGGCAGGACCTGAACACCAAACTGAGATGCTAAAGCTGGTTGGTCTTCACAGTTCAGTAAAGCAAGGGTAAAAGCACCATTGTACTGTTGAGCCAGAGCTTGTAACTCAGGCAATATTTGTGCGCTTTCTGGTTGAGCGTTGGCCCAAAAATGGATCAGAACGGGCGTGTTCATTGATCCTTCAAGCGTTTCGCGAAAGTTCTGTTCTGTGATCTCAACGATAAATGGGGATTGCATCAGAGTATCCTTGCTTTTGTTTCTTGTCGTTGGTTGTAGATATGGAGTTGATTTAGTGGAAAATCAAGCTGTATAGACAAATAAGCTCGAGATGTTTGGGTTACTTGGATGGAGATGGCATAGAAAGGAGAAACGCTGCCGAAGCAGCGTTGTCCTAATAGCAAGCGAAGGTGCTATGAAATTGGCGAGTCCTGCACAGTGATTATCATTTTTATCGTGCAAGGTGTGGTATCAGAATAGGATGAACAACGTCACCACTACACCCACACTAAGCCAGTTAAGCTGATTTAATGTCATTATTGTCTCGCATCGGAACAAAAAATTGCTACAAAACAGAACGGGTGGCGATACCAAATCTAATCAAATCTGTAGCCAAAATCGCATTCATTTTGGAGCAGAGTTGCCTAGATATTGATTCGAACAAGTGTGGTTTTTTTAACCTACATGTTCATAATGACATCACATTGTTACGATGAAATTACACGACGACAAAAGAAATTTATGCTGCTTGTCGCAAAATTTTATCGAGTATCCGGGTGGGTAATACTCTTTTTAACACAGCGAACAGCTTGGTTGGTGTAGTAATACGGTAGCGGATTTTCGGTGAATCGCTGGTGAGTGCGTGCAGGACAGGAGCAACACATGCTTCTGCTGGCAGCGCAAATTTATTGTTTGACTTGTCGTTGTCTAAGCGTTGCTTCTGACCTTGGTATGCGATGCGGTGTGGGCTAGACTCCACATCAATCCACTTTTCAAATGCTTTAAGCGCATTGTGTCTAAACTGAGTTTCGATAGGTCCCGGTTCGATAATGGCCACTTTAATATTGGTGTCGGCCAGTTCAAGTCTTAACGTATCGGTCCACCCCTCCAAAGCAAACTTTGAAGCATTATATGCGCCGCGGTATTTCATTGCGGCAAAGCCCAGTACTGAGCTGTTTTGAATGATGCGACCTTCACCTTGTGAACGTAGATGAGGGAGAATCTCTTGCACCAGTTGGTGCCAGCCGAAAAAGTTTGTCTGGAACTGGGCTTTGAGCGCTTCGGTTGGCAGATCTTCCAAAGCACCAGGCTGACCATACGCCCCGTTGTTAAATAGGGCGTAGAGTTTTCCCTGAGCTAAACTTATCGCCTCTTCAGCGCCTTGAGTGATACTGGCGGGATCATTAAGGTCGATTTGTATGCAGGTTAACCCTTCGGCTTGCAACCGCTGGACATCGTCTTGGTTTCTGCAAGACGCAATGACGTCAAAGCCCTGCGCTTTCAAAGCGTGGGCACATACATAGCCAATACCGGTCGAGCAACCAGTGATAAGAATAGACTTGTTCATAATTTTAGCTCAGGATAAACGTAGAATAAGGTTTATCATTCAACAGCTTCGTTCATGAAGCAAGTGCTTAAGTGCTGGCTCAATCCTTGAGTAACTGAACTGGAAATCTAATTCTGTGAGTTTTTTCGGCTTGGCTCTGATGCTATCGAACAACAGACAGGCTGATTCTCCCATTAGTAACTCCATGACCCATTTAGGCGTAAATAAGATGTGTGGTCGTTTGAGCGTTTTAGCTAACGTCGCACTGAAAATTCGATTAGTCACTGGGTGAGGAGCACACATGTTAAACGCCCCGTGCGCATGAGGTGTATTAAGCAAGTACATGATGGCACGCACCATGTCGAGAATGTGAATCCAGGGTAGGTATTGGTTACCGTTTCCAAGTGGTCCACCCAAACCTAACTTGTAGGGTAATAACATTTTCGCCAAGGCACCGCCATGTGCGCCGAGTACAACACCGGTTCGCAATAAGCATACTCGTGTATCTTCTGATTCTGCACGCTTGGCAATCTGCTCCCATTTTTCACAAACAAGGTGGGGGAACTCTTCATTGTTGACATGAAGGCATTCGTCAAAGGGGTGCTCTTGTTGGTCGCCATAATAGCCGACCGCAGAGCCACTGATGAAAACTGAGGGAGGTTTTGTACTCGCATGGATAAGTTCCACAATTTGCTCTGTAATTTTCCAGCGACTTTTACAAATTTTTTCTTTCTGCTTTTTGGTCCAACGTTTATCAGCGATCGGCTCTCCCGCTAGGTTAATGACCGCATCAATATGGTTGAGATCGGCAAGTTGATCGAGAGAATCAAGATACTCTATGTTCCCAACATCAGCATGTTGTAGGTGCTGTTTCGCTTTTTCTGGTGAACGTGTCAACAGCACCACTTGATGAGTGGTGATTAGCTTAAGTAACTCTGAGCCAATAAATCCTGTTCCGCCGGTTAGTAATATCTTCATGGCGTCTCATTGAATGAAAAAACATGACAACATTATAGTCATTTTGTTTGTGGCTTGATCATATTCTCTTGTGTTTCGTCGTTAACCGTCACGCGCCAGGAAAAAGTTTGGCCCTGCATCCACTTCACATATTGAAAAATTGTAACTAGTTGTTATTGGTGACAATGGCTCCCTCACATTTGCGTTAAGAAATTTATGCCAGACTGATACTAGTTGGTTAAAGCATACCAATCAGTTATGGCTCAGTTAGTCACGGTGTTCTAAAGGAGGCGGTATGGAAGCGTTTATTGCTCTTTTTCGGGCTCTCCTTAATAGTGCGCGCGATCTGCTTCCCATCGTCCTGGTGATCACTTTCTTTCAACTGGTGGTGTTACAAGAGCCTTTACCTAATCTGGTCTCTATTCTTTTTGGCTTATTGCTTGTCGTCCTCGGGTTGACGTTTTTTATCTTTGGATTGGAACTGGGGCTGTTTCCTATTGGTGAGAGCATGGCTCAGGCGTTTGCCCAAAAGGGCAGCGTTTTTTGGCTTCTGGTCTTCGCATTCTGTTTAGGGTTTGGCACCACCATCGCGGAGCCTGCTCTGACTGCCGTTGCCGAGAAAGCCGCTCAGGTAGCTGCCGAGGGCGGGATGATTGCCAACTCAGAGTCATCGATCCAGGAGTATGGCACCGGGCTTCGCGTGACTGTGGCGTTGTCTGTCGGTATTGCCATTGTGATTGGTGTGCTGCGTATTCTCAAAGGTTGGCCTATCCATTACATGATCATCGGCGGATATGTGGGCGTGGTGGTGCTAACTTGGTTTGCTCCTGAATCGATCATTGGCGTGGCATATGATTCCGGTGGCGTGACGACGTCGACTATCACGGTTCCGTTAGTAACAGCGCTTGGAGTAGGCCTCGCCTCCGCAATTAAAGGACGTAATCCAATGGTCGATGGCTTTGGTTTAATTGCTTTTGCTTCGTTACTGCCAATGATGTTTGTCATGATTTATGGGATGGTCGTGGCATGATTTCATTTGAGCACTTTTTCGAGACGCTTTTGTCCACTATTCGCGATGTTATTCCTATCACTGCCATCATTTTTGGCTTTCAACTTGCCGTACTTCGTCGCCCGGTAAATAACCTGAGAAAAGTGCTTTTTGGTTTCGCCTACGTCATTTTGGGTTTGTCGCTGTTCTTACTTGGGCTGGAAATGGCGTTATTCCCCCTAGGCGAAACCATGGCCGTACAACTTACCACGCCCGATTTTGTACGAGAGTTCAAAGTATCAGTTGGGCAGCAACTAGAGTGGGTCGACTATTATTGGGTGTACACCTTTGCTTTTTGTATTGGTTTCAGTACGACGATTGCGGAACCATCATTAATTGCGGTGGCCATTAAAGCGAATCAAGTGTCCGGTGGCAGTATTAGTGTGAGTGGCCTGCGTATTGCTGTAGCACTAGGGGTGGCGATTGGCATTGCGCTGGGGAGTTACCGGATTGTCGTCGGAGACCCGATTCACTATTACATTATGGCCGGTTATGTCGTGGTGGTGGTTCAGACCTTTTATGCGCCGCAGATGATCGTCCCTTTGGCTTATGACTCTGGCGGTGTGACGACATCGACAGTCACTGTCCCACTGGTGGCGGCTCTGGGGTTAGGCCTCGCGTCTACCGTACCAGGGAGGAACCCAATGATAGACGGCTTTGGTTTAATTGCCTTTGCCAGTTTGTTTCCAATGATATCCGTTATGGGGTATGCGCAAATAACTCAATGGCTTAATAAAGACACCTCGGAGGACGAAGAAAATGCGCTTTAAATTGATACTTGCGTTTGTTGAGGATGCCAGAACCGATAAGGTGCTTGATGCCGCTCGCGAAGCGGGGGCTACCGGCGCTACGGTAATTAATAATGCACGAGGCCAGGGATTAAATCAGAAGCGAACGTTTTTTGGTTTGACCTTAGAAGTACAAAAAGATGTGCTGCTGTTTGTGGTGGAGGAGCATCTCTCTCGGCACATTTTGGAAACCATCAGTGATGTCGGTGAGTTTGATAAGGAGTCAGGGCAGGGCATTGCGATTCAAATTGATATTGAAGACGCTGTCGGTGTCGCTCATCAGGTTGAAACATTGACTAAGGTTGTTGAGGACGAGTTATGAGTAATCAGGCGATTGTACGTGTTCGAGATGTCATGGCCGCGACTTACGTCATGGTAGATGGGCTAATGACCGTTTATGAAGGGATTACACTAGCGAAAAAGTATCAAGTGAAAGCGCTGGTGGTGAAAAAACGCGATGACAATGATGAATTCGGCATAGTATTGATGAATGATATTGCCAAAAAAGTGCTGTCGAATAATCGCTCACCTCAGCGAACTAATATATACGAGATTATGACCAAGCCCGCTCTGTGCGTCGGGCCGGACATGAATGTGAAATATTGTGCCAGAATGTTTGAACGGTTCGGCATTAGCCGCGCACCGGTTATTGAGGATGGTGAGGTGATCGGCATGGTCAGTTACAACAATATCGTCATTAATGGCATGGTAAGAGACTGAGTGTAAAGGTAAATTAGGACTAAAATCTTCCCATGTCAGTGAAAGTCATCAATTTATAACACATTATATATTTATGATGTTGCATATGTGTTTGCTGGCACTTATCCTTTGTGCCCTAAGTATTTAGTCGAGGATTTTTATCATGCCTTTAGTTGCTTGTCCGGTTTGTGAAAAACAGATTTCTAAACGAGCGCATACCTGTCCGGGGTGTGGGGAGCCGGACCCATTGAATCATTTAGCCAAGTCAAAGTTTATCTCAATGGTTTTTTGGTTGCTGGTACTCGTAGGGGTAGGTTATGCAGCATGGGTTTACTTGTTGCCAATGCTTATTGAGTTTGTACGTAACCAGTAAGTTGAGCTGCGTTCAGAATGGCGTAGAATAGCCTCTGTTTTTATGAGGAGATAATGCTGTGAAACTATTTTTTGCCTCAGATTTGCATGGTTCTTTACCTGCGACGAGAGAAACCATCGACCTGTTTAATGCATCAGGCGCGGAACATTTGGTTCTGTTGGGCGATATTCTCTACCATGGGCCAAGAAATCCAATACCGGAAGGGTATAATCCAGCTCAAGTGGCTGATCTTTTGAATCAGTACAGCAAGCAGATTATTGCAGTACGAGGTAACTGTGATAGTGAAGTGGATCAGATGCTATTAAGCTTTCCGATGATGATGGACTATGCCTGGGTGTTACTTGAGTCTGGTCAGCGCCTGTTTTTAACTCATGGCCATATATACAACAGCAGTCAGCGCCCTGAATTGAAACAAGGGGATGTAATCGCCCACGGTCACACCCACATACCGGTCGCGGAGTTACAAGATGGTGTTACTGTTTTCAACCCTGGTTCGATGACGTTTCCACGCAACGACTTACCACGAAGCTATGGCTTGATGAATGGAAAGACATTAACAGTACAAACGCCAAAGGGTGAAGTGTTGGCACAGACAGAGATATAGTGTTTGTAGTCAGCTTGAGATTCTTTAGTTAACTATGATAGGGAGTGCTGCACTCCCTTACTTTGAATCCGAATGTCCCAAATCTCTGTCTGGTGCAATAATATCTCTGACCTTCTGTTTCAAGACCTTTGCTTCCGGAAAACCGCCATCTTTTTTACGCTCCCAGATTTGCTGCCCATTACAGAAGATTTCGAATCGACCACCGGTATCTGGATGTAAAGTAACGGATTCAATCTCTTCGCTGAACGTATGCAGCAACTCTTGTGAAAGCCAGGTTGAACGTAACATCCAATTGCACTGACGACAGTAGTAAATGTTAATAACCGCTTTTTCCATTCTATTTTCCTTTTAACTACAATAGCCCGTTAATTTCTACGCTTACCATTAAACCAGCAGCTTAATTCCTACAGCAAAGGTAAGAACCTCAAAGGCAATTTTTATTACGCGGTTGCTATATCTAGTGGCCCCCCAAGCTCCCAAACTTCCTCCTAAGAAAGAGCTCAACAGCAAAACGGGTAACCATGCCCAGTGAATAGGTGCGCCAGCCTGAACGACAGCGACGCCACCTATACCATTCCAAAATAACCCAACGCAAATCATGGTGTAAGCGACGGCTTGTTTATAATCAAACCCGAACCAGCGAACCAAAAACAGCGTAACAAGCAGACCAGAACCGGCAGTAAGTGAACCATTAATAATTCCAATCAGCATCAGCCCAACGCCACCTACGATCCAACCAAGCCGATCGCGGTGTCGCATCATCTCTGATTGCCCTAGCTGCTTTTTCAACCGTGAGTAGACACCAAGGCCAAGAATCATGATACCTAACATCTTCTCTGCAATACCATCAGGAATATGGACGATGATATTGGCACCAATAATGACTCCAATACTGCCGACCAGGATCAGATATAGCGCTATGGGGAGTTTTATCGTACCGGCTTTTAAATGTGTGCTTGCAGCCCCTAATCCTAGGGCCACGGACGCGACTTTATGCGTGCCGAGCGCGACAGAAAAAGGTAGACCTAAAAAAATAAGTAAGGGGAATTGCAATAAGCCCGCACCGCCGCCGGAAAGCGAGGCCAACGTGTTTGCGATAAGTGAGCCAAAAAAGAGAGCGAATGTGTCTAGCCAGTCCATATGAACAACAAAGGGGGCATCTCGCCCCCTCTTCAAGCAAAAAATCAGTTTTTAAACAGTACCGTAGAACCGTGGTTCAGGCTAGTTAATAACAATGTTTTCTCGTTAACGACGTCAATACGACGACTCTGCTCTGCATCAAGCCTGAAGATTTGTGTGATCAAGCGCAGTTGCTCTTCAGAGAAATCTCTCGACTGAGAAGACGAAATGTCTTTGAACTCAGAAGGCGAAACGAGCAGGTAATTATCGCTGACCTCCCAGCGTCCCTTCTCTGAGATATTGATAGTCGATTCTGCCGTAGAACCTTGGGCAAAAAGCTTAATGTTGGCGACACGAATGTATTCGCCATTCGGCAGATATTTCACGTTGGATTCTACATTGACCTTACGCAGCGGACCTACCGTGTCGCTCGGTAATTTATCGGTAATGAGCGTCACCATGGCGGATTGCCACTCGTTTGCGGTAAGGACCTGTTCAATTTTGAGGTCACTTCCCCAATATAACCAACCACTGAAAAGAGCGGATACGGCCAAAACCGCAGATGCAAACTTTATCTTCATAATGGCCTCCTCTTATTTACAGATATCGGCTGGGTCATTTTGACCGGAAACAATACGCAGAGTGACGTTCTCATACGAGTGGTTAATGTCATGGATATAGTTAAGTACCAATTGATTGTTCTGGCCCCCCGTTGCGATGACTTCAACAGGTGATGAATCCTTTGCGTGATGTTCCACGTAGCGTTCAACACACTGCTTGATTGAAGGCAGCCAGTCATTAATTTGCGGGTGATTCACCGGAGTTAGCACAGGTACATTTTGATAGATGTCTACCTGGCGGAACTTGGATTCAGCAGGATTAGTGAATAACAATACGCTAATTGGCAGTAATATGGCTACCAATATCATTAGGCGAGATAACCACGCATTTGGTCTTCTACCAGTCTGAACCTGAAGTTGCTCACGGCTAGGTTCATTGTCTACCTTTGTTTCCGAGATAGATTCTGCTGGTGGCGGATTCGATATGATCTCACTTTCTGTGTTGTCTGACTCATCGTCTGAAGCTAGCTCTTCAGTTTCTGAGTTAAGCACAGAGGAAAGCGGATTGATTCGCTCTACAGAACAGATCAGCTGGTAGCCGCGCTTTGGGACCGTTTTTACAAACTGTGGCGATTTTGTTGAATCCTTCAACATCTTACGCAGAGTGGAGATCGCTTGAGTAAGACTTGAGTCATCCACCTCAAAACCTTGCTCACGCCAGACAAACTCGTGGAGTTCGTTACGGGTTAACACTTCGTTGGGTCTTTCTGCCAACATCAAGAGAATGCGGCTTTCGTTGCTTCCTAATCGTACAACGTCGGTGCCATTTTGTTGGTCAGCGAGCGAATTACTATTTGGGTCAAAAGTAAACCTTTGAGCAAGTAGGAATTTGGTGCCAATGCTAGTCATTTAGTTCTTCTTAGATGGATGATGTTGAAATTATAGTGATTTATATCACAAATTTAAGCTATGCGTATGGGATATGCACGACGTTTTAGATGCTTTTAGCCGGGTAGGATAATTAAATTTTTGTAAAAAAACACTGTTTTTAGTTGGATTGACCTTGAATTTACATTTGTCAGCCACATGTTACATGACATATTAGAAACGCTATTTCACGGAGTTGAGGTGTTTACTTTTCTCCCTGAGGTGGCTGGTTAGTTTAGATGTTATGGAGCAAACATGAGCGAAACTGTATCTCAAAATAAAGAAACTCGTGGTTTTCAATCAGAAGTAAAACAACTACTTCATCTAATGATCCATTCTCTTTATTCCAACAAAGAGATCTTTTTGCGTGAGCTGATTTCTAACGCATCAGATGCATCAGACAAATTGCGTTTTCAGGCCCTGTCTAACCCAGATCTATATCAGGGCAACGCTGATCTTGGTGTAAAACTGTCATTTGACGAAGGCGCAAATACCCTAACGGTCTCTGACAACGGTATCGGCATGAGCCGTGATGATGTGATCGAGCATCTGGGTACCATTGCAAAATCTGGCACGGCAGACTTCTTCTCAAAACTGTCTGAAGACCAAAGCAAAGACTCACAATTGATTGGTCAGTTTGGTGTCGGCTTCTACTCTGCGTTTATTGTCGCAGATGCGGTTACTGTACGAACTCGTGCTGCAGGTGTTTCCGCTGAAGAAGCCGTGCAATGGCACTCTGCGGGTGAAGGTGAATATACCATCGAAAACATCGTAAAAGAGTCTCGCGGTACTGATATCATTCTGCACATGCGTGAAGAAGGTAAAGAGTTCTTAAGCGAATGGCGTTTGCGTGAAGTGATCAGTAAGTACTCTGATCATATCGGTATCCCGGTTTCTATCCAAACCACGGTACGTGATGAAGAAGGTAACGAAACGGGCGAGAAAAAGTGGGAGCAAATCAACAAAGCTCAAGCACTGTGGACTCGTAATAAATCGGATATCTCAGAAGAAGAGTATCACGAGTTTTACAAGCATGTTTCTCATGACTTCGCGGATCCTTTGGTCTGGAGTCATAACCGTGTAGAAGGTAAAAACGACTACACCAGTCTGTTGTACATCCCATCCAAAGCACCTTGGGATATGATGAACCGTGACCATAAGTCTGGTTTGAAACTGTACGTCCAGCGTGTATTCATCATGGACGATGCTGAGCAGTTTATGCCGTCTTACCTGCGTTTTGTACGTGGTTTGATAGATTCAAACGATCTTCCACTCAACGTATCGCGTGAGATTCTGCAAGACAACAAAGTGACTCAGTCACTGCGTAATGCTTGTACCAAACGTGTGCTGACTATGCTAGAGCGCATGGCGAAGAATGATTCAGAGAAATACCTGTCATTCTGGAAAGAGTTCGGTCTGGTACTAAAAGAAGGCCCGGCTGAAGACTTCACAAACAAAGAGAAGATCGCTGGTCTGTTACGTTTTGTCTCTACCGAGGTTGACTCTGCTGAGCAAACCGTCGCGTTGGCTGACTACGTTGAGCGTATGAAGGAAGGCCAGGATAAGATCTACTACCTGACAGCAGACAGCTATGCGGCAGCGAAAAACAGCCCTCACTTAGAGCAGTTCAAAGCAAAAGGCATCGAAGTTATCCTGATGTACGACCGCATCGATGAGTGGTTGATGAACTACCTGACTGAGTTTGACGGTAAGCAGTTCCAGTCAATCACCAAAGCGGGTCTGGATCTGAGCAACTTCGAAGACGAAGCTGAGAAAGAAAAGCAGAAAGAGACCGAGGAAGAGTTTAAGTCAGTCGTTGAACGTACGAAGTCTTACCTAGGCGATCGCGTAAAAGAAGTTCGTACAACCTTTAAACTGGCGTCAACGCCAGCGGTTGTTGTGACGGATGATTACGAGATGGGGACACAAATGGCTAAGCTTCTTGAGGCGGCAGGTCAAGCGGTACCAGAAGTGAAGTACATCTTCGAAATCAACCCGGAGCATGAACTGGTTAAGCGTATGGCTGATGAAGCTGACGAGGAAGCATTTGGCCGCTGGGTTGAAGTACTTCTAGGACAGGCGATGCTTGCTGAACGTGGTTCTATGGAAGATCCTGCGCAGTTCTTAGGTGCGATCAATCAACTTTTGACTAAGGTTTAATAGTCGCTAGACATCAAAAAGCTCGCATATCGCGAGCTTTTTGTTTGTTAACGCATAAATTTGCATTACAGGTGTTGAGTTAATGGTCAATAGTGGCAGAAAGATGCGGTTGTTAACATTCTTTAGTCTTAATTCACTCTTTGCTCACATAACCTGTGTTAGAATCTGTGACTTGAATGTCAGTCACAAGGCGTGTATTTTTGCCGCCTAACGTTATACCGAAACTTATCGTTGCGAGTGCTGCTTAGGTTTTAACCCTGAGCAGGCAGGCTATTGTGAGCTTCGGTATAAATCTTAAATATTAAAGAGGATAAATCATGCGCATCATTCTTCTAGGTGCTCCAGGTGCAGGTAAAGGCACACAAGCAAACTTCATCATGGAAAAATACGGTATTCCACAAATCTCTACTGGTGATATGCTTCGTGCGGCGATCAAAGCAGGTACAGAGCTTGGTAAACAAGCAAAAGCTGTTATCGACGCTGGTCAGCTAGTTTCTGATGAAATCATCCTTGGCCTTATCAAAGAGCGTATTGCTCAAGACGATTGCGCAAAAGGCTTCCTACTTGACGGTTTCCCTCGCACTATCCCTCAGGCTGATGGCCTAAAAGAAATGGGTGTTGACGTTGATTACGTTATTGAATTCGACGTTGCTGACGATGTGATCGTTGAGCGTATGGCGGGTCGTCGTGCTCACCTTCCTTCAGGTCGTACTTACCACGTTGTTTACAACCCACCTAAAGTGGAAGGTAAAGATGACGTAACTGGTGAAGATCTTGTTGTTCGTGATGACGATAAAGAAGAAACAGTACGTGCACGTCTAGGCGTTTACCATGAGCAAACTGCACCACTTATCAACTACTACGGTAAAGAAGCAGAAGCTGGCAAAACTAAGTACCTAAAATTCGATGGTACTAAACAAGTTGCTGAAGTGAGTGCTGATATCGAGAAGGCATTAGCATAATAGTTAATACCTATTATCAAAATTTTTAAGAATTTTGTTATAGTTAAGCGACCGTAAGGTCGCTTTTTTTATACATATTTATAATACCAATCCCCGTCATATCTTTTTATTGTTACTGATTAGAGTGGCTGGCATTGGTTTAAGCTGGAAACAAAGGGACGCTATGCCAAAAATAAAAAAACAAGGTGTGCTACTGGTTAACCTAGGGACGCCTGACGAACCAACTGCTCCTGCTGTAAAGCGCTTCTTGAGCCAGTTTCTTCATGATCATCGTGTGGTCGACATGACACGATGGCTATGGTGTCCAATTTTGCACGGGGTTATTTTACCGATACGTGCCCCAAAAGTTGCCAAGCTTTACGAGTCCGTTTGGATGGAAGAGGGCTCACCGCTCATGGTGTACTCAAAGCGCCAAGCGAAGAAACTGGCTCAGCAGTTAGATATGCCCGTAGAGCTAGGTATGACTTATGGTAATCCAAGTTTACAAGCGGGCTTTGAAGCCTTGCTGGCACAAGATGTTGATGAGGTTATCGTATTGCCTTTATATCCTCAGTATTCAGGCACGACAACAGCAGCGGTTTCTGATGGAATAACCAAAGCATTTAAACAATTACCAGTCATACCTGCATATAGCTTAATTCGCGATTATCACGATCATCCTATGTTCATTGATGCCTTGGCTCAATCAGTGCGAGCGTATTGGGCTGAACATGGGCAAGGTGAGTATCTGTTATGTTCTTACCACGGCATTCCAAAGCGCTATGCAGATAACGGTGACATTTATCCTCAGCATTGTGAAACGACCACTCGTTTGCTGGGTGAAGCGCTTGGATTGAATGAAACGCAGATAGGAATGGCTTATCAGTCCCGTTTTGGGCGTGAAGAATGGCTACAGCCATACACTGATAAAACTCTGGAAACGTTGCCTGCCAAGGGTATTAAAAAGATTGATATCATGACACCAGCATTTTCTTCGGATTGTTTGGAAACGTTAGAAGAAATCGCAGGAGAAAACAAACACATTTTCTTAGAAGCAGGTGGTGAGCAGTTTAATTACATTCCTTGTCTGAATGATGATGACCGACATATTGAGATGATGGCAGAGTTGGTTCGTAATAAGCTGTAATCGTTGTCCTGAAAAGGTTCTAACAAAAAGGGTCGCAAGTGCGACCCTTTTTAGTTTGAATGATGGTTTAAGCCACTTGTACTTGTTGCTCTTCTACTTGTTCTGCATTACTTGATGTACTTTCAGCACCGTGCATCCAGCGCACTAGCGTATTGGAGAACAGTAGCAGGATAAGGCCGCTGACAGTTGCACTCGCTGCAATACCGCTAAAGATTGCCATCGCACCGAGTTCACCAACGTGAGAGCCCACATAGCCAGCGACGTAGTTTGCAATCGCATTACAACCGAACCATGCCCCCATCATTAGTGATGCCAAACGCAGAGGCGCTAGCTTGGTGACCAGAGACAAGCCGATCGGAGATAGGCAAAGTTCACCCAGGGTATGGAAGAAGAAGGCACCAACCAGCCATAGCATTGAAGTTTTCACCGTGGTGTCGCCGCCTTGCTCCAGTACCGCCCCCACCATACATAGGAAGCCGAGAGCTAAGAAGAACATCGCTAGAGCAAATTTTACCGGTGAGTTTGGCTCACGTTTACCCAGCTTCACCCATAGCACCGCAAGAACAGGTGCAAGCGTAATGATAAAGAATGGGTTAAGTGACTGGAACCAGGCCGCAGGCACTTCGAAACTGCCAATCATACGGTCAGTGTATTGCTGTGTATAGATATTCATCAGGCCACCTGCTTGCTCAAAGCCAGCCCAGAATACGATGGTGAAAAGGCTCATGACCAAAATCACTTTAATGCGATCCACTTCTTCTTTAGTAAGTGGCTGCTTCTTAGTTGATTTCTGATTTGCTAACGCGCGTTTAGCCGCTGGTTCACGGCCGATATCACCTAGCCATGATTGAGCGAAAGTCATTTGCATCACAAGACTCATAAGCATACCGATACCCGCAGCAACGAAACCCGCCTTCCAACCGAAAGAGTTGGTAACGGAACCAGAAACGACACCAGCAAGCAGAGCCCCTAGATTGATACCCATGTAAAAGATGGTGAATGCGCCATCGCGGCGGTTGTCACCTTCTTTGTAGAGGTCACCAACCATAGTAGAAATGTTTGGCTTGAACAGGCCGTTACCCGAGATTAAAAGCGCAAGACCTAAATAAAAGGTGTGAAGAGAACCCAGTCCTAGCGCATCTGCAGGTAATGCCAAAGTAAATTGACCAATAGCCATCAAAGCGCCGCCAAGCAAAATGGAGCGGCGTTGTCCTAGATAGTTATCTGCCAGGTAGCCACCAATGAGTGGCGTGATGTAAACAAGTCCTGTATAGATGCCGTAAAGGTCTAAT
Source organism: Vibrio sp. EA2 (assembly GCF_033042495.1). Lineage (NCBI taxonomy): Bacteria > Pseudomonadati > Pseudomonadota > Gammaproteobacteria > Vibrionales > Vibrionaceae > Vibrio > Vibrio sp. EA2. The sequence goes on along the minus strand of NZ_JAWLID010000009.1, from coordinate 143,457 downwards.
GCGTCTTTAGTTGACCAGCCCAGTCCGCCATTCATTGTGGTATCTGTGAGGTAAAGGACGAGAATGGCACGCATTGCATAGTAAGAGAAGCGTTCCCACAATTCGGTGCCGAACAGTAAAAACAGGCCACGTGGGTGGCCAAAATATTGATGTTGGTTTGACATAGAATCTTTTAATAATAGTTGTTACATTTTTCGAGACAAATATATACCTTTATATTTAACAGTTAACAAATGATAAATTTTGCGTAAGTGCGGTTTGGTTTGTATAAGTGACTGTTTTATCGGTTGTATGTGGAATAATTTATGGTTCTTCGTTGTGGGTAAAACTAATTTTCCATTTTTGGGAGTGGAGGATGTTTGTACAACGGTTGAAGAGAATTTGATTTCTGTGAGCGATATTTATTTATAATTCTGTAGATAAAGTAATTGCTCATGACTCAACACTGGCTTAATGCTAGGATGCTGAAAAAATAGAATTGGCTAGTAAAAAATGAAACGTTGGTATCTACTTTATTGTAAACGAGGGGAGCAGGTTAGGGCGAAACAGCACCTTGAACTTCAAGGGGTGGAGTGCTTTTATCCGACCGTTGAAGTCGAGAAAATATTACGTGGTAAGCGACAAAAAGTCGAAGAGCCACTGTTTCCATCATATGTGTTTGCTCGTTTTGACTACGAGGAAGGACCGAACTTTACATCCGTTCGTTCAACACGCGGTGTTGTTGATTTTGTCCGATTTGGTGCGCAGCCAAAAGAAATTCAAGGTGACCTGGTCGCTGAGCTAAAGCAAATAGAAAAATGCTGTCATCAAAAAGCAGTCTGCGAAGGTATGCCTAAGCGCGGTGATCAGATTCGGGTCAAAAGTGGTCAGTTCGCTGGTATTGATGCCATCTTCCAGGAACAAGATGGCGAGAAACGTTCAATCATGCTGGTGCAGATGATAACCAAGCGAGTCCCTGTCAGTATTGACAATAGTGATTTAGACTTGACGTAACACCTTGAGATATAAAAAAGGGCTGGTTTTTAACCAGCCCTTTTAGATTCTATTCGTGTCTGTTGCTTAGTAAGCGTCGTTGTGAACGTTTTGTACTGCTCGGCCCGATGGGTCTACACAGTTTTGGAACGACTCATCCCATTCAATCGCTTTTGCTGAAGAACAAGCGACAGATGGACCGCCCGGAACACATTCTGCTGCTGATGGCAGTGGGAATAGTTCTTCAAAGATTTCACGGTACACATAACCTTCTTTCGTGGTTGGTGTGTTGTAAGGGAAGCGGAACTTCGCTGTTTCCATTTGCTGATCGGTAACTTTCGCTTCTGCAGTTGCTTTAAGCGTGTCGATCCAGTCGTAACCAACACCATCAGAGAACTGCTCTTTCTGACGCCAAGCGATAGATTCTGGCAAGTAATGTTCAAAACACTCACGTAGGATATGCTTCTCCATTTTGCCGTTGCCGCACATTTTGTCAGCAGGGTTTAGGCGCATTGCAACGTCAATAAACTCTTTGTCTAAGAAAGGTACACGACCTTCAACACCCCAAGCTGCGAGTGATTTGTTCGCACGAGCACAGTCAAACATGTTTAGAGCTAGCAGTTTACGAACCGTTTCTTCGTGGAACTCTTGCGCATTTGGTGCTTTGTGGAAGTATAGGTAGCCACCAAAGATTTCATCGGCGCCTTCACCTGACAGTACCATTTTGATACCCATCGCTTTGATCTTACGTCCCATTAGGAACATTGGAGTTGAAGCGCGGATTGTTGTTACATCATACGTTTCGATGTGGTAAATCACATCACGAATCGCATCAAGACCTTCTTGAATGGTGTAAGTCATTTCATGGTGCACAGTACCGATTTGTTCAGCAACTTCACGTGCTGCTTTTAAGTCTGGAGCGCCTTCAAGACCAACCGCAAATGAGTGCAATTGTGGCCACCAAGCTGCTGACTTTTCATCATCTTCGATACGCATTGCTGCAAAACGTTTCGCGACTGCAGAGGTGATAGAAGAGTCCAAACCACCAGATAAAAGCACACCATATGGTACGTCAGTCATTAGTTGGCGTTTTACTGCAGCTTCAAGCGCTTCAGTTAGTTCTTCTTTACTCGTGCTGTTACCTTGAACTGCAGCGTACTCGTTCCAGTCACGAACGTAGTAACGTTGTGGTTCTGCGTCTTTAGAGCTTAAGTAGCTACCTGGAGGGAATTCGCCCACGGTTTTACAAACAGGTACCAGTGCTTTCATCTCAGAAGCAACATAGTAGTTGCCGTGCTCATCATGACCTTGGTAAAGAGGGATAATACCAATGTGGTCACGACCAACTAAGTATTCGTCTTTCTCTTCATCGTAAAGAACGAAAGCGAAAATACCGTTTAGTTCTTCAAGAAGGTCTGCACCCATATCTTGGTATAGTGCAAGGATAACTTCACAATCTGAGTCAGTTTGGAATTCGTACTTACCTTCGTAGCGTGCACGGATTTCTTTGTGGTTGTAGATTTCACCGTTTACCGCAAGGATTAGCTTTTTATCAGGGCTGTATAGTGGTTGTGCTCCGCTATTTAGGCCAACAATAGCCAAGCGTTCATGAGCCAGAATTGCTCTATCTGAAGAATAGATACCAGACCAGTCTGGGCCTCGGTGACGAAGCTTTTTCGACATTTCTAATGCGATAGGGCGTAACGCTGCTGCGTCACTTTTAATGTCTAAAATGCCAAATACTGAACACATACAACTTCCTTTTTAAACTAAACAATTTCTTTAAACTAAACGATTTCTAATCGGTATGGCTTAAATTTGCCAGTTTGAGTAAAAAAAGCAACGCTTTGTGATTAAAAAAAAGATAAAAGACCCTTGTGGGTAAATAATTTCTAATAATTTCTGGTTTTTGGTGGATGAAATCAAGGTTTGGTATAAAAAGAAGACAAAAAAAGCCTTCTTTTTGCATGAAGGCTTTTTAGGTTATTCACATGAGTGCTTACTTTATTGGTGCAAACTTGGGCTGAAGTTGCTGACAAACATGCCTAGCAAAACCACTACCGGCTTCATTATAGATATTGAACGCCGCATGCACGCCATTTTCAAGCAAGCCGTCAAGTTGGTCTGGGTATTCTGCAATTGCGGCTATCTGACCTTTATAGTGTCGACGTTGCAGCTGTTCCAATGCGGTCTGATTACCTTGGTGATGAGGCATTGCCAATAGCACCAGCTGGACGTGTCCTGTATCGAGAATACGCTCCCAAAAGTCCGGGTCTGTGGCATCACCGGAAATAACATTACGACCTTCGGCGCGGTGTTTAACGGCAGCATCCTCGCGAACTTCTACTCCAAGAGAGATTTTCCCGTAACGAGAGCATAACTCATCATAAGCCCCCGTCCCTATGCGACCCATACCAAGGATTAGAACCTGAGCATGCCCTGGGTTGATCAGCTGATCACGTTGATTAAGCTTCTCAGCCGCAGTCTCTTGTAGCCACTTGCCAGAATGTTGATAAATTTTGTTGCTCAGGCGGTTGAGTGGCGCAGCGATAATGAATGAAAGTGATACGGCAACGGCGATTGCGACGAGCATGTCACTTGGCATCCAGCCCATTTTGTAGGCAAGACCACCGACGATCAGGCCAAACTCGCTGTAGTTAAACAGCGATAGTGACGCAAGTAGCGATGTGCGGACCCGAAAATTAAAGTAGTTAATAGTTAAAAAGTACAGCAAACCTTTTATCGGTAGTAAGAAAATGAATAAAATGGCGAGTGCAATTCCGGTAAAACTCAGCGATACCGATAATCCAATATTCAAGAAGAAGCAAACTAAGAACAGCTCTTTCATATTAAACAGGGATTTAGAAAGCTCAGATGCTTTACGGTGACCTGCTAACAACATGCCTAAAATAAGCGCACCAAGATCTGGCTTCATGCCTACGAGTTCAAATAAACCTGCACCGACGACAAGCGCGAAGAATATGCCGAATAATACCAACATCTCACCGTGGCCAACTTTATCCAGCAACTTATAAAACAGAGGGCGTAGCAGCGGTAGGGCAAACAGACCAATCGCATACCATTCTGGAATTTTGCCAGTCGAAGCGGTCAGAAATACAACGGCAAAGATGTCCTGCATGACCAGAATGCCGATCGCGATGGTGCCATAAGTAGCGCTCATCTCACCTTTTTCCTGCAGTGTTTTAACTGCAAAAACGGTACTCGAAAACGACAAAGCAAAAGCCAGTAACAGAATCTGGCCAATATCCATACCGGACAGCGAAGTAAGACCGAGTAGTTTTAAGCCGGAGAGTGCGATGGTGAACACCGCGGTGGAGAGGATGTTATGTGCTGTCGCACCTCCCCAGATCTCTTTTGATAACAGTGTTTTTACATCGAGTTTTAGACCGATAGTAAATAATAAGAGGGTTACGCCGAGATCGGCTAGGTCAACGATCACTTCGTTGCTTTGATAGCCAAACGCATGCAGTCCAAATCCTGCCAGTAAGAAGCCAACGAGAGGTGGAAGCGAGCACTTTAAGGCAACAAAACCAGCCAAAAATGCGGTTGTTATTAGAATTATTTCCATACTGATAAGTTATACCCATGCCAATAAATTAAAGTCAGGTCATTGCGCAGGAAAAGTCGCTTAGAGCATGGCAAAGTTTGCCGTAAATAGGGTTGAGTTTCCTGATATGCAAAAACGGGCTGTGCAAGCACAGCCCGAGATTGTAACTCAATTGATGGAATATACTTAGTCTTCCAATAACTTTTGTAACAAAACCCCGTTTAACATTGCACGCTTGATCATGGCAAAAGCCCCCATGGTCGGCTGCTTGTCGATTTGTGAGGCAACAATTGGAAGAGCGTTATGGAATGTTTTTAGTGATTGGTTTTCCACGTTACGTTTAATGGCCGGGAATACAATCTCTTGCGCCGCCGTAATGTCACCAGCGATAACAATTTTCTGTGGGTTAAATAAGTTAATAGTGATAGCAATCGCTTTACCTAGCTGATTACCAACACGAACTAAACTTTGTTTCGCGAGTTCATCACCGTTAACTGCATGTTCACACACATCTTGAATGGTGATGTTTTCAAGCTCGGTAAGGCTGGATTCGTAACCTTGCGCGATTAACTGTTTTACACGATGGATGATTGCAGGGTTTGCCGCAACCGTTTCTAAACAACCAAAATTACCACATTGACACTGTTCACCCAGCGGGTCGATTTGGATATGGCCAATTTCACCGACGTTACGGTTAAAGCCGAGAAAAACCTGGCCATTAACAATGATGCCTGCTCCCGTACCACGGTGAACACTGACTAAAATGGAATCCTGACAATCCTGGCTCGCGCCAAAGTAATGTTCAGCTAACGCCATTCCGCGAACGTCGTTCCCAACGAAACAAGCGGTATTAAACTTCTCGCTGATGATTTCGCCAAGAGCCAGATTATCAACATCTGTATTTGGCATATACTCAACCACACCAGTAGATGGGTTGACCAAGCCTGGTAAAGTAATACCAATGGCAATCAGCTGATCAATTTTATCTTGGTTACGATTAATGAAGCTTTTCAGTAATTCGATTAATCCATCAATCAAGTCTTCCTGATTGGTGTAGTGCAGTTCATGCTGATCTTCGGCTAGAGCGGTGCCGCCTAAGTCGTATAAGCAGAACTGAATGTAGTCACGTCCGAGACGAACTGCGATCGAATGAAAAGGTTTGACTTCGGTGGTCAGCGAGATTGCTCGACGGCCACCTGTAGAAGCTTGCTGCGCGACTTCTTTAATTAAGCCACGCTCTAAAAGTTGGCGGGTTATTTTGGTAACACTCGCGGGAGCCAGCTGGCTAACATCTGCGACTTGAATACGGGAGATAGGACCTTGCTGATCTATCAGCCTGTATACCGCAGCGCTGTTAAGCTGTTTTACTAAATCTACATTACCAATTTGTCCGCCATTCATGCTTAATTGTGCTCGTATTGTCCGTTAACAACCGTCGCTTTTACATTGAAGTCACGATCGAACACGGTCAGGTTTGCTACCATGCCTGTTCGAACTCGGCCAAGTTTATCCTCAACCCCAATAGCGGTTGCTGGATACAATGTGGCCATGCGTAGAGCTTCGTCTAAAGCGATACCTGCGTGCTCAACCGTATTCTGAACTGCTTCAATCATAGTCAGGGCTGAGCCGCCTAATGTGCCATTTTCATCAACACACTTACCATCTCGGTAATATACTTTCTTACCGACAAAAATAAAGTGATCAATGTTAGCACCTGCCGGAGCTGTGGCATCCGTCACCAAAACAAGCTTTTCACCCTTGATTTTATGAGCAATTCTGATGTTTGCGTAGTCTACGTGGAAACCATCCGCGATAATTCCAGCATAAACTTCCGGTGTATCGTAAATCGCACCAACCACGCCAGGTTCACGACCAACCATTGGTGTCATCGCGTTGAATAAGTGAGTCGCAAAGGAAATACCAGCTTCAAAGCCTTTGCGTGCTTCTTTGTACGTAGCGTTGGTATGGCCGATAGAAACGACGACACCAGCCGCTTTTAGGCGACGAATATGCTCAGGGTCGTTTTGTTCTGGTGCTAGCGTCACCTTTGCTATGATGTCACTATTTGCACAAATTAGGTCAATCATGTCTTGATCGGACGTGCGAATAAAGTCGACATTGTGGATGCCTTTTTTCGCGACGTTAAGATAAGGCCCTTCCAGGTGCAGACCTAGTGACTGATTTTGGTATTTATTGTGGTATTCGCGAGCCGCACTGATAGCAGCACGCATGTCTTCGTCTGAAGAGGTAATCAGTGTTGGCAAGTAACTCGTACAACCTGAGTTGAGGTTTGCCTCATGCATGATTTGCATGGTTTCTGGCGTGATATCGTCATTCAACATCACTCCACCACAACCGTTTAGTTGAAGATCAATGAATCCTGGACTTAGGTTCGCACCATTTAGATCTTTCACCTCGATGTCTTCCGGTAGTTCGGCAACTGGCACAACGGATTGAATTAGGTCGTTGTCGATGATGACCGCATGTTCGTATAGAACATCACTACCGGTATAGATTTTACAGTTACTTAGCGCGTACATAGTCAGCTAGTCCTTATAGTGAGAATTCATGTCTGTAATGTTAGCTAAACGATGACTGTTTGAGTCATATGGTTACTTAGTTTGTACCACGGAATTAGATAACGGGTTACATAAGGCAAGTCGCGTTTATCTCGGTCATGGTGGCGTAACTAACGATAACGGACTGAAAAATGATAAATGAACTACTTTCAACGGATTCTTTTTCAGAGCGAAGTTAGCATAGGTTACTCGCTGGAGACCAAAATAACACGGATACTTCCTTGCATATAGTGCGAGGATCTTATCTTTAAAATGCCATTTTTTGTATAATAAAATAAGTTTTATGATCCCGCTAGCAAAAACCTTCTTTCAGGGTAAATTCTGGTGATTCTGATCACAAACAGTGAGCTTTTAATTTGCGGAGCAAAATTAATGTCATAAACTGAACAGGACTAAATTGAACGACTAAAATAAGTTATTCAACATAACATCTAATCCTATAGGGGGAACTAAAGGTGAATATTCTCGGATACGCGCAGAAGTTGGGTAAAGCTCTTATGCTTCCTATCGCGACCTTGCCAATCGCAGGTTTGTTATTGCGTTTGGGCCAACCTGATGTACTTGATATTGCGTTTATGGCACAAGCTGGTAACTCAATCTTTTCTAACCTTCCATTGTTGTTTGGCTTAGGTATTGCGATCGGCTTATCTAAAGACGGCCAAGGTGCGGCGGGTCTTGCTGGTGCGGTGGCGTACTTTGTGCTCAAAGCTACAGCGGAAACAATTGATCCATCAGTTAACATGTCATTCTTCGGCGGTATCATTGCAGGTATCATTGCCGGTCACTCTTACAATGCTTTTCACGCTACCCGTCTTCCTGAGTGGCTGGCATTCTTCTCTGGCAAACGTCTAGTGCCTATTATGGCGGGCCTTTTTGCTCTAGCTGCTGGTGCTGTTGGTGGTATTATATGGCCAACGATCCAAGGTGGTCTGGACGCACTTGCTCACGCTATCTCTACATCTGGTGCTATCGGTCAGTTTGTATACGGTACGCTTAACCGTGCGCTGATTCCTGTCGGTCTACACCACGTACTAAACTCGTTCTTCTGGTTCGGTATGGGCTCTTGTCAGGAAATCGTAATTGCAGGTGCTTCTGCTGCGGGTCAAGCTCTACCATCAGTACAGCAGTTGTGTGTTGACCCGGCTCTAGCTAAGACGCTGGTTGTTGGTCAAACTCACACATTTGAATTCGCTAACTCAGTAACTCCTGAAATCACAGCAACAGTGAAAGAAGTGACTGAGACAATTAAATCTGGTGACCTACATCGCTTCTTTGGTGGTGACAAAGGTGCTGGTACATTCATGAATGGCTTCTTCCCAATCATGATGTTTGGTCTGCCTGGCGCGGCTCTGGCGATGTACTTTGCTGCTCCTGTTGAAAAACGTCACCAAGTAGGTGGTGCACTGTTCTCGGTTGCATTCTGTTCATTCCTAACCGGTATCACAGAGCCACTAGAATTCATGTTCATGTTCTTAGCGCCTGCTCTATACGCGATTCACGCCGTGTTCACTGGTCTGTCGCTCGTTGTGGCTAACATGCTTGGTACGCTTCACGGTTTCACGTTCTCTGCTGGCCTTATTGACTACTGGTTGAACTTCGGTCTAGCGACGAAACCACTGCTGCTTGGTGCTGTTGGTCTTGGCTTTGGTGCACTGTACTTCTTCACATTCACATTCGCTATCCGCGCTTTCAACCTGAAATCGCCAGGTCGTGAAGATGATGGCGAAACAGAAGCAGCAGCATCTGGCGAAGCGAAAAGCGGTGACTTGGCTCGCCAATACCTGAAAGCTCTGGGTGGTCACGAGAACCTAACTGCGATTGATGCTTGTATTACTCGTCTACGTCTAACATTGAAAGACCGTTCAGTAGCAGATGAGGCGGTACTGAAGAAGCTTGGCGCGAAAGGTGTGGTGAAACTCGGTGAGAATAACCTACAAGTTATCCTTGGTCCTTTAGCGGAAATCATTGCTGGTGAAATGAAGGCAATTGGTGCCAACGAAGACCTTTCCAATGTGAAACTGCCATAATCACATTCTGCGGATGATTCGAAAAAGACCTCCCTTGTGAGGTCTTTTTTTATTTTGTTGCTTCTATTCTGCTGTAGTTTCATGCTAACTCGATAAATATTGACGATTTAGCACCAGTTCTTGTTGTCTAATTGCGTAGAATTGTGGATCATTAGCAGTAATTCACTCTGCAATTCCTTACTTGGGTGCAGAGTGCCGTTTTCTCTGACAATACTAATATTTTGAGGTGCTATAGATGAGTGAAGCTGATGCTCGTCCATCAAACTTTATTCGCCAGATCATTGATAAGGATCTCGCGGATGGTAAACACACTAGCGTGCATACTCGATTCCCGCCGGAGCCGAATGGCTACCTGCATATCGGTCATGCTAAGTCTATCTGTTTGAACTTCGGTATTGCTCAGGACTACCAGGGTCAATGTAACTTACGTTTCGACGATACAAACCCTGAAAAAGAAGACATCGAATACGTTGAGTCTATCAAGAAAGATGTAAACTGGTTGGGCTTCGAGTGGAGTGGTGAAGTATGTTACTCATCAAACTACTTCGATAAGCTTTACGAATATGCAATTGAATTGATTAATAAAGGCTTAGCGTACGTAGATGAGCTAAGTCCAGAGCAGATTCGTGAGTACCGTGGTACGCTAAAAGCACCAGGTAAACCAAGCCCGTATCGTGATCGCTCGGTAGAAGAAAACCTGGCGAAGTTTGAACAAATGCGCGCCGGTGAATTCGAAGAAGGTAAAGCTTGTCTTCGTGCGAAGATCGACATGGGCTCTTCATTCATGGTTATGCGTGATCCGGTTCTATACCGTGTTCGTTTCGCGACTCACCACCAGACTGGTGATAAGTGGTGCATTTACCCAATGTACGACTTTACTCACTGTATCTCTGATGCGTTAGAGGGCATTACGCACTCAATTTGTACGCTCGAGTTTATGGATAACCGTCGCCTTTACGATTGGGTGCTAGACAACATCACCATTGATTGTCGTCCGCATCAGTACGAGTTCAGCCGCCTAAACCTAGAATACACAGTAATGTCTAAGCGTAAGCTAAACCAGCTAGTGACAGAAAAACTGGTAAACGGCTGGGATGATCCACGTATGCCAACTGTCTCTGGTTTACGTCGTCGTGGCTTCACGCCAGCATCTATTCGTGAGTTCTGTAAACGTATTGGTGTTACAAAACAAGACAACATGATTGAGTTTGGCTCACTAGAATCTTGTATTCGTGACGACCTAAACGAAAATGCTCCGCGTGCAATGGCTGTACTCGACCCTGTAAAAGTGGTTATTGAAAACTTTGAAGAGGGTAAGGTAGAAAACCTATCTCTAGCTAACCATCCGAATAAACCAGAAATGGGCGAGCGTGAAGTACCGTTTACACGTGAAGTTTGGATTGAACGTGAAGACTTCCGTGAAGAAGCAAACAAGAAGTACAAGCGTTTGGTGCTAGGTAAAGAAGTTCGTTTGCGTGGTGCTTACGTGATCAAAGCTGAGCGTGTTGAAAAAGACGCAGAAGGCAACATCACTACAATTTTCTGTACTTACGATGCTGATACACTGGGTAAGAACCCTGCTGACGGCCGTAAAGTAAAAGGTGTAATCCACTGGGTATCAGCGGATAAAGCATTACCAGCGGAAATTCGTCTATACGACCGTCTATTTACGGTTCCGAATCCTGCTGCTGCTGAAGATTTTGCTTCGACGATTAACCCTGAGTCACTTGTTGTGATTAATGGTTTCGTTGAGCCAAGTCTAGCGTCTGCACAAGCAGAGGAAGGCTACCAATTTGAGCGTATGGGCTACTTCTGTGCTGATTCGAAAGATTCAAGCGCTGATAAACTAGTGTTCAACCGCACAGTTGGTCTTCGCGATACTTGGGCGAAAATTGAAGCTAAATAATTGAGCTAAAAATAAAAATGCCAGTCCGGAGACTGGCATTTTTTTATTATTTGGTGAAGAGATAACCGTTAAAATAAAAGCGCTCACTGAGCGCTTTTATTTTTAATAAATGGTTATTTCTTTGGCTTGTGTGCGTTTGGATCGTCTTTGCAACTACCATCGCCACATTTACCGTAGAGGTAAAGACTATGGTTAGTCAGAGTCACGTTGTACTTCGCAGCGATTTCTTTTTGACGTTCTTCGATAAGATCGTCTGAAAACTCAATAACTTCACCACAATCTAGACACACTAGGTGGTCGTGGTGGTGTTGAGTCGACAGTTCGAAGACGGATTTACCACCTTCAAAGTGGTGGCGAGTGACAATCCCAGCATCGTCGAATTGGTTTAGTACTCGATAAACGGTCGCTAGACCGATTTCTTCACCTAGATCAATCAACTTTTTGTACAAATCTTCAGCACTGATGTGCTGGCAGTCTGGCTGCTGAAGTACTTCTAGAATTTTTAGCCTTGGAAGGGTTACTTTTAAACCCGCGTCTTTCAGCGCCTGATTATTATCTGACATATACTTTCCCGTTGGATCATCTGCAGCGATTTAACAGAATTCAATATTGATACCATTATAGGCGAATGGCAAAAAACATTAAACCACGAACTTCAAAGGGTTAATATATTCTTTCTTTGTAAATTAGGAATTGGTCAATTATATTAGAGCTCTTAACTGTTACAAATTAGTAACATGAATCGCGTGGAGAGCAGGGATCGCAATGGATAAGCGGATTGCCAAAATTTATAAGCCAGGAATCATAAAATTTGGACTCAATCTTTGGCCCCCATTCTGGGGAGCTGGAATCAAAATCTTACATATTTCTGATGACTTTCGTCTGGTTAAAGTACGTTTGAAGCTGAATTGGTGGAATAAAAACGCCAATCTAACTCAATATGGTGGCAGTATTTTCTCTCTTACTGACCCCATTTATTCGATGATGCTGATCGGGATATTACGCGAGGAATATTATGTCTGGGATAAAGAAGCGAGCATTAACTTTATCAAACCGGGACAGAGTGACTTGTTTGCCGATTTTGAAATTTCACAAGGGATGATTGAAGAGATATTAAAAAAAACGCGTAATGGCGCTAAATGGTTCCCTGAGTTTATTATTCATGTCAAAGACAGGGACGGGAATGTGGTGTCTGAAGTAAAACGCAAGCTGTATGTTCGTAAAAAACCTCAGTACCGAGAAGAAGAGGTCGCAACGGAAGTTTCGTAAACGTTACATACAAAAAGACCTCCAAAGCGGAGGTCTTAAATAAGGTTCTGCGATTAGCCTTCAAGCTCAGCTAAACACATCTCTTCATAAATCTGTTTTACCCAGTTTTCGACACGTTCGTCGGTTAACTCAGGTTGACGGTCTTCATCGATGCACAGACCAACGAACTGGCTGTCATCACCTTCGACAAGCGCTTTAGACGCTTCGAATTCGTAGCCTTCCGTTGATGTATGACCCAGGATAGTGCCGCCTTTTGATTCTACGATGTCACGTACTGTACCCATCGCGTCACAGAAATACTCTGCGTAGTCTTCCTGGTCACCACAACCAAAAATAGCGACTAACTTAGTAGAGAAGTCGATTTGCTCGAGTTCCGGGAAAAAGTCATCCCAATCACATTGTGACTCGCCATAGTACCAAGTTGGGATACCTAGAAGCAGAAGATCAAAGTTATCAATGTCTTCTTTGCTGCTTTTCGCGATGTCTTGAACGTGAACCAGTTGCTTACCTAGTTGCTTTTGAATCATCTTTGCAACGGCTTCAGTATTACCTGTGTCGCTACCGAAGAAGATACCTACACTTGCCATAGAGTCTATACCTTTACATTGTTTGTTGTTGGCGATGGTACTAAGGGTTTAGCCTAACCCTGAGCCTTCCCACGTTAGCTGAATTATCCCTTTCGCGATAAAACCAGCACAGCCTAGAAAAAGGACTAACCATACAATACGACGACCAAAAACAGGTACATTGCCTTGCTTTAGCACATCTTTTATTGCCATCCCGATGAAGAAGAAGATAGCAGCAAAAAGAAGATCGAGCCCGATAGATTCGAGCATATCCATGTAGTCGTAGAGCATTGTAGTCCTTCATGCCGAAAATTATTGCGCGCACTATACCACTGTTAACCGGTAAAGTTAATGCAATACCAGGGCGGTTATTTCAATAATCAAGGGTTGTTGGTGAATTTGTTAACCCGAGATGTATTTCCTGATCACTCGCATCACTTCCGCTGGCTTTTCTGCATGTAACCAATGGCCTGTGTTAGCGATGATATGCGCTTTCGCTTGCTTAAACTGTCTCTGTACGGCAGGTTGATGCTCTGGCATTAAATAGTCTGATTCACTACCTTTAATAAATAGAGTCGGTATCTCAGTGGCTGCTATCTCTTGCCAGCCGATGATTTCCGCGTAGTTAGCCAATAGGCTTTCTACGTTAAAGCGCCACGCCATTGTCTCGCCGTCTTTATACAGAGACTTAGAAAGAAACTGTCTGACACCATCGATCTCCACGTGTTGTGCAAGCACGTCCATCGCCTGCTGGCGGCTTGTTGGCTTCTGAGCAATGACGGCCTGCAGACCATTAAACACATTTTCATGACGATTTGTTGTGTAGGCTACAGGAGCGATGTCCAGCACGACTAACTGCTCCACAAATTGTGGTGCGATGTCTACGAGCTTCATCGCGACTTTTCCACCCATGGAATGGCCAATAATGATCGCTGGCTCAATATTCAAGTGGCGAAGTAATTCGGCAACGTCTTGCGCCATATCGGTGTAAGTATGTGTGTCCGAGTGGAACGAAAGACCATGATTTCGCAGATCAATACTGATCACGGAGTAATCTTGGACAAGATCACGAGCCAAAAGGCCCAGATTACTTAAACTACCAAACAATCCGTGAATCAAAACAACTGTTTGGCCTTGGCCTTCCTGCTTATAGTTGAGTAATGCTGACATTTTATCTTATTCGTGATGGGTTTAACGTGGAGTATCCGAAAGGATCTCGTTATAATCCCCCAGAGTTTAAACATTGAGAATGTGAAAAGCGAATGAAAACAATTGAGGTTGATGAGGATCTTTACCGTTACATTGCTGGTCAGACTAAGCATATCGGTGAAAGTGCCTCGGATATTTTGCGACGCCTTTTAAACCTTGATGGTCAGTTGCAGGAAGCAGAAACTGCGCCTGTAGTAGAGAAGCCACAAGGGATTGTAGTTAGTAAAGATGCCGGTAAAACCGAACAGGTTGATACAGTGAAAGCAATGCGTTCACTGTTAATCTCTGATGAGTTTGCAGATCTTAAGAAAGCGATTGATCGCTTCATGTTGGTGCTATCAACATTACATAAATTAAATCCAGAAGGGTTCGCGCAAGCGACAAATGTGAAGGGACGTAAGCGCGTCTACTTTGCGGATAATGAAGAAACCTTGCTGGCTAACGGCAATACAACCAAACCTAAAGCCATTCCAGAAACACCATTCTGGGTTATCACCAATAATAATACCAGCCGTAAGAGACAGATGGTTGAGCAAGTGATGACACACATGGGTTTCCAACCGGACTTAATAGAAAAAGTAACAGGTTCAATATAAGAAACCTGATAGAAGCCTCATAATGTGTAGCATTTAGCGGATATTATGAGGCTTTTTAGTTTGTTATATTTAAAGAAAGGATGTCAGATATGGCTATGCACCCTCGTGCCGGGCAAAAAGCGCAACAGGAAAATCTTCATAATATTCCGGCGTTAGTTGCTAACTACTTCTTACTTCAACCAGATACGACTAACCCAGAGCATAAGGTTCTATTCGGTACATCAGGTCACCGTGGTACTGCAGACAAGCATACCTTTAATGAGAATCACATCTTAGCCATTGCACAGGCAGTTGCAGAAGTCCGTGCAGATCAGGGCACGACAGGGCCACTGTTTGTCGGTAAAGATACTCACGCATTATCAGAGCCAGCTTTTTCTAGTGTTATCGAAGTTTTGATTGCGAACGGTGTAAAAGTGATCGTTCAGCAAGACAATGGTTACACACCAACCCCAGGTATCTCACACGCGATTCTGACTTACAACATCAAACACGATGAGAAAGCAGATGGCATTGTGATCACTCCTTCGCACAACCCACCACAAGACGGCGGTATCAAATACAATCCGACTCATGGCGGTCCCGCAGAAGCTGAACTGACTCAGGCAATTGAAGACAGAGCGAATGCACTGATCGCCGAAGGGCTAACAGGCGTGAAACGTCTGCCGCTACAAGAAGCAAAAGCGTCTGACTTGTTTGTGGAAGTTGATTTAGTAAAACCATACATCGATGACTTAGTTAACGTGATCGATATGGAAGCGATTCAAAAAGCCAACCTAAAAATTGGTGTTGACCCACTAGGTGGCAGCGGTATCGACTACTGGCGCCAAATTGGCAAAGCTTACAACTTAGACCTTACTCTGGTGAGTGAAGCAATTGACCCATCTTTCCAATTTATGTCACTGGATAAAGATGGCGTAGTTCGTATGGACTGTTCTTCTCCTTATGCCATGGCAGGTCTGCTAGCACTGAAAGATGAATACGATCTGGCGTTTGGTAATGACCCGGATTATGACCGCCACGGTATTGTTACTCCAAAAGGTTTAATGAATCCGAACCATTACTTAGCGGTATGTATCGACTATTTATACCGTCATCGTGATGCATGGGGTAAAGATGTCGCAGTCGGTAAGACACTGGTTTCGAGCGCACTGATCGACCGTGTTGTTGCTGATCTTGGTCGAGAGCTGTGTGAAGTACCCGTTGGCTTTAAATGGTTTGTTGATGGCCTTTACACCGGTAAATTTGGCTTCGGTGGCGAAGAAAGTGCAGGGGCTTCTTTCCTGCGCAAAGATGGCACACCGTGGTCAACAGATAAAGATGGCATCCTACTTTGTCTACTAGCTGCAGAAATCACAGCAGTGACGGGTAAAAACCCACAAGAGTACTACGAAGAGCTAGCGGCGAAGCACGGTGAATCTAAGTACAACCGTATCCAAGCGGTTGCCAACGGTCCACAAAAAGATGTACTGAAGAAACTGTCTCCTGAAATGGTCTCTGCTGAAACATTGGCGGGCGATGCAATCACTGCTCGACTCACTCATGCTCCTGGTAACGGTGCGGCAATCGGCGGGTTGAAAGTCACGACTGAAAATGGCTGGTTTGCAGCTCGTCCATCTGGTACAGAAGACATCTACAAAATTTACTGTGAAAGCTTCAAGGGTGAAGAGCACCTAAAACAAATCGAAGCCGAAGCGCAAGAAATTGTTAATCAGGTATTTGCAGCCGCAGGTCTGTAAACGAGACAATTTTTTTAATGGAAACGTTAAGGGTTGATGTGAAAGCATCAACCCTTTTTATTTTGGTTTTGCCGAGATTAAAGAAGATAACGTTCAGCGCATCAAAGCTAGTTTGGCCACTGATCCGGCACAATAAACCAGAATTCGCCATCTTGCGTCTGTGCATGCTCAAATCGATCTGATGGTTTTTCAATCTGATGCGAGTAGTCATCCGTGCCAATCGCCCAACACGGCTTGCTCAAGTGATAGAGCGGCTTTTTAATTAGGTCCCACTGGCTTTGATAGCACCAATACCCGTTTATCTGACTGGGATTAAGTTCGTAACCCAAGCAGTCAGAGGGGGTAACTTCGGTAGAAAATGGATTGATATAAAGGCGTCCTTGCATCAACAGTCGCTCTTTCGGTGGTACTTCAAGAGGTAATATTTGCTGAAACTCTGGTCTTTCACTCATCTTCAATTGATGACTGAGCATTCTATCTAATTTTTTGTGTAATTGGTCATGAGCATTGGGCCCGTACCAAATGCCTTGATGAAGAAGGTAGAATTTAATCGCCACTTCCCAATGCTCCAACTGACCTGACTCGGTATTTTTCAAGACTAAATCCACAGCGCCAATGGTTCTTCCATTAGTGTCATTGAGTTGAATTTCCTCTGCGACAACTTGGTATCGATGAGAATTAGCGAGTGCTGCGGTACATAAGTGCTGGTAGAGAAAGCCGAGTCTAGGATTGCCCGTGTATTCTTCAGACTCGCATAGGGGAGTAACAGATAAATCTTCAAGTGTTGCAAACGGTGGTCGTAATTGAAAAAGTGGAGGCGATGATGCGATCCAATCATAAAAGCGCTGCAGTTGATTCATCTCGTTTCCTTTTAACCCGTTAGCATTAACAATAAGTGATTAAGTGGCGTTATTGTAACGAAATTTGCCAACGATAGGGACAGGATGTCTGGCATCAGTATCCAGGTTCGATATACACTTTAAATATGCATTAGAAATCGGAAGTGATGATGAATAACTTAAAGCTAGAACAGATTCTTAACGACAAACTGTCACCACAATTAATTAAAGATTACGCCCCGAATGGATTGCAGGTAGAAGGTACATCGGTCGTCAACCGTATCGTCACTGGTGTGACGGCTTCACAGGCTTTGATCGATAAAGCCGTTGAGCTTAATGCTGATGCATTGATTGTCCATCATGGCTACTTTTGGAAGGGCGAGCCTGAGCCCATTCGTGGCATGAAAGGCAATCGAATCCGAAGCCTAATTAAAAATGATATTAATTTGTACGGCTACCACCTTCCGCTTGATATTCACCCGGACCTAGGTAACAACGCAGAGCTGGCAAAGCTGCTGGAAATTGATGTTGAAGGTGGTCTGGAAGGTCATCCTCAATCAGTAGCGATGTTTGGCCGTTTGAAAAAGTCGTTAACAGGTGCTGAATTTGCGAGCAAAATCAATCAGGTGCTCGATAGAGCGCCCCTGCATATCGCCCCAGAAAATGCAGATAAGATGATTGAGACCGTGGGTTGGTGTACTGGTGGTGGACAAGATTTTATCGAGCTGGCTGTTCAGCATGGGTTGGATGCGTATATCTCTGGTGAAATATCAGAGCGTACCACCTATACCGCGCGGGAGATGGATATTCACTATTTCTCGGCGGGACATCATGCAACAGAGCGTTACGGCGTTAAAGCACTCGGAAAATGGTTAGCTGATGAATACGGCTTACAGGTTGAGTTTATTGATATTGATAACCCGGTTTAATCGCGGTTTTATCTGCTAGAGTAATAGGCAAAAATAAAAAGGGGTTGAGACTTACATCTCAACCCCTTTTTTAATTAGCATGTTGCTAAGTGACTATTCGCGCTCATGCAGTGGCGAAAATTCACGTTGTTCCTCACCAGTGTATAGCTGACGTGGACGGCCAATGCGGTTTAGTGGATCGCTGTGCATCTCGTTCCAGTGAGCAATCCAGCCAACGGTACGAGATAGAGCGAAGATAACCGTAAACATTGATACTGGAATACCAATCGCTTTAAGAATGATACCTGAGTAGAAGTCTACGTTCGGGTACAGTTTCTTAGAAACGAAGTACTCATCTGAAAGCGCAATACGTTCAAGTTCCATTGCTACGTCAAGCAGCGGATCTTGGATGTTTAGCTCTTTTAGAACTTCGTGACACGTTTCACGCATTACAGTTGCACGTGGGTCGTAGTTTTTGTAAACACGGTGACCGAAGCCCATCAAACGGAATGGGTCATCTTTATCTTTCGCACGCTCTACGTACTCAGGAATTTTATCGACACTGCCGATTTCTTCCAGCATCTTCAGACATGCTTCGTTAGCACCGCCGTGTGCCGGGCCCCAAAGAGATGCGATACCCGCTGCAATACATGCAAATGGGTTAGCACCAGAAGAACCAGCCAGACGTACTGTTGATGTAGACGCGTTTTGTTCGTGATCCGCATGAAGCGTAAAGATTTTATCCATTGCGCGCGCAACAACAGGGTTCACTTCATACTCTTCACATGGGTTTGCAAACATCATGTGTAGGTAGTTTTCCGCGTAGCTTAAGTCGTTGCGTGGGTAGATAAATGGCTGACCGATAGAGTATTTGTAACACATCGCTGCCAGCGTAGGCATTTTCGAAATTAGACGGTACGCCGCAATATCACGGTGTTCGTCGTTATTAATATCGAGCGAATCGTGGTAGAAGGCTGCTAATGCACCGACTACGCCACACATTACCGCCATTGGGTGAGCATCACGTCGGAAGCCGTGGAAAAAGCTTGCGATTTGCTCATGTACCATAGTATGACGAGTAACGGTTTTCTTGAATTGCTCGTATTGGTCTCGGGTAGGGGCTTCACCATAAAGAAGGATGTAACATACTTCTAGGTAATCTGCGTTATTGGCTAATTGATCAATCGGGTAACCGCGGTGCAAAAGGATACCTTTGCTGCCATCGATATACGTGATTGATGATTCACAAGATGCAGTGGCAAGAAAACCAGGGTCAAAAGTAAAGTAACCATTGGCACCCAGTTTACGAACGTCAATTACAGGAGTACCTAGTGTACCGTCCATAATTGGCAGCTCGATTGGCGCTTGACCTTCAACATGAAGGGTCGCTTTCTTATCCGCCATAACAATCTCCTTTGTTTATTTTTTAATCCGTCCAGGATGTTTGTGTGCAATGTTTTTACTGTTGTTAAGGCGTAAAGTCAATTTTTCTACATCTTTGTGTGCACTTGTTATGATTTTTTCTTTGAAAATCGTTAAAAATCTGTTCTATGTAGCATAATTTGTTACACCAATTGTATTAGAATGTTGCTCGCCGTATATTGGCAAAGAAAATTTTAGTTAAATCCTTATAAATTCGGGGCTATAACAAAGTGTGAGGTTTGGTAATGGCTCCCGGTGTTAACAACTCGTTTACAATATTCTCGGTGATTATCGGTTGTATCTGTTAAATAAATGTTAACTTTTGTACATTTGGACGCTGAAATTGGTTATAACAATAAATGCTCAATGGAGCTGAGTGAGCAAGCCCGTGAAAGAAAGAAAGTCAAGACCTGTTAATTTAGATTTACAGACCATCCGCTTTCCTATCACAGCAATCGCATCCATCCTGCACCGTGTGTCCGGGGTAATTACGTTTGTTGCGGTGGGTATACTACTTTGGTTACTGTCCATTTCTCTGTCATCCCCAATGGGTTTTATGGAAGCCGCTGACATCGTTGATGGTTTCTTCGTAAAATTCATCCTATGGGGAATTCTAACTGCACTTGCGTACCACATTGCTGGTGGTATCCGTCACCTGATGATGGATCTAGGCTATTTTGAAGAGCTAGATACAGGCACGATGAGCGCGAAAGTTGCTTTCGGTGCGACTGCAGTATTGTCACTATTGGCGGGGATAATGGTATGGTAAAACACGTTTCATCATTCGGTCGTAACGGTGTACACGATTTCCTACTGATTCGTGCTACCGCCATCATTATGACCTTATACACGATTTATCTGGTTAGCTTCTGTGCATTCTCAGATATCTCTTACGCATCTTGGACCCAATTCTTTGGTGGCACTTTCACTAAAGTATTCACCATGTTGGCTCTTGTTTCGGTACTGATTCACGCTTGGGTTGGTATGTGGCAAGTGTTCACCGACTATATTAAGTGCGCGAAACTTCGTGGCGCATTGCAACTTGGTGTTATTGCCGTTCTATTCGGCTATGTCTTCTCTGGTCTATTTATTTTGTGGGGTGCGTAAGTGTCTATTCCAGTTCGTGAGTTTGACGCCGTAGTAATCGGCGCTGGTGGTGCAGGTATGCGCGCTGCACTACAAATTTCAGAGCAAGGCCTTTCATGTGCTTTGCTGTCTAAAGTATTCCCAACTCGTTCTCATACGGTATCTGCGCAGGGTGGTATCACTGTTGCGTTAGGTAACTCGCATAAGGATGATTGGCAGTGGCACATGTACGATACGGTAAAAGGTTCGGATTACATCGGTGACCAAAATGCTATCGAATACATGTGTAAAAATGGACCTGAGTCTGTTATCGAACTAGAGAAAATGGGTCTTCCATTCTCTCGTTTTGATAACGGCAGTATTTATCAACGTCCATTTGGCGGTCAGTCAAAAGAGTTTGGTGGTGAGCAGGCTGCACGCACAGCAGCAGCGGCAGACCGTACCGGTCACGCGCTTCTACACACGCTTTACCAACAGAACGTTAAACATAAGACAACCATTTTCTCTGAGTGGTATGCGTTAGATTTGGTGAAAAACCAAGACGGCGCGATCATGGGTTGTACTGCGATTTGTATGGAAACAGGCGAAATCTGTTACTTCAAATCAAAAGCAACTATCCTGGCGACTGGCGGTGCTGGTCGTATCTACGCTTCGACAACGAACGCACACATTAACACTGGTGACGGTGTTGGTATGGCACTACGTGCTGGCGTTCAAATGCAAGACATGGAAATGTGGCAGTTCCACCCAACGGGTATCGCTGGCGCAGGTGTTCTTGTAACAGAAGGTTGTCGTGGAGAAGGTGGTTACCTTCTGAATAAAGACGGTGAACGCTTCATGGAACGTTACGCACCAAACGCAAAAGACCTTGCTGGTCGTGACGTTGTGGCTCGTTCTATGATGATCGAAATCCGCGAAGGCCGTGGTTGCGAAGGCCCTTGGGGTCCACATATCAAGCTGAAACTTGATCACTTAGGTAAAGACGTACTTGAATCTCGTCTACCAGGTATCTGTGAGCTATCTCGTACATTCGCCCACGTTGATCCAGTGAAAGAACCAATTCCAGTCATCCCAACCTGTCACTACATGATGGGTGGTGTTCCAACTCAGGTTTCTGGTCAGGCAATTACACAGAAGGCTGACGGCAGCGAAGCGGAAGTTCAAGGCCTCTACGCATGTGGTGAAATCGCTTCTGTATCGGTTCACGGTGCAAACCGTCTAGGTGGTAACTCACTACTAGACTTGGTGGTATTCGGTCGTGCAACAGGTCTTCACCTAGGTGAAACGTTGGCAGCGCAATCGGAAGCTCGTCCGGCAACTGAATCTGACATCGAAGCTTCTCTGGCGCGCACTATGCGTTGGGAAAACAGCACAGGTGGCGAAGATCCAGTACAAATCCGTAAAGACCTGCAAAGCTGCATGCAAAACAGCTTCTCGGTATTCCGTGAAGGTGATGCAATGGCAACAGGCCTGGAAGAGTTGAAAGTTATCCGTGAACGTCTGAAAGATGCGCACTTAGCGGACAAATCTTCAGAGTTCAACACGCAACGTATTGAGTGTCTGGAACTCGATAACTTGATGGAAACGGCATTCTCAACCGCAGTTGCTGCGAACTACCGTACGGAAAGCCGTGGTGCACACGCTCGCTTTGACTTCCCTGAGCGTGATGATGAGAACTGGCTATGCCACTCAATCTACAACCCGGAAACGGAAGCGATGACGAAGCGTGATGTAAACATGACGCCAGTACACCGTGACGCGTTCCCGCCGAAAGTACGTACATACTAAGGGAGGATATGACTATGAAACTGAACTTCTCTTTGTACCGTTACAATCCGGACGTAGATACTAAGCCTTACATGAAAGACTACACGCTAGAAGTCGATGAAGGCTCAGATATGATGGTTCTGGATGCACTGATCCTGCTTAAAGAGCAAGATCCAAGCATCGCATTCCGTCGTTCTTGCCGTGAAGGTGTTTGTGGCTCTGACGGCTTGAACATGAACGGTAAAAACGGTTTGGCATGTATAACACCTTTATCTGCACTGCAAGGCGATAAGATCGTAATTCGTCCTCTACCAGGTCTACCTGTGGTACGTGATCTTATTGTTGACATGACACAGTTCTATGATAACTATGCGAAAGTTAAGCCATTCTTAATCGATGATGGTGCATTACCACCTTCTCGTGAGAATCTGCAGTCTCCAGATGACCGTGCGCATCTAGATGGTTTGTACGAATGTATCATGTGTGCATGTTGTACAACTTCTTGTCCGTCATTCTGGTGGAATCCGGACAAATTTATTGGTCCTGCAGGACTACTAGCTGCTTACCGCTGGTTAATTGATAGTCGTGATACTGCGACAGATGAACGTCTGTCAGATCTTGATGACGCATTTAGCGTTTTTCGTTGCCACGGCATCATGAACTGTGTAAGTGTTTGTCCTAAAGGACTCAACCCGACGAAAGCTATCGGCCATATTAAGTCGATGCTGGTCAATCGCTCGGTGTAATTTACTCGCAATTGATACAGTTGCAGTGTTGTGCAAAGCAAACCCTGTCACTTCACTGCAACTTAAACACTCGAGTAGAAGAATATGAAAATTGCCGATTATGTTAGTCGGCTGTTTATAGCTCGGCGTAGACCGAAGCAAACGTGAAAACTACTGGTTAAGGGAAAATATGCACAACGGCGTGATGAAGGCATGGCTCGAGTCTTCACACTTGGCTGGCGCCAATGCAACGTATGTAGAGGAACTCTACGAACTGTATCTAAGTGATCCCGATCTGGTAAGTGAGGAGTGGAAACGTGTTTTTGACGGCTTGCCTAAGCCATCAAAAGAAGTGGCAGAACAGCCGCATTCACGTGTCCGTGACTACTTCCGACGACTCGCTCAAGAAACAAAGCATTACAATGTCCAAGTTAGTGACCCTGATGTCGATGCAAAACAAGTAAAAGTTCTACAGCTAATCAACGCATACCGTTTCCGCGGACACGAAGCTGCAGAATTAGATCCATTAGGTCTATGGCAACGTCCAACCGTTGCTGAGCTAGACCCTGCATTTCATAATCTTACCGAAGAAGATTTCGAAGAAACTTTCAACGTAGGTTCTTTTGCTGTTGGGCAAGAAACCATGAAGTTGAAAGACATTTACGAAGCCCTCAACAAAACTTACTGCGGTTCCATCGGTGCTGAATACATGCACATGACTGACACAGAGCAAAAGCGTTGGATTCAACAACGACTTGAGTCTGTCGTAGGCCAGCCATCATTCAATAACGATGAGAAACGTACTTTCCTAGAAGAGCTGACAGCAGCAGAAGGCCTTGAGCGCTACCTTGGCGCTAAATTCCCAGGCGCAAAACGCTTCTCTCTAGAAGGTGGTGACGCGCTTATCCCAATGACCAAAGAATTGATCCGTCATGCTGGTAACAGTGGCATGCGTGAAGTGGTTATTGGTATGGCTCACCGCGGTCGTTTGAACATGTTGGTCAACGTACTCGGTAAGAAGCCACAAGATCTGTTCGACGAATTCGCAGGCAAGCACGATGAAACGTGGGGAACGGGTGACGTTAAATACCACCAAGGTTTCTCCGCAGACTTCGCAACGCCAGGTGGCGATGTTCACTTAGCGCTAGCATTTAACCCATCACACTTAGAAATCGTAAACCCAGTGGTTATCGGTTCTGTGCGCGCTCGTCAAGACCGTCTGGGTGACAAAGAAGGCAGTAAAGTTCTTCCTATCACGATTCATGGTGACTCTGCTGTCGCTGGCCAGGGCGTGGTTGCGGAAACATTCAACATGTCTCTTTCTCGTGGTTTCTGTGTTGGTGGTACGGTTCGCGTTGTGGTTAACAACCAAGTCGGTTTTACAACATCTAACCCTCGTGATACTCGCTCGACCATGTACTGTACTGATATCGCTAAGATGGTACAGGCACCGATTTTCCACGTAAATGCGGATGATCCAGAAGCCGTTGCTTTTGTAACGCGTATTGCACTGGATTACCGTAACGAATTTAAGCGTGATGTCGTCATTGATTTGGTATGTTACCGCCGTCATGGCCACAACGAGGCCGATGAGCCAAATGCAACTCAGCCTTTGATGTACCAAAAAATCAAGAAACACCCAACACCTCGCAAGCTATACGCAGATGTTCTGATCGATAAAAACGAATCAGACATTGAGATAGCAACACAATTAGTCAACGAGTACCGTGATGCGCTTGACCGTGGTGAAGTTGTGGTGAAAGAGTGGC
Source organism: Vibrio sp. EA2 (assembly GCF_033042495.1). Classification (NCBI taxonomy): domain Bacteria; kingdom Pseudomonadati; phylum Pseudomonadota; class Gammaproteobacteria; order Vibrionales; family Vibrionaceae; genus Vibrio; species Vibrio sp. EA2. The sequence continues at coordinate 118,513 of NZ_JAWLID010000009.1, read as the reverse complement.
GTCCAATGGCATTGCACTCGGTTGACTGGTCTCCTTATCTAGGTCACGAGTGGGACATGCAGTGGGACTCTCAATACGATAAGCAACGTCTGGTTGACCTTGGTACTCGTCTATGTCAGTACCCAGAAAGTCATAAGCTACAAAGTCGCGTAAACAAGCTTTACAACGACCGTCTAGCAATGATGACTGGTGAAAAGGCGATTGACTGGGGTATGGCAGAAACTCTGGCTTACGCAACACTGGTTGACGATGGCAAGCGTATCCGTATCTCTGGTCAGGACTCGGGTCGTGGTACTTTCTTCCACCGTCACTCGGTTCTTCACAACCAAACGGACGCTAGCACGTACATTCCGTTAGCAAACGTTCATGATAATCAAGGCCCTTTCCAGGTATTCGACTCTGTATTGTCAGAAGAGGCTGTATTGGCGTTTGAATATGGTTATGCGACAGCAGAACCTGGCGGCTTGACGATTTGGGAAGCTCAGTTTGGTGACTTTGCCAACGGCGCTCAAGTGGTTATCGACCAGTTTATCTCTTCTGGTGAACAGAAGTGGGCTCGTCTATGTGGCTTAACGATGCTTCTGCCTCATGGCTATGAAGGTCAGGGACCTGAGCACTCATCTGCGCGCCTAGAGCGTTACCTGCAGCTATGTGCTGAGCAAAACATGCAGGTGGTTGTTCCTTCAACGCCAGCGCAGGTTTACCACATGATTCGACGTCAGGTGGTGCGCCCAATGCGTAGACCTCTGATTGTAATGTCTCCGAAATCATTGCTGCGTCATCCACTTTGTACTTCTTCGATTGAAGACCTTGCGGAAGGTACATTCCAAGCTGCTATCCCAGAAGTTGATAGCCTGGAAGCAAGCAAAGTGAAACGTGTTGTGTTCTGTTCTGGTAAGGTTTATTTCGACCTATTAGAACAACGTCGCAACAACGAACAAGAAGACGTAGCGATTGTGCGTATTGAACAGCTTTACCCATTCCCAATGGAAGAAGTGCAAGCCGCTATTGCTCAATACACTAACGTTGAAGACTTCGTGTGGTGTCAGGAAGAGCCTCAGAACCAAGGTGCTTGGTACTGTAGTCAACATAACTTCCGTGCCGCTATTCCTGCAGGTGCAGATCTTAAATACGCAGGTCGCCCAGCTTCTGCTTCGCCAGCAGTTGGCTACATGTCGGTGCACTTGAAACAACAAAAAGCGTTGGTTGAAGACGCTCTGAACGTGAACTCAAAAACTTCGAATTAAGAACTAGAAGTTAAAGGAAGAAACAGATATGACAATTGAAATTCTGGTTCCAGATTTACCTGAATCAGTTGCAGATGCAACCGTAGCGACATGGCACAAACAACCAGGCGACGCTATTGAGCGAGATGAAGTACTGGTTGATATCGAGACCGATAAAGTAGTGCTAGAAGTACCGGCTCCGGAAGCGGGTGTTTTGGAAGCTATTGTTGAAGGCGAAGGTGCGACAGTACTTTCAAAGCAGCTGATTGCTAAATTGAAGCCTGGTGCGGTTGCGGGTGAGCCAACTGCAGATAAAACAGAAGGTACGCAAGCATCTCCAGATAAGCGTCACAAAGCGGCACTTACTGAAGAGAATAATGACGCGCTAAGCCCAGCAGTTCGTCGTCTACTGGCTGAACACAACCTAGAAGCTGGCCAAGTGAAAGGCACAGGTGTTGGTGGTCGTATTACTCGTGAAGACATCGAAGCACACCTAGCGAATGCGAAAGCAGCGCCTAAAGCGGAAGCGCCAGTGGTTGAAGCACCAGCAGCGGCACGCAGTGAGAAACGTGTTCCTATGACTCGCTTACGTAAGACTGTTGCAAACCGTCTACTGGAAGCGAAGAACAGCACGGCGATGCTAACGACGTTTAACGAAGTTAACATGAAGCCAATCATGGACCTTCGTAAACAGTACAAAGATCAGTTCGAAGAGCGTCATGGTATTCGTCTTGGCTTCATGTCTTTCTATGTGAAAGCCGTCACTGAAGCGCTAAAACGTTACCCTGAAGTAAACGCGTCTATCGATGGCGATGATATCGTTTACCACAACTACTTCGACATCAGCATGGCAGTATCTACACCACGTGGTCTAGTGACTCCAGTACTAAAAGACTGTGACACACTAGGCTTCGCTGATGTAGAAAAAGGCATCAAAGAGCTAGCGATCAAAGGTCGTGACGGTAAGCTAACAGTAGACGAGCTAATGGGCGGTAACTTCACTATCACTAACGGTGGTGTGTTCGGTTCATTAATGTCTACACCTATCATCAACCCACCGCAATCGGCGATTCTTGGTATGCATAAGATCCAAGAGCGTCCAATGGCGGTGGACGGTAAGGTAGAAATCCTGCCGATGATGTACCTAGCGCTATCTTACGATCACCGTTTAATCGATGGTCGTGAGTCTGTTGGTTTCTTAGTAACCATTAAAGAGCTACTAGAAGATCCAGCACGTCTCCTATTAGACGTTTAATATCGCTAAAACGTCTAGTTGCCTTGCGTGGCTAGACGTTAAAAATTTCAATGGCTAGACTAGCTCGACGTCTGGCCTTCATCTGAATCACTCTGTGGTTTATTTGAGAAGACCCTACAGACGTACAAGCAGCCAAGACTGCAGCGTTATGGAAATAATAAATCCCTTTGGGGAAAAACAAACGGAATATCGAAATGAATTTGCATGAATACCAAGCCAAACAGCTGTTTGCAGAATTCGGTTTGCCTGTGCCAGAAGGCTACGCATGTGATACACCACAAGAAGCTTTTGAAGCTGCGGGCCGTATCAGCACAGCGAAGAAAGTCGTTAAGTGTCAGGTTCACGCAGGCGGCCGCGGTAAAGCGGGCGGCGTAGAGCTACACGATACAAAAGATGGCGTAAAAGAGTTTGCACAGAAATGGCTAGGTCAAAACCTAGTAACTTACCAAACAGATGCAAATGGTCAGCCTGTAACAAAAATCCTTGTTGAAGAAGCATCAAACATTGCAAACGAACTTTACTTAGGCGCGGTAGTTGACCGTGCTAGCCGTAAGATCGTTTTCATGGCTTCTACTGAAGGCGGTGTGGAAATCGAAAAAGTTGCGGAAGAAACTCCGGAGCTAATCCACAAAGCAGCAATCGATCCACTAGTCGGCCCACAAGCTTACCAAGGTCGTGAGCTTGCGTTCAAACTTGGTCTTGAAGGTGACCAAATCAAACAATTCGTTAAGATCTTCATGGGTCTTGGCACGATGTTCGCTCAGTACGACCTTGCTCTACTAGAGATCAACCCGCTTGTGGTTACTGGCGAAGGCAACCTGCTATGTCTTGACGGCAAAATCAACATCGATTCAAACGCACTTTACCGTCAGCCTAAACTTCGTGAGATGCACGATCCATCACAAGAAGACGAGCGTGAAGCTCACGCGGCTCAGTGGGAACTGAACTACGTAGCTCTAGATGGTAACGTTGGCTGTATGGTTAACGGTGCTGGCCTGGCAATGGGCACGATGGATATCGTAAACCTACACGGCGGCAAACCTGCTAACTTCCTAGATGTAGGTGGCGGCGCAACGAAAGAGCGTGTTGCAGAAGCATTCAAGATCATCCTATCTGATGACAATGTGAAAGCAGTACTAGTAAACATCTTCGGTGGTATCGTACGTTGTGACATGATCGCAGAAGGTATTATCGGTGCGGTTAAAGAGGTAGGTGTAAACGTACCAGTTGTTGTTCGTCTAGAAGGTACTAACGCAGACCTAGGTCGCGAAGTTCTTGCTAATTCTGATGTTGATATCATTGCTGCTGAGTCGCTAACAGATGCTGCTCAGAAAGTTGTTGCTGCTGCGGAGGCTAAATAATGTCTGTATTAATTAACAAAGACACTAAAGTAATCTGTCAGGGTTTCACTGGTGGTCAAGGTACTTTCCACTCAGAGCAAGCTATCGCATACGGTACGCAAATGGTTGGTGGTGTGTCTCCAGGTAAAGGCGGCCAAACTCACCTAGGTCTACCTGTATTCAACACAGTTCGTGAAGCAGTAGAAGCAACTGGCGCAACAGCGACAGTCATCTACGTACCAGCACCTTTCTGTAAAGATGCAATCCTAGAAGCGATTGACGCAGGTATCGAGCTAATCGTAACTATCACGGAAGGTATCCCTACAACAGATATGATCGACGTAAAAGTGAAGCTAGAAGAAACAGGCGTTCGCATGATCGGTCCTAACTGTCCGGGTGTTATCACTCCTGACGAGTGTAAGATCGGTATCATGCCTGGTCACATCCACAAGAAAGGTAAAGTAGGTATCGTATCTCGTTCTGGTACACTTACTTACGAAGCAGTTAAGCAAACAACTGACGAAGGTTTCGGCCAGTCTACTTGTGTTGGTATCGGTGGTGACCCAATCCCAGGTTCAAACTTCATTGATATTCTAAAACTGTTCCAAGAAGACCCTGAAACAGAAGCGATCGTAATGATCGGTGAAATCGGTGGTACAGCAGAAGAAGAAGCGGCAGCGTTCATCAAAGAGAACGTGACTAAGCCAGTTGTTTCTTACATCGCTGGTGTAACTGCGCCTCCAGGTAAGCGTATGGGTCACGCTGGTGCGATCATCTCGGGTGGTAAAGGTACTGCTGAAGACAAGTTCGCTGCACTAGAAGCGGCTGGCGTTAAGACCGTTAAATCTCTAGCAGAGATTGGACAAGGTCTACGTGAAGTAACAGGCTGGTAATTTACTACCTGTTTGATTACAAAAGCCTGGCATTGCCAGGCTTTTTTGATCGTGGTAGTTGGATAACAATGAGCAAAACTAAACTCAGACTGATTGCATCCTTATGCTTTGCGTTGGATTATCTGGCTTAGCATAAACAGAGAAGTTGCACTGATAACCACAGACGGGCCCGCTGGCGTATCAAAATGCCAAGACAGGCTTAGTCCCATCAATACAGAAATCGAACCGATAATGGAGGCAAACAGCGCCATCTGTTCTGGTGTGGAAGACAGTTTTCGCGCCGTTGCCGCTGGGATAATAAGTAGTGATGTCATGATCAATGCACCGACAAACTTCATGCCCACCGCAATCACAACGCCTACCATCAACATCAGTACCAGACGTACAAGATCGGTATTCACGCCTTCCACTGCGGCAAGCTCTTCACTGACCGTGCTCGATAGCAGTGGGCGCCAGAAAATGTATAAACATGCACTAACGGCAACAACACCCGCATAAATAAATATCAGGTCCTGCAATGAAACAGCGAGCAAATCACCAAATAAGTAACTCATCAAGTCAACGCGCACGTTATCCAGAAAGCTAACCGATACTAAGCCTACTGATAGTGAGCTGTGAGCCAGAATACCGAGTAAGGTGTCAGTGGCGACCAATTGTTGCTTTTGTAGTGTTACCAGCAGTACGGCGAGAGCCAAACAGCACACGAGTAGAGCCAGGTAAATGTTCACATTGAGCAAAAAGCCAAGCGCCAGGCCCATTAGAGAGGCATGGGCTAGTGTGTCGCCAAAGTAGGCCATTTTTCGCCAGACGACGAAGGAACCTAGTGGCCCGGCGATAATTGCGATGCCAATACCGGCAAGAATAGAGGGGAGCAGAAACTCAATCATGGTGATGGTGTCCGTGGTTATGCTTGGCGCAAGATGATGCATCACCGGAAACCGGATCACCGGATAAGTCGTGATGGTGGTGATGGTCATGATGATAAAACGCTAATGATTCTCTGCCCGCATTGCCAAATAAGGCAATATAGGAGGGATCCTGGGTAATCATGGCAGGAGAACCTGAACAGCAAACATGATGGTGTAAACAAATCACATCATCTGTTTTAGCCATCACCAAATGCAAGTCATGGGATACCATGAAAATTGCGCAGTCAAAGCGGTGACGTATGCTCTCTATCAAGTCATACAAGTCAATCTGTCCCTGAATATCCACGCCTTGAGCGGGTTCATCGAGAACAAGAAGCTCAGGACGCTGAAGCAAAGCACGAGCGAGGAGGACGCGCTGATTTTCACCACCGGACAAGCTGTGCATATTGCTGCTGATTAGGTGTTCAGCTCCGACAAGCCTTAGTGCATCAATACACTCTTGCTTGCTGTATTTCCCTGCCAAATTTAAAAATCGAGTGACATTTAATGGTAAAGAATCATTGAGCTTTAATTTTTGTGGGACGTAACCAATTTTTAATTTCTTTTTCTTAGTTATTTTACCGCTCGTGGGCTTCTGGAGGCCTAAAATGACTTTTACTAGCGTTGATTTCCCAGCGCCATTGGGACCAATTAGGGTCGTTATTTTACCCTTTGCTAATTCCATGCTGATGTTGTCCAGAACCTTGCGATCATCGAACTCGACGCTTAAGTGTTCCAGATGGACTAATGAAGACATGAATGAAACTCGTTTGCAAATCTATAATGTTATAATGTAACATTATTGCACTTTCCACTCGATATCCCAAGTAAAACTATGAAAAGAGCATTAATTCTTGCAGCTTCAGCAATACTTACTCTGCCTGCGCAGGCAGTAACCGTACTTACCAGTATAAAACCTATCCAATTGGTGGTGACAGAGCTTACCCAGGGGGTTACTGAACCAGAGTTATTGTTGCAGTCAAATACTTCCCCTCATGATTATGCTTTGCGTCCTTCAGACGTTAAGAAAGTCGCTTCAGCTGATCTTGTCATTTGGTACGGGCATGACTTAGAGCCTTTTCTTGAAAAAGTCATGGTAGGTAAATCAAATACGATGACGATCAGTCAAATTCCCGGCCTATCATTGCGTGAATTTAATAATGAACACGATAATGATCATGACGGTCATGATCATGGTTCTTATGATCCTCACTTTTGGCTTGGCGTTGAACCAGTCAAACAAGTCGCTCGAGCCTTGACTGATAAGCTAATAGAGACCGATGCCACCAATGAGAGCAAATACAAACAGAATCTGGCTAACTTCGAAGCTCAACTTGCGACTACTGATCGTGAAATCCAGCAGAAACTCGCTGCAGTAAAAGATAAAGGCTATTTTGTATTCCACGATGCCTATGGCTACTTTGAAGAGCGTTATCAATTAAATCAGCTTGGTGCCTTTACCGTGAGCCCTGATCGCAAGCCAGGAGCAAAAACATTGATTGGTATTCGTAAAGCTCTCAGTTCAGGAAATGTTGCCTGTGTGTTCTCTGAACCACAATTTACGCCAGCGGTTGTTGAAAGCGTAATGCGCGGCAGTGACGTGGCAAAAGGTGAGCTGGATCCATTAGCAAGTGCCATTGAAACTAAAGCTGGAAGTTACTTCACTTTCCTGTCCGGTATGGCGGATAGTTTCGCGCAGTGCCTAAGCAAAAAGTAGTAATGAGGTTGTTTTCCTCTATCGGAATTTTCTTTTTTACGTGATCCAGCAGTAAGAATTGCAACCTTTGGTAAGGCGAACCTTTTCTCTAAAACCAATTGAGATATTATTATCCGATAATTCTCGTCTCGAAATAACCATGTTAGATAAGGCATGAAGTGTGACGAGTTAATATAAATTTAGATATTAAAGGTTTCGTCTTGCTACGCTATCTTGCTCTCATACTTTTGGGAGCGGTCATTTCATCTCATGCATTCGCATTTAATAAAGCCAATGCGATTTTTTACCCTTTGCCGACTCAGGTTAAGGGGACGTTTGTTGCTGCAAAAAACTTATACATGGGAGAGCAAGGCGGCCTCTGGATACATGACGTTCATGGGCGTGTTTTATTCTATGATGGTCAGAATATACTCCCTAAATCAGGTAGTTTTTTAAACAAACCAGTTAAACAGCTTGCCTACTATAAAGGGGCGTTTTGGACTTTTGTTGAGAATGAAGTCTACCAAACCTATCCAAATCAAGGGCGAAGCTTGGTATTCAGCCTCAACCCCGGTTCCCAAATCAGAAAGATCGGCGCGTCTAAACATTTTATCTGGGTCAGTGATGGCGCACACTTTTATACTTACAATACTGAAACCAGTGAGTTAAAAACGTATTCATTACTCCAGCTTTACCATCATAGTAACAACAGTTACGTCTATATTAACGATGCGATTTTTATAGAAAATAAATGGGCACTTGCCACGACTTCGGGCTTCTATCTGTCTGAAGGGAACGCCTTTGATCATGTCGCTGAATCTGGTCAGAGCTATATAGAAAAAATCTACTACTCTCCTACGCGACGAGAAATTTTGGTTGGGACGCTTCGGGGAGCGTTAATTTTCAACATCGATGAGCCGGATAAGCAAGTTAACCAAGTCGGTGGCTCACATGTATTAACGTTTGCAGAGACTAATCAAGAGTATTGGGTAGGAACCGAGCATGGTCTCTACTTGTATTCGTTTTTAACTAGCGAAGTGACGGAAGTTAAATCTGCCAGCTTTCTTGAGTTGGAACTGGACAGCAACAAAATATTTTCACTTATGAGTGACAATATGGGTGGTATGTGGATCGCGACCAGTCAGGGAATTCGCTACTACTCTTTGTTCAGTAAAAAGTTTGAACGGATTACATTTAGTAGTTACGACTCAGAAACATTATCGGGCAGAATTCGCAAAGCCGTGACTGGACCTGATGGTGCGTTGTGGTTCGCTGATGATTACAAACTCTACCGTCGAGGGTTGCATGGCAACAAAGTTATCCTCGAATCTCACATTCCAATCAATGATCTGGTGTTTCAAGAGGGAATGCTTTGGCTCGCGACATCGGAAGGTTTACAAGTATTCGAGCTCGATGGGTTAAAAGAGATCACTTTCCCCTACTTACAAGTGATGGCCGGGCATGCGGTTGAACACCTTGCCGCAGACGATGCTTCGCGCGTTTGGGTTGCAAGTGGCTATCAACTGTATAACGTTGATATCGCCAATCAACGAGTAAGGAATCTTGGCGGTGATTGGTTGGTCGGCCAGTACTTACCTGCAAAAATAACCAGCTTATATGATACGAAAGACCGGTTATTGATCGGGACGGATCATGGTGTTTATGAATACGACAATCAACAAATCCGCTTCAAACGTTTTTCTGAAAAATTTGGTGAGTCGCTAGATATTATCACTGCTGTTGATGGTAACCGCTGGTTCGCTTCATCGTACGGTTTATTTAAAACGATGACTACCAGCGATGAAAAACAAGTTTTAGAGTTGAGTGTTTCTAATGCCAGACCTGCTTGTTTGATAAGCGATGAGCAGGGGGTCTGGCTTGCTTCGTCAGTCGGGTTAAGCTTTTACAATCTTTCTGGAGAACTGGTAAAGCATTTCTCTGCTTCATCGGGATTATTAAACAACGAATTCCTGTCGGGAGTATGTACTGTTATCAAGAGAATTGAAGGAGAGAGTAGTGAGTTAGTCTTTGGCTCAAAATTTGGTTTGGTCAAAGCCAACACCTCTGCGCTGCTAGTATCACATCCTCCCGAGTCCAGATTTCTCGTCAGTCAGGTGGTGCACGACAATGACGTTATTCAAGTTGGAGGTGCCAACCTTGAAGGGGTTCAATTACCTTATGGTTCATCACTCAGTTTCCGTTTTGGCATCATACCAAGCCTCGATAGTCAAAACTTGTATTATCGATTGAGTGAAGATGAACCTTGGCAAACTTTGGAAGGCGGTCAACTTACTTTAGATCACCTTAATTCCGGGGAGTATCATCTTCAAGTAAGTAGTCAGTCTCAAGTCTCTGCAGGTTTGATTGGCCTAGAGTCTCGCTTCAAGGTTGAGCAACCCTGGTATTTATCTTCACTGGCTATTTTTGGTTTCCTTGCTTCGACGCTGATTATCATGGGTTTACTCACGTATTGGCGTTCTCGTTATATGGTCCAAGTCAATCGAGCGTTGGCTTCACAAGTCACTCTCAAAACCAATCAACTTAGACACCAAAGCCGCGTATTACTCACCAGTAACCAACAGCTTCGCAAACAGATTCAGGTGAGAAACCTATTGGTTGATCATGTTGCGCAATCAATTAAATCAAGCATCGACCATCTCGCGTCTAAGTTTCCGCAACAGACTGATTCCTCTACACGCGATCACTTTGCTAAAACCTATTGGCAGTTAAACGAATTAAGAACCGTTCCGGATGACTCTAGTAGTGGTAGTCAGAATTATAATTTGAGCCAAATAACTCAATCTGTCGTTGATGTATGGAAAGAAGATTTATCGAAAGCAGGCATTGTGGTTGAGCTTGTTGATGAGCATAAATCGAGTCGAATTGCGCTGGAAAGCTTCAACTTAGACGTCATTTTTAACACTGTTTTCGCCAATATCATTAAACGTTCTTATCGTGGGCAAACGATAAAGCTCATGTTGTCTGAGGATAGTGACGTCGTCTGGTTAAGTTTTATTGATTACGGCAAACAGTTACCCAAGAAATTATCGTCAGGTCGGGGTTCAAGTGGTCATTATACCGACCTTGGAACCGAGAATTTGTCTCAGTTGGTCAGCGAGAGCGGAGGCCATTTAGCCGTTTTTACTTCTGATGCGCAAAACAAAATTGAGATTACATGGCCAGTGGCGAGAGAACTCGACAACACAGAACAAGCTATGCCGGAGTTCGAAGTAGAAAAAGAGATGGAAAACTTAGTGAGCCCTGAGGATGAGTGGTTACAAAAAGTCTATCAGATCGTAGCTGAACATTACCATGATGCTGAATTTGGTACGGCTTGCGCGGCAAAAATGTTGTTTATGTCAGAACGCAGTTTGCAAAGACGCTTCAAGTCCGCCTCTTCAAGAACGTTAAAAGATTACTTAACCGAAGTACGTTTAGAAACTGCCTGTGAGCAGCTACTCGCCGGAGAGAAAATCAGTGAAGTAGCATTTAATTGTGGTTTTAATGACCCTTCTTACTTCAGCCAGAAGTTCAGGTTACACTTCGGCTTGCCCCCTTCAAAATTTGCCATGACTCAAGAAAGCCAAGAAGTAAACTGATTTGTCCCACCAATAGCGCTCAAATGTTTATAGTTTGAGTGCGTACAATTATCACTCACCAGTGTCATTCCGAGGAGCGCTAGTGACATCAGGGATCGACACACTGTAGCCTCTTCGCTGAAACTCACACCTTTAACACCCACGCACTCGGTAACGAGATCCTGAATTATGCTCCTCTGTCGTTGTCGAGGATAACCTTATGGTTTGAGTATGTGGCTCTTTATTAAGTCCTGTTCCTGTTGGACATAAAATCAATAGGCTGGCTAGAGCACTGTCATCAGAGCGGCTCCCGGAATTGTTAATGAGGAATCTCATGGTAGTAAGAAGAAGTGTTAGGAGAGCAGATTCTTAATCACGTTCTTTTCTAAGTATCTTTGGGTTGGTGAAACCGTAGTAGCGTTCACATCAAAATTGAATTGATCAATCGGTAAGTTTGCAGGGAAAGTTTTGAGCTGACGAAAAGAGTTAATACGCTATCGAGATAGGGGAGTTAGGACAAGCAATGAAAAAAAAGATCGTGGTATAGCCGGGGGGACTATACCACGGGTGTCAATGACACCTTCGCTTGCTGCCGGAGTGGCATGTAACATGCCACCTCTGGAATACATTTGAGAGGACGACCTCTCGATGGGTTAACTATACGAGGGGTTACTTATTTTTCTTATAAAAATAACGACACTTTAATGTGAAAAAAGCGACAATGTTCTTATTGTTTATTTATATTGTTGATATTTAAGGATAAATATTATTTTTTATTATGCTTTTACTTTGTTTTCCAACACTAATCATTGCCAAATAAATTAGTTTTGACGAAATTGACGTGTTAAAAGTTAACGGAGTTGACGTTTAAAAGAGGGGAGAGCATTTGTGGTAACTTTGATTTCACACAATAAATGAGAGGTTACATAGGAGTACTATTGCAGCATTAATTCTTTAAATGAAAATATTTATCATTAGCAATAATCTTGGAGATACTATGAAGCTATCACAAATTATCCCCGGCGATTCTGTGACGATTCGCGTATTAGATGGTCTCTCACCTGAGGTTAGGAAAAAGCTAATGGTAATGGGGCTATTGCCTAATACCGTCGTTAAAGTGATTCGACGTGCTCCGATGGGGGACCCATTACAAGTTGAAGTTCGTGGTGTGTCTGTTGCAGTAAGAGAGGCGATTGCTCAAGAAATCGAAGTGGAGAGAGTGTAATGCAGTATCAAGTACTCACTGTCGGTAATCCTAATAGCGGCAAAACAACTCTTTTTAATGGTTTAACTGGCGCAAAGCAACAGGTCGGTAACTGGGCTGGTGTCACCGTCGAGAAAAAAACAGGGCAATTCAAACACGCAGGTGATGATTTTTTACTGACAGACCTCCCTGGTATTTATTCACTGGATAGTGGTAATGATGGCAACAGCATTGATGAGTCAATTGCCTCACGCGCCGTACTGACTCACCCTGCAGATCTTATCATCAATGTTGTTGATGCAACGAGTTTAGAGCGCAGCTTGTATATGACCCTACAGCTTCGTGAGCTTGGCCGTCCAATGGTTGTCGTCCTGAACAAAATGGATGCGTTAAAGCGCGAGCGCCAAATGATTAATGTCGCGGAGCTGGAGAAGATGTTGGGTTGCCCGGTTCTTAGCTTGTCAGCGACGAACAAGGAGCAAGTCGCCAAATTTAAAGAGCAATTGCATAAGTCCATTGTTCAGGGGGTTGCGCTTAAAGATCTGGCGTTGAACTATGGTGCGCAAATGGAAGCGGCGATTGAAGAAGTCTCAACACTTTTTAGTGATCAAACCGTCTCTCATCGTGCACTTGCTATTCGTGCATTAGAAAAAGATACTTTAGTGCTGAACAGCCTTGCAGACAGTGACAGAAGCTCAGTTTTGGCATCCATTGCGGCGCTTGAGTTAGACATTGACTTACACGTGGCGGACACCAAGTACACCCATTTGCATGAGCAGTGTAAGAAGGTTCGTCGTAGCGAAGGTAAGCTCAGTCGCAGCGTAACAGAAAAGCTTGATCAGTTTATTCTGAATAAATGGGTGGGTGTTCCATTTTTCTTTGCGGTCATGTACCTGATGTTTATGTTTTCGATAAACATTGGTAGTGCATTTATAGACTTCTTTGATATCGGCGTAGGTGCTTTATTAGTTGATGGTGGTCATTACTTACTGGATGATCACTTACCTGTTTGGTTGGTGACTGTTCTTGCCGATGGTATCGGCGGTGGTATTCAGACAGTTGCAACTTTTATTCCCGTGATTGCTTGTTTGTACTTGTTCCTCGCGGTTCTGGAAAGTTCTGGTTATATGGCTCGTGCGGCATTCGTTCTGGATAAAGTGATGCAGAAAATTGGCCTGCCAGGTAAAGCCTTTGTACCGCTTGTTTTGGGATTTGGCTGTAATGTTCCTTCTATTATGGCGACCCGTACTCTCGATCAAGAACGTGAACGTAAACTGGCGGCATCCATGGTTCCGTTTATGTCTTGTGGTGCTCGCCTACCTGTTTACGCATTGTTTGCGGCAGCGTTCTTCCCTGACTCAGGTCAAAATGTCGTCTTTGCACTTTACCTGCTTGGTATTGTGGCGGCTATTTTCACTGGCCTGTTTCTTAAAAATACACTTTACCCTGGTAGCAGTGATAGCTTTGTGATGGAAATGCCTAATTACGAGCTACCGACTTTACAGAATGTCGTGATAAAAACCTGGCAAAAGCTTAAGCGTTTTGTTCTAGGAGCTGGTAAAACCATTGTTATCGTAGTAGCGCTGCTGAGCTTCCTAAACTCACTCGGTACTGACGGAAGCTTTGGTAATGAAGATAGCGAGAAATCGGTACTTTCAAAAGCATCACAGGTTGTCACCCCAGTGTTTGCACCAATTGGTATCGAAAAAGACAACTGGCCTGCGACGGTGGGTATTATTACCGGTATCTTCGCGAAAGAAGCGGTAGTCGGTACGCTGAACAGCCTATACACCACGCCAACGGATGGTGACGAAGCTGAATACGATCTACTAGGTAGCTTAGAGGAGGCGGTAATGAGTATACCTGAGAACCTTGCCGGTCTTAGTTACTCAGATCCTTTAGGCATTGAGGTTGGTGACTTAACCGATTCATATGCGGTAGCAGAAGAGCAAGAAATTGATGCCTCTATTTTTGGCAATATCAAATCTCAGTTTGTTTCTGGCCATGCCGCGTTCGCATACTTAATCTTCATCCTTTTGTACACGCCATGTGTGGCAGCAATAGGAGCATATGTTCGTGAATTTGGTAGCAACTTTGCACGCTTTATAGCGGTATGGACGATGGGGTTAGCGTATCTATCGGCGACTTTCTATCATCAAATGATGCACTTTGCGGACAGCCCTATTACCAGTGGGGTATGGATGGCAGTAATCGTAGCGATCTTCTTTAGTACTTATCGTGTATTTAAGCGTATTGGTAAGAAACAGCAAGGTTTGCTGGAGGCACAAGTGGCATGATTTTAAAACAGCTTTATCAATATATTGCAGATAACGGTGCCGTGTCTCAGTCTGAATTGGCAAAGCAGTTTGGCATGAGTGAAGATGGTGCTGATGCTATGCTGAGTGTGTGGATCAACAAGGGCCGTATCACGCGTTTGGTAGACACCAATAAAGCGCATCATGTGACCCGCATACGCTATGCTGTGACAAGTCAAGATGGATTATCTCTCACCGTAACAATGTAAATCGTCGTATAGAAAAGCCGCCTCATTTATGAGGCGGCTTTTTAGTCTTTGAAGGTAACACAATCCATTTTATACTTTTTGAAAAATAGAACTGAGTGATAATACGTTCTGAATTCGTCCAAGTATTTCGTTTTGTTCTTCTTCGTTACGGAACTCGCCTTTGGTGTTACCCCATACAGGCCCTGGCCAAGCGACGTCATCGATGAAACGTGCAATATGATGAATGTGCAGTTGAGGCACCATATTGCCCAGAGCGCCCATATTGAGTTTGTCGGGAAGGAATGTCGCTTCGAGCGCTTGGCTTACCGCTTGAGACTCTAACAAGAACTGCCGCTGATCGTGCATAGGTAAGTGGTGCAGCTCTTTTAAATTGGCGCGCTTGGGAACCAGAATGACCCAAGGTACGGCATTATCTTTATGTAGCAGCGCAACGCAAAGTGGAAAATGACCAATCACTGTCGTGTCATTTGCTAGTTGAGGGTGCAGTTCAAAACTCATTTTGTTTTCCAATTCATTTTTATTTGTATTGATTGAATTTAGTATAAACAAAAAGGCTGACGCTCTCACGTCAGCCTTTGTTTTTAAGCGTTAGCTAAAATTAGATTACATGCGCTCTAGCGTTTCGATACCTAGCAGAGATAGACCTTGCTTGATGGTCTTCGCTGTTAGTGCTGCAAGTTTCAGACGGCTTTGTTTTACTGCTTCGTCTTCTGCAATTAGGATTGGGCACGCTTCGTAGAAGCTTGAGAACTGGCCTGCTAGCTCAAATAGGTAGCTACACATGATGTGTGGTTGACCTTCGCGAGCAACAGATTGCACCGCTTCTTCGAACTGCAGAAGTTTTGCAATAAGCGCTTTTTCTTTCTCATCAGTGACTTGGATGTAACCTTGAAGTTCGTCCATTGAAACGCCTGCTTTTGCGAAGATAGAAGCAACACGAGTGTACGCGTACTGCATGTACGGCGCCGTGTTACCTTCGAATGCTAGCATGATGTCCCAATCGAACACGTAGTCAGTGGTACGGTGCTTAGATAGGTCAGAGTATTTAACTGCTGCCATTGCAACTGTTTTAGCGATCTTTTCTTTCTCTTCTGAACCTAACTCTGAGTTTTTAGAGTCGATAAGCTTCGCTGCACGCTCTTCTGCTTCATCCAGCAGATCCGCAAGACGTACTGTACCACCTGCACGAGTCTTAAATGGGCGGCCATCTTTACCTAGCATCATGCCGAAAGCGTGGTGTTCAAGAGATACAGACTCAGGTACGTAACCCGCTTTACGCACGATAGTCCAAGCTTGCATTAGGTGTTGGTGCTGACGTGAGTCGATGAAGTAAAGCACGCGGTCTGCGCCTAACTCTTCGTAACGGTACTTCGCACATGCGATGTCCGTTGTTGTGTATAGGAAGCCGCCATCGCGTTTCTGAACGATAACACCCATTGGCTCACCGTCTTTGTTTTTGTACTCGTCTAGGAATACAACTTGCGCGCCATCATCTTCAACCGCAAGACCTTGCTCTTTCAGGTCTGCAACAATCTTAGGCAGCATGTTGTTGTACATGCTTTCGCCCATTACATCATCACGAGTCAGAGAAACGTTGAGACGATCATAGTTGCGCTGGTTTTGGATCATGGTTACGTCAACCAGTTTCTTCCACATTTCTGCGCAGAACTCGTCACCGCTTTGCAGTTTCACTACGTAGTTACGTGCTTTTACTGCGAACTCTTCGTCTTCGTCATAAAGCTTTTTCGATTCGCGGTAGAAAGCTTCAAGGTCAGCCAGTTCCATAGAAACTTCGCCAGACTCTTGTTGTACACGTTCAAGGTTTGCGATAAGCATGCCGAACTGAGTGCCCCAGTCGCCAATGTGGTTAGCGCGAATCACTTTGTGACCCAAGAACTCAAGAGTACGTACAACTGCATCACCAATAATGGTTGAACGCAGGTGACCTACGTGCATTTCTTTCGCAACGTTTGGTGCAGAGTAGTCCGCAACGATAGTTTGCGCTTCTTCTACTGCCACGCCCAGACGTGAATCTGCCAGTGCTGCATCTGCTTGCTTGGCCAAGAACGCCTCGCTTAGGAAGATGTTAATGAAACCAGGGCCAGCAATTTCTGTTTTGCTTGCAATGCCGTCAAGGTCTAGAACATCCAGTACTTTCTGTGCAAATTCTCGTGGGTTAGTACCCAGTTTTTTAGCAACGCCCATTACGCCGTTTGCTTGGTAGTCACCAAATTGTGGCTTTGCTGATTGACGAACCGCTGCAGGGCTGCCTGCAGGTGCGCCAGCGGCTTCTAGAGCCTGAGATACTTTGTCATTAATAAGTGCTTGGATATTCACACGCGTTTCCTTCAATTCGAGGACTAAGAACTCGTTATAATCGGAGTCGAGTTCTGTTGGAGTTCACAAAAATGGCGCTAATGATAACAACTTTATTGCTTTTCATACAGAGAGGATTGGGGGAATTTTTTACTTTTTCGGCTGAATGGAATGTCACTCAAGTTAGGTTTACTATTGCGCCCAGAGTAAAACGATAAATCGCCTTTAAAGAGAGCTTTAATGAATATTCAACTTGTTGAAAAACGCTTAACCCCCGAATTGATGCTCCAAGACCTGGACGCCTTTACGGCAAAAATTGAAGCGCTGGCAGCAATGCTTCACTTGGATTTGAGCCAGGCTCAAGCCGACCATATTGCGTTGCGTATCAATAACACGGAAACTGCACAACAAGCACATCAAGCATGGACTCAGTACGGTAACGTCATTTCTAAAGCGCAAATTAATGGCCGTCCAATCATCGTAATTGAGTTTGATAAAATGCTAGAAAGCCGAGGCTGGAAAATTGAGTGCTTGGAGTTGCCATATCCGGCAGAGGATAAACTCTACCCAACAGAAGGCTGGGAGCATGTAGAGTTTGTCATTCCATCTCATGCGGAGACGGCGGATGAGTTTCTCGCTGACCTAAAACACACTTACCCGGACTTTGGTGCGCAGTTTGAAAAGCTGGAAGAGATGGGCGTGAAAATCAAATTGTCCAGCCCTAAAGGAGAAGGGGAGCGACTGAGCAACCCGACAGTGGCTTTTAAATACCAGAGCGTATGTATCAAGCTTCATCCGCATTCACTGAAACGTATTGTTGAATCGGAGCAAGAGTAGGGATAAACCTAAAACGCGCAGTGAATTTTATTAAAAAACTCACTGCGCGTTAGTATTAGATTCCTGAACTCGTTTAGGCTCGTCGAAATGACGAACTTTTGAAGTTTGCTATAGGATCACCGTCTTATTACCGTAAACAAAAACGTGGTCATTGATCACTTTATTCAGCGCTTTACTTAAGACGTTCTTCTCAACATCACGACCAGCTTGCGCCATGTCCTGCGCACTAAAATTGTGGTCGACTGGAATGACGTCTTGCTTGATGATTGGACCTTCGTCCAAATCGTTGGTCACAAAGTGTGCCGTCGCACCGATGATTTTCACACCGCGGTCATACGCTTGTTGGTAAGGTTTGGCACCAATAAACGCAGGTAAAAAGCTGTGGTGAATATTGATGATCTTGTGGTGATACTTCTCAACAAACCCAGGCGTCAATACACGCATGTACTTCGCTAGTACGATGTAGTCCGCGTCGTATTGGTTGATCACTTCAAGCATTTTTTGTTCGTGCTCTTCACGGCTGAGATCCTCATGGGTCACATAGTGATAAGGGATATCAAATCGTTCAGTCAAGGTTTGCAGTTTATCGTAATTACCGACGACCGCCGCGATTTCAACATCTAAGCCACCATCGTAATTTTTCATCAGAATGTCGCCCAGACAGTGTGCTTCCTTTGTTACCAAAATGACGATGCGCTTACGTCGAGAGCTAACCAGTGTGCGTTTTGCTCCGGTTGGTAAGGCCTGATCCAAATCGGCGAGAAGCGTTTGATCGTTGAAGTAACCTTCCAGCTCCGTTCGCATGAAAAAGTGCCCACTGGTGTTATCAACAAACTCGTTATTGTGAATGATGTTTAGTTGATGCTTGTAACAAATGTTAGTGATTTTTGAGATTAAACCCGGAGCGTCAGAACAATGGGTTAACAGGGTTTTCTTTTCCATAAACTGGGGACTTCCATACAGTAAAAATGAAGCGTACGAAAAATGTGCTGGCCGAAAGGGACCAACCGTACTGCAATGTTCCACCATAAATAATCTATTCTTCGACTGGTTTCAACAAAATATCAAAGATGAGTAATAAGCGGGTCATATTGTCAGCTGATGTCACGCCTGATCGTCTGATATACTCTGGTCAATTTTCCCAACTAAATATCAGACATGATCGCAAAAACATTCTCTTCTGAGGGCGCTTTAGGTAAGGCTATTCCTGGCTTTCAGGCTCGTCAGCCACAAATTGATATGGCAGAAGCTGTCAGTCGTGCGATCAAAGAGCAAAGCCAGTTGGTGGTTGAAGCGGGGACGGGAACAGGTAAAACCTTCGCTTACTTAGTTCCTGCTCTGTTAAGCGGCAAGAAAGTCATCATCAGTACCGGTTCTAAAAACCTGCAGGAGCAGCTGTACCATAGAGATTTACCTCTCATGGTGAATGCACTCGGTTTTTATGGTCAGGTAGCGCTGCTGAAAGGGCGTTCGAATTACCTTTGTCTGGATCGCCTTAGCCGCCAGATGGTAGAAAGCCACACCAACGAGTCCGATCCCACGTTGCTGACTCAATTGGTTAAGGTGAGATCGTGGTCTTCTGAAACTAAAACCGGTGACCTGGGTGACTGTGACGATCTGCCGGAAGACAGTATGATCATTCCAACGATTACGTCGACGAATGACAATTGTTTGGGCAAAGAGTGCCCGAGCTATACTGACTGCTTTGTGTTGAAAGCACGTAAACGTGCCATGGACTCAGATGTTGTCGTGGTGAACCATCACCTGTTTCTTGCCGACCTCGCGATTAAAGAAACCGGCTTTGGTGAGTTGATCCCAGAAGCGGACGTATTTATTTTCGATGAAGCGCATCAGCTACCCGACATTGCCAGTGAATATTTTGGGCAGACGGTCTCTAGCCGTCAAATTCATGATCTCGCGAAAGACATTGAAATCGCTTACCGCACAGAAGCGAAAGACATGCGTCAACTGCAAAAGGTTGGGGATAAGCTAGTGCAAAGTGCAATGGATATGCGCATTGTTCTTGGTGAGCCAGGCTTTCGTGGCAACTGGCGAGAGGCGTTGCAGTCGGAGTCGATTAAGCGCGAACTGGTTCGGCTAACCGATAGTCTCGAACTGGCGATTGATGTTCTCAAAATTGCGTTAGGTCGTAGCCAATTATTGGATGCGGCGTTTGAACGTGCCAACTTAATTAAAGGCCGGATCGATCGCGTATGTGATGTCGATATCACCGGTTATTCTTATTGGTATGATACTTCACCGCGGCATTTTGCGTTGCACATTACACCGCTTTCCGTTGCCGATAAGTTTCACGAGCAGATTGAAATTAAGCAAGGGGCTTGGATCTTTACCTCCGCTACCTTGGCGGTGTCTGGCGACTTTAAACATTTTACCGAGCGCTTAGGTCTGAAGCCCAAACAGCAGTTTTCGTTGCCATCGCCGTTTGATTACGAAAAGCAAGCACGCTTATGTGTACCTCGCTATTTGCCGGAACCCAACAGCCCGGGTTTGGCAGACAAATTAGTGAGAATGCTGGCCCCGGTTATTGAAGAGAACCAGGGGCGTTGCTTCTTCCTCTGTACGTCTCACAGTATGATGCGTGATCTGGGCGAAAAGTTTCGCGAAGTACTGGACCTGCCTGTTCTTATGCAAGGTGAAATGAGTAAACAAAAAACCTTGGCAGAGTTTATGGAGCTCGGCAATGCGTTGCTGGTGGCAACGGGTGCGTTTTGGGAAGGGATCGATGTTAGAGGTGATGCGCTGAGCTGTGTTATCATCGACAAATTACCGTTTACTGCCCCTGATGACCCGCTTCTCAAAGCCCGAATCGAAGATTGTCGATTACGTGGTGGAGAGCCTTTTGCCGAAGTGCAAATTCCAGATGCGGTGATAACTTTAAAGCAGGGCGTAGGACGCTTGATTCGGGATCAGAGCGATCATGGAGCATTAATCATCTGTGATAACCGACTCGTGACCCGAGATTATGGTGGCACTTTCTTAGGAAGCTTACCGCCGATTCCAAGAACACGAGATTTAGAACGAATCAAAGCTTTTCTTAAAGCAGAATAGCCGGTCACAGACGAGCGTTGTGGCCTAACCAAATCAAATAGAGTTGTAGAGAGTTAAATGAGCGCAAAAATTCTTGCCATCGATACAGCAACTGAAAACTGTTCAGTTGCGCTACTGGTTAATGACCAAGTGATTTCACGCAGCGAAGTCGCACCGCGTGATCACACCAAAAAAGTCTTACCTATGGTTGACGAAGTGTTGAAAGAAGCGGGTCTGACTCTACAAGAACTGGATGCACTGGCATTTGGTCGTGGTCCGGGTAGTTTCACGGGTGTGCGTATTGGTATTGGCATTGCACAGGGTTTAGCGTTTGGTGCAGAGTTGCCGATGATTGGTGTTTCAACATTAGCTGCAATGGCACAAGCAAGTTACCGTTTGCATGGTTCGACAAATGTTGCTGTCGCGATTGATGCTCGCATGAGTGAAGTCTACTGGGCTCGTTATTCTCGCCAGGAAAATGGCGAATGGGCCGGTGTGGATGAAGAGTGTGTTATTCCGCCAGCACGTTTGGCAGAAGAGGCTCAGGCTGACGATAAAACTTGGACAACAGCAGGCACGGGTTGGGGGGCTTACCAGGAAGAACTGGCTAACCTGCCATTTAATGTGACTTCAAGTGATGTGCTTTATCCAGACTCACAAGACATCGTGATCCTTGCTCAGCAAGAGTTAGCAAAAGGTAATACGGTTCCAGTCGAAGAATCGAGCCCGGTTTATCTGCGTGATAACGTGACATGGAAGAAACTTCCGGGTCGCGAGTAATCGAAAAATGCACTAAGGGCGGGCGGGGCGGTTGTTGCCCCGTTTTTTATGGAGTGTTATGGCATCTATTAATGGTTTACCTCCCTCGTTGGTTTCGGGGGCAAACCGCGCGAATAAAGTCAATAAAAAGAACCAGCTAAAAAAGACTCAGGCAAAGTCAGCGGTAGGCCAGTCCTCTAAGGTTGCTGATGCTGTCGCTCACTCCATAAAACCAGTGGATGAGTCTCAGATTCACCGCGCTCAAGTGCAATATGATCTTCCTGAAGGAAGTTCACGAAAAGCGATGGAGCAGTACATGGACGTCATGAATCGAGCGAAAAAAGAGGAACTGGCTCAATTACTTGGTGTCGATATTTATGTGTAAAGAACGAAGCGGTTTCGTTCAGGAACGATAGATTTAGATGGTGATTTATGAGCTTATCTCGACACATTCTCCTGGCTCTGTTTGCGGTGGTTGGGCTGTCAGCATGCAGCTCTCTCCCTGAAGAGTTGAATGCGACGACGGAACAAGTGTTAACAGATTACAATACGTTTGCTGAGTCTGAAGGGGTGGCGAGCCAAGATGTTCGTCTTGGGGGCATCATTGCGAAAGTCGACAACTTTAAAGACAAAACACGTGTTGAAATCGTCAATCTACCCATTAGTGACTCTGGTAAGCCTGATATTAGCCAAGAGCCTGATGGTCGTTTTGCAGTTTACTTCGATGGATACGTAGAGCCGGTGGCATTTAGCCAAGGGCGTTTAGTTACCGTGGTAGGCAAGAGTGCAGGGGAAGAAGCCGGAAGAATTGGCGAGCATGACTATATCTTCCCGCTGATTAAAGGTCAGGGCTACCGCTTATGGACGATTGAAGAGCGAGTCCGTACGTACGATACGCCACTTTTCCTCTACCCTTGCTATTCAATTTACTGCCGCATGGAGCGTCACGATTTCCCGCAAGATGGCAGAATCATCAAACAGGTCAAATAATCTGCTATGCATGAGCGTCGATTTGAACTTGCTGCCGGGACCATGGCAGCTCTTGAAATAGGTAATGAAAAAGCGGCTGACTTGTCAGTCGTTTTTCTTCATGGTTGGCTAGACAACGCTGGCAGTTTTAAAGCTTTGATGGACCAAATACATCAGCTCAACCCAGCCCTTCATTTGTTGGCCGTCGATCACTTTGGTCATGGCTTGTCCAGCCACAAATCCTCCGACAATTATTATCCCTTCCACGATTATATTTCCGACCTACACCAGTTATTGGATGAATTATCGCCAAACAGACTCATATTAGTCGGCCATTCGCTTGGTGCTTTAGTCGCAAGTTGCTATAGTGCTGCGTTTCCTGAGCAGGTCGAAGCATTAGTGCAAATCGAAGGTGCAGGGCCTATTACCGAGGCGCCTGCAAATAGTTTGCAACGCCTTCGTGATGGCGTTTTAAGTCGGCAACGACAACGAAATAAGCCAGAACGATCTATTGCATCCTTTGACCTTGCTTTAAAGTTACGCATGCAAGCCAACCAATTAACTGCTGAACAGCTTTTGCCCATTGTCGAGCGCGGAACTGTGCAGCGTGAAAATGTATGGTATTGGCGTCATGACTCCAAGTTAAAATGCGCTTCGCTTTATCGGATGGCGCAAGAGCATGCGAACTCAATCACCAGCCAAATACGTTGTCCACATCTGATCGTATTAGGCGACCAAGGATTTCAGAACTTACCTTCTAACCAAGCAGATTGGGGACAGAATTCACCGCAAGTGATCACTGTCGCAGGTGGTCATCACTGTCATTTAGAGCAAATACTCGAAGTTTCAGGTGCAATTCTTGGTGTAGTTAACAAAAATTAAACAAGTGTTTGGGAGTTTCGTGCTCAAGCACCTCCGCTGTGCTGTAATGGCCGACAAAATAAAAAGGCTGTTATTGTAAGACAGCGATGAACGAGGAGTAATATCGTGGATAAACCATGGCTTTCACGTTATCCAAGTGACGTACCTGAAACCATCAACCCAGACCAATATGAGTCTTTGGTTGAAATGTTTGAGCAGTCTGTACAAAAGTACGCAGACCAACCTGCATTTATGAACATGGGCTCGGTTATGACCTTCCGAAAGCTGGAAGAGCGTAGCCGTGAATTTGCCGCTTACCTACAAAATGAGTTAAAGCTAAAAAAGGGTGACCGAGTTGCTCTGATGATGCCTAACTTGCTTCAATACCCAGTTGCGCTGTTTGGTATTTTGCGTGCAGGTTGTATCGCGGTAAACGTCAATCCGCTCTACACTCCTCGTGAACTAGAACACCAGCTCAACGACTCGGGTGCGACGGCGATCGTGATTGTTTCTAACTTTGCTAATACGTTAGAGCAAATTGTTGAGAACACCTCTGTAAAACATGTTGTGCTGACCAGCCTTGGGCAGATGTTGCCGCGAGCGAAGGGTACGATTGTCGATTTTGTCGTCAAATACGTTAAAGGTATGGTACCGAAATATAACCTGCCTGGTGCAATTTCAATGCGTAAAGCGTTGCACAAAGGCCGCCGTTTGCAGTACGTGAAGCCCTTTATGTCCGGTGATGATATCGCCTTTTTACAATACACAGGTGGTACAACGGGCGTAGCGAAAGGTGCAATCCTGACTCATCGTAATATGATTGCCAACGTATTACAGGCAAAAGGGGCGTACGGTCCGGTTCTGACCCCAGGCAGAGAGTTGGTTGTGACAGCATTACCGCTGTATCACGTATTTGCTTTGACCGTGAACTGCTTACTGTTTATCGAGATGGGGGGCCGTAACCTACTGATTACCAACCCACGTGATATTCCAGGCTTCATTAAAGAGTTACAAAAATACCCGTTTACCGCCATTACCGGGGTGAATACGCTATTTAACGCGTTGGTGAATAATGAAGACTTCCATGAGCTGGACTTCAGCAACCTGCGCCTGTCGGTAGGCGGCGGTATGGCTGTGCAACGCTCAGTAGCAGAGAAATGGCTGAAGACGACAGATTGCTATCTATTGGAAGGTTATGGCCTGACTGAGTGTTCTCCATTAGTTGCTGCTTACCCGCATGATCTTGTTGAATACAATGGCTCTATTGGTTTGCCAGTCCCGTCGACAGAAGTTCGTATTGTCGATGAAGAAGGCAACGCTTTACCGAATACAGAAACGGGTGAGCTTCAAGTTCGTGGTCCTCAGGTGATGCAAGGCTATTGGCAACGTCCAGAAGCAAGTAAAGATACGATCAACGCAGAAGGCTGGTTATCAACCGGTGATATCGTTAAATTTGACGACGAAGGCTTCCTACACATTGTTGACCGGAAGAAAGACATGATTCTGGTCTCTGGCTTCAACGTTTATCCGAACGAGATTGAAGATGTTGTCGCCTTGCACGGTAAAGTGCTGGAAGTTGCAGCGATCGGTCAGCCTAACGAGGCCTCAGGTGAACTGGTCAAAATCTATGTCGTTAAACGTGATCCAAGCTTGACTAAAGATGAAGTGATTGCTCATTGTCGCGAACACCTAACGGGATACAAAGTGCCGAAACTGGTTGAATTCCGTGAAGAATTGCCGAAGACTAACGTCGGTAAAATTCTACGTCGTGTTCTTCGTGAAGAAAACGATGCTGAGCTTGCGAAGAAGAGCGCATAAGTCGATTTCGTGAAGTCGCCGGAATTAAAAAATGATAGAATGCCAGCGTTTTGCTGGCATTTTTTATAGCGAGAAGCATGTGAATTATAAGATTATTACTAAAAACAAAGACCTAGAACAAATTTGCGCTCAAGCCAGAGATGCAGATGTCGTTATGTTGGATACGGAATTTGTACGGATTAGAACTTTCTATCCACAGCTAGGTTTGATTCAGCTTTTCGACGGCAATAATCTTTCCTTAATCGATCCGACTGAATTGACGGACATGTCACCGTTTGTTGCGCTTTTAAAAGACACGTCGGTTCTCAAAGTCCTGCATGCATGTGGTGAAGATCTCGAAGTGTTCCAGAATGCGTTTGGTTGCACGCCATTTCCTATGGTCGATACCCAGCTTATGGCTGCGTTTCTTGGACATGGGCTATCAACAGGCTTTGCCACGCTTGTGGAAGAATATTTAGGTGTTGAATTGGATAAGAGCGAATCTCGCACTGACTGGATGGCTCGTCCACTGACACAAAAGCAGCTTGATTATGCAGCGGCTGACGTTCATTACTTAATGCCGCTTTACGAAATCCTACTCGACAAAGTAACCGAAGCTGGCTGGTGGCACGCAGTACAGCAGGAAAGTGACTTGCTAGTGTCGAAGCGTATTCGCGAAGTAAATGAAGAATATGCTTACCTTGATATTAAAGGTGCCTGGCAGTTGAAACCGTCTGAATTGGCGATCTTAAAGCCGTTGGCAACTTGGCGTTACCGCCAGGCAATCAAACGCGACCTTGCCTTGAACTTTGTTTTCAAAGAAGGGGACTTATTAACCGTTGCGCGTCTTGGCCTTACAAGCTTTAAGAAAATGGAAGCGGAAGGCATTGATATCCGTGCGGTTAACCGTCACGGTGCAAAGATTGCCGATATCGTTAAAAAAGCCAAGCAGACACCTGCTGACGAATATCCTGAGAAAATTGAACGTCTTATGGACTACCCAGGTTACAAGCAGGTTTTCAAAAACATGAAAGATATCGTCAAAAGTGCATCACAGAAATCGGGCCTAGCAACTGAGTTCCTCGCCTCTAAAAAGCAGATCAATCAGTTGCTTAGTTGGGTATGGAAAAAGGAACGTGATCCGGCAAAATTACCTGATGTGATGCAGAACTGGCGCCTGGAACTTATCGGCGAACAAATGAATAAAACGCTTAAATAGACAGAGCTAAGCTATGAAACAGAAAGGTTGGCCAACTAGCCAACCTTTTTTTAATTCACTCACGGACTTTCAAAGCGTCATTCCGACGAGCATAAGCGAGATCAGGAATCTACTCACAGCAAGCGTCAATATTGCAAGCATGAGTGTTTGTTATCAAGCTCGAAAGGATCGATTTAAATTCACAAACACCCAGTGTCTATTTACTTCTCGTCATCTGGTAGCTTTACGTTGAGCTCAAGCACAGAGATATCATCATCTTTATGCTCAAACGTTAAATCGACCATTTTTGGGTCAATATCTACGTATTTACCAATCACCTTCAGGATATCCTCTTTTAACTGAGGCAAATAAGACGGTGCCGGATCATCCTGGCTGCGGCGTTCTGCCACAATAATTTGCAAACGCTCTTTGGCTAGGCTTGCAGTTTTTTTCTTCTGTGGGCGGAAAAATTCTAATAGTGACATGTCTAGCCTCCGAACAGTCGTTTAAACAGCCCTTTCTTCTCCTCTGTAAGGAAACGAAAATCAACCTTATTACCAAGTAAGCGGTCTACCGCGTCAGAGTAAGCCATGCCGGCATCTGTTTGTTCATCAAATGTAACGGGCACACCTTTGTTTGATGCGTTGAGCACCGCTTGGCTTTCAGGAATAACGCCTAGCAGCGGGATGTGCAGGATTTCCTCAACGTCCTCAACACTCAACATTTCACCTTGATTTACACGCATTGGGTTGTAGCGAGTCAACAGAAGGTGTTGCTTCACAGGTTCTAGACCTTGCTCTGAGCGTAGTGATTTCGAATCCAGAATGCCCAAAATACGGTCTGAATCGCGTACGGATGAGACTTCAGGGTTAGTGGTAACAATGGCTTCATCCGCGTAATACAATGCCATCAGAGCACCTTGTTCGATACCTGCTGGTGAATCACAGATGATGAAGTCAAAACCCATCTCGTCCAATTCGGTAAATACACGCTGTACGCCATCTTTCGTGAGTGCGTCTTTATCGCGCGTTTGTGATGCAGGAAGAATAAATAAGTTTTCTGTGCGCTTATCTTTGATCAGCGCTTGGTTTAACGTCGCTTCACCGTTAATGACGTTGACAAAGTCATAAACGACACGGCGCTCACAACCCATAATAAGATCGAGGTTACGCAAACCGATATCGAAATCGATTACCGCTGTCTTATTGCCTTTTAGAGCCAAGCCAGAGGCGATGGCTGCGCTTGAAGTGGTCTTACCGACGCCACCTTTACCAGACGTTACTACAATAATGCGTGCCATTTGTTTTCCTTTTTAGACTATATCGTGAGTGTTTCCAGATGTAATGATTCTTCGGCTTTACTGATCATTACTTTCTTTTGCCAATACTCACTCTCAATTTGATCGCTTAACCAGTAATCTCCAGCAATAGATACTAGTTCTGCTTGTAAATCGTGGCAAATTATCCGCGCTTCATGCTGCCCACTTGCACCTGCAATTGCGCGCCCGCGCAAAGTTCCGTGAATATGAATAGAACCGTCGGCAATGACTTCGGCTCCTGCGCTAACATGTGCTAGTACCACTAAATCACCATCTTTTGCATAAATTTGCTGACCGGATCGAACCGGCGTATGGATGAACTTAGTCGGTGCCATTTTCGCTGGCGCCTGGCTTGGAGATTTGCTTGCAGACATAATCGCAAAGCCCGCTGCAGAAGCAAGGTTTTGTACACGTTTGTCTTTGCAACCCGCAACACCAACCGGAATAAACCCCGCATCGGCAATGCCTTGCTTGAGTTTAGGGAAATCAATGTCGCCTTCGACTTTTGCTATATTGATAACCAAAGGTGCCGATGCAAAGAAAGAAGGTGCCTGAGACACTTTTTCTTGCAAAAATTCGATAGTTTTTTCTATCTTGCTGTCAGAAAGGTGTAAAACTGACAAAGTAAAGCTGCTACCTTTAAGGTCTGGTGAATGGGTCATCGTGGACTTGTTGCCTCTGTTGAAAGAGCGTTGCCTTAAACTAGGTCTATCATGTTATATTCCATCTTTTGGCGCAGCAAGTTCTCTAGCAAGCAATTCGGTGAATTAATCTCAAATTTGCTATTAAGTTTGCGGCAATTTTACGTTTCCAACTAAATCCGTACATAAAACGGGTAAATCAGCATAAAAGGCGTGTCATGCTTTGTTCTATTTATAAAAGCTCTAAAAAAGAAGGTACTTATCTCTATATTCCGAAAAAGGATGATTTTTCACAGGTTCCTGACACCTTGATGCAGATGTTCGGTAAGCCTATCGCTGTCATGACGATTAAACTTGATGGTCGTACATTGGCACAGGTGGATATCGAAAAAGTGAAAGTCTCGTTGCAGAATGACGGCTTCTTCCTTCAAGTTCCGCCACCACCGGAAAACCTATTAGAAAAATATAAAGAACAAAAAGCTCAGCAAAAAGACGAAAAATAATCGCGTGTCTTGCTGAGACTTCTGCCTTGCTCAAGGAGGGCAATATGAAAAAAATACTGGCTACACTGCTTAGCGTTGGCATGTGTGCCTCAGCCTTTGCAAGTAGCGAAGGTTTTGAGGAATACTTAGATAAGTTGCGTGCCGAAGCGCGTGCTCAAGGCATCTCCGAGCAAGTAATCAGCGCGGCATTCGCCAATGTGGAATATAAGCCACGAGCGGTGAAAGCAGACCGAAACCAACCAGAGAAAAAACTGACGCTGGATGAGTACATTCCTCGTGCAGTCCCAGAGTGGAAGGTTAAGCAAGCGAAAGAATTATACAAAGCACACTATACGGAGCTTAAACGCATTGGTGATGCCTTCGGCGTTCAGCCACGTTTTATAGTTGCCTTGTGGGGTGTGGAAAGTAATTTCGGTAAATTTACCGGTAATTTCCGCGTGATAGATGCGCTTTCTACCATGGCATTTGAAGGTCGCCGTGAAGAGTTCTTCCGTAAAGAAACCATGGCTGCCCTTCAGATTCTGGATCAAGGCCATATTGAACTTGAGAATTTCAAAGGCTCTTGGGCAGGCGCGATGGGGCAATGTCAGTTTATGCCAAGCTCCTTCCTGCGTTTTGCGGCCGATGGCAATGGCGACGGCAAGAAAGACATCTGGCAAACCAAAGCGGACGTGTTTGCTTCAACCGCTAACTACCTGAGCAAGTCTGGATGGGATGATAAGTACACTTGGGGACGTCAGGTCAAAGTTCCAAGAGGTATTGACCATAACTTGGAAGGTCGAACCGAAGAGAAAGGTAAGTACCTGCAAGAGTGGAGCAAATTAGGTATTACCAAGTTTGATGGTAGCCCGTTACCTAAACTGGACGACGATATCAAAGCTTGGCTGATTATGCCTGACGATGAAAACGGTCGGACTTATCTGGTTTACAATAACTACAATGTGTTGATGAAGTGGAATCGCTCTTACTACTTCGCGCTTGCTGTTAGCCACTTAGCTGATCGCATCACATACTAGTTCCTGAATAAATAATCATTGTTAAGGGCTCTTCGGAGCCCTTTGTTTTTCTGTATTTAAATCGAGGTAATTTGTGTTATCTGAACGTGCTGCGCAAATGGTCATCTTCTCTGCATTGATCAAACATAAAAGCTTCACGGCGGCAGCAAAAAGCCTCGGCGTATCCGTTTCTCACGTCAGTAAGCAGCTTAGCCAGTTAGAGGACTCTCTTGGTATCAAGTTGGTCCAACGCACCACGCGAAGTTTTACCCCAACAGAAGCAGGCAAGACCTTTTTTCATCACTGTGAGCAGGTGGTCCAGGCTGTCAGCAGTGCAACGCTGGAAATGGAAAGTCAGAGAGATGAAGTGGCTGGGTTAGTTCGTTTAGGCATATCGCAATCCTTCGGCACGTTACATATCATCCCTGCCATTCAGGAGTTAAGGGAACGGTACCCTCAGCTTGAGGTTGAAGTTCACTTGTTTGACTACAAGGTAGACATGTTGGCAGAAGGACTGGATCTTTGGGTGACGAACAATGAACACTTGCCCGAGGGTTACATCGCGCAGCGGCTGACAGATTGCCAGTTTGTTGTCGCGGCTTCACCGGATTACTTGCTAAAACACGATAAGCCAACAGAACCGAACGATTTATCTTTGCACAACTGCCTGATTTACAGAAGTTGGGAGCGTGATTACACCGGATGGGCATTTACCAAAGACCATCAGGAACTCAACGTGAAAGTTTCTGGTAATTATTCCGTCGATTTGGCAGAGGCCGTTCGTGACGCCGCGATTGCAGGGTGGGGCATAGCTTACCTTGCGACGTATTTGTTAGGAGATGAATTCAGAACCGGTAAGCTGATTCAATTGCTACCAGACTGGAAGGCCAGCCAGTCGATGCCATTCTATGCGGTTTATCCGAGCCGACAGCATATGCCAAAAAAAATATCGGCGGTGATCAACTTTATAAAACAGAAGATTGGCAACCCGTGTCATTGGGACCAAAGATTAGCGCCGTATATCTCCATTCCCAAGTCATGATGAATGTACACATAAGGTGACTTTTGTCACAAAATTTTTTCTTAATTCATAAACAATTTTTCCATATGGAAATAATAATAAAAAGCAAACGTTTATCATTAGTAAATTCAGTGGCTTAATGTTTAGTTTAAATATTGACCACTGAAACTTTTCACACTGTTAACAACCTCAAGTTGCAGCATTTTGAGTCCGCTATACAATCCGACGCCTTTACCATTCCCCTTCTGTCGGACCCAATTTATGAACTCACTTATTGGTATCGTAGCCATACTCTTCGTAGCATGGCTACTTTCTACAAATAGAAAAAATATAAAGCTCAGAACCGTCTCACTTGCTTTTGCCTTACAGGTATTGTTCGCATTATTGGTTCTGTATGTGCCAGCGGGGCGAGACGCTCTAAATTCAGTGAGCAGCGTAGTATCGAACTTAATCAACTATGGTCAGGAAGGCATTGCGTTTTTATTCGGCAATTTGGCGACAGGCGGATTCACTTTCGCTATCAATGTACTGGGGATTATTGTCTTCTTCTCTTCTCTTATCGCTAGCCTTTATCACATTGGTGTGATGCCAAGAATGATTAACTTTATCGGTGGTGGTATCCAAAAGCTGTTAGGCATTGGTCGTGCTGAATCTTTATCTGCTACAGCCAATATCTTTGTTGGTACGATTGAAGCGCCATTAATGGTCAAGCCTTACCTAAAGCACATGACGGATTCTCAGTTCTTTGCAGTAATGACTGGTGGTCTGGCGTCGGTTGCTGGTGGTACGTTGGTAGGCTATGCATCATTAGGCGTTGATTTAAATTACCTTATCGCGGCAGCGTTTATGTCTGCACCAGCGGGCTTGTTGATGGCTAAGATTCTGATGCCGGAAGACGCTAACCAAGCTGAGGAAATCGATCTTAACCAAGTTGAAATCCCACGAGCAACCAATGTGGTTGAAGCATTGGCAGATGGCGCGATGGCGGGTGTTCGTATCGCGGTTGCCGTTGGTGGCACGCTGTTGGCTTTCATCAGTGTGATTGCATTGCTTAACGGTATTTTGGGATGGTTTGGCGATCTTATCGGCACGCCATTAAGCTTCGAACTCGTTTTGGGCTACGTATTTGCGCCAGTTGCGTGGCTGTTAGGTGTGCCATGGGCAGAGGCGATCACGGCAGGTTCTCTGATCGGTAATAAGATCGTGGTGAATGAATTCGTTGCTTTCATCCAACTTGCAGAAGTGAAATCTGAACTCAGTGCTCATTCTCAAGCGATCGTGACGTTTGCACTGTGTGGTTTTGCGAATATCTCAAGTATGGCGATGCTTATTGGTGGCTTAGGTTCACTGGTACCAGAGAAGCGTGCCTTTGTTTCTAAGCATGGGTTCCGAGCAATTATCGCTGGTGTGATGGCGAACTTAATGAGCGCATCCATCGCTGGTGTGATTTTGAGTCTGTAAACACGAACATCTGATTCGCTCAAGTAGAAAAAAGGCTCCTTATCCAGGAGCCTTTTTCGTACTTAGTATTCTGTCATTACTTGTCAGTATGGAACTGCTCACAAGCCAGCATGGTATTTTCAATCAGGCTTGCCACTGTCATTGGGCCAACGCCCCCCGGTACTGGGGTAATAAAGCTCGCGCTTTCACGTGCTTTATCGTATTCCACGTCGCCAACTAACTTACCAGAGTCAAGACGGTTGATACCCACATCGACAACCACAGCGCCTTTCTTAATCCATTCGCCAGGAATGAAGTTTGGTTTACCCACTGCGACAACAACGACGTCTGCTTGACGAACGTAGCTCTCTAGGTCTTTGGTAAAGCGGTGGCAGGTTGTCGTTGTGCAGCCAGCTAGCAGAAGCTCAAGTGTCATTGGACGACCAACGATGTTTGAAGCGCCAACCACAACGGCGTGTTTACCACGAAGATTAATATTGTAGCGGTCGAGCAGGGTAATAATACCTTTTGGCGTACAAGAGCGCAGTTTAGGGATACGCTGAGCCAGGCGACCTACGTTGTAAGGGTGGAAGCCATCAACGTCTTTTTCTGGATGAATACGCTCTAAAACGTGAGTACTATCAATACCAGCTGGAAGCGGAAGCTGAACTAAAATACCATCAATTTCGTTGTCATTATTTAACTCATCGATCAACGTTAGCAATTCTGCTTCAGTGGTTGATGCAGGAAGGTCAAAAGACTTGGATACAAAACCCACTTCTTCACAAGCGCGGCGCTTACTGCCAACGTAAACTTGAGAAGCAGGGTCTTCACCAACTAGAACAACTGCAAGGCCAGGGGCACGTAATCCCGCTTCAACGCGAGCTTTTACACGTGCTGCAACTTCAGAACGAACAGTTTGGGAAATAAGGGTCCCGTCTATATTTTGAGCAGTCATGACTTTCCTTATAAATTTAGAAGGCAAATAATCTGCGCGCATTGTCGCAGAATTTCTATTTAACATCCATACGCAAACGTTTGCTCCGAGGTGTTTTTGAGCATCCACTGCTTCACTGACCTTTTTTTAGGCATTCAGATCATAATGTTACTAAAAGCCGTTGATTTACCCGTTTGAACTCGTATAATCCTTTCCCTGTAGCGCGCCCTTAGCTCAGCTGGATAGAGCACGTCCCTTCTAAGGATGTGGTCATAGGTTCTTATATAGTATAGAGGCGCAGTGCATACGTAAATTTAGAAAATGCACCTTCGGGGGTGTAGCTCAGTTGGATAGAGCAACGGCCTTCTAAGCCGTCGGTCTTGGGTTCGAATCCCAACACTCCCGCCATATTTGTTTTAAGTTCAAGAACTTAAAGAAAAAGCCATCGGCTCATTAGTCGGTGGCTTTTTTTCGTCTATTGTTTTTGTTGCACTCGCTTGCACTTGTATATAGGATGGAAAAGTATAACTAATTAGTGCATAAGTAGGTGCAGATGGAATATGTTTCGTTCAGATTGGCCACAGGGCAAAAATCTTATGCTCTCTACATGGATGGTATTCCTGTTGATGGATATAATTCTTACATAAATGAACTTGCCAGAACTGAACCTCCTAACACGGTAAAAAATAAGGCGTCAGATCTACGTATCTTTTTTCGATACCTAGACGCATTAAGTGATCCAGACGAAATTGCAACATTAGAAGTTGGCGTTAAAACAGGTACCCCTCTCCTGACAGAGATAATTTTGCAGTTTCCAAATTATCTTTCTATGGGCGTCCATTCTTCAAGTGAAACTCTCTCGTATTTGGCAGCCCAAAAAACAAGACGCAATCCAACTAAACATGAAACTAACCAAAGGATAGTTTCTTCGGTTCGGGGGTTTTTAAAGGAATCCGCACGATTTCAAGCTGAATTTCAAATGGCATCTGAGTTGGAGTTAATTGATTTATCCTTGTCTCCTCAAGTCATGTTTGGAGAAGCTCTATTTAGAAAAGAAATTCCAGAGGCTCAACGAAAAGCTTTGCTTAAAAAATCTGTCCTCGCAGGCGTAGTTAGGCATGGGCCTAAACTCAGTAGAACTACCATTCTAAAGGCTAGAAAATCGTCCTACGCATCTCCGCCTGTGGGTAGTTCTCTAAAGAAAGCTCTGCCACATGAGGATGCGATTCCTGTACTAAATGAAACAACAACCTTAAGGGATCTCTTGTTTTTATCACTTCTGATGGGGACTGGGCTGAGGGAAATTGAAGCAGCCAATACCTTGCTACAAGACATCGACATTAAGAACAAGAAAATAAAATGTATTCACCCTAAAACAAGACCACTTGCTTATGGTAACGAATATGAGGCTATAAGTGGTGAGACTGCCCATAGCGCAGCTTATAAGGGGCGAACGACTCCTGAAACATTTTTTATTGAGCCGTTTAGAACTATCTTTTTCGAAACATTACAGCAGTACTTAATCAAGGAGAGGCAACCGCTACAGGTTGCACACAGCTTTTTGTTTGTTGTACTGAGACGAGGAGATTACCTTGGTCGCCCCTTAGCGCTTTCATCAGATGCTACTAGACAGTACATTCTTAAGCAGTGCCTTAAAAAAGTATATGGAAGCAGAAGGTTGCCAGTTCCACGCGGATGGGCCTTACACTCTCTTCGACATATGTATGGCGTTCACTGCTTGAACTATGTGGTCATTGGTTTTAGAGCTGATGGCACTCCAATCCGAGGGCTTGATAAGCAAGTTGTCCAACAACTTATGGCACATGCCGATATAACTTCCACAGAAGTATATGCAATACCTGAAATCGACCTTACTCAAGAAAAGGTTGATAAGGCTTTGCAGCTAATTCAGAGTGGAATAATACAAAGCGACCAAAAACTTTTACTTAACAGCCACTTTGGAGCTGAGTTGAAATAATGTCCCAACCATACCCTTGTTATACACCGGAAAATCTAGAGGCTCTCGCTCGATCATTGACCGAGGATTTGGAAGAGCTTAGCTCATCAAAAGAACCGCAAAAAAACAAACAACAAAGAATGTGGTGCGTATGGTGGCTCCACAACAATGTGTCCTTGTGGACGAGAGAAATGATCGAAATCCTTTTGGATAATGTTTGTGTTGCCCCTACTTGGGTTGAGGTCATGGATCAACTATTTCCCAACACAAGCATCAATGATCAACAAAAGAAATTCTTTCGTTCGACATTGAGTGCACTTCTAGCTAATGCGGCAAGAAAAAAGGTTGCCATCTTACCTGCTCATTTCCGTTTCGAAAAAGAAGTGAAACAAGAAATTTTTGGGAGAAACCCCATCAGCTTATGTTACCCAAAGCTAGCCTTAGAAATTTGGGTTGATACTACAGAGAAATCAAGACAAACATATGGTGAGGTATTAACTTCAAGATTTGATGACTTGGATATTCTTTACAGATCTTTGACTAGCCAAACTGCGACCCTTTCTAGATATATGATCTGCCGAGGAATTGAATCGTTTGAAGATATGACGGTCGAGTCGTTCACTGACTTTCGAATAGATCATTATCATTACAAGCCAACTTCTGAACTTTCTTGGAAGCAAGTGTGTCAACACCTTGAGCGTAAGGGATTGCTACCTAATGGTTGGGTGGAACAGTGTATAGAGTTATACCATAGTCAAAAAGCGAAAGTGATTGCTACAACCGCAATGTCAACAGGAAAGGCTCCTTCAAAGCGTAGTGGTTACATATCAAATACATTCGGTGAATTCGAGTCTTTGGCTCAAGGCGCTCAAAATATTGCCTTAGGGCCAGTATATAAACAAGGTGTAAAACTACTTTACGCTCAAAATATTAGAGAAGATGTTGTCTCATTTGGTGATTTCAAAATAAGTCGTAAACTAGGTGATTACGCAACCGCCAACATTGGCGTTGATAACAACAACTTATGGAAAACGACTCAACTTTCATGGACAGATTTAAGCGATATCGAGCGTAATACATCTAAATATAGAATGAATAGCCTCCAATATCTCAATGCTTATATCTTTGAGTATTTGCCATGGTTTTATAAAAAATATCCCAATTGCTTTTTTGAATATCCAGATACACCAAGTAAATTTCTTAGTTCTGTCTTTGTCAAAACAGACCCTGTTATTGATACAATCTATCAAAGTAAAGCTAAGCTGCAAGGTAAAGAAGTTATCTACCCGATGTCTCTTCTATCATTTATTGAGGGTATGACTGGCGCAACATCGACCAAGAAGAATAGCAAATCAATTAACTCGAACCAGCTAAGAGATTGTTGTGCTTCTTTACGTAGATACTTCGAATATACAATGGAGCGGTACGGCGGTATTGAAGGTCTAGACCTTAAGCAAAACCCTATTCCCGCACTCAATCATGTTGGGTACAGACGTTCAGGTAAGACTCAAAAGGACACATTTAACATAGGGTATTGGGTTGTATTTCGAATGTGGCTTAAAGAATTTGCTAAGGCGGTTCTATTCACATCGTCCATTCAGGTTGAAAAAGCAACCTCACCAGTTGGACGTAAGGCATTACAAGTATCAAGGAGTAACTTATCAAAAATCAAAGGGTTTGAGCACATCAACGAAATTTCACACTCAGAAGACTTTAGTGTTTATAACATTCCGACTTCAATAGATATTGGTGGAAGAGAACTTCCAATGGGTGAGGTGTGTTTACCAAGCTGGATGACTCCTCGTACCAGAAAAATGATTGTGGGTGAGAAGTCTACAAGAGTTGATACTGGAAATTATCAGCAAGCTCTCAGTCTGTGTGTTTCGGCTTATGCAGGACAGAGATCATCAAACAGTGCTTACCTTTGTGCCGACACATTTGATGCAGATTACATTCCTACAATTACTGATGATCCTACAAGCACTCATGTCCCACTGCGTGTAAGAGCCGATAAGGTCAAACCAGAAGGGTTAGAAAGCTGTATTCAAGAAGATGTAATGATGATGCTATGTCATGCGAAGGAGATGAGACAAAACTATACTGATAAAGCTTTCTCTGAGCCAATATTTTATCAAGATAATGAGCAGTCATCTAAAGGTTCGTTTCGTCCTCTTCTTCAAGGTACAGCAAACCATAATGGCATTCACGTTAACATGTCTCCGTATATTTTTATTTTTGAGCAATGGTTGAATAAGCATAACGTTGAATTTGATACGAAGATCACCTTGACACCAACGAACCTTTCGGTAGAACAATTCGAAATTGTGAAAGAGAATAAGCTAACGGAATTGACAAAAGTTTATTTGTGTCAGTATCAGGATATGGATGAACCAGTAGCTTTTTCTCCGTTAGTCCCTAAAACTACCATCACGCCACATAGCCTGCGAGTACAGTTAGTTACTGTAATTCATATCACTACAGGCGACTCAGATGCAGTGAAAGCATTTACAGGCCAAAGCAAGGGGGTAATTGGCTTCTATACTAAAGCGACACCGGAGGATGCTGCATCCCTTTCCACAGTCAAAGATAAAATGGTATCAAGTGATAACGTTGTCTCTGCGGAGGAGGGGGTTATTACGGAAGATCATCTAATTCAGATGTTTGACTCTAATGGGGGATATGAGGGAGACAAGTTACCGTTTTTTGCGGGTTCAGGGGATGCATTGATAGTGCTTCGTGAGTCAGGAGGGCGAGGCTTAGCCATTAATTATACTCATATCTGCCCTTACAACAATCAGTGTCCAGAAGAGGTTATTAATGAACATGGTCGTATGAACTGCCATGAATGTTCACACGCCTGTATTACAGGTCACAACAAGGTTGCAATTGCTGCTGCTGCACGTAAGGCGCTCGACGAGGCGAGAGAGTATTCTGCTATGCTTCTTCTGTCGACAAACAATTCTGAAAAATCTCATTTAGAGATGAAATGTAATGAGCAGATCCGCATCGCGTCACATTGGCTTACAAAGCACAACTATATTCGTCAAAACCCAGATAAATATGTGATTTCAGGTTTCAATGCTCTCGAACAATACAAATACGTACCTGATGATGAAGTTTCAAATGGTTTAATGGCTCGACTTAAAGAAGTTAGCGGAACCCCTTCACTTCAAAGTCAGCATCTTAAACGTGTAGCCTCAACGCTTGCATCGAAGCTTCGAGTAAAGCTGCAACGACAGCAAATCCCCGAGTTGTCCCCAAATACTAAAATGATGTTGGAGTTTGACCCTGTAAAATATGTTGTTCAAAACTTGAATATGCTCGCTCAACTTAAAGGTACTGACCCTGAATCTCTTCTTGTTGAAACAATGAAGCAAGACACAGAAGTGCCACTATTAGAGGAACTTGGACTTGTCTAAAGATATCAAATGTTACGATGAGATGCTTAAGCACCAAATGAAGGGGGTTTTTGATCGTAAAACAGTAATAGAACGCATCCTTAGAGATCTGGACTGTGATTCCTATAGTAGCTTCACTGCTCTAACTAATGCAGTTGCTGATAGGTACACCAAACAGAAGGGTGAGCCTATGAGCGGTTCTACGCTCAGGAGAAATGACAGTAAATATAGGCTTCTAGTTGAGAGTTATTACAATACTGAAGCTCGTATGAAGAAGCAGTCCCAAAATAAAGAGTCTCAGTTGCAGGAGCAATTGATGATTTCAGAACTTCAATTAAGTCAAGCGACAGCCGATCTAAACGCAACCCGTAAGGCACTTCAGAACGCGAATTCTGAGATTGATAGACTAAAGCTATCAGATATTCAATCTCGAACGGATGGAGGTTTGATTCAAGAGTACTCAGACAAAGAAGTTGCTGCTTATAAAGTCTTAGTTGAATTAGTAAAAGCATGTGATGAGGCAGGATTGGAGCTTGATGGATACCAGATCACGACTTTAGGTTTACAAGGAGTAAAAACTTTAATTAATCAGGAAAAGTGTCCATCGTTCTTTAAGTGGTACAGGGAACAACTTAAGGGTTAGTTTGCATGAGTTTAGAAACAGGTCAAGTACGACATTCTACATTTAGGCTTTGGCTTTTTCATCACGTTGATCTGAGCCGATCATGTCAGACTTCCGCACATAAGCTTAAAGATATCAAAGAAGAGTTGAACCTTCTTAACATAATTATTTCTGAGAAAGGAGTGTTAGACCTTCTAAAACACATCAGTAATCAGACTGGAGAATTTGCTCCTAAAGCCCTTGCGGACACTCTTGGCTTCCCTAACCGAGATAGTGTTCGCAAGAGCAAGTCCATACAGGCTGATCTTAAGTCACTGTTGGATTACCTAGTTCTAAACGAACACCTGCAACCATCGAAAGGTAAAAAAGGTTCCACAGCAAAAGGTAAAGCGCCATCAACTAGTAAAGTCAGCATAAATGATCCGGCACTTATTGCTGAAAATGAAGTGCTCAAAGCTAAGATTGCACAACTTGAGTCTGAACTGGAAAGTCGAGGAAAGGCTAGCAGGTTCGCTGATGTAATTGCTAAACATGGAGTGGTTTTTTTTGAAGAGCATTAATCAATTATGGAAGATGCGCGTAATTGCTGTCTGGTTCTCCAATAAAAACTTAATCTTTACGGCTGAGCGTGTTGAAGGACATGACCCTGAACCAGACACTAAAGACTATGATAAGTTATATGTAATCAAGGCACCGATAGACTCCAACTCCATTCCCCTTTCGAAGGGGCAGCTATGGAGGGTCACTGGTGATTACGAGGGGAAACCAGAGCTACTAAAGTTCAATTCTGGCAAAACCCGCAAGCGTTATACAATCCTAGCTACCAACGTACGCTGCTTGTTGCCTGATACAGGTGAAGAGTTCAGGCGCTACGTATCAGATAGCCCTGATTTCAAAGGAATTGGAAGGTCTAAAGCTGACGAAATTTGGACTAGGTTAGGCAAAGATGTTTTTAGGTACGCTTATGAAAATGACCTGTCGAAGTTCGACTTTTTGACACCTGAGACCGCCAAGGTATTCGTAAAAGCCTGCAAGCAATACTCAACATTAGCGCACGCTGAATGGCTAAGGAAATTTGGCTTTAAAACATCAGCAATCAATAAAATCATCACTTTTCATGGCTCCGACTCGATTGACGCTATCAAGGAAAACCCATACGTCGCCGTCTCTCTAGGTATGACATTTAATGAAATAGATGCTCTCGCTCAGAATCCAAAGACATTCAACATATCCAACCCGGACGATGAAAGACGACTGGTTGCAGCGCTTGAATATGTAGTTCAAAAAGAGCTTGGGAAAGGTCATACGGTTAGCGACGAGAAGACTCTCTACAAGCCATTAAGAAGCCTTTTGGAAAGTCAAAGTTTAGCATTCAAGGCTTTGAGCCTAGCGAATAAAGCATCGCAAGTTCGTAAATCTGAGTTCGGCTTCCACGCTTCAGTCCCGTTAATCATGGAGCATTTCATTGCAGTAGAATTACTCCATCTGAAGTCCCAAGTATCAAGTTGGTCTCCTGAGATGGACTGGGCATTCAATGTTGCTCAAAAGGATCTTCCATTTGAATTAACTGCAAAACAAAAAGAGGCAGTTAAAACAGGGATGTCCAGTGGGGTTTTCATACTGACAGGTGGTGCTGGCACTGGAAAGACAACCGTGCTTAAAGCCCTATTCAAGGCTTTGAGCCATACTGGCTACAAGGTTTATCCGATGGCGCTCGCGGGGCGAGCCGCAGAGTGCATCCGAGATACCACTGGATATTTATCTCAAACGATACATGGTGCCCTCATGAGAGGCGATATGAAGTCGGGAGATAAGTCGGTTGTAGTAATTGATGAAGCCAGCATGGTGGACATCCCAATATTGTTTCGCCTATTGCGAAAAGTTCCTGAAAACACTAGATTCATCTTTGTAGGTGATCCATACCAATTGCCGCCAGTGGGATATGGTTTGGCACTGCATGACTTCATTAAGGCCAAATGCCTACCAACTGTAGAACTAGATATCGTTAAGCGCTCATCTGAACAGAGCGGGATTCCAGAATACACCAGATTGATTAGGCACGGTGTTACACCGGATTGTTTGACTATGGGGAATATCACTTTCCACAACACCCCAAGACAACTGTTCTCTAAGAGAGCTGTTGAGCTGATGACGGAGGCTTGTGGTGACGCTATGGTAGTTGCGGGGAGTAATACTAGAGTTACAGAAATCAATCGAGCAACGCAGTTTTCTATCAACCCTGACGGTACGCCTATCTTTGCTCCAGAAGAAGGAGATATTGTGGACAACTACAAAATCATTCTACGAAAAGGCGATCCTGTTGTGTTTAATAAAAACTTCTGGGATGAAGGCGTCCAGAACGGGACTATGGGGGTTTTAGAGGAGGTGTCTAGAGGGAAAGGTAGCTTTGGAGGTGTAACCCTGTCAGACGGTTCTACAGTGATAATAACCGACAATCTATTACAAAGCCTCTCGGCATCATATTGTATCACAGTACATAAAGCTCAAGGTTCGCAGTTTGATAGGGTTATTGTGGTGGTCGATACATCTAGAGTTATTGATAGATCTTGGGTATATACAGCCTTGACTCGGGCAAAAACTAAAGTAGATATAATCAGTACAGAAGATATATTTCAAAAAGTGATCAAAGCTCCACCATCGTTCCAGATAAGACGAACATCCTTGTGGATGCTCCTAAAGAACCCAGATTTTCAAACGACTGCTTAGATATTAACCTAAGATTTACAACGTTGACATGAATTTCATTGGCCGATTCCTTCTTTAGACTGTAA
Organism: Vibrio sp. EA2; assembly: GCF_033042495.1. Taxonomy (NCBI): domain Bacteria; kingdom Pseudomonadati; phylum Pseudomonadota; class Gammaproteobacteria; order Vibrionales; family Vibrionaceae; genus Vibrio; species Vibrio sp. EA2. The sequence goes on along the minus strand of NZ_JAWLID010000009.1, from coordinate 76,480 downwards.
TTCTGCTCCCTGCGTTGTCAGATGATACGATGCCGACTAATAGTAGTAGTTGTTATCAACATCATGATAATTCGAACTTAAATCCAGTATGATTACCTAAACTTTCAGCAATATAACTATGCGAGAATGTTGTTTAACCTCTGTTCAATTTTAACGTTACTACAAAAGCAGGAATATAAATGGCTATTAAAGTAAGGGATTTAAGGTCAGCCGCAAATCGCTCGGGAAGGTTTGCCGTAGCAAAGTCACTCAATGAAGCTTTAGCAAAAAATCAACAAACTGCCTTTTTATGTCACAGCCACAAAGACCATGAGTTAGCCAAAGGTCTCCAAGTATTGATGAAAGAAAATGGCTGGGACTTGTATATTGATTGGGAGGATAGTGAAATGCCGAGTACTCCCAACAGAGAAACCGCACACCGAATTAAAACCAAGATCAAAACTAATGAATGGTTTTTGTTCTTGGCAACAAATAATTCCACCCAATCACGTTGGTGCCCTTGGGAGATTGGCTTTGCAGATTCTACTAAAGGTGATGAGAAGGTACTAATCATTCCAACAGAAGATGACTCAGGGAGATGGTACGGCAATGAGTATCTTCAACTGTACAAAAAGATAGATGAAGGAAGTACTAGGTTTAAGTCGGGGTACGCGGTATTTGGTGCAGGAACGAACCAGTCGGGAACTTGGGTAGAAAATCTATAAAGGAAATTGAACGTGGCTAAGATTCCAGTTTTTTATAGCTTTCATTTTAGTAACGATGTAATGAGAGTTCAGCAAATAAGAAATATCGGCAGCATCGAGGGTAACTCGCCTACTACTCCAAATGAATGGGAAAAACTCAAGCAAACGGGCAAGAAAGCAGTTGAGAGTTGGATAGATCAAAATATGAAATACAAGCGATGTGTTATTGTTTTGATTGGTAGCGAAACTGCTTCAAGGCCATGGGTGAGACATGAAATAATCAAGGCATGGAATGATGGGAAAGCGTTGTTAGGTATTCACATTCACAATGTAAGGTGCCCAAGAACTGGAACTAGCAGAAAAGGGGCAAACCCGTTTGACCTAATTAAGTTCAACGATGGTAGAGCGATGTCTAGTGTTGTACCTTGCTATGATCCTAGTTCTTTTAGCGCTTACCAAGATATCGCAAACAACATTTCAAGCTGGATTGAATACGCCATTCGAAATAAGGCAAACTGAGATGACAAGCAAACATATTGAAGTAAACCCAGAAGCTGCATCAATACAAACACATTTGAGCATTCTTCAAAGTGTAATACAACGTATGGCGTCTAATAGCTCGTCATGTAAAGCTTGGTGTGTAACTTTGGTATCTGCTGTTTTAGTAATCGTAGCGGACAAAGGGAAACCTGATTACGCCTATATTGCCCTTTTACCAACAATAGTTTTTACTGCTTTAGATGCATATTATTTAGCTCTTGAAAAAGCATTTAGGAACTCCTACAACGCTTTCATTTCGAAACTTCATAACAAATCTCTAACTGAAGAGGATCTGTATTCAGTAAATCCGAAAGGAAATATCTCAAACTTACAGTGGCAGTCTTTAAAGTCCTTCTCTGTATGGGGATTCTATGCTTCACTCGCAGCGTTAATTTTAATCACTAAATGGATAGCCATTGGTTAATTGCTTAATTTACCTATAAAGATAACGTGAACGCTAGTTAGCCGTTAGCATCTAAGTAGAAATGACAGGCTGAATAGCCAACGACTTGGTAGACCCCTTTTAGTTAGTGAACGCAATCCATACTTACTGAATTTTAAGAAGGAGCCTAAAGTGGAGGAATTTGTTCGGTATATTGATAAATTAAACTCTGAAGAACGAATGAACTTGTTTCACGTAGTCAATGCCAGCCTTGGTGAAAAAGGGTGTGAGCTAACTCTATCCATCAAATCGTCAGAACTAGCGTTATCTAGCGATTGGTTGATTTCGTGCAAGGACTGCTTGAAGGTGAACATAGATAGAACAAAGATGCCTGCCCATGAGATCACTATCAAATATGGGATAATACTAATCGGAAGCTCTTATATAACAGGCTCTTATTTTAAAGCTGTAAAACTACACACATCCCACATGTGATTGGTCAGCTCTTACACTGCTAGCAATGAGAGAAAATACTCGGATAGCCCTATCCGAAACTGTCGAGTCGAATTCGCCGCATTTTTGTAAATACTGCCTTTAGCGTCCAACTCCATTACCGAGCACTTTTTCCAGTGAGTAGCGTTCTTGCTGTAGTCTAGTTGGCCTAGCTCTCTACCTGCGTTACTTAAGTCCGTTAGTGACGCGCCATTGCTCACTAATTGATGGATTGTGAGGCCTATTGCTTGCCAAACTTGAGGAGATAAATGGTAACCAGAGCGATTATGCACAAACGCTTCCTTCAATGGTTCAAGCCAAGCTGCTAAGAAGCTGGCAATATTACTTACATAACCTTCTGACAATATAGATGAAAGACTATCACCACTCGATAAAGTAACGTCTTTCGACATCTTACTGTACTCTTGCGTTCCTACCCCAGCCACGGCACCAACAATTAATTTGAACAATATATACTGTGTGGTAATGCTGCTCTCTGATACTTTTACATGCTTAGAATTAAAGTTAACACCACCATAACGTTCAATATTCGCTTCTTTTATTAGCTGATTTATATAATCTTTTAGTGGGAAGTCATCATTCGGTAGTAAGTTTTTTCCTTCACTCAGATGAGGCAGGTTCAATGATGAGTCAAAAATGCTACTTTTTTTAAACAGGTCGATAGCATGACTGGCTTCCAACCCCTTCTCGTCATCAAATACAACTCGTACCTCCACGTTTTCCATAGCTAGGCGCTGCCTAAGCTCGCTCTTCTGATTAGCCTCTTTAACACTTAGCCTTGAGCTAAACAAAAACGTTTTTAAGCCAAGAATCTTACAGATTGCTACCAGCACTAAAACGTTCCCCACAATATGAGTATCCGAGGGGTTGTAACTCAGTGTGGGCAGGGAACGAGCTGCATGATGAAGGTGTGGCTTTCCGATAACCGCAAATGTTAGGGACAACGGCATGCATACCGATTTATCAAACAGGATACTCTCTAGCTCAGCTTGAATTTCTTGAACCTTGTCAGCGTTTTTAGCATTAACAGCGGCATCGGCTGCCCATTTTAATTCGGGCAATAAGTTTCCTACCGAAAAAAAAGCGGCGACTTCAAACACAGGCATAGTTGCAATTAGTGTTTTTTGCGTTCGTCCTTCCGAAGAAAGCAAGATCCCACTGATTTTTTTATCCGAAAGTATCAAGTTTTTTCATCCAGTTATCTGAAAAGCGCAGTCTAAAACAAAATTAAAGTTTGATCCGACGTGCATGTCGGATCAATAATGGTAATTATCTAAGGCAGGTGAATGCCTAGTCATTATATTGCCACAAGTAATACAGAGAGGTCGCAAATGGCAGATAACAAAGAAAACGCATTTGATGAAATATCAGATCAGGAATTAGAAACATCGATAGTTGACTCGTTGGTAGATAGATATGATGACAAAGAAAGCTCTAGTTATTTAGCAAGTTCTAAAAAACTTTTAGCTAATTCCAGCTCTGTTCTATCGTCCGAACAACTAAAAGATATTTTTAAGTCCAACGCACGCTACTACTCCGGGGTAAAACAAGTAGAAACGAGTCTAAAACACACGGTCATTTACATCACACCCCAGTTAGCCAGAGACATGTTGAAGTTTTCTCGGCGCGGAGCCATAAATGACAACAATAAAAATAGAAAATTGAGCAAGGCAAAGATCAGGAAATACGCGGAGGCTATGGCGAAAGGCCAATGGTGCCTTACTGGTGAACCACTCATTTTCTCTGATGAGGGAGAAATTTTGAACGGACATCATCGTCTAGAAGCATCCTATGAATCAGGGGCTGGATTTATTGCGCCCGTAACCTATGGAGTCACTGACGATCTGTCCTTCGCGCACATCGATGTAGGCAACATGAGGTCTAGATCTCAGGTTTTAGAAATGGCGGGGGTTAAGGTCAACGCGAACGTACTGTCACGAGTAGCGATGTTAGCAAAAGCATTTGAGAAAAGTTCTAACCCTTATGCGTTTAGAGGAACTCAAGGCACATCCTTTCAACCCGCTGAGATTTTGGCATATGTGGAAGAAAATGAGGAGCTAGCGTTATCGGTGCATTTTGTTGCAACTGTAGTAAAGCGCCATCGACTGGAGAGCCAAGTTTCTGAGGCAATTTATGCGTTTGCACACTATCTGATTACGCAAAAACTCAAAGAAACTTCACTTAATGAGACTTTGCCTATGACACCAGAAACTTATCTTACTCGTATCATTTCATCATTGGGTTTGGAGTCGGAGGATGATATTGAGTATCAGGTACGGAACTATCTTCAGTCACTCGTTCATGAGTCCACCTCGTACTCACTGTTGTGCAAATTATCTGCAATTTTCAAGGGGTGGAACATGAATCTTGGTATTGCGGTTACAGGAAACAAAATTAGCGTGCGAAGGGTTGCACGATACAAAAAAGATGCGGATGGAAACAAAATCCAACTTCCTGCTGCTGGTAATATTAATGAGGCCTTCACTATTCCTTGCTTACCTAAAGGAAGGACGCCAAAAAACATTCAAAAACAAGGTAATGTTCAGCTCAAGATCGCTTAATCAAAGTAAGGGGTGAGCATGTCCGCTCACCTCTGCTTCCCATTCCTTCCCCAGCCTTTGAACCATGCGTTTATCTAACCACAACACCGCCACCTAAAGTACGTATTTTTCCTCTTCTTTAGTGATAGAATTGCAGCAACAAACATAAATAACAATGAAACTCCTTTTTGCTAAGTCACTGAATCTTTGATTGTAAACATTAGCTAATGTTGGTTTCGATTTGATATTCACCATTATTCAAGAGCAAGTAGTAAATGCCCCATACTAATATTAGTCAAGATGCAATAAACAAAGCCGTCTGGGCTGCCTGTGATACTTTCCGAGGCACCGTTGATCCGTCGATTTACAAAGACTTTATCCTAACCATGTTGTTCTTAAAGTACATTTCCGATGTACATAGAGATAAAGTAGCCGAACTAACGGTTGAATACGGGGATGAACCAGAGCTGATCGCAGCAATGATGGAGAGCCAGTCTTTTAAAGTCCCAACAGGCGCAACTTTTTGGGAGCTATATGAAGCTCGTCATGAAGCAGGTAACGGATCACGTATCGACCAAGCTCTGCACGCTATCGAAGAAGCCAACGGCACCAAGTTAAAAGGCGTGTTCCAAGACATCAGCTTTAACACCGATAAACTTGGTGATGAAAAGCAAAAGAACGAAATCCTTCGCCACTTACTGGAAGATTTTGGTAAAGAGACGTTAAACCTTCGCCCTAGCCGTGTTGGCTCATTAGATGTGATAGGTAATGCCTACGAGTATCTAATCAAACACTTCGCGGCAAGTAGTGGCAAATCGGCTGGCGAGTTCTATACACCACCAGAAGTCTCTGATTTACTCTCTATCATCCTTGAACCACAACAAGGCGACAGTATTTGTGACCCAGCCTGTGGCTCAGGCTCACTATTGATGAAGTGTGGTAAGCAAGTTCAAAAGAACTTTGGCGGTTCGAAGCAGTATGCTTTGTTTGGTCAGGAGGCAATTGGTTCAACTTGGTCACTGGCGAAGATGAACATGTTCCTGCATGGTGAAGATAACCACCGTATTGAGTGGGGGGACACAATTCGTAACCCTAAGCTACAAGATCAGGAAGGTGGATTACTGCACTTTGATGTGGTTACCGCCAACCCTCCATTTTCCTTAGATAAATGGGGATACGACATCGCGAGCAATGATCACTTTGGTCGCTTTCGCCGTGGTCTTCCACCAAAAACTAAAGGTGACTATGCGTTTATCTCACACATGATTGAGACGTTAAAACCACAGACTGGTCGTATGGGTGTTGTTGTACCTCACGGTGTGCTATTCCGAGCATCTTCAGAAGGTAAAATTCGTAAACAATTGATTGACGAAAACTTGCTCGATGCAGTGATTGGTTTACCTGAGAAACTGTTCTTCGGTACAGGCATCCCTGCCGCCATCCTGATCTTCAAAAAACAGAAAAACGATAACAAGGTATTGTTTATTGATGCCTCTCGTGAGTTCAAATCAGGTAAGAACCAGAACCAGCTAACGCCTGAGAACATTCAAAAGATTGTTGATACCTATAAAGCGCGTGAAACCACCGACAAATACTCATACCTAGCAACGCTCGAAGAGATTGTTGAGAACGACTACAACCTTAATATTCCTCGTTATGTCGACACGTTTGAGGAAGAAGAAGAGATAGATTTAGTTGCGGTACGAATTGAACGTCTAGCATTGCAGAAGGAGTTAGCCGATCTAGAAGTAGAAATGGCTGGTTACCTAGAGGAGCTGGGTTATGGTGCCTAGTGGTTGGGAAAAGACTCTCCTTAAGAATTTACTTTGTACATCAATCAAAAATGGTTATTCACCAAATGCCGTCGAGCAGAACACAGGGTATGTTGTTCTGGGGCTAGGTGCATTGACCGACCATACTCTTGATACAGCCAATATCAAAAATGTTGAAGCTACAGAACGAGTACTCAAGACTCAGCTATGTCATGGTGACTTTTTAATTAGTCGTTCAAATACACCTGATAAAGTTGGTCGTTCTGTTATGTTTAGAGGTGAAATCCCGAACTGCTCTTACCCTGACTTAATGATGAAATTTCGTGCTGACGAGTCTAAGGTAGAACCAAGTTATCTGGAAATATACCTCCAGTCACCTAAGGCCAGACAGTATTTCAAAAACTGTGCAGCGGGCAGTAGTAGCTCCATGGTGAAGATAAACAAATCTGTAGTTGAGAAAACACCAATTTTAAAACCATCACTCCCAGAACAACGCAAAATCGCCAAAATTCTCTCAACATGGGACAAAGCGATTGCTGCCACAGAAAAGTTGATTGAAACCAGTAAGCAGCAGAAAAAAGCCCTGATGCAGCAGCTTTTGACGGGTAAGAAACGTTTGCTTAATCCTGAAACGGGTAAGGTGTTTGAGGGGACGTGGGAAGAGGTTAAGTTGGGTGATGTCGCTGCTATGAATAGCGGTGGTACGCCTAAATCTTCTGTAAGTGAATACTATGATGGAAAACATCCATGGGTTTCTATTGCCGATATGACAAAGCATGGTAAGTGGATTTCGAAAACAGAAAAGTCTCTTACTGATGAAGGAATAGCCAATAGTAGCGCTCGTTTATATCCTAAAGGAACTGTTTTATATGCGATGTATGCCTCTATAGGTGAGTGTAGCATTGCAACAGTAGAGCTTTGCTCATCTCAAGCTATTCTTGGAATTCGACCTAACAGTAATTTAATTAATATCTACTTGTACTATTACCTTATTAATTTAAAAGAAAAAATTATTTTAACAGGACAACAGGGAACTCAATCAAACCTCAACGCGGGAATGGTCAAGGGTTTTACTATTAAACTACCAACTATCGTTGAACAACAAAAAATAGCTTCTGTTCTAACTGCTGCCGACAAAGAAATCGAAGCACTAGAAGCCAAGCTTGCTCACTTCAAGCAGGAGAAAAAAGCACTGATGCAGCAGTTGTTAACGGGTAAGTGCCGTGTAAACGTTGAAGAAATGGAAGTCGCATAATGAATAAGAGACCTCGCACCATCCAGATTTTTCTACCTAGTGGAGACCCATCGGGTATTCGCATTGCAGAACAAACCACCTCAATCATTCGCTTGATTGAAGTGCCGCGAAGTGAAATGGCCGAGTTTGTTAAAATGCCAGAATCAAAGCAAGTTGGTTTGTACTTTCTTGTTTCTGGTGATAACAAAGAAGAATGCTACATAGGTCAATCTGGTGATGTAGGGTCTCGGTTAATGCAGCATCATAAAGATGAGAAAAAAGATTGGGAACGAGCCTTAGTTTTAATTTCTCTTACTAATAATTTGACTCAGACCCACGTGCTGTATCTGGAATCTCTTTCGATTGAAAAAGCAAAGTCCTGCCAGCGTTATGACCTGCTCAATGGAAATGGTGGGCAAAAACCTCATACTCCTATCCCTTTAAAAGCAGATTGCGACGAAATCCATGATATTGGCAGTTTGCTACTGGCAACATTGGGTTACCCGATTTTCGAACCGCTTACAGAACCAGCAATGACAAAGACCGAACAGACCTTTGTATGTAATCGTGCAGGTGTTGATGCGAAAGGCATCTATACCAGTGAAGGAATGGTTGTCTTGAAAGGCTCGTCTGCTCCGATGACAACAAAAAGAAAAACCGAACAACGCTTTTACGATAAGCGGGACGAGTTACTCGCAAAAGGTGTCGTGAACACTGATGGTCAACGTTTTGTCTTTCAACGCGACTACCTATTCAGAACACCAAGCGGTGCATCCATGTTCCTGTTGCTCGCCACTTCTAATGGCTGGGTAGATTGGAAAACAGATAAAGGTGTCACCTTGCATGATTACCAAGGACGAACACTTGAATCAGCCAGTGAACAAACTATGAATTAAAACTAAAAACAAAGGCTAGGCTTTATGAACATCACATTTAATGAGCGAGATGAATTTCAACGTAAACAGATTGCAGAGAAAGCCATTCAACTACTACGAGCAGACATAGATATCTCACCTATGGTGATTGATGGCAGTTGGGGAACGGGGAAAACGGAGTTCTGCCATAAGTTAATTAACCTTATGGCTGAAGATGAGACACATCACTTGATCTATGTAGATGCCTTCCAAGCGGATCATGCTGATGAGCCTCTCTTAACTGTACTAGCAGAAGTCATTAATATTCTACCTTCAGAAGAAGCTCAAGAAAGCTTTATTCAGAAAGCCATACCTGCGGCAAGATACGGTTTGAAGACTCTAGCAAAAGCTGGCGTAGCGCATCTACTTCGCCAAGATGCCGCCGATGTAGTAAACGACTTCGACAAAGAAATTCAGCAAGCAGCCAATAAGGCCATTGATGCATCGGTAGAGTCGGTACTGAAAGATCATGTAAAGGCATCTGAAAGCCTAAAAGCGCTTCAAGAGACACTGCAAGAGATAGCTCAGGAACAGCCTATTATACTGTTTGTCGATGAACTAGATCGCTGTAGACCAGACTTCGCAGTTAACATGTTGGAGATCATCAAGCATACATTCAACGTTGAAGGTGTACAGTTTGTATTAGTAACCAATACTCAACAGCTTAGGTCTTCTATCAATCACTGTTATGGTTCATCGATCGACTCTCAAAGGTATCTAGATAAATTCGTAAAGTTCACAGTTAATTTACCTGCATTCGTGTCAGACGGTTACTCCCAAACAAATATCTCTCTTTCTCACTATAGAAACCTTGTCGCTCAAAGCTCCTCCTTGAGGAATAAAAAACTAGAGCAAAACGGAACGATAGCATTCATTGAGCACATATTTAGCATTAAGCAGACTACCCTAAGGGAGATTGAAACGTTTGTACGACATCTTGAAATCGCGCAGACACTTAATGAAAGCACATTTGCAGAAGACACCATATATGGCTACCAGCTATTAAATATACTAGCTGTGTTATTACACTGTTTTGAGCCAAGCATATCCAAGGACTTAGTAAATAGAAGGTTAGACTCTAAAAGATTAATTGAATGGTTTGATGAAAAACCAGATTCATTAAACGACATTCAAACACGACTTCATCCACATCAAGTTATCCTTCATTTGGTTTGTTCGGACAGCCCGTTTAATAGCGACTATTACTCTCCCAAAGAAGAAAAGGATATAAATTTGTTAGCTCAGCAAGTTGATGGTTTCTTTTCAAGAGGTTGGGGGCGACCTGATAAAGGCGAGTCCTACAGAGTGGTAGCTAACACTATCAATCTCTTGAATTTCCTCAATTAGAACACAGGTGATTATTGTGAAAAATCTTCCTAATTTTCGTGAGGAGCAAAGCGCGAAGATCCCTGCGCTCGCATTGCTAACTAGCCTTGGCTATGAATTTATTCCGCCGAGTGAATGTCTAGTCCAACGTGGTAGCCTTTCAACGGTCATCCTGCCAGATGTTCTGCGTAGCGTACTTCGTGATAAAACATACTCGTTTATGGGTAAAGAGCATACGTTATCGGAAGCTGCTATCGATAAAATCATTCACGAGCTGGCTAACCCAGCCATGAATGAAGGGCTGAAAGTTGCCAACGAAAAAATTTATGATGCTTTAACTTATGGCATCGGTGTTACAGAGTTTATTGATGGCAAAAAGGCCAACCCAACCATCAATGTGATTGATTGGCAAACTCCATCCAATAACCAGTTCCACTTTACTGAAGAACTGACCGTAGAAAATGCTCGTGGCACCGCAAATCGTATTCCTGATATCGTCTGCTTTGTGAATGGCTTGCCTTGGGTAGTCATAGAAGCAAAGCGCCCAGACTCATCCCATGAAGGTAAGCCAACGGTAGCTGAAGGTATTTCTCAGAACATTCGTAACCAAAAAGTCGATGAGATCCCACATCTATTCGCTTATAGCCAATTATTACTGTCAGTGAATGGGCACGATGGCTTATACGGTACATGTGGCACCCCTGAAAAATTCTGGGCTAAGTGGAAAGAAGAAGAGATCACTGAAGCGACCTTTGAACGCTTGAAGAATACTCCACTTACTCAAGACAAATTGGATCTTATCTTTAATCACCGTCCTGCTAAGGTTCGAGATGAATACCTTTCGCTTATCGCAGGTGGTAAGCTTGTAGTCACCGATCAAGACCGTCTATTGGTATCGTTATTGCGCCACGACCGTCTACTCGAAATGACTCAGCTATTTACTTTGTTTGATAAGAAAGTTGGCAAAATTGTTGCTCGTTATCAGCAAGTGTTTGGTATTAAAGCCTTGATTGAACGGGTAACTTCTTTTGATGAAAAAGGTGCTCGCAACGGCGGTGTGATCTGGCACACCACAGGCTCTGGTAAATCTTTTACCATGGTGTTCTTATCTAAGGCTCTAATTTGGATTAAAGAATTAGCTAGATGCCGTGTTGTTGTCGTGACCGACCGAGTGGACTTAGAAGACCAGCTTGCCCGAACATTCGCTTCTGGCGGTGCTTTGTCCGATAAAGACCATAAATCAGCCATGGCAACCACAGGCCGCCGCTTAGCCGAACAAATCGGTAAAGGGAATGAACGGATTATCTTTTCCATCATCAATAAATTCGGCACAGCGATTGAGTTGCCTGAGTGTTATAACGATAGCCCAGACATTATCGTTCTGGTTGATGAAGGTCACCGTAGCCAAAACGGTGAGAATAACATTCGCATGCAGCAAGCTTTACCTAAAGCAGCTTATGTTGGTTTTACGGGAACACCACTGTTGCAAGATGATAAGACCGAGAACAAGTTCGGTAAGATCATTCACTCTTACACGATGCAGCAAGCCGTGGAAGACAAAACTGTTACTCCACTGCTATATGAAGAGCGTATTCCAGATCTAAGCACCAATGACAAAGCCATTGATGCATGGTTTGACCGCATTACCGATAAGCTCTCAGAAAAACAGCGTACCGATTTGAAGAGAAAATTTTCTCAGAAAGGTCAAATTTATCAGACAGAAGGACGCATAGAGCTTATTGCGCATGATATCTCTGATCACTTCCAAAACTTTAAGAACCAAGGTCTGAAAGGGCAACTTGCGTGTGACTCGAAAGCTTCAGCTATTCAGTATAAGAAGCTGTTAGATCAAATTGGCAAGGTAACCTCTGTGGTTGCCATGTCGCCACCGGATACCCGTGAGGGGCATGATACGGTAGATGGTGAGAGCAAAGACATCGTACAAAATTGGTGGAAGGAAAATGTAGGCAACCAAGACGAGAAAGCTTACACCCAGCACATTATCGATGAGTTTGGTAAAGACGATGGCCCAGACATCATGATAGTAGTGGACAAGCTACTCACTGGGTTTGATGAGCCGAAAAACACCGTGCTTTACATCGATAAGCCACTTAAGCAACATAACTTGATTCAGGCTATTGCCCGTGTGAACCGCCTGCATCAAAAGAAACAGTTTGGCTATCTGATTGATTATCGAGGCATCTTGAAAGAGTTGGATGCTTCTATTGCGAGTTATCAGGAACTAGAGGAACGTATCAAAGGTGGTTTTGATATCGAGGATCTAAAAGGCCTCTACAGCCGCATGGATACCGAGTACAAGAAGCTTCCGGGTTTCTACAGTGATCTGTGGGCGATTTTTGAAGGCGTACAAAATAAGCAAGACGGTCAGGCGCTACGCCAAGCACTTGCACCTAAGATTGATACCATTGATGGTCAGCTAACTGATACTAACCAAAAGAAACGTGAAGACTTTTATTCAGCTCTCACCACATTTTCTAATTGCCTGAAAGTGGCTTTGCAGTCTGCAACTTACTTCGAAGATAAGAGCTTTGACGACAAGCGCGAACTCTACAAAAAGACGCTGAAATCCATGTCTGAACTGCGTAAGCAAGTACGTGAAGATGCAGAAGAGACTGTCGACTACGATGAGTATGCAGAGAATATTCGCACCATGCTGGATAAGCACATTGGTGGTGTCGAAATCCAAGAGTCAAAAGGCGCATACCTTGTCGGTAATATGGGGAAGAACGTTAAGCCTGAAGAGTTGACGGACAATGAAGCTCGCAACAAGAAGGATGCTATCACAGGTCGTGTAACTAAAATGATTGAACAAGATTTGGCTGATGATCCATATGCTCAAGAGTATTTCTCTAATCTTCTTAAGAAAGCTATCCAACAAGCAAAAGAAATGTTTGATGCTCCGGTAAAGCAATACCTGCTTTTCGCTGATTTTGAAGAGCAAGTAAAAGAGCGTAACGTAGAAGGCATTCCAACTGACCGTTTCGCTGAACTCGACCCTAAAATTAAGCGACATGTACAGGCATTCTATGGCTTATTCCCTCATCACTTGGGGGAATCGACGTTACCTGAAGATGACAGTTTTGATTACGCACTTCGTATTGACGAAGTCGTTACTGCTGCCGTAGCCGAGTACTCGATCAACCCTCAAGAAATTGAAAATCAAATTCGACGCCAGTTGATACCTTTATTGTTCAAAGCGATTGGTATGGATAAGACTCAAGCTATTATCACTGATGTTATAAAAATCACTCGCCTCGGCGTTACAGGACATCATTAATGACTTCGGTTTCATCTACTGAGCGCAATAAAGAAGAGTACAGTTTTGTCTATGGGGATGAAGCTGTTAGCTATGAGGTGGTTCGTAAGTCTTTTTCTGAAGGCAAAAGGCGCAAGATAACTATTAAAGTTCACCCAAACTGTGAAGTGGTCGTCTCATCTCCAGAAGACGCAGAGCGAGAAGATATTCACCAAGCAGTAATGAAGCGTGCCAAGTGGATTTATGATGCGCTGAAAGAGTTTCGAGGCCACCTTGAGTATGTGCAGCCAAAGAACTATGTCAGCGGTGAGATGCAGTTCTACCTTGGCCGCCGTTATGTCCTGAAGATAGTGGAAGATATTGATGCCTTGCCAACTGTAAAAATGACTCGCGGCAAGCTACTTGTTACCTTGACTCGGTTTAACAACGACAAGACTGCCATGGTTAAAGCTTTAGTGCGCAACTGGTACAAGGTTCGCGCTGAACGCATTTTCCATGAACGTTTGTCTGAGCTACTGCCTCAAGCTACATGGGTAACCGGAATCCCAAGCTTTCGTGTTTTACCCATGAGCAAACAATGGGGAAGCTGTTCAGCGAAAGGGAATTTGATGCTCAACCCACACCTCATCAAAGCACCCAAGGAATGTATTGATTACGTGATATTGCATGAGCTTTGCCACATCGCTGAGCACAACCATAGTGACAGGTTCTGGCGTTTGCTAACAAGCGTGATGCCTAACTGGAAAGAAGTGAAAAGCCGTTTGGATGGAATGGCAGAGTTGTATTTGAATGAGTGATGGCAGGTTCGCAACTTTTGCAATATCAGCTACGCAATATCAAACATCTCAGTGCTGTTGACCGCTATTGACCACCATTGACCACGCATGGTCAATGGTGGTCAACACCTATAATATTGGGAGCTTAACTACTAAAAAATAGCACTGCCAACTCTTTAATCATAAAAAACAACATTTAAGATATTTTGAGCAGGTGACGCAATGGAATGCGTTTCCAATTGCATTGAGAGAGGTTGTATAATAATTATCACAATTATGTAATTGAAGAGGAAAGTATGGATTTTGTAAGCAGTGCGATCATAGGCGGAGCCTTATATGACTTGGTGTCATCTCCAATTAAGCTAACAGCTAGCTACATAAAAGCAGGTTTAGACAATGTCGTTCACCTCGACGATAAAGTGGCTGATGCAATAGCAGAAGAGCTATCTAAAGAACAATACCAAAAGTCAACATCTCCAGAAGAACTTATAGCATTAATTGAATCATCAAAGGTTCTTCAGGAAGTGATAAGCCAATTGAATGAAAAACCTCAGACAGTAATCAATATTAATTCATACGGAAGTGGTGACGCATTTAATGGCGATAAAATAATGGGCAATAAGATCAACATCAACGATAAATAGTCCTTCCTTTGGAAAAGTCACACTAGGCCTAAGGTGTACTAGTCAATTAAGGCTCTACTATTGTGTGAGCCTACCCTACTTATACATCCTAACTACACCAAATCAGAACATACTATGAGGTATCAATGGGCACCTACAATATAATCAGTAACGGTACAGGTGATGCGTTTGGTGGTAACAAAGTTATTGATGCTGAAGTTTTTATAGAGACACTTAAAGTACAAATCAGCGGCAGCGTATCACTAAGTGCTATATGCCGACCTCTAATTGAAGCTCTAGATGATTTTCGGCAAAACGATAACAACAATGGAATACAAAAACTTCGCTTCCTCAGTATGATGGATACGCTAGACGAAGAGGCAAAACTAGCTATAGCATCCCTCCGGATCTTAATGAGCGACGAAAATAATAAAGATGATGAACAGCGAGTCGAAGATTATTCTAAATCCAAAGGCTACTCCACATTTGCACAAGAGCTTGCCAATGCTGCAATACTTAAGCTTATCGAGATTCGACACGGTGAGGATGCAGCCCGAAAGTACTTCGATAAACTCCCAGAACAAATAATACCTCAATATATCTATTTGCAAAGGCTTGCAAAAGAAGACTATGTTAGCTATCTCGTAGATAGACAATCTGAATTATCTGAGTTCACTCTTGGGGCTTTATTTGAAAAAACACTTGAATATTCGATGATAGCCGAAAGCAAAGGCATCCTTGATCTGTTACAAGAGTTAAAACCTTTAGCTGATTTCAAACGCGAAACAATAATCTTAGAGTGCATCAACGCTAACGACTTTCTTAGTGATAAAGATTACTTTTGCCTATCACCTGAAGAGAAGTCGAAATTTGACAATTTGCGAGACTCACTTATATCTCTGATCGATAGTAGCAAAGTTCCTGACTTTAAATTAATTAACATCCTCAGCCAGCTATTTCGTTACACTCAATATACTTGTTCAACCACAAGAGCCTGTCTGGAAAATAACCAAACGAACCTAGAGGCAAAAAATTATTTCAATGAAGAAGTGTTGAAATCAGTCATCACCAAGACTCTTCTTAAAGAACTTGAGGACATACAATCTCTGTCGCCTGAAGAGCTTGCATTAAAATTAATAAATCAAACAGACGAAAATTTCTGTAACTTACCTGTTGTCAGGCTGCTCTGCGAGAGTGAAGACACCGACCTAATAATAGGAACTCTCGACAGGTTAGCTGAACAAGAATCGATGGGTGCAAAAGCAAACCTTTTGGCACTTGCTGCCATAAGCTGCCCAATCCTCTCAGAGCAAGAGTTTCCTCACATTCAAATAGACGAAATCATAGATAGCTATTTTAACTGCGCAGACTTAAGTATCTCATTTATTGATAGCATTGCATTTCAATTTGCACACAATGGGCATGTGGAAATAGCAGTAAAGCTTTATCAAATAGGTTTTAGGGAATATTTCCCTTGGCTCTCAGAAGCCTATTTTTCTTATCTGAATTTTTCACATCAAGCAAGACAGTACAATACTGTTATTCAACGATTGTCTCATTTGAGTGAAGAGGATAAACAACAAGAAGAAATAACAACACTCTATTCTTTGCTAGCCAACAAGGAAAAAGACTACGCGCTTGCTGCTACTTTACTTCGAAAAAACATAAATAGATATGAAAATCGGTCTTTAGAAGCATATGAAAAGAGGAACCTAATCTATTTATGGGGGCAATACCTAGAAACCGTTTATCAAGAAAACCCAGACAAAGCTCATGAACTAACAAATGAGTTACCTTCAGATATTTTTGATGATTTTTTCGGTCATTATTCATGGCGGTTAATGTTTTACCATTCACACCGCATAAAAGATATTTCTGAAAAAATACTTGACTGGTTCTTTGACGACACTCATGCAAATGCAAAGTTCTATTTCAACCTCATAATGCATGCCAGTCAAAATTTTCATGAACAGGAGTGGCCTCTACAATCAGGTAAGTATACCAGTGCCTATCATTACAAAGAAAACTATCAATCTCATAGGAAAGTAGTAGTTTCGTCTCGGTTTGTAAAAAATAATCCTCAATATCTGATTGATGAAAATGGGACAATAGCAACCAAACTAAATAGTGCCCAATGTGGGGATGCAATGTTGCTACCTGTAAAACTTTGTACGCTCGTAGAGAAATTATCACCCATATTTGCAGCTTACCATATTGCACAGCACATCATGGATGATGATGAAAACGAAGTATTTCATATGTTAAGTCTCCCAGATAACGCTACAGGTGAAGAAATACTAGAAGAACTAAATAAGTTAACTTCTACCTTAAGAGAACAAAGAAACAAACTAGCTCCATACATGAAGCAGTCGATACCTATTGACCTTAAATACAGATACTTAAATGGTCAGAATAATATACAAAAAGCAATGTTAGCTGTACTTTGCGAAGGTGTAACAATCCACATAACCCCAGTTAATGAAGAGCACTCTAAGGTTGGCTGTAAAGATTTTGTCCTTGATGAAATTACTGCTGTATATTTAGCCTGTTTAGGCAAACAAGTCTTTAATGACTGCACATGGCATATGACAAAGACTGTATATGAATCGTTATCACATTTTTGTGAGTTTCATCAGAATCAATTGCCGTTTTACCATGAGTCACATGACACTGTTTACTTTGAAAACGAAAAAGAAAATAGCGTTGTACCGACAGACATCATTGATAACTTGTCGAATATCCTTCAAAGGACAGAAATTCATACTGACAGCAACTTAGATATCCCTCTAGATTTAAAAATCAAATTTAGAGGGATATGCACAGAGAACTTTCTACTAAGCATTGCTTTAGCCGAGAGACTTGAAATAGGCTGCTTCTGCATCGATGCAGGGACTAGGAATATCCTAAAGAATTTTGCACCTAACTTAGAATCATTGATGCCTGAAGATTTTCAAGAGGTGATTGTTTCAAACAAAAGTAAACAAATTATCGAGAACTTACTTTGGTTAAATTGTCACTCAAACATTAGCTCAATGTCATTCGATAGCATGAGGGAATTTATACATTATGGTAGTGACGAACAATTAACAATATTGGTCAAGTTTGCTCAATCTCAATTTGATGGTGAGTGGGGAGAAAAAAATATACTCAGTTTGATCATTGCATGTTTGCAAAGAATGGTTATTGAAGAGCTTTACTCTGATAAAACAGAAGTCGTTGAGCAGATCCTCATCAGCTTAATTGTCATGTTAACTAAGGGGGAATCAATCTCAGATACTATTACAGATGCCTTAATTGATTTGTTGCCTGTACCTCTTCTTTTAGATCATTGTGAACAACAAAAACAAATCGAAGACATACGATCAGTTCGACAAGCACTAGTCAATATCACACCAAAGTACACGGACTGCATTTCAACTGCTCTGAAACAAAATAGGCTCTCAACATCTACATTTTGGGCAAATTTTGCAGACAGGTGTGGCTTAGATGGGTAGAAGCTAAACCCCTTCCTTCATCCATTGAGGAAATATTCACTCTGTAGTTACCGTTTATCTTAGTTCGGCATCTTGGTCGTCAGCGAAGGACAAACTTCATTTTTCAAGCAGTAGAGTAGTAATTTTGAATGAAATATTAGTAATGAAATTTTCGCTGTTTTATCTTTCGATTCGAAAGATATCAACTTAGCTAAAAGGGTAAGTGGGCGTTATGCTTAATTGTACATTTTGCGCCTTAAGCTATTAGCTAGGGTTGTGATTGGCATATTTAATACAAAAGTCAGCTATTTAACATATAACCTCTAATACGCCTAAGATATTTCAAGTTGTCGGTGCATATTTGATGGGGGGCTGGTACATCTATGCAGAGAGCTGAGATAAACGCATTGAGGTACTGTTTAATAGTTTGTGGATTTCAGAGAAACATTCTCAAATGGATTTTGTCTGACTCACGAATGCACTCGTTTGCACTGACTTTCTCTTTTGCGTTTGCACTGTGGTGCGCACGTGGCTTTCATCCTTCATAAGGAAAAGGGAATCAATTTCTAAATTAAATTTTCCGAGGATAGATAGGGGGAGCCTTTGTCTTTATTGGCCTGACGCTTAAAAGACTTTGTGTGTATGCATACACTAAAGGGGTTAAGTTACCCACCCACCCACCTTGAGTATATAGGATTTATACTAGATAATGGTTCGAATCCTATAGGGCGTGCCATTTATTCAAAAGCCCCGATAACTCGATGAGTTGTCGGGGCTTTGTCGTTTATACGGCTAAAAAGTTGCGCCGCCGTCGACTCGTAAGTCATGCATGGTGATATGCCCTGACTTGTCACTGAGCAGGAACTCGATCGCATTGGTGATGTCTTTGGTTTCGGCGATTTTATTTAACGGGATGCCAATTCGGTGGGACTCCAGATTGCCGCGAATCGTTTCTTTTTCTCCGTAAGTCTCATTCCACATTTGTTCCTGCATTGGAGTTCTGGTTGATCCCGGGCTGACGATATTGCAGCGAATACCATGTTCAGCCAGTTCTAATCCCAAACACTGCATCCACATATGAAGCCCGGCTTTAGATGTGCAATAAGCGGACATATTGGTTCTTGGAGTATCGGCTGCATTTGAACCTACCGCTACGATCGCACCTTTTTTCCCATTTTTAACTAACAGCTGGGCGATGTGTTGGGTCAACAGTAGGGTACCTTTCAGATTTACATCCAGTGTTTTGTTCAGTGCATCCAAAGGCAGGTCGATAATAGAAGCAAGGTGTAAGGTACCTGCACAGGTCGCAATGTATTCTGGGATGAGTTTGTCATTCGATAACTGGTGGCAGGCTGATTGGATTGACTCAGGGTCTGCCAGATCAAATGGCAAAAGTGTGGTGTTCACTCGTTGTTCATTAGGGATAGCGTGGATCAAATTCATTAGCGCTTGTTCAGTGACATCACAAGCAATTACGTGCGCGCCTTGTGCTAATAGACTTCTGGCGCAGGCTAGACCAATTCCCTGACCAGCTCCAGTAACTAGGCACAGTTTGCCGTTGAACTCTGAACGGATTTCATTCATCTAAACATCCTTTTCGTGATACAAATATCAAACTTCGTTTATGCAAATGATAATTATTTTTGTTATCGTTGTCACCTTGTTAACAAGGAAATGATTAGGTCATGAGTAAATTAGGGCAAAGAATAAAGCCGTGGCTGTTAAGCCTGGGATTAGTAAGTTTAGCTGGTTGTGAATATTTGCCTCACTACGCCAAGGTCGATTTACCGCAACAGGAAGTGGCTCAAGTTGTAGAGCAAGCGAAGCTCGCTGATGATGTGATTATGCAGGCATTTGAAAAACACAACTTAGTCGCGATTGGAGATTATCACTGGAACGACGCGTTTGTTCGTTATGCTACCGAATTAGTGTCTAAGCCGGAGTTTTCCGAGCAAGTGAATCATATAGTAGTGGAGTTTGGGAATGCTAAATACCAATCTGTTTTAGATGATTATCTTGTTGGCGGGGAGGTCAGTGAGGAACAACTGAATACGATGTTAAGAGGGTCATTATATTTTATGGCTTGGATGCCAGATGTATACCGCGACTTTTTCAAGGCGATAAAACAGCGTAACGAAGCTCTCCCTGAAGGTCAGAAAATACATGTCCATCTGGCGGAAGCGCCTTTTGACTGGAATTCCATGCAGGACGTTAACGTTTGGAAGCAGGCTGCAAAGAATAAGACCGATCATTTTTATCAAGTCGCGTCTGAGAGAATCAAAAATAAAGAAAAAGCACTGATGATTTTTGGCGCGTTCCACTTGGTCAATGCACCAGCAGACTATGTGAAGAAAACGCAAGAAACGGATTGGCCGCTGGCAACGCGTTTGGAGCAAGATTTTCCTGACAGCACCTATTTGATTTGGCCGATGACCGACCCTGAAGTGGTAAAAACCTTCAATCAGTTGAAATCCCCCGCGGTATTGGAAGTGGGTCAGGGGCCGATGCGGGATCTGCGCTTGATCGATTTTTTGCCAAAAGCACGTTACAAACTGGCCGCAATGGATGATATGGATGCCAAAGTTGGTGAACTGTTTGATGCCTTTCTTTATCTGGGCGAGAACCAGAGAACAATGTCTTTTCCTCGTGATGTGATAGCCGATCGAGAGTGGGTTGAAGAGATGCAACGCCGAGTTAATATGATCGGTGGCAAAATGCAGGAGAGCTTTAATGAGCTTCGCGAACTGAGCGATGAACAGTATGGTTTTGTCAGCAAGGGTTAGTGTTTAGCCCTGTTAACAACGTAAGTATTGCCAATATAAGCGGCTGAGTGGCGCCAACATCAGCCGTTTTATCCCCATTTCCTATCTTAGCGATGGCTTTCGAACCCTTTCCTTATGCTACCGAAATGGAACAAAGCTCTAAGCTCAAAGTAATGCGAATGATAATGGTTATTAAAATTATTTGATCAAATGTAACAGTGTGTGTACTCTCATTTAGCAATTGAGAGGGATTCTCATTTGTGATCCTATGTTTAATACAATTTGAGAGATGATTATGCTTCGTAACTCAATGGGGAGCAGTACTATGCTCACAGAGTTTATCAACGCTCATTCGGATGATGCTTCGTTTTTCTTCAGCTCACCCACAGTGACGTTACTGACACAAGGCATTGCTGCAGAGTTTTCCCAAAAAATCAGGTTCTCAGAATTAGATTCTTGTATTAGTCAGCTACTCGAATCGGTCAAGGAAGATGAAAGCGACAACCCTATTGCGGTTGGTGTCATTCCGTTTTCTGAGCACAATCCTGTGCATTTTATTGTGCCTGAACGTCTGTGTACCACATCACCGATTCGTCCGGATAAAGTGGCAACCGTGGATGGTTCTAATCAGTGTTACCCATCTTCGATACAGCCCATCCCTTCACCTGAGGAATACATGTGTAATGTAGCGCAGGCTGAAAGTGCTTGTTCCAATAAAGATATAGATCTGGAAAAGGTAGTGCTGTCACGCACGATGCAAGTGGATACTGAGCAAGAAATAGATCGGGGCCGATTCCTTAAAACGCTACTAAAACAAAATCCGGGTGGTTATACCTTTTCAACCCGTTTAGGGAGGGAAGGTTGTGATACTTATTTAATGGGTTCGAGCCCTGAACTGTTGGTCTCGCGTAAAGGGCCGCACGTATGTTCTAACCCATTAGCAGGGTCACGCCGACGTTGTGATAACGAGACGATGAACCAGCAACAAGGTGAGTTGATGATGGAGAGCAGTAAAGATCTCCATGAACATGCGGTTGTTGTCGATGCAGTAGAAAAAGCGCTTCAGCCTTGGTGCAACAATCTTTATGTACCTATGGTGCCATCGGTTATCGAAACGAAAGCGATGCTGCACCTGTCGACTCGTATTGAAGGTACGATTTCAGATTCCATTACCAGTGTACTCAAGCTTGCCAGTGCACTTCACCCAACGCCTGCTGTATGTGGCTATCCTACCGCTCAGGCCTACGATTTCATCGGTAACGTAGAACCTTTTGATCGTGGTTACTTTACTGGTCTGGTTGGCTGGGTAGATGCGCGTGGCAACGGAGAATGGGTCGTGGTAATTCGCTGTGCTGAAGTTGAGAAAAAGCGCTTGCGCGTGTATGCCGGAGCCGGGATTGTTAGTGGTTCTGATCCGCAAAGTGAACTAGAAGAGACAGGCAATAAAATGCGTACGGTACTTAACGCGCTTGGCATTGAAGTTCAGGACAATATGGAGGTGGTGGTGTGAAGCTTCCAAGCATGAAAGCGTCTGGGTTTACGCCTTGGCCAGAAGAGGCTGTACGCCAGTATCAAGAAGCAGGCTATTGGAAAGAGCAAACTATTCCGGAGATTCTTGAAGCCAGTGCCAGCAAATATCCACGGCAGCTTGCACTCGTTGTTGGTGAAGCACAATGGACTTACCAACAGTTATCTGAACAAGTGGACAACCTGGCTTCTGGCTTCCAACAGACACTCAAATTACAGGCTGGCGATAGAGCGGTATTGCACTTACCTAATATTAGCGCGTTTTACCTGAGCTTCTTTGCACTGCTGAAAATTGGTGTTCAGCCAGTATTAGCTTTACCGGCCCACCGATATTATGAGATTCGATACTTTTGTCACTTTACTGAGGCTAAAGCGTTAATTACAGCACCGCAAATGGGTGTCGATACCGCTGATATTGCGCAAAAGATCGCGAATGAATTACCAACGCTAGAGACCATTGTCTGGGCTGGTGAGAAGAGCTTAAAACCAACGGGTAGTGTTGATCTAGACTCGCTCTACTTGCCGAATTCTGCCTATGAGCGACAAATTGAGCAAGATTTTGCTTTCTTCCAGTTATCGGGTGGAACAACGGGGACACCCAAGCTAATTCCGCGTACCCATACGGATTACCTCTACAGTGTTCGCGCCAGCAATGATGTTTGCGAGTTTTCACCTCAAACTCGCTATTTGTGTGTCCTACCTGCCGCGCACAACTTTCCGTTGAGCTCGCCTGGTGCTTTAGGGTGTTTTATGGCTGGTGGCATGGTGGTGTTGTCGCCGGATCCAAGTCCGCAAACTGCGTTTCAATTGATTGAAAAGCACCGTATTACTGTTGCTGCACTGGTGCCACCTTTGGCGTTGTTGTGGCTAGATGAAGCGCCTCGGACCCAATATGACATCAGCTCGTTACAAGTGCTTCAGGTCGGTGGTGCGCGCTTTAGTGAAGCGGCGGCGAGACGTGTCAAACCGACATTAAACTGCACGTTGCAACAGGTGTTCGGTATGGCTGAAGGGCTTGTGAACTACACAAGGTTGAACGATCCAGACTCCGTCATCGTGTCCACGCAAGGCCGTCCGATGTCACCCGCTGATGAGATACTCGTTGTTAACGAAATGGGCGAACCTGTGCCTCAGGGTACGGCTGGCATGTTATGCGCACGAGGCCCGTACACGATTCGCGGTTACTACAACGCACCGGAGCACAATCAACGTTCCTTTATTGCGGGGGGCTATTACCGAACAGGCGATGTGGTGCTGTTAACCAAAGAAGGGAACTTACAAGTCGTCGGGCGCGATAAAGAACAGATCAACCGCGGCGGAGAGAAAATCGCAGCACAAGAGATCGAAAATCATCTGATGGTGCATGACGCCGTCCATGATGCGGCTGTTATCGCGATACCAGATGATTATCTGGGGGAGCGCAGTTGTGCCGCATTAGTTTGTCTTGAAGATAAACCAAAACCGATTGAAATAAAGCGCTTCCTGAGAAATCGAGGGTTGGCCGAATTTAAGATCCCAGATCGCGTCATTTTCGTCGATGTGTTGCCGAAAACCCCTGTCGGAAAGATCAACAAGAACAAACTCCTTGAGTTGGTTTAACCCACTCAACCAAACCTGACTTTTATCTACGAATTTTAGGAGAAATGCCTCATGGCAATTCCAGCTATTGCGGGTTATCCGTTATCTAAAGCGATCCCCCAAAATCGCGTATCTTGGTCGGTAGATCCAGAGCGAGTAGTATTACTGATCCACGATATGCAGCAGTATTTTCTGAACTTTTACGATTTGGATAGCGAACTGATTCAAACGTTGACGCAGAACATCCAACAGATCAAACAAGCCTGTATTGAAGCGGACATTCCAGTGGTATATACCGCGCAACCTGGCGATCAGTGTCAGGAAGAACGAGCGTTATTGACCGATTTCTGGGGGCCAGGCTTAAAAGCTGATGACACCATCACCCAGATTCTGCCTGCTCTGGCACCAACAGAACAAGATATTGTTTATACCAAATGGCGTTACAGCGCATTCCAGCGTACACCGCTTCGATCCATGATGGAGGAAACGGGTCGTGACCAGCTGATCATCGTTGGGGTATACGCGCATATTGGTTGTTTACAGACGGCTGCTGAAGCGTTTATGACGGATATTCAAGCCTTTATGGTTTCTGATGCAGTGGCTGACTTCTCCGAGCGTGATCATGAAATGGCACTCAATTATGTTGCGGGAAGATGTGGTTACGTGCTGGATAAACAACAACTGCTTAATCAGGTAAGTGATGTGCCTGCTACTCACACTATCCCTTTATCCGAGCAAGAGCTAGCTCAGCAATTAGCGAGTTTGCTCGATGTCTCTGTCGATGAAATTGAACCCGAAGACAGCTTATTGGATTTCGGCCTCGATTCGGTTCGAATCATGTCTCTGGTCGGTGACTGGCAACAAGCTGGAATGGATCTGAGCTTTATGGAATTGGCTGCTCAGCCTTGTTTGCAGCACTGGTGGCAATTGATCGAGAAGAAGAGCGCTAGCGCCTGACAAGGACAAGTAGTAAAGGAACAGATATGTACGATTTACCTTATTCTGCGGAGCAGTTGCTTCCGCTAACGGACGCACAGGCAGGGATTTGGTTTGCCCAGCTGAGAGATCCAGAAAATCCAATTTATAAAACCGGTGAATATCTGCTTATCGACGGACAGGTAGATGAGCCTTGCTTTGTTGAGGCCGTCAAGGTAGCACTGGAAGAAGTCGACTCATTACACGCGAAATTTGTCACGACCACCGCAGGGCCTCGCATGGTGATTGAGCGACAACCTTGGCAAGTGGATCGCATCGACTTTTCCGCCCAACCAGATCCTCTTAATGCTGCAATTGATTGGATGAAAGCGCAACTTAAACAGCCGGTTAATTTAGAGCAGGGGCCAATGTTTTCGATGGCACTGATTAAGCTGGCAGAAGGCAAATTTGCCTGGTTCCTGTCACTGCACCATATTGCGATTGATGGTTATAGCATGTCATTAATTGTGTCCCGAGTCGCGCATATTTACAGCCAACTTATCAAAGGCAAACCGTTTGATAAGGTTGAGTTTGTTGACCAGCAAGCGATGCTAACAGAAGACGACAACTACAAAGCCTCAGAGAAATATAAAAACGATCGCGCTTTTTACTTACAGCGCTATGCAGACCACTCAGACACGGTTAATTTAGCGGGCCAGCCAACGGTAACGTCCGATCACTTCCTGCGCCTCAAAGGGGTAATGCCAGTCAGCGATTTTCAGCAGATGGAGTTACTTGCCAAGCAGTGCCGTACTCACTGGTACAGTGTACTGATTGCGTCGATTGCGTCTTACGTGCATCGCATGACTCGCTCGAAAGAGGTGGTGCTTGGCGTACCATTGATGGGGCGTTTAGGATCGGTGGCGATACAAACACCAGCGATGCGGGTGAACATTCTGCCGGTACGAGTCAGTTTTTACGACGGGCTAGATATCAAGTCACTGGTCAGACAGGTGAATCAGGAGTTCTCATCTGTTCGTCGTCATCAGGGTTATCGTTATGAAGAGTTGCATCGTGAACTTAATTTAGTCAAAGATAACCGCAACCTGTTTGGTCCACTGGTGAATATTATGCCTTTTGAATATGAGCATAATTTTGGTGAGCTGAATTCAAAAGCGTATAACTTGTCATCTGGTCCGGTGGATGACATTTCACTCTACTGCTACGAGCTTGGCGGTAAGTTACATATCGACATGGATGCTAACCCAGAGTTGTATTCAGAGCATGAAATTCAAGCGCATCAGCAGCGTTTATTCCATTTTATGAGTGATTTTTTTGCTGCTGCTCGTGAGCAGGGTGCGAGTCAGTGTAAGATCAGTGATGTCAGCATTTTGCTTGCTGGTGAACGAGAAAAAGTGATCAATACCTGGAACGATACCGCTCGTTCTGTTCCAGAAACCTCCTTGTCAGCCTTGATGGCAAGACAACGAATCTTGACGCCTCATGCTCCGGTACTGATTTTTGAGAATCAAACACTTACCTATGAGCAGTTAAGTCGAAAGGTCTACTCTTTGATGAACTGGCTGTTTGCCCAAGGTGTGGAAGCAGGAGATCGCATTGCTGTTTGTGTACCGCGAAGTGAAGCGTTAATCGTTGTACAACAAGCCATTCTCGCTGCTGGTGCGGTGTATGTGCCGATTGACCCGGACTACCCAGAAGGTCGCATTCATTACATGCTGGAATCTTCTGCACCTAAGCTCGTGTTTTCGACTTCGGCATTACAATCCAAGTTGCCGCCCGAGTGCGAGAGTAAACTTGTCGATGGTGAAACACTTCCTGCTATTTATAAGAATGTAGAGCCGTTACCACCCCAAGTTCAGCCAGAACCACATTCGCCGGCTTATATGATTTATACCTCCGGCTCGACTGGTAAGCCAAAAGGCGTGGTGGTGAGCCATGATGCTATCGTGAACCGATTGCTATGGATGCACGATCAATATCCGATTGATGCTAATGATCGCGTGTTGCAAAAAACACCAGCTGGCTTTGACGTGTCAGTGTGGGAGTTCTTCTGGCCAATGATTGTCGGCTCTTGTTTGGTGGTTGCGAAACCAGACGGACACAAAGATCCGGTTTATCTGCAGGAACTCATTCACAGTCAAAAGATCACCACATTGCATTTCGTTCCTTCGATGCTGCAGATTTTTGTGCAACAGGCGGATGCCCAGCGATGCGAAAGTTTGCGTCAGGTATTTTGTAGTGGGGAAGCCTTGCCAATGGAGTTGGTGAATCAATATTACTCATCTTTTCATGCGCCGTTACATAACTTATATGGCCCAACCGAGGCTGCCGTCGATGTGACTTACTGGCCAAGTGAAGCCAATACGCAAGGTAGATCGACGCCAATAGGCCGACCGGTTTGGAATACCCAAATCTACATTCTGGATGATGCACTTAATCCTGTTCCACCCGGTGTTGTCGGTCATCTTTATATTGCGGGTCGTCAACTGGCGCTCGGCTATCATGGTCAGCCAGAACTGACGGCAGAGCGGTTTATTGACAATCCATTCGGTCCAAAAGGGAGCCGGATGTACTTATCGGGCGATCTCGCACGCTGGCGTGAAGATGGGGCGATAGAATATTGTGGCCGCAGTGATTTTCAGGTCAAAATTCGTGGTTTCCGAATCGAGCTGGAAGAGATAGAAAATGCCTTAGCCAGCCATCCCGATGTGGCACAAGTAGCGGTGCTGGCACAAGAATACAGCGATGGTGATAAACGTCTGGTGGCTTACGTGACGGCAGAAGATGCTGAACAAGATATTGATGTCGCTCAGCTGCAGAAATATCTCGCTGATCCACTGCCGGAATACATGGTACCGAGCTATTTTGTTGAGCTTGATGCGTTTCCGTTAACGCCAAACGGTAAGCTCGACCGTAATGCGCTGCCAAAACCCGATCTATCTGGTCAGGTCGGTACAAAAGGGCCGAGTAACTTAGTCGAAGAACGTTTGTGTAAGCTGTTCTGCCAGTTATTGGAGCTTCCTGCTGTGGGCGTTGAAGATAATTTCTTCGAGCTTGGCGGACACTCTCTGTTAGCAGCGCAGCTTATTGCGCATGTGAAAGAAATCATGGGAATCGAGCTATCACTGGCCGCTGTGTTTGAGTCCCCAACCGTTGCTGGTATTGCAGCCAAGTTGAATGGAAGTGAAAGTGACGAAGCCCTTAATATGCTATTGCCGCTGCGTAAGTGCGAGGGTAAGGCGGCGATTTTCTGTGTTCACCCAGCTGGTGGTTTAAGCTGGTGTTATGCGGCACTGACCCCGATTATTCCATCTAATATTCCTCTATACGGTGTGCAAGCTCGCAACCTTGGTGACCCTTCTGCGCCGCTGCCGAAAAATATGATGGAAATGACCGCAGATTACGTTGCCGCAATCCGTGAGGAACAGCCTTTTGGGCCATACCATCTACTTGGCTGGTCGATCGGTGGCATGATTGCGCATTTAATGGCAGGTATTCTGCAACAGCAGGGACAGGAAGTAGGTCTGCTTACTTTACTCGATTCTTATCCGACAGAGCAGTGGCAAACCATGAATCCTCCGGGCGAGGAGCAAGCTCTGGGGGCACTGATTCGCATGGCTGGGGTTGAGTTTGATGAGTCGGCTCATAGCAGCATTACTAAGCCTGAAGTGATTGATATTCTGCAAGACGCGGGATCATCAATGGCTCACCTCAGTTCCGAAACCATATCTGCGATGATCGAAGTGGTGATCAACAACAACCATCGCGTACGAGATAGCGTAGATTATCGTTATCAGGGTGATATGTTGTTCTTCAATGCTGAGAAGCCACCAGAAGAGTCATTCTTGGATCGCAATGGTTGGTTTAGTTACATGGATGGTGAAATCAATGTCGTGGATGTTGATTGTATTCACCGAGATATGATGCGACCAGACATGTTACGTCTTATTGGAACCCGAATGGTTGAAGAACTGAGAGCGAAATTCGATGTTTAATTCTGGTCATCCGTTGTTACCAGAGAATAAGTGGGAGGGGAGCATTTCCCCTCTGACTTTCTTCAAAGACAAGCTGGATTCGGGTGCAATTTTGACTATCGGCGAAGCACACTGGTATGCCGAGCTATTTGAACAAATAACCAAGAGTCTGCTCTCTCCAGAACTGGATGGTGTGTTTACTCATCTGTTTGTCGAGTTTGGCAACGCCAAGCACCAAGCTATGTTGACTGATTATCTAGCCGGCCGAGACATTTCTGATGATGAACTGGCGGCAGTCTGGCTCGACTCCATCGCTTTTCCTGCTTGGCTGCATCCTTGTTATGGTGAGTTTTTCCGGCGACTGAAACTGGCGAATATGTCTCGCCAGACGCCTCTCGAAGTTGTACTGACCGAACCAGCGTTCAATTGGCAAGAGATCGGTCATTCGACTCAACTTGCCCAGCTCAATGCTGAGCGCGATCAGGCCTTAGTGGAAAGCATCGGCAATATCAAGCGCAACGGTGCTAGCGGTATCGTCGTGTTAGTCGGTGCGAGGCATATTCTCAAGCGTTCTCCAACGTTCGGCTCAACGCGTCATCATCCGTTCGGGGTTTTGGCCGAGCAGAAATTTGGTGAACATTACGTTTCTGTCTGGCCACATATGTTACCGACACCGCTTGAAGGGAGCTCGGTGGAACATGCCATTTACCCCACCCAACAGCCAGTATTTAGCAACATGTCCTTTGTTGATTTGCTACCTAATAAACCTACTGTGAACCCTTACGCTGAGACATCGGTTGATCAATTGGTTGATGCCTATTGGTATTCAGGTCCGCAGGGCAGGC
Source organism: Vibrio sp. EA2 (assembly GCF_033042495.1). NCBI lineage: Bacteria > Pseudomonadati > Pseudomonadota > Gammaproteobacteria > Vibrionales > Vibrionaceae > Vibrio > Vibrio sp. EA2. The sequence goes on along the minus strand of NZ_JAWLID010000009.1, from coordinate 46,805 downwards.
AGTTGGACGCAAGTTGCGTGGAAGTTTCACCAATATGGAAAGAGCGTTTGAGGAAAAGGCTACCCTTGGTCAATGAGCGTCAGAGAATGGTGATCGAAAAGATCATTGATTAAGCACTTTCCTAAATTAGGCGCAAAAAAAGCACAGTGAAAATACGGATTGCTCGGTAAAACAGTAGTGACCATGAAACGCTAGGTTTGGCAGAGCGGATTGGAGATGGCTTCGGTTATCTCCAACCAGTTCAAACTGAAACTGTCCGCTGTTTGCTGTTTCTGGATGCAACGTAATTTCGGCGTCAAGAAAGTCGAAATACACCTGCACGAATGGAAACAGGCACTTAAATAAACTCTCTTTAATACTGAATATCAGAATGTTTGGGATGACGTCTGATTCCTGCAACCGAACCTGCTCATTGTGGGTATATATGGCAGGCAAAAGTTGACTGCCAAGCTTTTGATTGTTTTCAACATCAATTCCGATACTTGGCACATCATTTTTGAGCGCACAGGCGGCAAGGCAAAGTGTGTCAGTATGGCTAATGCTGCCACTAATTGTGTCTGGAAAAATAGGTTCTCTGGATAATCCTACCAAGATGGGTGTCTGGTCTACAAAGGCCTGGTTTGGAAGCAGTTTTGCTATCGCGGCGCGTACAGCGTGACGTCCAGCCCTAAATTCCTCCTGACGCTTTTTGACGGACTTCTGAATGAGCTTTTCTTCCAAAGGTAATCCTGTTGTGGCGTACATCTCTGGTGTCGCTTTCACAAACTGAATCATGGGAGTGATCGTTGCAAAGTGGCAGCAACCGAGGGCGAAAATTTTACTTAACTCATTACTTTTCAGACTGTTGCAATTCAAAATACAATTCACCTTAAAGTGTAAATGCTAATGCAATTGATAATTATTGCTATTTATACTGTTATTTATTAAAGTTGGCGAGACTAATTCATACAAAAAATAGATATAAGGATATGCAGTGAATACTTTAGTGAGAAAGCCTACGTTTATGCCGTCCATGTTGGCAGCAGCCGTTGTAACGGTTTTTAGTGGCCAAGTTTATGCGCAAGAGGAGAATGAAACCCCAGAAATGGAACGTGTGGTCGTCACCGCGTCATTAACTCAACATTCTAAGCTTACCGCTCCAGCATCCGTTTCGGTTATCACTGCGGAAGACATCGCAAAGATGCCGGTCAAAGACATCTCGGAAGCGGTGCGCAGTGCGACAGGTGTGAGTGTGTTAAGTAGTGCTGCTTACGGCCGAAATACCATTCGTATTCGTGGCCTTGAATCTAAGCATACTCTGATCCTGATTAATGGTCGTCGCATCAACTCTCAGGATGCATTGATTCGTGGTAACGATTTTGATCTGTCGACAATTCCTTTGACTGCCATTGAGCGCATTGAAGTGGTGCGTGGCCCGGTTTCTTCTCTATATGGCTCAGAAGCAATGGGTGGTGTAGTGAACGTGATTTTAAAGACACCAACAGAAAAGGTGTCTGGCTCACTTGGGCTTGAGTACGAAAGTTTACTTGAAGGTGATGGTGGTGATGGGTGGAAAGGCCATGCCTATGCAAGCGGTGAATTAACTTCAGATCTGGCGGGTAGCATCATTGTTGAAAGCTCGACTCGTGACCCATGGCGCACTGATGCGACACCTGATTACGATGCCCTGGAGAAAAAAGACACTACAAACATATTTGGTGAAATGTCCTGGCAACTGACAGACGAGCAAAAGCTGATTGCCGACGTGACTTACACTAAAGATGAGCGCAAAGCTGAGTGGGTACACCCGCGTTCTGGAGACCAGACCAATACTCAGGATTCTACTCGTTGGAACTATGGTTTGACGCATGAAGGTACTTGGTCAGGGTTTGACTCTCAAGCACGTCTTTACGGCGAAACCATGGATCTGAATGACGGAAGTACCGCTTACACCAATGGTACTGCGGATGTAGAGTTGCAGAATAATTACGCCGATTTCAAACTATCGGGTTTATGGCAGGATAGCCACGAGTGGGTATTTGGTGGTGAATTCCGTACATCTGAACTGAACAACAGTCGTGATATCCCTTCTGGTGAAATCGACTACCATCAAGGTGCGGTATTCGCTCAAGGTGAGTTCGATCTGGATAAACTGGCTCTGACACTAGGGGGCCGTGAAGATTTCCATGAAGTATACGGCAGTCACTTTAGTCCACGTGCTTATGCGGTTTACAGTTTTACCGATGAATTTGTCGCAAAAGCTGGTGGGGGAGGTGGTTTCCGAGCTCCGGGTATGATGGAGAGCAGTGACCAAGTCCGAGTGATCAGTTGTGGTAACCGCTGCTGGTTAACCGGTAACGATGATTTGAAACCGGAAGAGTCAGAAAGCTATGAAGCGGGCTTGGCTTACGAGACAGACTCGCTGGGGCTGGGCTTGACCTACTATTACTCTAAGTTGAAGAACAAAATCGAGCGAGATACCAGTACCGCAGTAGGTATGGATGGCACCATGCCAATTATCACTTACCAAAATATCGGTCGAGCAGAAATCAAAGGTATAGAGCTGGAAGCTTGGTATGACATTACTCAGAACATCAATTTGTCAGCCAACTATACGTACACTGATGCAGAGGATAAGAGCTCTGGTGAAAAGCTAACAGACACGCCTGAACACTTAGCCAACTTGGATGTGAACTGGCAAGTTTTCGACTCACTGACCACTTTTGCTCGCGTCAACTACATTGGTCAGCAGGTGATCACGAACCTAAGTAGAGAAGATAAAACAGTGGATGGTTACACATTGGTTGGTCTGGGCGTTTCTTATGACTTCCAGCAAGTGAACCTGAAAGCGGGTCTGAACAATATTTTCGACGTTGAGTTGGATGACGAAGATGACTACTACGGTTACTCGGAGAAAGGCCGCAGCGCGTACGTGAGCGCCACCTACCTGTTCTAATCTAAATAAAAACAAACCTCCGTTTGGAGTGATGCCGCTCACTTAAAAGAGAGCGGCATGTTCAAGCTACCTCTGAACAGAGAGGAACGAGCGTGATTCAGAATCTATTTTCCAAGTGCTATGTGTCTAAGGCTGTCCCTGAAGGCTCTCTGCACGCTGGTATTAGATTCCTAGTCTCGCTAAACCTCGCAGGAATGACAGCGGTGAGTAAAGCCAATCTAAATGAGTGCTTAACCATTCTGGCTTACTACGGATCAGTGCTTTCTGGTGTTTCAGCCGGCTCTTGCTGGGACGCTTTAACCTGCACAATGCGGTTACTTTTCATTAGCAGTACTTCAAATCGCCAGTTCTGATACTCGATGATTTCTCCTTGAGCAGGCACGCGGTCTATTAACCAAGTAAGGAAGCCGTTTAAGGTCTGAAAACCTTCACTCTCTTCCCCTTCGATGTTGCTCAGTTGGAGTTTGTTCTTGAGTTCATTCAATGGAATGAGTGCGTCCATCAACCAACTACCGTCTTTTTGTTGTTTTGCCCAAATGTGCTGCGGTTCCATACCCAGCTCTCCGGCGATCGATTTGAGTAAGTCATAGAGCGTGACTAACCCTTGTACATCACCATATTCGTCGACGATAAATACCATCTCAGTACTGGTCTGTTGCATGTAATTGAGTAGTGGCAGCCCTTTCATCGACTCGGGTACAAAGCGCGGTTGTTTCAGGCGTTTATTGATTCGCTCAACGGAAAGCTTGTCATATTCATCTAACAGGACTTTGGACGAAATCGTACCAATGATGTTATCCAGACTTCCTTTGCATATTGGCCATACGGAGTGTTGGGTCTGACGGAGGTTTTTTAGGATAGCATCAATAGGGAGTGTGGCGTCTAGGTAGTGAATATCAGATCGTGGTGTCATTAATGATAGTGCAAGGCGATCATTAAGATGGAGCAGATTGCGGATCATCAACTGTTCTTGGGGTTCTATCGCTCCGGACTCCGAGCCCTCACTGACGACGGCGACAATATCCTCTTCGGTAACTGCTTCACTCTTGCTTTCACTTTGGCCTAATATTCTAAGCGAAGTATCGGTGGTAAAGGTCAATAGAAAAACAAATGGTCGAGTTAATTTAGCTAACCAGTGAATTGGGTAAGCCACATTGATAGCAATCATCTCTGCATTATTTTGCGCAATACGCTTTGGTACCAATTCGCCGACCACAATGGCGAAGTATGTGATTAACAAAACCACACTGAACGTGGAGACAACGTTGGCAATCTCTTTTTCTATCCCTTGGCTGACTAACCATTGCCCAAAAGGAACCGAAAGCGTGGCTTCGCCAAAGATGCCGCTTAACAGGCCAATGACGGTGATTCCGATTTGAATCGTTGATAAAAACTGTGTCGGATTATCTTTGAGTTCTAACGCCAATGCTGCGCGCTTGCTGTTTTCAGCCATCATTTTCAGGCGGCTTGTTTTTGCAGCGACCAGCGCAATTTCTGACATCGCGAAGACGCCATTGAGCGTGATTAAACCGATCAATCCCACCAGTAATAAAATATCCATGCAGCCTTCCAGTCATTCACACGTAAATAGCATAGCGAGATTCCTGATTAGTAAATGTGAAGTGGCGGATAAATCCTGTTTTCTTGCTAAGCTTATGTTTTATTTACAGGGTAGTACTTCTCAGGACAGCTAAGCTGATTAATCACTCGGTTACTGATACACTACGCGCTCATTTCCTCTGTTGAGACGTTTCTATGCCATTTTCTAAGCTTGGTTTAAGCGCACCAATCACTGATGCAGTGACGGCGCTGGGTTATGAAAAACCAACTTCTATTCAGCAAAAAGCCATTCCGATTGTACTGCGTGGGCGTAATTTGATCGCCGCAGCGCAAACGGGTACCGGTAAAACGGCCAGCTTTGTATTACCAATCTTAGAGAAGCTAAGTCATGGTGAAACGCAGCGTAAAAAACGTGCGCGTGCCATTATTCTTACGCCAACGCGAGAACTGGCACTTCAGGTGCACCAAAGTATTGAAGCGTATGGTAAGAACCTGTCACTACGCTCAATGGCTATGTTCGGTGGGGTTGAATATGCGCAGCAGAAGCAAGCATTGATTGACGGTGTGGACATTGTTGTCAGTACGCCGGGTCGTTTGATTGACCTGTATGGTCAACGATCGATTCATTTTGATGAAGTAGAAATGCTGGTTTTAGATGAAGCGGACAAGATGCTTGACATGGGCTTCATCGATGCAATAGATAAAATCGTCGATTGCATGCCTGAGGATGTACAAAGTCTGCTGTTTTCCGCCACGCTTTCTAACCCAGTTCGTGATCTAGCCAAGAATGCGATCGTCGATCCTGAAGAGATTACGATTGCCAAACACAGTGCTTCGAAGTCAAACATTAAGCAGTGGATTACCACCGTCGATAAAGACATGAAATCGTCTTTGTTGAGCCACATGCTAAAAGAGAACGATTGGTCACAAGTTCTGATCTTTATCGAAACCAAGCATGGTGCTGCGAAGCTGGTTAGCCAACTAGAGAAGCGTGGCATCGTTGCAGAAGCGTTCCACAGCGGACGTAATCAGCGTGTGCGTCAGGAACTGATCGAGAAGTTTAAAGCTGGGGAGATTCAGTACTTAGTTGCGACAGGTGTTGCGGCTCGAGGCATAGATATTGATAATTTGCCAGTAGTGATTAATTACGATTTGCCTTTCCCAGCGGATGAATATGTACACCGAATTGGACGTACAGGTCGTGCGGGCGCGCAAGGTGAAGCGATTTCACTGGTCTCAAAGGACGACTTCAAAAACTTATGTATGATTGAGAGCCGTTTAGGTCATCTGCTAGAACGTGTAGAAATTGAAGGATTTGCACCAAGAAAGCCGGTGCCGATTTCGATTCTTAATTACGTACCAAAGAATAAGCGTAAGCCTCAGGATAACCGTTCTCAATCTGATAAGAATCAGACCAGAAACTGATAGTAGGCTAAACATCTTTTACTAGGAAGCTGCATTTCGATGCGGCTTTTTTGTTTTCTAACATATGGGATTTACACACATTTGTTAATGCGAATGGTGGAAAAAATCAAACCATGTCATACGCTTAACATTTGTGACGTAAGCTTGGTAAGGCTTTCGTCAATTTTCTTTCGCCTGGTTTGCACACGCCGTGGAATAAGCGCAGACTTTCTCTGTTGCTACTAAATGCATAAAAGAGGCATAAATGAAAAAAGGTGATAAGCAATTCGCTGTTATCGGCCTTGGTCGGTTTGGCTTAGCGGTATGTAAAGAGCTACAAGATGCGGGCTCTCAAGTTTTAGCCGTCGACATTGACGAAGATAAAGTAAGAGAAGCTGCTGGGTTTGTCAGTCAGGCTATCGTAGCAAACTGCACTCATGAAGAGACCGTCGCGGAGCTAAAACTCGACGATTACGATATGGTGATGATTGCGATTGGCACCGATGTGAATGCCAGTATTCTTGCCACCTTAATTGCGAAAGAAGCCGGGGTCAGATCGATTTGGGTCAAAGCCAACGACCGGTTCCAGGCCAGAGTTCTGCAAAAGATTGGTGCTGATCATGTCATCATGCCTGAGCGTGACATGGGGATTCGCGTCGCGCGTAAAATGCTCGACAGAAGAGTGCTAGACTTCCATCCACTAGGCAGTGACCTTGCGATGACGGAGTTTGTGATTGGCTCGCGTTGGATGGGGAAAAAACTGGGGGAGCTGTCTCTCTGTCAGGTTGAGGGCGTGCAAGTTCTCGGTTTTAAAAGAGGGCCGGAGATCACCAAAGCACCAAGTATGGATGTGACCTTAGAGATTGGCGACCTTATGATTGTCGTTGGTCCGCAAGAAAAATTGGCTCGCACACTGAAATCACTATGATGCATTTTCACCAAAAAGGCGTCTTTTACGTCCCAGAAAGTCAAAGACCGAAAGAGAAGGGCAGCGAACCTCGGATTATATTAATCAGTTTTCTCGGAGTGTTATTACCCTCTGCGATACTACTCACTCTGCCTGTTTTTTCGGTGAGCGGCTTATCGATCACTGATGCACTATTTACCGCAACGTCTGCGATCAGTGTGACCGGCCTTGGTGTCGTGGATACGGGGCAGCATTTTACATTGGCGGGTAAAATCCTCTTGATGTGCCTAATGCAAATTGGTGGGCTAGGGCAGATGACGCTATCTGCCGTGTTGCTATATATGTTCGGTATGCGTTTGAGTTTGCGCCAACAAGCTCTGGCCAAGGAAGCGCTCGGTCAGGATAGGCATATCAATCTGCGTAATCTGATTACAAAGATCATGGTATTTGCTTTGGTGGCAGAGGCGCTAGGCTTTATCCTCCTTTCTTTTCGTTGGGTACCGGAAATGGGTTGGCAGACCGGGATGTTCTACGCGTTGTTCCATTCCATTTCCGCCTTTAATAACGCGGGTTTTGCTCTGTTTTCGGACAGCATGACCGGGTTCGTAAATGATCCCTTGGTGATATTCACCCTTGCTGGTCTGTTTATCTTTGGTGGTTTAGGTTTTACCGTTGTCGGGGACAGCTGGTTAAACTGGCGTAAAGGGTTTAACTCTCTGCACCTTCATACCCGAATTATGTTGATTGCGACCCCGGTATTGTTGTTGGTAGGTACGATACTTTTTTGGCTGTTAGAGCGAAGCAATCCAAATACGATGGAATCGTTACCTTTGTCAGCGCAATGGCTTGCTGCATTCTTTCAATCTGCCAGTGCTCGAACTGCCGGCTTTAACAGTGTGGATTTATCACTGTTCTCTCAGCCAGCCTTACTTATCATGATTATTTTGATGCTTATCGGCGCAGGATCTACCTCAACAGGTGGCGGTATTAAGGTGTCGACTTTTACCATTGCTTTTTTGGCGACCTGGACTTTTTTACGCCAAAAGAAACACGTCGTGATATTTAAACGCACGGTCAACTGGCCAACTGTCACTAAGTCGCTCGCGATTATCGTAGTGAGTGGCGCAATCCTGACAACCGCAATGTTCCTGCTGATGCTCACGGAGGACGCTGCGTTCGATAAGGTCATGTTTGAGACGATATCTGCGTTTGCCACAGTAGGCCTAACCGCGGGTCTGACTGCAGAATTATCTGAGCCGGGTAAATACATCATGATCGTAGTAATGATCATTGGCCGCATCGGTCCATTGACATTAGCTTATATGTTAGCTCGCCCAGAACCTACTCTGATTAAATACCCAGAAGATACGGTATTGACCGGTTGATTTATAAGAGAAACATCAGAACCTTGCTTTGATCGCTGTTTAAAAAGCAGCGATCTCCCATCTGGATCAAATACGAGGTCTGCCACGCAAATTTGTTTGTGAAATATCGAACCTTTATGCCATCGTTTTCACCTTTCTGTACCATGCATTCGACAAATCTATATTAACGGCCGGACTTAACTTGCAGGCATAAGCTTCACCAATGGAAACTGTGACTAGAGGCGTTGATGTAGCGTGCTGAAAGCGAATTGAGAAGAAGGAGTCGTATTTTGAAATTCAACCTAGTTGCGTTAACCGTGTTATCTGCTTTACTGGCAGGAAAGAGCATGGCAACCACACCACCGTCACCTATCTGGCATGAAATCAAGTTAACTGACGGAACGTCAAGCGAAGCGATTTTAAGAGGGACCGCAGATTTCCACTGGTTTGAAGATACGCAAGGCAACGCGCTTATACAGAGAGACGGAGACTGGTTTTTTGCGCAAGTTTTACGTGAATCAGACGCCCTAGAATTAGTGTCTACAGGTATAAAGAAAACGCAAACTTCTGTAGCGCCCGAATCTTCCAAGTCTCGACCTGATTTATCTATCCAGCCCCACCTTTCCTCATTACGAACCATGGAGCCTATGGCGCGTAAGAACCTATTACGTGCAGCTTCAGATACAGATATAGTCTATAGCGCCATGAGTAGCTCTGGAGTGACGCAGCAACCTCTCTTAGTTGTCCAGGTTTCGTTTACTAATCAGGTTATGAAGCATGATTTTGAGCAACGAGTCTTCGATCAAAACGGGCAAAGTGTCGTTGACTACTATGACAAGAACTCTTTGGGGAAATATAAGGTTATCCCAGCGATTGAAAGCTACGGCACGGTGAACGATGGTGTGATTGACGTGACTGTACCACTGCGTCATCCAGATTGTCATGCCAGTACCAGCGATAGCCTTTGTACAGATAAAATGAACCTTGTGTTCGCAGAAGCGTATCGCAAGCTTGACCCATATATAGATTTGTCGAGTTACGATCGTGATCGGGATGGCACCGTGGATGCGACAGAGTTGTCGGTCATGTTTGTGTTTGCTGGTGGTGACCGTTCGACGGGAGTTCTAAACAAGCCGGCAATCTGGCCTCATAGGTACTTTCATAACGATGTTCAAATCGATGGCACGACTATTAAAGACTACTGCTTGTTTGCTGACTATCAGGCAACGCACCAATCTACCTTAGGGGTTATCGTTCATGAATTAGGGCACCTAATGCTCGGATTGCCTGATCTTTACGCTCGATACAGTAAGGCATCGATCGGTACTTGGGGCGTCATGGGTGCAGGCTCATGGGCGATGAAGCCCGGCGATTCTTATCCTGGTGAAACGCCAGTCAATATGACTGCATGGAGCAGGCATGCCGCAGGCTTCGTCGTACCAACGATTGCTCATCAAAGTAACATGCCTCACAGATTAACAGATGATGAAGTTAAGCTGGTCTACCTTGATCCATACCTCAAAGAATATGGTCCGCGAGTTTATTTAGAAAATCGAACTTTCAAAGATTATGACCAAGCTTTGGCGGCTGAAGGTGTACTTGCCATGTCTGTCAACATTCTCAATCAGTTCAATGGATTGGGGAATATGCAAGTTCAAGTGATGCAAGCGGATGGCAGAGGTGAATTGGAAAAGGGCGAACGAAGCGATCAGGGTGATTTATACCCTAATGGCGGCAGCGAGATTTCTGATTTCTCTAACCCAGGGTTGAATGTCATCACAGGGTTCGACACTGATGTTTCGATTTCAGATATTTCTAGCAGTGCAAATGGCGGTAGTTTTTTACTAACTAAACTGAATGACGCGAATAAATCGGCGTGGTTAAACACCTTCCATCAAGAATTCGTCTTCTCAAATGATGAAAATGTTCTCGCAGTGCTGCTTGATTTAAGTCGAGATACAGAGTTGGATGGATTACAGCTCTATGCTGAGAAAAGTTCACCACAACGCGATATGACCTTTCGCGTGTGGCGCTTCCCTAACGAAGGTAATCATGAATATAGCTTGGTATTGAATCAACAAAACGCGGAACTACTGCAACAAGGTAATTTCAAGAAGTCATCTCGGATTCTATTTCCGCAAGCGACACAGTTAAGTGCTGGTCAACATATTATCGTGGTTGAAATTGAAGGTGGTGAATTCGAAGAAAGCTTCAACTTTAGCCGTTTATTGGATATGGAGAAAGCAACTCAACCCAAGATGTGGGTTGGCAAGAGCAGTGAGCAGTATTCTGAAGGCTTGCTTGAGTCTAGCTTCTCAACGGTTCCGTTTGCTGCATTGCTGAACTACGAAAACGCCAAGATTGTTGAAGCACGGCCAGATAGTTACCAGACGGATAAGAACACAATACTGTCACTGAACTTGATGTCTAACGACGTCGTTGCTTCCGGCTACCAGTTTGAGGTCGAGGTATTTCAACAGCCTGTCCACGGCACTATTACAGACAATCAGTACCAACCTGATCAAAACTTTGTCGGATTTGACAGTTTCCAATACCGCTTGGTGTCGGCAGATGGTTCACTCGCTTCCTCTACAGTCAATGTTTCGATTGAAGTAATAGGGTTCAATGCTGCCCCAAATGCTGTTACAGATGTCATTAGCACCGAGTTGAAAGCCGGGAACCGTGTATCGCTGTCAGCCGCAAACAGCAGTGACCCCGATGGTGACGCTTTGACTTATCAGTGGAAGCAGGTTGCTGGCGATACTGTATCTTTGAGTAATCCAAGTGATGTGACTACCAGTTTCGAGATTCCTAAGGGAGCTAAAGCAGGGGACGTTTTCACATTCCAACTGACGGTGACCGATGTGAGTGCCGCTTTATCTATCGCTTTGGTCGAGATTGAAGTTCAAAACAGTGCACCGATTGCCTCAGCTGATGCGGTGACGGTAGCGGTGAATGAACGCATTGTGATCGACGTACTGGCGAATGACACCGATATGAACGGCGACAGCCTTGTGGTTCAAAGTGTGGATAACGTTTCAGGTATTGGTTCTGCGTATATTGAAAATGGTAAGGTGACTTATCAGGCACCAGATAGCCCAGCCGATAATGTCACGTTGGAGTACGTGATTTCTGATGGTACAGGCGCGACAGCAAAAGGTGCAATAAGCGTTGAAGTTGTCGAAGCCAGTAGTAATAAAGGTAAGAGCTCTGGTGGCGGCGGAAGTGTCGGTTACTGGTCACTTATGTTACTTGCGCTGTTAGGTTGGAAACGTCGTCACTAATACCAATCTCGTTTTAGACGTAAGCCACTCACTTCGAGTGGCTTATTTGTTTTCGAGCGATAGAAGCCGTAAATACCCACGTTGAATTCATGGCTGAATGGTGATTGGGATCGGACGTATACTGGTTAGTAGTTAGTCTTTTTAGATAAGGAACCCGATATGTCAGTGTGGCAAGGGGTCAATTTCGCCCATCGTTACAGCGAGCTACCATCCGCTTTTTTTACTTTCGTAAAACCACAGCCATTGATAAATACCCAATGGGTAGTTTGGAATGGGGATTTTGCCCAGCAGTTTGGTTTGCCCCCTATAGCCGATGAAACGTTGCTTGAGGTGTTTTCTGGCCAAGAAAACTTTGGTGAATTTCGTCCATTAGCGATGAAATATGCAGGGCATCAGTTCGGAACATACAATCCGGACTTAGGTGATGGTCGTGGATTGTTACTAGCGGAAATCCAACGACAGGATGGCACGTGGTTTGATATCCACCTCAAAGGCGCAGGTCTTACTCCATATTCGCGCATGGGTGATGGCAGAGCAGTGCTGCGTTCGACGATTCGTGAATATTTGTGCAGTGAAGCCATGCAAGGGCTCGGAATACCGACAACCCGTGCGCTGGGTATGATGGTCAGCGATACGCCGGTTTACCGTGAAAAAACCGAAAACGGCGCGATGTTAATTCGTATGGCGGAAACTCATATTCGATTCGGTCACTTTGAGCACTTCTTTTACACCAATCAACTGGCAGAGCAGAAGCTATTGGCGGATAAGGTCATCGAGTGGCACTTGCCTGAATGTGCTCAAGCCGAAAAACCATACGCTGCGATGTTTGCCAATATTGTGGAGAAAACGGCGGACATGATTGCGAAATGGCAAGCTTTTGGCTTTGCTCACGGGGTGATGAACACCGACAACATGTCTATCCTTGGTCAAACTTTCGATTATGGGCCATTTGGATTTTTGGATGACTACGATCCTGGCTATATCTGTAATCATTCCGACTATCAGGGGCGTTATGCGTTTGACCAGCAGCCGCGCGTCGCTTTATGGAACCTTTCGGCACTGGCGCACTCGTTATCTCCGCTGGTGGATCGTGCAGATTTAGAGTCTGCATTGAGTCAGTTTGAGGTGCGTTTAAGTCAGCAATTCAGTCTGTTAATGCGCAACAAGCTCGGCTTAAAAACCAGAATCGATGAAGACTCGCGCTTGTTTGAATCTATGTTTGAGTTACTCAATCAAAACAAAACAGACTACACGCGCTTTTTTAGAACGCTATCTAACTTAGACAAAAAGTCGCCTCAAGATGTGATTGATTTGTTTATTGATCGTGAAGCGGCTCAAGCGTGGTTGGATCTTTATCTGGCACGATGCGAGTTAGAAGTCGATGAGCTAGGCAGACCAGTCACCACAGAACAGCGTTGTGAACAAATGCGTCGTGCGAATCCGAAGTACATTCTTCGTAACTACTTGGCCCAACTAGCAATAGATAAAGCCGAAGAAGGCGATTTCAGTGAAGTCAATCGGTTGGCCGCGCTACTGCGCCACCCTTACGATTCTCAGCCGGAGTTTGAAGAGTACGCAAAATTGCCGCCAGAGTGGGGAAAAAAGATGGAAATAAGCTGTTCTTCTTAACGAATTTATTAAAGAGCTTCGTTAACAAGTTCAGAGCTCATCACTCTGTTTTCCTCGAGTCTCAATGGCAGCCAAGCGGCTGCCATTTTTATTTGCTGATTCAAGAATGTGTCTAAACCCACCCACTTACCGAATTGGGATGGGTGAACTTCACCCATTTTGAAATTTATTTTGTGATCCAGATGGATAGGAAGGAGAAGGTGTGATTTCAACTTATTGATTAATAGGGTGAAAATAACAATCGCAAATGTGGTGCGTTAATTGCTCCATTAAATGCATCAACACCCAGTGATGGGGTTGTTCATTTATTAAGGAGAATAATAATGTTTAAGCCTGTTACCCTACTAACTGCCTCAATTCTTGCTGTTACCAGTTTCAACGCTGCCGCTAACTGTGACCCAGGTGAAATGGTCATTAAGTTCAGTCACGTAACCAACACCGATAAGCACCCTAAAGGGATCGCTGCCTCGTTACTTGAAAAACGTGTCAATGAAGAGATGAACGGTAAAGCGTGTATGCAAGTGTTTCCTAACTCGACGCTTTACGATGACGACAAAGTTCTTGAGGCTATGTTGAATGGGGACGTACAACTGGCGGCACCTTCACTGTCTAAGTTTGAAAAGTTCACCAAAAAATTCCGTTTGTTCGACCTTCCTTTCCTTTTTGATGACGTAGACGCTGTTGACCGCTTCCAAAACTCTGAGGCGGGTGAAAAGCTTAAGAATGCGATGAACCGACGTGGTATCAGAGGATTAGAGTTCTGGCACAATGGTATGAAGCAAATTTCAGCCAATAGACCGCTGGTTCACCCTGAAGATGCTAAGGGACTTAAATTCCGGGTACAGGCTTCCGATGTACTGGTTGCACAGTTTGAGCAATTGGGTGCTAACCCACAAAAAATGTCCTTTGCCGAAGTGTACGGTGGCTTGCAAACCAAAGTTATCGATGGACAGGAAAATACCTGGTCGAATATTTACGGTAAAAAGTTCTTCGAAGTTCAGGATGGTACGACTGAAACCAACCACGGAATTTTGGATTACCTAGTGGTTACTTCTACCAAATGGTGGGACGGACTTCCAGACGACGTACGTGACCAGTTTGCGACCATTCTTAAAGAAGTCACTCAAACCCGTAATGCGGAGTCAAACCGCGTAGAGCAGCAAAACAAACAGTACGTTATCGAAGCGGGTGGTGTGGTTCGCGAGCTAACCCCAGAGCAGCGTGAAGAGTGGGTAACCGCGCTTAAACCAGTTTGGAACAAGTTTGAAAAAGACATTGGTTCAGAGTTAATTGAAGCGGCGTTAGCGGCTAACCAAAAATAACTGAACATAATGATAATCGGCTCCCGTTCGTCGGGAGCCAAACTTACCTGATTCGAGCGATGTACCGTTATGGAACACTCATTTTTTTCCAAAGTCGGTCAGTTTACCGACAAGGTTGAAGAAACCTTAATTGCCTTCTTCCTCGGAGCGATGACGATGCTGACATTTGTCAACGTCGTGATGCGTTACTTATTCAATGACAATATTCTTTGGGCGCTTGAAGTGACCGTTTTTCTTTTCGCCTGGATGGTTCTCGTAGGTGCTTCATACGGCGTGAAAAAGCATTTTCACATCGGCGTTGACGTGGTGATTAACTTGTTACCTGAAAAGTTTAGAAAAGGTTGTGCTTTGCTTGCCGTGTCATGTTGTTTGACATTTTCAATTCTACTTCTCATTGGTTCATGGAATTACTGGTACCCGTTTGCCACAGAGCGAGCATGGTACGAGACGGATGATATTCCGATGCCAGAGATGTTGCAGTTTATGGCTGACTGGCTCAATGAAGGAGAGCGCTACGAGAAGCTGCCTCGATTTATCCCTTATATGGCGCTGCCAATTGGTATGGCTTTGCTGACGTTTCGTTTTGCCCAGGCAGCATACCAGATACTCACTGGTAAGCTTGACCGCCTCATTTCCAGCCATGAGGGTGAAGAAGAGCTAGAAGCACTTAAAGAAGAGCTTAAAGATGCGGGTGATGCAATGGAACCCATGCAAGGCAAAGACAAAAGCCAAGATAACAATAACAACAAGGAGCGCTAACCCATGGATATTTTATGGCTATTCTTGATGGTGATTGGTTTCATGCTTTTGGGCGTGCCAATCGCTGTATCACTGGGTTTATCCAGTATTTTGTTTTTGATGTGGCATTCAGATGCTTCGTTAGCATCGGTGGCACAAACGCTTTTTAATGCGTTTGAAGGACACTACACATTACTTGCTATCCCGTTTTTCATCCTCGCATCCAGTTTTATGTCTACTGGCGGTGTAGCAAAGCGCATTATTCGTTTTGCGATTGCAATGGTCGGCTGGTTCCGTGGCGGACTTGCTATGGCTTCTGTTGTGGCATGTATGATGTTTGCCGCGCTGTCAGGATCCTCACCGGCAACGGTCGTTGCGATTGGTAGTATCGTTATCGCTGGTATGATCAAAAACGGTTACTCCAAAGATTTTGCTGCAGGTGTTATTTGTAATGCGGGTACACTTGGTATCTTAATTCCACCTTCAATCGTAATGGTTGTGTATGCAGCAGCGACAGACGTATCTGTTGGTCGTATGTTCTTAGGTGGCGTCATTCCGGGCTTATTAGCTGGTGTAATGCTGATGATTGCAATCTATATTGCAGCCCGAGTTAAGAACTTACCGAAACAACCGTTTGTTGGCTGGAAGGAAGCCATTGCGGCGGCTAAGGACGCGGTTTGGGGATTGATGCTGGTTGTGATCATTCTCGGAGGTATCTACGGCGGTATTTTTACTCCGACAGAGGCTGCGGCAGTGGCAGCGGTATACGCCTTCTTCATCGCTAACTTTGTTTACAAAGACATGGGGCCATTTGCGGATAAGCAGAATACCAAACCAGCCATAGTGAAAGCACTTCAAAGCTTTGTGCACCAAGACACAAAACAAACCTTGTTTGAAGCTGGCAAACTGACGATCATGCTGTTGTTTATCATTGCGAATGCGTTGATCTTAAAGCATGTACTGACCGAAGAACGTATCCCTCAGATGATCACCGAGTCGATGCTTTCCGCAGGCTTGGGGCCAATCACATTCTTGATCGTGGTGAACATACTACTTTTGATTGGTGGTCAGTTTATGGAACCGTCTGGTTTGCTGATCATTGTCGCGCCATTAGTATTTCCGATCGCTATTGCTTTAGGCATTGACCCAATCCACTTGGGTATCATGATGGTGGTGAACATGGAGATTGGGATGATCACGCCGCCAGTCGGGCTAAACCTCTTTGTTACCGCCGGGGTAGCGAAGATGTCGATGATGAGTGTAGTGAAAGCAGCACTACCTTGGGTGGCGGTAATGTTCTTGTTCCTGATTATCGTTACTTACATTCCATGGGTTTCAACCTGGTTGCCAACGATGCTGATGGGACCGGAAATAATTACCAAGTAATACCCACCTAAGTAAGAAAGTGGTGATACTTATTTATAGAGAACCAGAAGACAGGTATCGAACACAAACACGCACCGTATGTTTATAAGAACGCATCCATGGGGCTTCGATTTGCCATCCATGGCAAATAGAGTTTGTTTATCGAACCCTGTTCTCTGAACAGTTAATTTTTCAGATTGGTATAACCTCATTCAAACTTACGAAGACAAAAAAGAGGTGTGACATGTCACACCTCTTCGTCTATGGATTTGTGGTCATGTCTTCTGGGCTGAGCGTTTATTCTTCGCTCGTAGCCATGACACTTTTGTTTGTTCTTCCTGCGATCCTCTCCAGAACGCCTTTCTTCCTGATAATGTCCGTCGACAACGACCGTTTCCCTAATCACGGGTATTTTCGTTTTCTCATTCATGCTGAGCGCTACCAACCATGCAACTATCAATAGTATGAGACAGGTTGAGTAAAGCAACAAATGTGATTTCGGGTTTTATTTATATAGATCTTTATCAATCTGATAGCGTTGCATTTTGTCGTACAAGGTTTTTCGAGGCACATTTAATTGGGTCATGGTTTGTTTGATACTGCCATTGTGCTCGAGTAGTGCGCGTTCGATTGCTGCTTTCTCAAATTCTGCCACTTGTTCTGCCAAGCTCGAGGAAGGCATCTGTGTCGGGCTAGCATCTCCGAGCTGAATCAGTTTTCCAAGCAGCACAAAACGTTCCGCTGCATTTCTCAGCTCTCGCACATTGCCCGGCCAGTCATGCGACATCAACGTTGCCAGATCTTGAGAGGATAAGCTCGGGGAGCTTTTTCCGTATCGCGAAGCAGCGACCAGCAAAAAGTGATGGAACAATGCGGGGATGTCCTCTTTGCGCATCCGCAGAGGGGGTAAGTCCAGTGTAACGACATTCAGCCGGTAGTAGAGATCCTGGCGAAATGTTCCTTCTTCGGCGGCACGTTTTAAATCCACTTTGGTGGCCGCTATCACGCGAATATCGAGGGGAAGGAGTTCGTTTGAACCGACTCGCTCAATAACACGCTCCTGAAGAACGCGGAGCAGACGAATCTGTGCCTGAATGGGCATGGACTCTATCTCATCCAGAAATAATGTCCCGCCTTGAGCGAATTCAAATTTACCAATCCGACGGCTTTCTGCGCCAGTGAATGCGCCTTTTTCATGCCCGTAGAGTTCACTTTCGATCAGGTTTTCTGGTACCGCGCCACAGTTTACCGCGACAAAATTATGGTTTCTGCGTAGGCTTTGTTCGTGTAATGAACGCGCGATGAGCTCTTTACCTGTGCCTGTCTCTCCGAACAACAAAATATCAGCATCGGTATCGGCAATGTGGGAGATAGTATCACGCAGCATCTGGATGCTCGCGGTTTCGCCGATAATTCGTGGGCCAAGTGCCTGACTGGCTTTAAGTGATTGGCGTAGTTTCTCGTTTTCAGTCGTAAGCTGGCGTTTTTCGATGGCTCGCTTTACCGTTTCAACGAGCTGTTCTGGTGAGAACGGTTTTTCGATAAAGTCATAGGCCCCCTGATGTAATGCGTTAACCGCCATTGAAATGTCGCCGTGACCAGTAATCATGATCACCGGCAGGTTGCTGTCTCTTTGCACCAGAGTATTGAGTAAATTGATTCCTGATATGCCGGGTAAACAAATATCAGTAATGACAACACCCGGTTCATCACCGTTTTTCATCGCGAGCAGAGCGGATTCTGCATCGGGGAAAAATTGCGCGTTGATATCGGCTAATTCGAACGTCTGCTCAATGGCCAGCCTCAAATCGGCTTCATCATCAATAAAAAACACCTGACACATAATTATTCCTCTGAACCGTGTTCGACTTTTTCGGCGAGTGCTGAAACAACAGGCAAACAGACTGAGAATCGAGCGCCGCCTTGTGCTTGGTTATGCGCACTTAAATAACCATTCATGCCACTCAATATTTGCTGTGATATGGACAGACCCAGACCCAAACCATTTTTCTTGGTGGTCAAAAAGGGCTCACAAAGTTCAGTGAGCGAGCGTTCTCCGATACCGGGACCATTATCGTCGATATGAACCAAGATATTATTACCACGCTGGTCATGCTCTACAGAGAGGCTAACCTGTTTATCTTCTTGATCTTTCACCGCTTCAATCGCGTTAGTTAGCAGGTTAACCAGTACTTGTTCCAGTTGAATCGTGTTGATTAAGACCTCAGCATCCTGCGTCATTAGCTCGGTCGATAAGTTAACCCGAGCTGATTTAAAAGCGGGCTTCATCAATTCCTTCGCTGAGGCGACGACGGGTAATAGTCGTGTTTTCATCAGCTCATTGCCACTGGTTTTCTTGGCGAAGGAACGCAATTGTTGGCTGATATTGGCCATGCGATCGGTGAGGGCTGAGATACGGCTTAAATTATCTTCGACCCTATCAAATTTTTCTTTTTGTAAGAATAGCTTACCGTTTTCAGCAAAACTGCGAATGGCCGCCAGTGGATTATTCAGTTCATGGCTAATACTTGCGGACATTTGACCAAGGACGGCGAGTTTAGCCGCCTGAACCAACTCATCCTGAGTGACACGTAAAGCTTGCTCAGTTTCTGTTCGCTGGGCGATCTCAGCCTGCAATTCTGCAGTCCGAGCCATCACTTGATACTCTAGTTTTTGATTCGCTTCTTGCTGAATCTGTTCGAGTTGTAAATGGCGCTGTTGACGGTGATAAATCAGCTGGCCGATAAGGAATAAAATGGTAAAAACAAGAGTAAGAACCAGCAGGTAACCCAAGGTTATCCAAACGATAGATTGTTTGGGCGACAATACCCTCATGGTTAGCTTGATCTCAGGAAGAGCGAGAGAAGAAACCACCAGGGTGCCTTTATTGTATGGGTAGCCTTGTTTTAATTCGCTAATAGGTAGATTCACATTGCCGACGAAATTTAAATCACGAAGTTGAGTCTCAAGATATTGCCGGCTAGCCCAAACTTGTTTCTTCTCGGCGTCACTCAGTGGCTGTAAACTTTTAAGCAACCAATCATTTCGACTGCTCATAAACACAATGCCATGTGGGTCACTGGCGACGAATACACTATCAGGTTGCTGCCAGTTGTCCTCGATTTTACTCAAATCCATCTTTACGACCACAACCCCAATCACGCCACCTGCGTAAACAATCGGCGAAGAGTAATAGTAACCACGTTTACCCGACGTTGAACCCAGCGCGTAGTATTGGCTTTGTTCTCCCTGAATGGCTTGTTTGAAATAGGGGCGGAATGCGAAATTACGGCCAATAAACGAGCGCTGTTTACGCCAATTACTGGCGGCAATCGTGGTGCCCCATTGGTCTATAAGGTAAGTATCGGAGGCTGCGATAACTCGATTCACTGATTCCAAGTAGCGATTCGTTACTTCAAGCTGTGCACTATTCTGCGGATGCAGTAATGCCTCAAACAGTGGCGCATCTTTTGCCAGCAGGGTAGGGATATGCGCGTACTTGTCGAGTTTGTTCTTAATATGGCTGGAAAACTGGTCAAGCTGAGACTGATGTTTATCCAGTAGTGATTGATAGCTGTTTTTCCACACCCATTGGCCACCAACAATCGCGCACAGGAAATATAAGGTGAAAAAAATCAGTAGAATACGGTTTCGTTGTGACATCCCTTAGTTCCTGACTTTGCAACTTGCTAGTAATTAAGAAATGTTAATGGTTTGTAGATTAGATTGGGGATTTACTTACCAACTCTGTGGAGTAAAACAAGAGCGAGATCTCTTTTTACGCTTTTCAATAAAAAAAGCGGTCGATCCCCTTGAAAAAGTCGCTATTGTCCCCATTCTAGATATGCCTATGCTTCTGATGCGGGTTTTTTAACGCATTTTGTAGAAAAAATGAGGCTGCATTCGAGAATTTAGTGCAGACAGTGCCCATATAGTGGCTATTGGCTCGACAGGTTAGGAACAGATCGCTAGAATGTCGCGTCTAAAATTCTGTCCTGAGGCTAATAGGAGATACCTTTGGTGATGACACTGAAGATATCACTGATTAGTCCGGTACTGATAAACAGTATCGATACTCGATTTAAATTAGGTGCTCGGACAGAACACAACACAAGGATGAAGCGTCAACTCAGGTGAGTTACGCTCATACGCTCGGAAAACCGAGCCACTTTAGAGGTTTATATATAATGCAAGTTACTGTTGAAACGCTAGAGGGCCTAGAGCGCCGTCTAAACATTACTGTTCCAGCTGCAAACATCGAAGACGCTGTAACAGCTGAACTACGCAACATCGCTAAAAACCGTCGTTTCGATGGTTTCCGTAAGGGTAAAGTGCCTCTAAAAATGGTTGCTCAGATGTACGGCAAAGCAGTACGTCAAGACGTTCTTGGTGAAGTTATGCAACGTCACTTCATCGAAGCGATCGTAAAAGAGAAAATCAACCCAGCTGGCGCGCCAACTTTCGCTCCTGTAGAAAACAAAGAAGGTGCAGACCTAGTTTTCACAGCAACTTTTGAAGTTTACCCAGAAGTTGAACTTAAAGGCCTAGAAAACATCACTGTTGAGAAGCCTCTAACTGAAGTTAATGACGCAGACGTAGAAGAGATGATCAACACGCTACGTACTCAGCAAGCGACTTGGACTGAAGTTGAAGAAGCTGCAGAAGAAGGCAAGCGCGTAACTATCGACTTCGTTGGTTCTATCGACGGTGAAGAGTTCGAAGGCGGTAAAGCAGAGAACTTCCCACTAGAAATGGGCGCTGGTCGCATGATCCCTGGTTTCGAAGACGGTATCGCAGGTAAGACTGCAGGTATGGAATTCGACATCGACGTGACTTTCCCAGAAGACTACCACGCTGAAAACCTAAAAGGTAAAGCAGCGAAATTCGCTATCAAAGTGAACAAAGTTGAAGCACGTGAACTTCCAGAAGTAGACGACGAGTTCGTTTCTAAGTTCGGCGTTGCTGAAGGCGGTGTTGACGCTCTTAAAGCTGAAGTTCGTAAGAACATGGAGCGCGAACTTAAGCAAGCAGTTAAGAACCGCATCAAAGAGCAAGCTCTTGACGGTCTTGTTGAGCAAAACGACATCGACGTTCCTTCTGCACTTATCGACCAAGAAATTCAAGTTCTGCGTCAACAAGCTGCACAACGTTTCGGTGGCAACCCAGAAGCAGCTGCACAGCTTCCACGTGAACTGTTCGAAGAGCAAGCTAAACGTCGCGTAGTTGTTGGTCTTCTACTTGGTGAAGTAATCAAGTCTGAAGAGCTAAAAGCGGACGACGAAAAAGTTAAAGCGCTAATCGAAGAAATGGCGACAGCATACGAAGATCCATCAGAAGTTATTGCTTACTACGAGCAAAACGAAGAGATGATGAACAACATGCGTAACGTAGCGCTAGAAGAGCAAGCTATCGACGCGATCATCGCTAAAGCACAAGTTTCTGAGAAAGAAGTAGGCTTCAACGAGCTACTTAACCAGCAACAACCTGCTTAATAAGCATTATCTTGCGTAGAAGGTTGACTTCACGTTAACTATTCTGCTAACAATGGTCCGTATGATACTCATCATCCGGGCCATTTATTTTAGGGACATAAGAATATGAGCTACCAAGAAAAAAATGCAATGTCGCCAATTATGGACGCACTAGTACCAATGGTGGTTGAACAAACTTCCCGAGGCGAACGTTCTTACGACATCTATTCTCGATTGCTTAAAGAGCGTGTGATTTTTTTAACGGGTCAAGTGGAAGACCACATGGCAAACCTTGTCGTGGCTCAACTACTTTTCCTAGAATCTGAAAATCCAGATAAAGATATTTTCCTATACATCAACTCTCCAGGCGGCAGCGTAACTGCAGGTATGTCTATTTACGACACCATGCAGTTTATCAAACCAAATGTAAGTACTGTATGTATGGGGCAAGCTGCTTCAATGGGCGCATTTTTACTCGCTGGTGGGGCACCAGGTAAGCGTTACGCTCTACCTAATTCGCGCGTGATGATTCACCAACCACTGGGCGGTTTCCAGGGGCAGGCTTCTGATATTCAAATTCACGCACAAGAAATCTTATCAATTAAGAACAAGCTGAATCGCTTGTTAGCTGAGCATACTGGCCAGCCACTTGAAATTATTGAGCGCGATACTGACCGTGACAACTTTATGTCAGCGGAACAGTCTGTAGAATACGGTTTGGTGGATGCAGTGTTAAGCCACCGCGGCGAGTAATTTGCCAGCGCAATTTGGCAAAAATTGATATACACTGATTCATGAAGAGTAAAGGCTAAGAGGTTAGCGAATGACAGATAAAAGCAAAGAAAGTGGCAGCGGTAAATTGCTGTACTGTTCTTTCTGCGGCAAAAGTCAGCACGAAGTTCGCAAGCTAATCGCAGGTCCGTCAGTTTACATTTGCGACGAATGTGTCGACTTATGTAATGATATAATTCGCGAAGAAATTAAGGATGTTCTCCCTAAGAAAGAATCTGAAGCGTTACCAACGCCAAAACAGATCCGCGAACACCTAGACGACTATGTGATCGGACAAGATTACGCGAAAAAAGTGCTTGCAGTTGCGGTATATAACCACTACAAGCGTTTACGTAATGGTGATACAACGAGCGAAGGTGTCGAGCTTGGTAAGAGTAACATCCTACTGATTGGCCCTACAGGTAGTGGTAAAACATTGCTTGCTGAGACACTAGCTCGATTCTTGGATGTGCCATTTACAATGGCTGACGCAACCACACTGACTGAAGCAGGTTATGTGGGTGAAGACGTTGAAAACATCATCCAAAAGCTTCTGCAAAAATGTGATTACGATGTCGCTAAGGCTGAACGCGGTATCGTATACATTGATGAAATTGATAAAATTTCACGCAAAGCTGAAAACCCATCTATTACGCGAGACGTATCTGGTGAAGGTGTTCAGCAGGCACTGCTAAAACTTATCGAAGGCACGGTCGCTTCTGTTCCGCCACAAGGTGGTCGTAAGCACCCTCAGCAAGAGTTCCTCCAAGTAGACACGTCTAAGATCCTGTTTATCTGTGGTGGTGCATTCGCAGGCCTTGATAAAGTGATTGAACAGCGTGTAGCAACAGGTACTGGTATTGGTTTTGGTGCGGAAGTTCGCTCTAAGAATGAAACCAAAACAGTCGGTGAACTATTTACTCTGGTAGAGCCGGAAGATCTAGTGAAATATGGTCTGATTCCTGAGTTCATTGGCCGTCTGCCTGTGACAACAACGTTGACAGAGCTTGATGAAGAAGCGCTGATTCAGATCCTATGTGAACCGAAGAACGCGCTGACTAAGCAATATGCAGCATTGTTTGAGCTCGAAAATGCAGAGCTTGAGTTCCGCGAAGACGCACTACGCGCAATTGCTAAAAAAGCGATGGAGCGTAAAACAGGTGCTCGTGGTCTACGTTCAATTTTGGAAGGCGTTCTGCTTGAAACCATGTATGAGCTACCATCTGCAACAGATGTGAGCAAAGTAGTTATTGATGAGTCAGTCATCAATGGTGAGTCAGAACCGCTGCTAATTTACAGCAACGCCGATAATCAGGCCGCTGGAGCAGAGTAAATCAAGCCATGAATAAAAAGGAGGTAAGTAATTACCTCCTTTTTTTATTTCTCTTATTGAATCCAAACAATTAGCCCCCATATACTGCCTTAAGTAATACGTTAAACGTGAAAGCGGAAGAGAGAATTATATGAACTTGGAACGTTCCGAGAGTATCGAGATCCCGGTACTACCTCTACGTGACGTAGTGGTCTACCCGCACATGGTCATTCCATTGTTTGTTGGTCGTGAAAAATCGATTAGCTGTCTAGAAACGGCGATGGAAACCAACAAACAAGTTCTGCTTGTGGCACAAAAGCAAGCGGATACCGACGAGCCAACGGTTGACGACCTATTTGACGTAGGTACGGTAGCCACCATTCTTCAGCTTTTGAAGCTGCCTGATGGCACAGTAAAAGTACTGGTTGAAGGGCAGCAACGTGCGAAGATTAATCACTTTAAAGAGAGCGATTTCTTCTTAGCTGAGGCAGAGTTCATCGAGACACCTGAGCTGGATGAGCGCGAGCAAGAAGTTATTGTTCGTAGTGCAATCAACCAGTTCGAAGGCTTTATCAAACTAAACAAAAAGATCCCGCCAGAAGTACTGACTTCGTTAAATGGGATTGATGAAGCTGCACGCCTAGCGGATACCATCGCTGCTCATATGCCATTAAAACTGGTAGACAAGCAACAAGTGCTTGAGATCATTGATGTTACTGAACGTTTGGAATTCCTTATGGGCCAGATGGAATCAGAGATCGATCTACTACAAGTTGAAAAACGCATTCGCGGCCGTGTTAAAAAGCAAATGGAAAAGTCTCAGCGTGAGTACTATCTGAATGAGCAAATGAAAGCGATTCAGAAAGAACTGGGTGAGATGGAAGACGCGCCGGATGAATTCGAAACGCTGCAGAAGAAAATCGAAGAATCAAAGATGCCTCAAGAGGCACGCGAAAAGACAGAACAAGAGCTACAAAAGCTTAAGATGATGTCTCCAATGTCTGCAGAAGCGACAGTGGTGCGTAGCTACATTGATTGGATGGTGAGCGTTCCTTGGGCTAAGCGTTCTAAAGTGAAGAAGAACTTAGCTAAAGCGGAAGAGATTCTGAACGAAGACCATTACGGCCTGGAGCGCGTTAAAGAGCGTATCGTTGAATACTTGGCAGTACAAAACCGTATTAACAAGCTAAAAGGCCCGATCCTTTGTCTTGTTGGTCCTCCAGGTGTAGGTAAAACCTCTCTTGGCCGTTCGATCGCTTCTGCGACTGGACGTAAATACGTGCGTATGGCGCTTGGTGGTGTGCGTGACGAAGCTGAGATTCGTGGCCACCGTCGTACTTACATCGGCTCACTACCGGGTAAGCTTATCCAGAAGATGTCTAAAGTTGGGGTTAAAAACCCGCTATTCCTTCTTGATGAGATCGACAAAATGTCGTCTGACATGCGCGGTGACCCGGCATCTGCATTGCTAGAAGTTCTGGATCCTGAGCAAAACAACTCGTTCAACGATCACTACCTAGAAGTCGATTACGATCTCTCTGACGTGATGTTCGTCGCGACGTCTAACTCAATGAATATTCCAGGTCCGCTTCTTGACCGTATGGAAGTTATCCGTCTTTCTGGTTACACAGAAGATGAAAAACTGAACATCGCGAAACGCCACTTGGTAGATAAGCAGTTGAAGCGCAATGGCTTGAAGCCAAACGAGATTGTTATCGAGGATTCGGCGATTGTCGGCATTATTCGCTACTACACGCGCGAAGCGGGTGTACGTAACCTTGAGCGTGAAATTTCTAAGATCTGTCGTAAGGCAGTGAAGAATATCCTGCTGGATAAAGACATCAAGTCTGTCACTGTGACAATGGACAACCTGAAAGAGTACCTTGGTGTTCAGCGTTTCGACTATGGCAAAGCGGACGAAAGCAACCGTATTGGTCAGGTGACTGGTTTGGCTTGGACTGAAGTTGGTGGTGATTTACTGACGATTGAAACACAGTCGATGCCAGGTAAAGGTAAACTGACTCAGACTGGTTCACTTGGCGATGTCATGCAAGAGTCTATTCAGGCTGCGATGACTGTCGTTCGCTCTCGTGCAGAAAAACTGGGTATTAATACCGATTTCTACGAGAAGAAAGACATCCACGTGCATGTCCCTGAAGGTGCAACACCAAAAGATGGTCCAAGTGCTGGTACTGCAATGTGTACGGCTCTTGTATCTGCGTTAACGGGTAACCCTGTTAAAGCTGAAGTGGCGATGACAGGTGAGATTACCCTGCGAGGTGAAGTTCTGCCGATCGGTGGTCTAAAAGAAAAGTTACTTGCGGCGCATCGAGGTGGCATTAAAACAGTACTGATTCCAAAAGATAACGAGCGTGATTTGGAAGAGATTCCGGAGAATGTTATCGCAGATCTGACAGTTATCCCTGTACAGTGGATCGATGAGGTATTGAAAGTTGCACTAGAGCGAGACCCGACAGGCGTTGAGTTTGAAGCTAAAAAATAGTGATGTGTAGCAAAAATAAGTAAAAGTTTACGCTGATAAACCTAAAAAGGCTTGTCAGCGTTTTTTTTGGACGCTAAGTTAGTTTTGATAGCTCTCAGCCCTTTATGGACAAGGGGTGAAGCATATTTATTAATTATGGAACGAAAAGTCATCACAAAAATAATCACAGATGGCACAAAGGGGAAATTACAGTGAATAAAACTCAGTTAGTTGAACAAATCGCAGAAAATGCAGACATTTCTAAAGCGTCAGCAGGTCGTGCACTAGATGCATTCATTGAAGCAGTGAGTGGTACGCTTCAAACGGGTGACCAAGTTGCTCTAGTTGGCTTTGGTACTTTTAGCGTTCGTACTCGTGCTGCACGTACTGGCCGCAATCCAAAGACTGGTGAAGAAATCCAAATCGCAGAAGCAAAAGTGCCTTCATTCAAAGCTGGTAAAGCACTTAAAGATTCAGTGAACTAATCATAGGGTTTGGACTCTATACCGGCTATTTGAATAACTTTTGCTCAAACAATTCGTTGCGAACAAAAATTTACAAACTTCGAGCCGAACTTTTTTAAATTATGCGCATCATACTGATGCGCATTTCTTTTTCTGGTATTATTGCGGCATTATTTCTATTAGATAGAAGCAGTAGGCTTCAATTGTGGAGAGCAATTAAATTATGATGGATCGACTACGCGAAGGCGTGAATAGCATCGCGGTCAAAATTATCCTTGGGCTTATTATCCTGTCTTTCGTATTCGCGGGTGTTGGTAGCTACATTGTTGGTGGCAGCAACAACGCAGCAGCAAAAGTTGGTAACACGGAAATCCCTCGTGGCGAGTTCGAGATGGCGTACCAAAATGAGCGTAACCGCATGCAAGCTCAGTTGGGTGACTACTTCTCTCAAATGCTGGCAGATCCGGCATACGTTGAATCTTTCCGCAAATCAGTTCTTGACCGCATGATCAATGATGTGTTGCTTGATCAACAAGCAGAAGCACTTGGTCTTCGTATCAGCGATGAACAGGTTCGTAGCATGATTCTGGAAATGCCTCAGTTCCAGTCAAACGGCCAGTTCGATCAAGAAATTTACCAAGCATCTTTGCGTCGTGCAGGTTTCTCTCCAGATACCTTTGCAGAATACATGCGTCGTGAGCTGGTACGTGAGCAACTACTCAATGCTCTGCAAACCAGTGAATTCACTCTACCGGGTGAAGTTCAGGTACAAGGTAAGCTTTTCACTCAAACTCGTGATATCCGCACGATTACTATCGATGCCGAAGAGTTTGCGAAAAACGTAGAGTTAACGGACGAAGAAATTCAAGAGTACTACAAAGCTAACCAAGATAATTTTACTCGCCCTGAGCAGGCTAAAGTGGCTTACATCGAATTATCTGCTGAAGCACTAAAAAACCAGGTCGAAGTATCTGATGAAGAAGTGCAGCAGTACTACGATGAGCATCTAGCTAAATACTCTTCAGAGGAGCAACGTCGTGTCGCTCATATCCTTGTAGAAGGTGATGATGAAGCAAAAGCTCAAGCGATTCTGGATGAACTCAATAGCGGCGCTGATTTTGCAACACTTGCAGAAGAAAAGTCTGATGACTTTGGCAGCGCTGAAATTGGCGGTGATCTAGGTTGGATTGAACGCGATGTGATGGACCCCGCTTTTGAGGAAGCGGCGTTTGCACTTGAGAAAGCAGGTGATGTATCAGGCTTGGTGAAGTCTGATTTTGGTTACCATATTATCAAGCTTGAAGAACTAAAAGACTCAGTTGCAAAACCATTTGCTGAAGTGGCGACTGAAATCAAACAAGAATTGGTTGATCAAAAGGCCATCGATAAGTTCTATGAGTTACAGAATGAGCTAGAGCGAGTTGCGTTTGAATTTCCAGACTCACTAATTGATGCTTCAGAAGCCGTCGATCAAGAAGTGAAGACGACAGACTTTGTCTCTCAAGAGGATGCGCCTGAGGTACTTCGCAACCCTGCTGTAATGCAAGCGATTTTAAGTCCAGAAGTAAAAGAAGACGGTCTTAACTCTGAAGCGATTGAAGTGGCACCTGAACATATTATCGTTGTTCGTGTCGAAGACTCTCGCCCAGAGACAGTTCTTCCGCTTGATGAGGTGAAAGAGCAAGTGGTTTCTGAACTTTCACGCGTTAAAGGTGAACAAGGTGCCCTAGAGCTTGGTACTAAAGTCGTGTCAGCGTTAAAAGAAGGTAAGACCGATGTTCTTGCTGAAAATAACTTGGCGTTTGGTGAGCAAGAAACAGTCGATCGCCGTTCACCGTATGCCGATACGGTATTTGCGATGGCGAAGCCAGCTGAAGGTAAGCCTGTATACGCTCAATCGAAAGATGTAGAAGGCAACATCGTTGTTATTGAGCTAGACGCGGTCAATGCTGAGCTAGATAGCACTCTAGAAGAGCAAGTCGCGACGCAGATGGAGCGTTCATCTTCGCAACAAGATCTGTCTTCTGTATTGGCTGTTCTACGTGCTAATGCCGACATCGAGTACTTTGTTGTGAGCAACTAAGCACTAATAGTGTAATTTGCATGTTAACTAAAACGGGTCGCATAAGCGGCCCGTTTTATTTTCTAACCAACTAACTTCAATCAATAGTGAGCTTTACCTAAATTAGTTCTGACGTTTTTATCAGCAAGAACGAGAAGCGATTGCTGAAATTGTTATCACAACTAATAGGAAGGCATATGTTTAATATGAAATGGGTTTTGGCATTATTCTTATGCGTGTTAGCACCTTTCGGGTTGGCTGCAGAGACAACCGCGGATAAATATGAAGGGATTGAAATAACCGTTAACGTCAATTCAGCGTCGGCTGAAGAGATCGCAACTATGCTAAAAGGGATTGGTGAAAAGAAAGCGCAGGACATTGTGGATTACCGCACTGAGCATGGGCCATTTAAAACCGTGAATGACCTTGGCAACGTCAAAGGAATTGGAGATGCGACTTTGAAGAAAAACGAAGGGCGCATCATTCTCTAGCCACGGCTTTTATTCTTCGTGTTAATGAGTTTAGTTTCCGGTGATTGCTTTCCCGAGCCAATCTGTTTTCTTGGCTCGGGATTTTTTATCCAAATAATCGGCGATGGCTAATTTTTTCCAGCAGCGCCATCCCCAACCCGCTGATGGCCCCAAAAAGATGAGCATCGACCGCAACACGTGCCCCAATCATTGCTGCTGTACTCGTAGAGGGGCCATAGAGTTGCTCCCAAGCAACTTTGGCTATCAAACCGCCTACTAATAATAAGCTGCTTCGTCTTGCTTCGAATACTTCTCTTAACGCCCAAAAGCCAAACAGGCCATGCAGTACACCAGAAAGTCCAACATAGACAGACATACTGGTAAACAAGATCAACGTACCGACGAAAGTACACAATAGTAGCAATACTATGAGGAAGTTTTTCGTATTTGGGCGGAAAATAAAGCCAATCACCCATAGGCCTGCCAGGTTCATACCTAAATGTGCGAAGTTGGTATGAGTTAAATTTCCTGTTACGATTCGCCACCATTCTCCATGACGAATATTATAGGCGTGCCATTCACTCAGGCTCGTCATTGGTTCAAATTGCAGTGCTAAGCAGATAACGCTGATGATGGTCAGCAATGTATAAAGGTTCACTCTATGTCTCGTTATTGTTCTCAGTGTGGAAAATCGCGCAAAGCTTGTATTTGCTCTTGGATTGTACCGCTAGAAAGCGGAGTTGAACTTATCATTCTTCAACATAGTAGTGAAGAGCATCGTCCCCTTGGTACGGCACGGATTCTAAATTTAAGCTTAGACAACTGTACTTGTCTGATAGGTGAAGACTTTTCTCAGGATCAAACGTTAAATAACCTTCTCGCAGACGGCGACTATCAGCATTTGATTCTCTACCCATCGGAGCAATCCGTTTGCCTGTCGGAACTTGCTGACGGTGAAAGCGCGAACAACAAGAAAATTCGTCTTATCTTGCTGGATGGAACCTGGAAAAAAGCGTACAAGATGTGGCAGCTTTCAAGCAATCTACATGGTTTGCCAACGGTGAAGCTCCCTGAAAATCTTCAGGGTGGGTATACGATTCGAAAAGCACCTTCTCAAAACAGCTTATCAACGGTAGAAGCGGGCTTTCATGCATTGAGTATACTTGACCCTAAACGTGATTTTACGTCACTGCTGAAGGTGTTTGAGCAGATGATAGAGTTCCAAATCGCCCAGATGCCTCCGGGCGTTTTTGAAAATAATTATCTTAAGGACAGTCAAGACTAGAGGACGATCGACGAGAATAGTTGTCGATGCAGTTTCTGCGCATGGCTGTCGGTCATAGCCGAAATGTAGTCAGCAATGACCCTCATTTTGTCGCTTTCGGAGTCTGCCTGGCACCAAAGCGCTTTGGTGTGTATCGGAAGCAGACGTTCAGGTGCGGCCGTTAACGCCTCAAATATATCCATGATGATCTGTTGGCCCTTGTACTCCACAATTTGCACTTGTGGAACCTGAATGACGTACTGACTAACAAAATGTTTCAGCACCTCCAATGCCTTTGCTGTTTGTGGCTCTAAGCAAGCATTCCAAGACAATAGCGGACTCGTAAAGGCAACATCCACTGGTTTGATGGAAATACTGGTAAGCAAGGCATTCACCATACCGCCAATGGCATCTTTTCTTTCGTGGTGTTTGCCACTAAACAGCATTTGTCCAATCGAGTCCATATGCGCTTCAAACCAAGAATCACCACAATCGGCTAACTGGCTCGCAGCGCCTTCCTGCCATTGATGACGAGTCACCATTCCAAGGACGATCGCATCCTCTAGATCATGAACCCCGTAGGCAATATCATCTGCTAACTCCATAATGGAGCAATCGAGAGATTTAAAGCGTGTTTTGCTGTGCTCTAAGTCCGACTCTGGCTCATAGCGCATTTGGCTGAGCAGAGCTTTGTCACTGTCTGTAAGTGGCTCAAGAACCCATTCGAACAGTGCCTTGTCACAGTCGTATATTCCTTTTGCCGGGTACCATTCGTACGCTTTGAGTTTTCTCTGATGTTCGGCAGGCTCGGGTAAAACCGCTGAGCGAGTCTGGCTTATCAGGGCTGGGTATTTAATCAAACCAAGCAGCGTTCGTCGTGATAAGTTCATGCCAAAGTGTTCCGTATACGGCTCTAACTTGGTCACGATACGAAAGGTTTGTGCATTACCCTCAAACCCGCCGTGTTCCCGCATCATGTAATTTAGCGCAATTTCACCACCATGCCCGTAAGGTGGGTGGCCGATATCGTGAGCCAGACAGAGCGAATCGATAAGACTGTCGGATGGTAAGAGATCGCGGAATTCCGGTTGTTTCTTCTTCAGCTGAGCAACGATTCCGGTTCCTAACTGGGCTGCCTCAAGTGAGTGAGTTAACCGGGTGCGATGAAAGTCTTCTAAGCTGTTGCCGTGAACCTGAGTTTTGGCCTGCAGGCGACGGAAAGCGGCAGAGTGCAGGATTCGGGCTCTGTCACGCTGATAAGGACTTCGATGATCATCTCGACGGATCTTATGTTCATCGTCATGGCGTTGTTGCCATTGTGAGTGCAATTCAAATGACACGAATTTCTCCTGTGACTATCGCCTTAACTGATTTCATCCAGTGACAACTCGAAGCTTGGTGCAAAGGTAGTCAGGAAGTAATCCATTTCTGGCGTCTGACGCTCTTGCAGTGTCACTTCGAGTCGCTTTTTCGCTAAAGCGAACTCGTGGTTTCCTGCGCTCAATTCTTCTAAGCACTTGAGGTAGGCGCAAATCGAGTCAGCTTGTTTGACGATCTTTGCATCCTCTTCGTGTGCAGAGTGAGAGAGAAGAAACGGGGCAAAGTCTTCCTGAAATTCTTCGGGCAGCATAGACAGAAGCTTTTGCTCTGCTGCGGCTTCAATCTTCTTGTACTCTTTGGCAATTTCTGGATTGTAGTACTTAACAGGTGTCGGTAAATCCCCAGTCAGCACTTCACTTGAATCGTGATACATCGCGAGAAGGGCAATGCGTTCAGGGTTCAGAGCGCCGCCGAACTTCTTGTTTTTGATTAACGCGAGGGCATGGGCGACAAAAGCGACTTGAAGGCTATGCTCTGACACGTTTTCTGGGGACACAGAGCGCATTAAAGGCCAGCGTTGGATTAGCTTCATTCTTGCCAAGTGGGCGAAAAAATGGCTCTCTTTCATTGCTTTCTCCGTTTCTGGTGTAAAAAAGGAACTCACTAGGAGTTCCTCTAAGCATATGAGAGATCAGCACTAATTACTACCAGTGATTCATTACTGGCTATAGGTCGTTAAGAATCGCTCGAATCGTCCGATTGCCGTTTCAAGATCTTCGACATGAGGGAGTGTCACGATGCGGAAGTGATCCGGTTTCGGCCAGTTAAAGCCAGTGCCCTGAACCAGAAGCACTTTTTCTTGTTTGAGGAAATCCAACACCATTTGCTGATCGTTTTTGATGTTATACATCTTGGTATCAATTTTCGGGAACAGGTACATTGCGCCTTTCGGCTTAACGCACGACACCCCCGGGATTTGCGTGATCAGTTCATAAGCACGATTACGCTGCTCAAGCAGGCGACCGCCAGGCAAAATCAGTTCATTGATACTCTGGTAGCCACCCAGCGCGGTCTGGATAGCGTGCTGCATTGGCACGTTTGCACATAATCGCATCGATGATAGCAGCTCTAAACCCTTCACATAGCCTTGTGCCAGGTGTTTAGGTCCGGTAAGGAACATCCAACCCCCGCGGAAGCCGCAGACGCGGTACGCCTTGGATAGACCATTAAACGTCATGACCAGTACATCTTCAGTCAGTGTCGCAACCGAGGTGTGTGTCGCACCGTCGTAAAGCACTTTGTCGTAGATTTCGTCTGCAAAAATGATCAGCTTGTGTTGACGAGCAATTTCGATGAACTCAAGCAGGAAGTCGCGACTGTAAACGGCACCCGTTGGGTTGTTCGGGTTGATCAGTACGATACCGCGGGTCTTAGGTGTGATTTTACTCTTGATATCTTCTAAGTCCGGGTACCAGTCTGATTCCTCGTCACAAAGGTAGTGCACAGGCTTACCACCGGATAGTGCCACAGAGGCCGTCCATAATGGATAGTCAGGTGCAGGGATAAGCAGCTCTTCACCGTTGTTTAACAATGCTTGCATCGACATCATAATCAACTCTGACACACCATTACCCACGTAAACGTCCTCGACGTCCAGAGAGCGAATGCCTTTACGCTGATAATGTTGAACGACGGCTTTACGTGCTGAGTAGATGCCTTTGGAATCGCAGTAGCCTTGAGAAGTTGGCAGATTTCTGATTACATCGACTAAAATCTCATCAGGGGCGTCAAAACCAAATGGGGCGGGGTTACCAATGTTGAGTTTTAGGATTTTATGCCCTTCTTCTTCCATGCGCTTAGCATGTTTGAGTACAGGACCCCTAATGTCGTAGCAGACATTATCGAGTTTTGACGACATCCCGATATTTTGCATTGTCTATTTCCTAAAAATTCGTTAATTTCTTTATTAAAATACAATAATTTGTAATTTAATAGAATATATATCTGTAAAATTATCTGTTTGCAGGTGCGTTTTTCACGCTTGCTGTTACGCGATGTTGCAAAAGATCGCATACAGCCTTGATTTGCTTTAGGTCTAAACTTAGAGTAGCCATAAGTTACCCTTTATCCTCACATACTACGAGGTTGATTTGTCACAGTTCCATCAAGCCGTACAAAGAATTATCAAGCGAGTTGAAAAAATACAAGGCAATCCAATGCGTTTGGTTGAGCCTATCGGCAAGAAACCACACTTTTCATTGATTGATTGGCTTGATGCGCAACCACTTTTTCCCAAGTTTTATTGGCAATCCCGTGATACTCGTGAAGAAGTCGTCGCTCTCGGACAATTGCATTCTTTTGTCGACCCAGGTTCAGCCTATACGATTTTGGGTGAGGGTCAGCGAGTGTGGGGTGGGCGCTCTTTTGACGGCCAGCACGAGAAGAATCGTCGCTGTATGTCATCTTTTTTCTTCCTGCCTCAAATTGAACTGATTCGATTTGATGAACAATGGTCGTTAGCCGTCAACATTGCTGAAGATAAATCACGTACTTTGGCAGGATTACATAAGCTGGCCTGTGATGTTGCAACCTTAACGCCAGTCTCCTCGCATATTCGGTCGATTGAGCATACTCCAACTCAGCCTGAGTGGAACGACCTGGTTGAAAACGTGCTGAATGGTATCGAGAACAATGACTTCAAAAAGGTTGTTCTGGCTCGCCGTTCCACGCTTCACCTCGATAACGAGTTGAGTGCGGCGCAATTGCTCAAAGCAAGCGCTAGCCAAAATCATCATAGTTTCCATTTTCTGTTCAGTCTGGATCGCAAACACAGTTTTATGGGCTCTACACCAGAGCGCCTTTATTCACGTATTGGTCGTGAACTTCATACTGAAGCTTTGGCTGGCACGATTGGTCGTGGTGTTAATGCGACCCATGATATGGAGCTGGCGAACTGGCTATCCGCAGACGTAAAAAACCTCAAAGAAAATCAGTATGTTGTTGATGATATCGTCGAACGCTTATCACCTCACTCCGAATCGGTAGAAGTGGAGTCGGAGCCGCGATTGGTACGGCTAAGAAAAGTACAACACCTCAAGCGCAGTATCCATGCAAGTCTTAAGGCTGATATCAATGGTGTTCAACTACTTTCCGCTTTGCAGCCTACCGCGGCTGTTGCCGGGTTACCTCGACAAGAGTCCATGCAGTTCATCCTTGAAAATGAGCCGTTTGCTCGAGGTTGGTATGCTGGATCGATGGGCTACATTAGCCACGAACGGGCGGAATTTTGTGTTGCAATAAGAAGTGCTCTGGTGCTTGGAGACCAAGTTCAGCTATTTGCTGGCGCAGGCATTGTGCCGGGGTCAGTTGCAGAGCATGAATGGGCAGAACTGGATAAGAAAATGTCGACCTTGCTAACGCTTATATCCGATCACCCTCCGCTTGGAGTGGCATCATGAGTCATGATCAAGCCGTATTGAATCGCATTTGGTCTGAAACATTACTGATAGAACTGTATCGATTTGGGGTAGAGCATGTTTGCATTGCACCTGGCTCTCGATCAACGCCGTTGACTTTAGAGGCGGCAGATAATCCTAATTTTACCATTCACACCCATTTCGACGAACGTGGCTTAGGTTTTATGGCGTTGGGCTTAGCGAAAGCCAGTCAAAGCCCAGTAGCGGTCATCGTGACATCGGGTACGGCGGTGGCGAACTTACTGCCGGCGATTGCAGAAGCGAAGTTAACGGGTGAGCAACTGGTGCTGTTGACTGCAGATCGTCCGCTTGAACTGGTTGGCTGCGGCGCGAACCAGGCAATCAATCAATTGGGGATTTTCTCTCAGCACGTATCTGCTTGCTTGAATTTACCCAGTCCTACGGCAAATACGCCGCTTAACTGGCTGCTCACCTCCATTGATGAAGTGATGTTTACCCAGCAACGGGAAGGAAGTGCAGTACATATTAACAGTGCTTTCCCTGAGCCACTCTATTCCAGTGATTCTAAAAGCCAATATAAAGATTACCTCAGCTCTGTTGATGCTTGGCGAGAGAGTAGCCAGACGTACACTCAGCGTTTCGCCCCTCTAGCTGTCAGTGATATACCGTCATTCGCACACAAGAAAGGGCTGGTGATTATCGGCAGCCTGCCTTTGCAAGACTCTCAAGCCGCACTTTCATTTGCTCAACAGATGGGCTGGCCCGTGTTGGCCGATCCACAAAGTGGTGTCAGCTCTGAATGGGCACATTACGACTTGTGGCTGCCTGTGGCGAATCTGACACAGCAGCTTGAGTCTTGTGATCTGATTGTTCAGTTTGGCAGCCGTATAATCTCGAAACGGTTGAATCAATGGATTGAAACTCAGGTTACTCGAGGTGGGGATGTTCAGTACTGGTATATCTCACCGCGTTCAAGTCGTAATAACCAGAGTCATCTTCCGCAATTGCATTGGGTTGAATCGCCAAAAAGTTGGGTGGAACGTGTCTCTGCTGTCAATTCAATTGAGTCTGGATGGGCAAGCCAGCTAAAAGCGGACGTTGAGCAAATCAGCCAGCACATTAGACACTCGTTTTTAAGTGCATCGACCTTCGACTTAAATGAAGTTGCCGTGGCGGTTGATATCGAAGAAAGAGCGAAAAACGTAGACGTCTTTCTTGGCAATAGCCTGTTCGTCCGATTAGTCGATATGTTTGGTCGTCTGGGCAAAAGTGATG
Source organism: Vibrio sp. EA2 (assembly GCF_033042495.1). Classification (NCBI taxonomy): domain Bacteria; kingdom Pseudomonadati; phylum Pseudomonadota; class Gammaproteobacteria; order Vibrionales; family Vibrionaceae; genus Vibrio; species Vibrio sp. EA2. Next base: position 9,969 of record NZ_JAWLID010000009.1, on the reverse strand, counting down.
TGTTTTCTAATCGTGGCGCTTCTGGTATTGATGGAATTCTGGCTACGGCATCTGGCGTACAACGCTCTCGTGACAATCCATTACTGGTTTATATTGGTGATACATCCGCGTTGTACGATCTCAACTCTCTGTCGCTGTTTACTCATTCGAAGCGGCCTGCTGTTATCGTTATTACCAATAATGACGGCGGTGCCATATTTGATATTCTCCCTGTGCCACAGGAGCATCGCCAGACCTATTACCAAATGCCTCATGGCTACCAGTTTGAGCATGCAGCAAAACAGTTTGGTTTGAGTTACCAGCAACCCAAAACGTTAGAGCAATATCAAGCTTTGATCTCGGAGCACTTTGAGCATGGCCAAGGTACGTTATTGGTAGAAATACAAACACCATCAAGCCAAGCGGTTGAACTTATTAAGAGTTTTAATAACAACTTGCATGCTAAATTCTAAGCACTTTCCTGCAACAAAAAAGCACCAAAGCGGCGAGCAACCCACTTTGGTGTTTTTACATGGCTTGTTGGGAAATGGGGAGGATTGGCAAGCATGCCTGGATGAGTTAAGTGAATTTGATAGGGTTACTATAGACTTACCAGGCCATGGTGCGAGTCAGACTACCTGTTGCTCTGACTTAGATGATTGCTGCAAATCTCTTCATTCCACACTATCTTTACTATTTCCCTCACGCCAGCCACTTATTTTGATTGGCTACTCAATGGGTGGCCGCATTACCATGCATGGGTTAGCGAATAACGGCTTTCCAGATCTCAATATTTGCGCAGCAATTGTTGAGGGGGGAAACTTCGGGCTTCAAACAGAGTCAGAGAAACGAGCGAGGTTTGAAAACGACTATAGCTGGGCGTCGCGCTTTGAAATCGAACCTATTGAACACGTTTTGAGCGATTGGTATCAGCAGGCGGTGTTTTCTTCACTAAACCATGAGCAAAGACAAACATTGATTGCAAAGCGTAGTGCTAATCTTGGCGTTGCTGTCGCGAAGATGTTACGTGCGACATCGCTGGCGACACAGTCGTATCTGTTACCAGCATTACAAGCGCAACCAGTACCGGTTTATTACCTTTGTGGTGCGAAAGACAAAAAATTCTGTCAACTGGCAGCAAGTAGCGGGTTGACGTATCGACAAATTGAGGGAGCAGGGCACAACGTCCATCAAGAGCAACCTAAACAGTTTGCGATACACATAAAGCAAATAATTCAATCTCACTTAAAGTGAGAGTAACGATAACAATGGGAATCACCATGGCAAAAACAGTAGGCATTTCTGAAGAAGAACTTTACGCTCCGGTTGAATGGAAAGATTGCAGCGAGAAATACGACGATATTCATTATCACAAGTCTGTCGATGGCATCGCGAAAATAACCATTGCGCGCCCACAAGTACGCAATGCGTTCCGTCCTCAAACAGTGAAAGAGATGATAGATGCGTTAGCAGACGCACGTTATGACTCTGCCGTTGGCGTGATTATTCTCACCGGTCTGGGTGAAGATGCATTCTGTTCTGGTGGTGACCAGAAGATCCGTGGTGATTACGGCGGTTACAAAGATGACCAGGGCACCCACCATTTAAATGTTCTGGACTTCCAACGTGACATCCGTACTTGTCCAAAACCAGTCATTGCTTCCGTTGCTGGCTGGGCAGTCGGTGGTGGTCATGTTTTACACATGATGTGTGACCTGACCATTGCAGCTGAAAACGCGCAGTTTGGTCAGACTGGCCCTAAAGTTGGCTCGTTTGACGGCGGTTGGGGCGCCTCTTACATGGCTCGTATCGTCGGTCAGAAAAAAGCACGCGAGATCTGGTTCCTGTGTCGCTTCTACAATGCTCAAGAAGCATTAGATATGGGCTTAGTGAATACCGTTGTACCTCTGGAAGATCTTGAGAAAGAAACTGTGCGCTGGTGTCGTGAAGTACTTCAGCACAGCCCAATGGCGTTGCGTTGTCTGAAAGCGGCGTTGAATGCTGACTGTGATGGTCAGGCAGGTTTACAAGAACTGGCAGGTAACGCGACCATGATGTTCTACATGACCGATGAAGGTCAGGAAGGTCGTAACGCCTTTAACGAGAAGCGTCGTCCAGACTTCGATAAATTCCCTCGTAACCCTTAATCCGTATTGCCGAGGCGCCAGAGTGCGCCTCTGAATTAAATTTAGAGCCCAAGGGCCTTGTCCTTCGGGAGGACGCTGATTTTTCTTTTAGCGTACTTGGGTTATACGGACTACTAGGAGAGGACTATGCGTAAAGCGAAAATTTACCGTTACTGCCTTCCCATGGATAGTGGCGTAATACTGCGTGATAACAAATTGACCGAGCGTGTCGGTTACGTTATTGAGTTAACCGATGGTGAGCAGGTTGGCCTTGGTGAAGTGGCCCCTCTTGTGGGGTTTAGCCACGAAACTAGCGATGAGGCGGGCATGCAGCTTCAGGACCAGGCTGAACGTTGGGTTGCCGGATTGCCGATTGATTACGCCAACATGGTGCCGTCGGTTGCTTTCGGCTTGTCAATGGCTCAACTTGAGCTGGCGGGAGAGTTGCCCCGTGATGGTCAATATCAAGCAGCCCCACTTTGTACCGGTGATCCTGACGAGCTGATTCCCAAATTGAACGAGATGCAAGGGGAGAAAGTCGCCAAGATCAAAGTCGGGCTTTATGAGCCTATTCGCGATGGTATGTTGGTGAACCTGTTTCTGGAATCCATCCCTCAGCTCACTTTGCGACTTGATGCTAATCGAGCGTGGACACCAGAGAAAGCACAACAATTTGCAAAGTATGTAACGCCATCGTTGCGTCAACGGATCTCGTTCTTAGAGGAGCCTTGTCGTTCGCCGGGCGACAGTCTGTCGTTCGCTATTAATACTGGTATCGCCATCGCTTGGGATGAAACCCTACAGGATGCGTCTCGCCGTGAAGATTTCCGTCTCGAAGATCTAACCGGCGTAAAAGCTATCATCATTAAGCCGACTCTGATTGGATCCGTTGATTTTTGTATTAAGCTAATCGAAAAAGCAAAGTCTCTGGGCATGAAAGCGGTGATCAGTTCAAGTATCGAATCCAGCTTAGGATTGACTCAACTTGCACGTTTTGCGAAATGGCAACTTCCTGATGAAGTTCCGGGATTAGACACCATCGGACTGTTTAAATCACAGTTAGAGCAAGGTTGGCCAGAGTGTGAACTTCCAATTGCCCCTCTCGCTGAGCAGGAATTAGTGTGGCAATCAGCGTAGAGCCATTCGCGACAGAAAATAGCGCGATTGCACCTTGGAATTACTGGGCTCAGACGAGCCCATTTTCGACTGCATTAGTGACTCCAGAAGAGTCCTTAACCTGGCAGCAGCTTGAATCTCGTATTGAACATTATGCTCACTATTTGCGGGAGCAAGGAGTAGGGTGCGGAAGTGTTGTTACGCTCGTCGGCAAGAATCAAGCTGAGACGGTGTTGATATATCTGGCGGCACAACAGATAGGCGCTATTGCGGCATTAACTATGCCACAGCCGTTCGAGGCTCTTAACGGCAAGCTGCACACTTTGTACAAGTCAAAGCAGCCGCGTTTCATGTGGCTTACCGAAGAGGTCTTTGCCTCTTATTCTAAACAAGATAAAACCGTTCTGAACGGTACATTACTGACCTGTCCCAAGAATACATCGCAACCATTAAACGCCAAGCAAGAGAGCGGTTATCGCCATGATAATGCGGCGTCGATTGTCTTCACTTCAGGCTCAACTGGCGTGCCGAAAGCCGTGGTGCATACTCATCGACAACATTACGCCTCAGCACAAGGTTTGTTGAGTGAGTTTACGTTCACTCAGCAGGATACTTGGTTGTTGTCATTGCCTCTCTATCACGTTTCTGGGCTGGCGATTATGTATCGTTGGTTGTTTGTTGGTGCAACGCTGAAGATTGGTGATGGTCAACTGGCACAGGATATTTTAGGCGTCTCTCATGCCTCACTGGTGCCTACACAACTTAAACGACTATTGGATGACAAGGCAGACCTGTCTTTGTCTCATGTTTTGTTGGGAGGGAGCCATGTCGATCATGAGTTGGCTTTGCGTGCAGCAGGTCAGGGGATTGAAACCTGGCTGGGTTACGGCATGACAGAAGCGGCGTCTACAGTGACAGCAAAGCAAATCGACAAAACCAGTAATGCTGGCCACGTGCTCCAAAATCGCGACATCAAGTTAGTTGATGGCCATATTTTTATCGGTGGGCAAACCTTAGCATCTGGCTATTTTTTTCAGGGTAATATTACGCCGTTGGTGGACGAATCAGGTTGGTTTGACAGCAAGGATTTAGGAGAATGGCAGGGCAATGAGCTAAAGATTCTTGGCCGGGCTGATAATCAGTTCATCTCTGGTGGTGAAAACATTCATTGTGAAGAGATCGAAGCGGTACTTAACCAGATCGAGAGCGTGGTGCAAAGCATTGTCGTGCCAGTTGAAGATGATGAATTTGGTCAACGCCCTGTTGCTGTGATTCAGACTGATGCGCTGATGAGTCGAGAGTATTACGAGCATTTCCTGCAGACTAAATTAGAAAAGTTCAAATGGCCGATCGCGTATTATTCTATGCCGAGGACGCTCTTAGAAGGCGGAATAAAAGTGTCGCGCAAAGTAGTGAAAGAGTGGTTGCTGGAGACGTTGCAGTGACTATCCGAAGTCAGGTTAGTCATTTTTGCTATGTGTTAGTCGGAAAGGGAATTTCGTATCCTTATAACACTGAATCATAATTATGTTTCATTCTAGAGAAGAAAAGCATAAGGTTCAGTATGGTCAAAACTGCGTTAATTGCGGCAGTTCTGCTACAAATTGGCATCTCCCTAAACAGCGAAGGGTTAGCGCGCTCTTTAGCTGAACTGACGGCATTTCTTATTGCGATCGCTCTGGTTTTTACGCACAAGCATCAAAGTGATTGTGCATCAGGTAAAACCAAGTCAGAAAGCGTTTGATTGACCCTCTTCTACTCGCTTCTGGTTCAGTGAACAATCAACCAGGTAAGCGATGTTACTGACACTAAAACCCATAACGTGATACCAAACAACAATGGCTTAGCGCCGGCGGATTTCAGTTTAGAGACGGAAATACTGCAACCTATCAAAAATAAACACACCACCAGTGCCTGTTTCGCAACCGTAAAGATTCCGTGATAGATCACGTCAAATTGTGGCAAAAAGTCGCTGAACGCGATGGCTGCGCAGTACCAAAAGATAAAGTAAGGAATCGTAATCTTACCTGAACCATCTTTTCCATTAACTCGCGAGAAAATCACCGCACTAATTAATGCAACTGGAATGATCCAAAGCGCGCGAGCTAGTTTTAGGGTCGTTGCTGTGGTAAGCGCTTCCTCACCATAAGCCGATGCGGCGCCGACCACAGAAGAGGTATCATGAATGGCAATCGCTGCCCATGTGCCAAACGTATGTTGGTCCAGTTCCAGCGCATGGCCAATTACGGGGAATACGAATAGGGCGATCGAGTTTAGGACGAAGACGGTTGCCAGTGCCAAACCAATCTGCTCATCTTTGGCTCTAATCGCGGGTGCAACGGCGGCGATAGCGCTGCCACCACAAATCGCCGTTCCGGAAGAAATTAAATACGCCGTGGTAGTTTCAAGTTTAATGGCTTTGGCGATGAGCGAACCGCTCACCAATGTACCGAGTATGGTTGCGATGATTAGGCCGATACCATCAGACGTAACCGCCAGAGCCTGCTCGAAATTAATCCCAAACCCTAAACCGATAATGGAATAAGAAAGTAGCTTTTTGGTGAAAGACGCGATCGGCAGTTCGTCTGGCACAAAGCCAAAGCTAGCCAGCAAAAAGCCAATAACCAATGCGATAGGTGAGGATACAAAAGGGGTCAGGCAAAACAGCAGCGCTAATCCAAAAAGAAGATACTTTTTATTCAAGGTTTATTATTCGTTATGGTTTGTGAAAGTGTGAGTATATCGCATCACTTATGGTCAGTTTGTCTTAATGATTTGAACTCATGTTCAGTTATCCTAAACATGTGTTCAAATGAATAGATTCAATGGGGCTTATCAGCGCCAATCACCGCGTAATTCTCGCACCTTCTCAAACATCAATTGAGCCGTTGCGTCGTTTGGCTGGACTGGCGAGCCTGCTTCTATTTCCAGCTTCGACCAGAATCTGGTTGGAAGCCCTTTGCAGGCTCTGCCTTTGCATCGGCTAAAGTAGCTACCCCAAAGCCCTTTTAATGCTATTGGAATAACCGGGACTGGACTGCGGCGCAGAATAATATCAATACCGCGCATGAACTCTTGGATCTCGCCGTCAGAGGTCAGCTTACCTTCCGGGAAAATACACACGATATCGCCTTCGGCTAATGCTTGTTCGACGTCATTGAACGCTCTTCGGATTGAATTTCGATTACTGGCTGAAATCGGGATCACACCCGTTCGGCGCAAGAAGCCGCGTATCGGCGTCAGGTTGGCGTAATCTTCTTCCATTACAAAGCGAATTAAGCGAGGGCATACCGCGCTTAAAAGTAGTGCGTCCATATAACTGACGTGATTACACACAATTAAGGCACCGCCGCTCTCTGGCAAATGATGCAGGTTTTTGTGTTTGACTCGGTAGATAGTATGAGTCAGCATCCAAACAACAAAACGGACGACGAAGATAGGTACCTGCATAAATAGGTACACAGTGACGAGGAAGTTGAGTACTGCAAGTAACGCAAACAACTGCGGAATCGTCATTTCAATCACGCTTAAGCAGACAATGCCTAACACCGCGCTACCCACCATAAATAGCGAGTTAAAGATGTTGAGCCCAGCAATGACCTGAGCACGTTCGGTTTCTTTTGCTCGGTGCTGCATTAACGCGTAAAGCGGAACAATGAATAACCCGCCTGATGCACCAATCATCAATAGGTAGAAAAACAGAAGCCAGTAATCCTGGAAGGCGATGAATTCACTAAAAGTTTGAAATTGAGGTAAGTCGCCTGGAATCGAGGTCGCCATCAAGTAACCGAATATTGTGATGCCCAGCGCGCCAATTGGCACGATGCCGACTTCAATTCGGTGATTGGAAATCCAGTTACAAAGCAATGACCCAAGCGCAATACCGATTGAAAAGAGGGCAAGTAAGAAGGAAACCGCGCTTTCTGTGCCGTTCAGATACACTTTCGTAAAGTTTGGAAATTGGGTCAGGTAAGCAGCACCCAGGAACCAGAACCAACTGATCGCCATAATACATTGAAAGACTACCCGATCAGACTTACAGATCGAGAGGGTGTGCTTGGTTTGTTGATACGGTTGCCAGCGGAAGGTCAGGTTTGGTGCACTAGCGGCTGAAAATGGGATAAAACGACTCGATAAATAACCGAGCAGCGCAAATAACACCACACAAAATGCCGCGAGGTATTTGGCATTCTCTGATGAGGCAATAATGCCGGCTCCCAGCGTCCCAATCAGAATCGCGATAAAGGTACCGGCTTCGACTAAGGCGTTACCCGGAACCAATTCTTTGTCATTCAGGTTTTGTGGCAGCAGAGCGTACTTTACCGGGCCAAAAAATGCGGACTGAGTGCCCATCAAAAACAGCAGCAGTAATAACACGCCATAACTTTCGGTAATAAAGCCAATGGCGCCCAAAGCCATTATCGCGATTTCAAATAACTTTACCTTGCGGATAAACCAGGACTTTTCGTATTTGTCTGCTAACACACCTGCTGAGGCTGAAAACAGAAAGAAAGGAAGAATGAATAAACCCGCGGCTAAATTGATGAACAGGTTGCTGGAAATAGGTAAGGCACCGGCACCAGCAAAGGCGACAAAAAGCAGTAAAACGTTCTTAAAAATGTTGTCATTGAAAGCGCCGAAAAACTGAGTAATGAAATAAGGCAGGAACTTTCTTTGTCTAAGTAAGGAGGGATGTCTGTCCGATGACATGTCGAATCCTTTATTACCAGTTATTGAGGTAGTTAGATAGCAGGTTACTTATTAAAACTTTACCGTCCACTGGTTCACTCGAGAAAAATTTATCGTCTACGCTGAGTAGGGTAATGCCATGTACTCCAGACCACAACACACGACTGGCTTGAATTACTTCAGAGTCTGTGCGGTGAGGTGCAATTTCCGCGAGAAGTGACTCTAATATCCCCGTCATACCATCAATGCGTTTTGCTTGCCATTCAGGGAGTTCTGCGCCGTTCATGTTATGCTCAAAGACCAACTGCCAGCGATAAGGATGCTTAAGGGCAAAATCGTGGTAACAATAGGCCAGTTCAAACAGTGCTTCGTTTGCGTTCTTACAATCACTTGTCGCTTTTCTTGATTCCTGGGATAACTCATCCAGAGTCTGAGCTACAACATGTAAAAGTAGTAAATTGTAGTTACCGAAAATGTTAACTAATGTACTTGGCACGTAACCGATCATGTTAGCGATCTTACGAAGACTAAGCTCGTGATAAGAGTTCTCTTCTAAAAAATCTTTAACGGTTGCTAAGGTTAGGTTTATTAACTCTTCTCTGGTGTGATCGTTTCTGCGCGCCATACTTCAAACTGCTTTATTGAACAATGTTCAATATGATAGTCGGCTAGTTATTCACCGTCAATAAATCCTGTCGCCAATTGAGCTCCACGAGAGGGGAATTTGTGTGTTGTTACTGATACTTGCATAAGAAGTGATCAAAGTGTTTAAGTTTGGCAATATTCTGATACATGTCAGACCGGTTAGATTGTTTTAATGAGCATGTATACGGAGTATGATGTTTCAACACTCATCTTTGACGTGCCACTGTCTGGAACCCTAAAAGTGATGGTTCAGTAAGGCACATTCTTGGATAACTATCGTCAATTGTAAGGATAACGATGAAACGCATATTTTCGATTGTTGCTCTGCTAATGTTTACCGTTGCAGTAACGCCTATTGCAGAAGCGAAAAAGTTTGGTGGTGGTAAGTCTTTTGGTAAGAGCTACAAGACAGCACCAGCGCCGACACAGAAGCAAACGACAAACACGAGTACCGTCGGTAAAGATCAAACCGCTAAGTCTTCAAGTAAGAAAGGCTTAATGGGTGGTCTACTGGGTGGTCTTTTGGCTGGTGGCCTTCTGGCAGCATTCTTTGGCGGTGCCTTTGAAGGTATCCAGTTCATGGATATCCTTATTATTGGCTTGATTGCATTCCTCATTTTTAAACTGATGCGCGGCATGTTAGGAGCGAAGCAGGGCAGCATGAATCAGCATCGTCAGCAGCCAGCATTTGGTGGTAACAGCTCGAAGTTCGAACAGCCGAACACACAAAATTTTGAGCAACAACCAAACGTAAATGCAGGTGGTTTTGGTGGCTTCGGCGCACAAGCTGACGTTCCACACAACTTTCCACCGGGCTTTGATCAGGCAGGATTTGTGAATGGTGCCCGTGAACACTATCGAATCCTACAAGGTGCATGGAACCACAACCAGCTAGAAACGATTGAAGAATATGTTTCTCCGAGCCTGCTTGATGATCTAAAAGCAGAGCGCGCGAAACTGGATGGCGAACAACACACTGATGTGATGTACGTTGATGCGGAGATTGTTCGTGCGGATTACAACGCAAACAAAGCAGAGCTTAGCTTGCAGTTTAGTGGCCGTTACCGCGATGCTGTCGAAGGTATCGAAGAAGATATCACTGATATCTGGCACCTTGAACGTGATCTAACGGTACCTAACGCACCTTGGTTAATTGTTGGTATTCAAGGTTAGTCCCAAAAGCGTTCAATTTCGTCTGAATGAAATCCCGCTTTCACAGCGGGATTTTTTTGTGCTTGGTGTTATCGGAAAGGTAAATTTTGGATTTACTGGAATACGGAATACGGAATACGGAATACGGGAGCGGTCTTCTACCGATTATCAATGAACAATGATTAGTTATCTGATAATTGAATCGTTGATAGATAGGATAGCTGAAACGAAAAAAGCCAGCTCAATGAGCTGGCTTTTCAAT
>NZ_JAWLID010000008.1:0-207495 GCF_033042495.1 Vibrio sp. EA2 | reverse complement strand
TCACTAACGACGGTGGAAATGGCGTTGCCTTACCCAACGGATAAACGCTTAATCCAGATATGCCATTTACTACAGGATCAACCAGCCAGCCGCCAAAGTATTGATGAATGGGGAAAACGAGTTGGTTTGACCGGCCGTAGTGTTAGCCGCTTATTCATGAACCAAACCGGGATGACTTTTCAGAAGTGGCGTCAAAGAGTCAGACTTCTCCATGCATTATCTTTACTGCTAAAACCAGAACCCATCGCTCAGGTTGCTTATCAGTGTGGCTATGATTCTTTATCAGCATTTAATCAGGCGTTTAAACTTCAATTTGGTTGTACTGCAAGTCAGTTACCATTAACACTGATGCAACTATAGGGTTAAACTACCAATAGGACGAGGCTTTCATCTCCTCAACCAGAAAATCAATAAAGCCTCGTTGAAGCGGTGTCACTTGTTTACGATTGGCATACACCACATATACTCCTAGAGGTTTCGGCTCCCATTCGGTTAGCAGCTCAACTAGCTGACCATCTTCTATTAGAGGCTTAGCTGCAGCGACTGGCTGTAAACTGATTCCATGTCCTTTTGTTGTCGCAGCCAACAATACTTCAGATAAGTTCGAACTAACATTGCCTGATATTGCGACGGATTCAGGCCCGTTCGGTCCATCAAAAACCCACGCTGCTTTTCCATAGTAGGCAAAAGATAAACAGTTAAAGTAAGCCAGTGATTGGACATCGTCAGGCTTACCTCTTCTCTTGATATAGTCAGGTGCCGCACAAACAACTGAACGGCATTCTCCAATACGCTTCGCTACAACATTCGGCTCTAGGTCATTAGTAATACGAATTGCCAGATCAATTCGTGACTCAATCAAATTGACAGGATCGTCAGTGGTAAGAATATCAATAGAGGTCTGGGGCCACTTCTCAATGAACTTACCAACTGCATCGATAAGAAAAGTGTCTACAAGAGACAAACTGGTTGTCAGCCTGAGTTGACCTTTTAACTCCGTAGAATTCTGACTACGAATATTTTCAAGAGTTTCTGTCATTCCTAAAAGCTGATGAGCAACATTTAAAGTTTGTTCTCCAGCGGAGGTCAGGCTCAGGCGCCGGGTTGTTCGGTGTAAAAGCCGCGTATCCATCCAGGTTTCGAGTTCAGCAAGGTAACGAGATACTTTCGCCCGGGAAATGTCTAATTTGTCAGCCGCCCCACTTAAACTTCCCTGCTCAACAATCGTTGAAAATACACTGAGGGCTGTAAGCCTATCCATATCCACCACCTTATTAGACCGAAAAGTGAAACAGTAATAATCGAATTATAGGGTATTTGCGTTAATTATAAACCAATATAATCGTCTCCATTGAACAAACACGCGCATTACGTGTTTTCGTTAAACAACACAAGTAAAGGTCACCTATGAAAAAGCTAACAACAACTCTTACTGCCGGCGCACTACTTCTATCAGGTCAGGCTCTGGCGTCAGATCTAACCTTGCAACAATACAAACCAGGCGAAGACGCAATCTTCCCAGTCACATCTACATTGGTAAGCGGCCAGAAAGATGCGATTTTATTTGATGCTCAATTTAGCCTTAGCGACGGCCAGGCTCTGGTTAATATGATTAAAGAAAGTCACAAAGAACTAACCATGATTTACATCACGGCTGGTGACCCAGACTACTACTTCGGCCTGCAACCACTATTAAAAGCATTCCCGGATGCTAAAGTGGTTTCAAGCCCTTCAATTGTTGAACACATTAAGGACACCAAAGACGCGAAACTAGAATACTGGGGACCAATCCTCGGTGACGATGTCCCGACAGAACTGTTCGTTCCTCAGCCATCTGAGCAAACAACATTCTCACTTGAAGGCCACGATATCGAAGTTAAAGAAATGGGCACATACCAGGCTTATATGTGGATTCCATCACTAAAAACTGTCTTTGGTGGTGTGTCACTAACCTCTGGCATGCATGTTTGGACTGCAGATACACAAACAGAACAGGCTCGTGGTGCCTGGGTTCAGTCACTGGAGAACATGAAATCGCTTAACCCTGAACTGGTTATTCCTGCTCACTACTTAGGTGATGCACCTGAGAAAGATGAAGCGATTGATTTTACAATTGAGTACCTGAAAACATTCGAAGCTGCCTTATCTGAAGCGGACAAACTTGAAAGCAAGAAATCAGAAAAAGTCATTTCTATTATGAAAGAAGCTTATCCTGAACTACCTGGTGAAAGTGACTTAGAACTTGGCAGCCAGGTAAACACTGGCGAAATGGAATGGTAATTAGCCATTAATTAGCACTTAAGAGTCAGTCAACAACTGGCTGGCTCTCTTAAGGAGGATGCACTATGAATCCCCAATTAACTCAATTATCAGGGCTGAGATTCCAAATCGACTACCCTGACTTTTCATTTGAAAACCAATATCTGGATGAAAAGACGATTGTATGGAAATCGATCAACGGTCCATCAATGACAGGTAAAGCCGCCGGAGAAGAAGTGACCGAGCAGGCAACGGTTATAAACTTAGCCGTGAATCAATTCCTTGTCAGTTGGGTAGAAGAGAGTGGTTTAGGTGTCACGCAACATCTTAACTTCAGCTCAGGTCAAATCCATTCTCTTCTCCGTGATGATAAAAACATCATCGCCGAAACAGGCAAGTTAACCATTCTGAATTGAACCAAACAACAAAAGCAGGTTAAAAATGACGCATATTCACTACCGTAAAGCCGTTCAGCAAGACTTCGAGACGATTGCCGGTATGTTCGCCGCCAATATGGATCTTAGTGTATTCACTTCAGTAAGAGACGCAGACGCTCTTGAACACCTGGCAACCATTTTTGTTGCCGGTGATTTTATGCGCAGTACTTTTATTGAAATAGCAGAACACGACGGAAAAATATGCGGCGTCATTTTAGGTTCAACCAGATTGACTCGAGAAAAGGCAGTAGAATTTGACTACAAAGGGGTTGTCAAACAAGCTAAAGCGGCACTACAAACAACGGCTGCCGGACAACAAGTACTTAGAGAACTGAAGCAACAACAAAAATCGTTTGGTCAGATGCCGGAACATGATTGTGACAGTGAGTTATTGTTTTTCTGTGTCGACAACAATTATCGTCGTCACCAGATTGGGACCACCTTAGTCAATGCATTTGAGCATTATTTATCAAACATGAATGCGAAAGGCTACTCATTGCACACGGACAATAAATGCAGCTATCAATACTACGAAAAAAATGGATATCAACGTATTGAAACCCGCACTAGCCGTTATGATCCTCAGGTGGAACACTACACCTACATCAAAACTCTCGTTTAAAACCTGCAACCGGATATGGATGAAATCAAGAACATAATCCTGATTATTTATCTGTATCCAAAGCAAATCAGGAATATTATATGACAAGTAAAACTCACTCATCCCAACCCGTGAGTATGTTGCTGGTTACACTGTTGGCTTTGCTCACCGCGTTAGATGCAATGGCTATTGATCTGTATTTACCCGCCATGCCAACGATTGCAGAAGCACTACAAGTATCACCAGGTGAAGTCCAGCAGACACTGGCTGTCTTTTTAGCCGGTTTGGCCATTGGACAAGGTATCTATGGGCCTTTGCTCGACAGATTCGGCCGTAGAAGCCCATTACTGATTGGTGTCGGCATTTTTGTTGCTGGTTCTGTTATTGCAGCTCTTTCACCATCGATAGAATGGCTTCTAGTTGCCCGCTTTGTTCAAGCATTAGGTGCAGCGGCAGGCCTGGTCGCACCGAGAGCGATTATTGATGACCTATATGAGCTGGAAGATTCGGCACGTATGCAATCCATTCTAATGCAAGTAATGATGGTTGCGCCTATCGCAGCCCCAATTCTCGGTGGGGTACTGCTTCTTCACTGGCAATGGAGCAGTATTTTCTGGGTAATGGCAACACTTGGGTTGCTTGGTTTAGTATGGGGAACTAAAACGGTACCAAACTCTCAACCGGTAGAAGAACGAGTATCACTGAGTATAAAAGCAATAATCCATGGCTATGGCGGGTTACTTCTACAACCACGATTTGTCCTTTATACCATCGCAAGTGGTTTAGTACTTGGATCCTTTTTCTCTTATATCAGTGGCTCTTCTTTTGTCTTCATTGAACACTTTAAATTAAGTGCAACGCAGTACAGTCAAATATTTGCCGCCAACTCTGTTGGGCTTGTTATCGGTGGTGCAATCAGCAATCAACTGATCAAGCGTGGTTTATCAACCCACAAAATTATGATACTTGGTACTCTCGGTTATACACTGTTCGCTGGCGTATTACTGGTTGTCGTTGAGTTTTCTCTCTCTTCACTGCTCAGTTATGCTGCGTTGCTCAGTTTAACTATTGCGTGTTTAGGTCTTGTATTCGGCAACTTAGTCGCCTTAACCATAAATGCTTCAACATCACCGGCTGGTGTGACGTCTGCGATGATGGGTATGGCACAATACCTTCTGTCTGCCGTTATCGGATTTATTGTTAGCCTAACACCAACCAGTATTGTTCAGCTTCCAGCGACAATTGCAATTTGTGGAGCGATAGCAATCCTACTTTGTACAATTGCATCAAATATCAAGTCACAATCTTCCGATTTAAGAGCAATAGAGGGTTGAATTAAAATAAGGTTAGATACTTACAAATCAAGTAAGGTGAGGGTAACTCACCTTATATCGGGTATCAGATAAATTTGGTTAAATGTTGACCATATCAGTTCTATAGAAATAATCATAAACACGGAATGGGGAATTTCTGAGTTACGAAGTGCCAACTGTGAAGGTTCTTGGACAAAAAAGCGTTAGCAAAGATCGTCATTTAGTGTGATCGCAACACTTGATAATCACAGGCTTGCTCCCGATTCATTTTGTATCAATAGTAATTATTTTTTGAGGATCAAAACCAGAAACTAACTCATGTTCAACATACCCACGTTGATTTGTATGGAAGTTTATGCCGAAGTCTATTTGTTCATTGCAATCATGATTGTGCCCGTAACACCAAACTGCAATTTTATTCGCAATAGTTTCAAACTCATCACAGTGTGACGCAAAAGCAGGGGCAAGTGGGCTTCCGAGGTATTCAACCTGAATCAGACTTCTTGATGGAAGATGGTGGGTAACAATGACGTTTTTTTGCTCTGGCGACTGCTTCACAGAATGATAAAGCCATTGTCTCGATTCACGGTGAAGACTTTGGCTATCTTGGGGAGTAAAAACATTTCCATGATAAAGAATTTGCTTAAAGTCATTCATTCGACCTTCTGCTATCTTCATTGAAACATCGGTGCTGCCATCGAGACAAAAATCTGTCCATAACGTGCATCCATGAAAACGAACGCCTTCGATAACGATACTGTCATTTTCTAATAAATGGACATTCTCATATTGGTTCGCTTTAACGCGACATTGACCTATCAGTGAATCTAGAGAAGCGCCATAGGCTTCGTGGTTGCCCAGAACATAAATCACGGGCACATCAAATTGCGAAGCCCAATCGATACCCTGAGTCCCTATGTGAATATCGCCGCTCAGTACTATCACATCGGCATCAGATTGAGGTACTTCCATTGAACCGAATTCCAAGTGGAGATCCGAAAGGTGACAGATTTTCAATATACTTCCCCCCGCTAAAAGCCTTTAGGATAATAATAAAC
Source organism: Vibrio sp. EA2 (assembly GCF_033042495.1). Classification (NCBI taxonomy): domain Bacteria; kingdom Pseudomonadati; phylum Pseudomonadota; class Gammaproteobacteria; order Vibrionales; family Vibrionaceae; genus Vibrio; species Vibrio sp. EA2. The sequence goes on along the minus strand of NZ_JAWLID010000008.1, from coordinate 201,827 downwards.
ACAGGCAAGAATTGGTCAATGAGAACAGAGACCGAGTATCTAAAATCAATTTAATGCGTACTTAAACACATTCGAAAACAAACTCGCATTATGCCTTATCTGTATCCATCATTCCGATTTTGCATCAGCTCCATGCTCGGAAAGCTGAGCACCAAACCATCTATGTATTGCGGTGACCATACTTAACTCTTTAGTTTCAAAGGTGATCTGTGCACCTTCAGGAAGTTCTGAATATGACACGTTAACTTTTGAGGGATTAGCGCTAAGTTTCGCAATTCCAGGCATATCAGCGCCATGTAATTTTGTTGGGTCTGAATAATTTCCGTGTTTAAACATTTGTGCTTCGTGCTCTAAATGTTGCCGAATAAGTAAGATTTGTTCAGTTTCTTCTGTGTCCCTCGCCAAAACCTTCTGGACGCCACCTGAATCCGTCATTTTGAACACATGAAGCGTTTTAGACATGTCGAAGGGCATTACCTGATGCGACATATGATGCACCTGCTCTTGCTTGGTTTGTGCGAAGGCTCCCAGGTGGACAAAGAGCAGCATGACCGCAGGGGTTACCGTAAGTAGTGTCACCTTATGTTTTGTAGAAATCATTTACGTCCCTCTTTAGTGAATTGACAGTCACTATCCGTTTCGACAGCATTTTTATTTATAGACACACAAATATCAGGCTCAAGCGTGGATGCCACATGTGCATTTAACCAATGGGAAAATCGTCAAAACTACTGGCATTAAGTAAAATTACTTCAATTTCTTCAGTAATCTCTTCCCGGCGTAAAATATGGCATTGCTGGGTCAACTCATCCGCTTTAGTTTCAAGATGTTTAACCGCGCCTTCAAGATGCATGATTCGATTGTGATTTTCCTCTAACAGAGAGGTATAAACAATTTCATGCAGAGCAGTAAAAAGAAACTGCTCGGCTACTTTGAGCAAAAAGTCTGCCGGAGGTAAGTTTAGCTCCGGAGGAGTCTGAAAATTCGCTGGCTGTTTCTCTTTCTGCTGAAATGGCGGCAATAGTTTTTTTGTGATAATCCCCTGTTCGCCACTGTGGTAAACGCCGTATAAACCCATCAACGGCTGTTCCTGCTGAATCTTAGTCAGTACCTGAACGGTTTGTTCGAGAACGTTAGGCACCTCTTCGACAACATTTGGCCCTTCAATCTGCGCATATACATGAACATCGTCTTGCATTAAGTTATAGAGCTTGCGGCCAACCGTAATTAAAGTGGGCTTTACATTGGAAGGAATCGTTAAGAGCTGCTCAATATAATCCACCAGCTCCTGATTGAAGTCACCACAGAACCCGCGTTCAGATCCAATTAAAAGATAAACCGGGAAGACTTCGGACTCTTGGAGTTGAGTTCCTGGATAAAAACTAAGAAAGTCGTTAGCCGCTGAACTGATGGCATCCAGAGCTCGATGTTGAGTATCAAGGAATGCACCCAACTTATGCGTTTCCATGTAAGCTAACATTTTCATCGCATCTAAGATTTTTATAATTTCGTTCAGACTATGATGGTGATTGTCCAGATCGAGGCGTCGGCTCATCACTTACTGCCCTGTATGTTGTTAGGTGATAACCATTTAGCGACCGCTACACTCCATTCATCTTTGGGGCTATCAAGGGTTAAGCTTGAAGATTTCACCTCCTGCTCTAGAAGTTTGAGACGCGACGACACTTCTTTTCGTTCGCAGTCCTTGAAATGTCCATCATTAAAAGCGACAAGCCATGCCAGTTGAAAAGTCTCGTGAAGCGGAGAAAACTGCTCTTGCTTGAGAATCTCCCTTAATACCAGACCACGTTGAATCGCTTGCTCCATAGAAGCCTCAAGCCGGGCCCCAAAGCGAGTGAAACTCTCCAGCTCGAGAAACTGCAGATAGTGTAACTTCATACTTCCGGCTTCTTCCTTGATTCTGGGATGTTGCGCTTGTCCGCCGATACGAGAAACCGATCGAGCGATATCAATGGCCGGACGAAAACCGGCTGAAAACAATCCGCGTTCCAGATAGATTTGTCCGTCAGTAATGGAAATTAAGTTGGTCGGAATATAATCGGCGATTTCTCCCTGTTTAGTTTCAACGATTGGTAACGCCGTCATGCTACCACCACCATGAGACGGACTCAGACAGGTAGTCCGTTCCAATAACCCAGCATGGACTGAAAAAATATCACCAGGATAAGCTTCCCGCCCGGGAGGACGACGCAGAAGCAATGACAGTTCTCGGTAGATTTTGGCATGCGTACTGAGATCATCATAGACAACAAGAATATCGTGCCCCTGTTGCATCCAATACTCAGCGATAGTACAGCCGGCAAAAGGCGCTATATGCTGTAATCCTGGCAAGCTACTCGCTTCCGCGACAACGACAGTGGTGTATTCAAGCGCACCAAACTCTCGTAATATCTCAATCGTCTTAATGACCGTCGAGCGCCTTTGCCCAATGAGCACATAAACACACCGCACATTTCTGCCTCGTTGGTTAATCACGGTATCAAGTGCCAGAGCACTACGCCCTAGGCCTTCGTCACCAATAAGCAACTGTCTCTGCCCTTTACCTATCGGGATTAGGGTATCTATGATCTTGATGCCCGTATACAAAGGCGCATTCACAAAATCACGGCTGATTATCGGCGGTGACAATGTATCGAGACGCATCCATGCTGATGGGATTGGGGCCGCTTCCCCATCATGTGGACTACCCAGCGGATCAATAACCCGGCCAAGCAAATTGTCACCCACCGGGACACTTAAAGAGTGACTGGAGTGATGAACCGAGGTTCCGGCGGTCAATAAGCTGGTTTCATGCAACAGCACTGCACTGACCAACTCCTCCGTCAGGTCAAACACCATTGCCTGACTGCCATCCTCCATGGTTAAGATATCGTTCATCGCTGCCGAAGGAAGCCCAGATATTCTGGCAATGCCATCTCCGATGGACAGCACAACGCCCCGTTCTTCAAGCCGTAGCCCCGGTTTATAGTCCTTGATCCACATAGCCTGCTGGGTCAACGGGCTATTGAGTTTGTCTTCATCGGGTAACATAGGCAAACTCCATAAACCCTTTTAAATCATCTCTTATATTGGCACGCAAACACCAGGCACCTATGGTGATAAACAACCCAGCGATCAACTCAGGGTTTTCATCATATTGCACAGGGATGGATAATTGGCTGACGGTCTTCAGGGCGCTTTCCAGCTCTAGCCGTTTTTGTTCAGGTATTGGATAAGCGCTGCTTACCTCAATAACTTCAGGCATGACTCCCCATTGATGTAACAAACTGGCCGCTTGCTCCTCAGAAAGGGAAGATAAATCCTCCAACAGAATATCCAGCAACCTAGCCTCCAGCTCAGGTCCAGAAGCCCTACTCAGCAGAGAAGCAGCAAATTGAGCGCTCTGGTGTAACGCCTGTTGTTCACTATCACGAATCGCTTCCATACGCTGGCGAGACTCAACCACTTGCGCTTTTTTCTTTTCCTGTTCAATCGACTGCTTCAATAAACCTAACTGGGATACCCGCTCAGCATCAATTTCCCGGCGCAGAGCCTCTCTTGCCTGCTGACACTGATGCTCCCAATTAACCAGGCGATTTTCATATTCATCTTTCAGTGCTGCCGATTCATCATTAAGTCGTTGAGATTCAAGTAACTGTTTATCAATATCCGCCTGGCGCTGACTAACCACCGCCTTTACCGGCTTAAACAGAAAGCGTTTGAGAATCCAGATCAACACCAAAAAATTGATGATTTCCAGAACAAAAGTAGTCCAGCTAAACTCCACAGTAATTGCTCCTCAACGTGGGTGATAAACCATCATAGAGTGGCTAGCAGACGCTATTTGATAAGGTATTCAAGCAATGGGTTACGGAAAAGCACAATCAACACAATAACGAGTACATAAATGGCCAGTGACTCTATCATTGCCAACCCGATAAAAAGCGTCCGCATAATTGACTTTTCAGCCTCAGGCTGACGTGCCAAAGCATCCATCGCCCGACTCACGGCCCACCCCATGGCTATCGCTGGAGCAAGCACACCAATAGAAATACCGATAATGGCAACAGCGGTTGAAGTCAGAACAAAGGTTGATAACTCATTCATGAGTGGCTCCTTCTTGTTGCTGTTGTTGATATTGTAGGCTACCCGCAATATATATGAGGGCGAGCATGCCGAAGATATAAGCCTGAACTAAGGCTTCAATGACATGGAGCATTAAAATGGGAACTGGCGCCAAAAATCCTGCGACTAACAAAAATAGCAAGGCTGCCATTTCCAGGCTCATCATGTTGCCAAATAACCTCACCGCTAAAGCAACCGTACGGGTTATTTCCCCGATAATGTGGAACGGCAATAGAATCGGGCTGGGTTTTAAATAATGGCTTAAGTAAAGCTTTATTCCTTGCAGACGAATGCCGTACCAGTGTGTCGAAAGAAATACAATGATTGCCAGTGCAGAGGTAGCAGATAAGTCGCGTGTTGGAGAGTGAACGCCCGGAATAAGCCCACACAGGTTGGCGATAACGAGAAATATCCATAGGCTGCCAATAAATGGCATCAGGCTTTTAACATGTTGAGGAGCGACTTCTCTAATCACATTTTCAATACTGGCAATCATACCTTCAATGGCAGTCTGTACCAGCCCGGGCTTTATAGATAACTGATGTGACAAAATCCAGGCAAACAACCCGATCACGCCCATGATTCCCCATGTTGTGACTACCGTATTATCTATCATAATGGCCGCCCCACTGAGTCGGTTTAGTTAATCCCGGTTAAAACCCATAGCACTATTGCCGAATTAAAAGGTAGACATTGATCATCCCAACGATCACGCCGATCAAGATAAAACTGATTGTCCAGCGAACCGAATATCCCTCTATCATGCTGTCTATCCAGTGCCCGAGGTAAGCGCCGCCCACAATAGGTAACGCAAGCAATAGCCCCAGGGTTCCAAGATAAATAGTTTGGCCGATAAGGGTATGTCGTTCGCGCTCAGCCTTCTTCATACGATCAACCTGACGCTCGGTTTTCTTTTTCAAATCATCAAGTTTACGCATAGCACTAAAGTGTCTCTCTTTTGCCTATTTTCCATAGCCGCATAAATACCTCTTCTTCCATGTGGCGTAGGCTCTGTTTAAACGTCTGTGAATTTTGTTCTTCTGCCAGTACTTGTTGCTCCAGTGCCTGGCTAATACGGCTATAGTCATCATCGATCAAAAAGCGGTAAGTACATAATGTCAGATGATTATTTTTAAAATAGAGCACCCCACCAGCCGCTGCCAGGTATTTCCAGTCACTATCTCCTGTACGGTACTTAGCAATTCCCGTAGATAGAACCGTCATAAAACGACTGTGATTCGCCAACAATCCGAAGCTACCCGTTTGGTCTTCACCAATAAACGAAGTGACACCCTCAATCTCTTTAGAGTGCGTGGCATCCAGCAGGCTAATCACAAAACTTTTCATCGTGGTTGGTTCTCCATACTCCCCTGCATATAACAGCGCTCTTCCGGAATTTCGTCGAAATGACCAAGCAGAAAATGTTCACAGTCATTTAGCGTAGTTTCCAGCGGCACGGATACCCCCGGCATCCCGGTATGTGCTGCTGTTGTACAAAATGGCTGGGTCAGATAACGCTGGAGCTTGCGGGCACGCATGATGATGGTGCGATCAGCCTGTGACAACTCACCGACTCCTAACATGGTGATAATATCTTCCAGCTCATGGTAACGAGCTAAATGTTCCCGGACACCTTCAGCAATACTGTAGTGACGTTCACCTAAAGTATGCCTGTCCATAAGCTTATTGCTGGACTGCAACACATCGACCGCAGGGTAAATCCCTTTGCCGGCTTGTGCCCGGGATAACATAACCGTGCTATCAAGGTGACTTAAGATGGTACTGACAGCGGGATCGGTCATATCATCAGCCGGAACATAAACAGCCTGCACCGAAGTGATGGTTCCATTTTTCGTGGAAAGAATGCGGTCCTGAATCTCAGCAATATCGGTCGACAGTGTCGGTTGATAGCCTACCGTAGCTGGCATCCGTCCGAGCAAACTGGATACTTCACTGCCCGCCTGCACGAAGCGGAATATATTATCCATGACGAACAGAACATCTTTTTTCAGGGTATCGCGAAGGTATTCCGCATAGGTCAGAGCCGATAGTCCTATGCGAAAACGAACGCCCGGCGACTCATCCATTTGCCCGAACACCATTAATGTCTGTGGCAGTACCCCTGCATCTCGGATAGCGTGCCAAAGTTCATGGCCTTCGCGTATGCGTTCACCAATTCCGGAAAAAACCGACACCCCCTGATGTAATGAAGCCATCGCATGCATGAACTCCATAATTAACACCGTCTTGCCGACCCCAGCACCACCGAGTAATCCCGTTTTCGCTCCCTCAATAAAAGGACAGAGAAGATCGATAACTTTGATTCCCGTTTCTAATACGTTTCCGGCACCGACAGATTGATGAATCGGCACTGGGGCACTGTGAACATTGCGAAACATTGACGCATTGAGTTCACTCCCGCCATCCAGCGGTTCACCAAAAATATTGAGTAGACGCCCAAGGCAATCCGGCGTAACCGGAACATGAAGCGAAGCCCCGGTATCATAGACGGTAACCCCACGATGCAAGGAAGAGGTTTTATGCAGAATAATGGCGCGGATATGTCGCTTATCAAGATGTTGATGAACCTCAAACAGATAGGTTTCATTATAGACATTGGCACATAAAGCCTGATGCAAGGGGGGCAAGGTATCACAGGCAACGACGGTTACCGGGCCATGTATTTCAGTAATGACACCTACCGGGACTTGTTTCCTTCCTAACGCCATTATTTACACCCCTGCAAAGGCATATCTGCTTTTTAGCAATTTTATTAACGGAAGCGCACCAACTTCTGTTTTTAGTGTAGCTTATAAGTAGTTACGTTGAGCGAGCGTGAATTGAAGTTTTAGGCAAACAATAGCGAATATTGAACAATTCAATGTCGCTGGTTGCATGTCATACTTTATAGGAACCGTCTTAACGGAAATTGCATGAGCTCCATTGATTTTAAAGGATTAAGCACCGATAGAGCTCATTGTCTTACGACTAATCAGCGCAATGGAGATATTCTACAATGGAATATACAACATTAAGTAACAACCTAGAGATGCCGATGGCTGGCTTTGGTGTTTTTCAGGTAACCGACAAAGAAGAATGCAAACAGTCAGTACTCAGTGCTATCCGTGCTGGCTATCGCCTTATTGATACCGCCGCCGTCTATGGTAATGAAGATGCCGTCGGTGAAGCAGTACGTGAAGCCATTGAAGAAGGCATTTGTACGCGCGAAGAGTTATTTATCACCTCAAAATTGTGGGTTCAAGACATGGCGAATTACGATACGGCTAAAGCTGGTATCGAAGCGTCACTGGAAAAGTCTGGTCTAGAGTATTTCGATCTATATCTACTACACCAGGCAATGCGAGACTACTTTAGCGCTTGGCGCGCAATGGAAGATGCGTACGAAGAAGGCAAGCTTAAGGCTATTGGTGTGTCGAACTTCTATGCGCATGTGCTGGCGAACTTCTGTGAAACAGTAAAAGTTACACCAATGGTCAACCAAATTGAGTTACACCCCTACCACGCTCAACCAGCAGCGCTGGAAACAATGAAGCATTACGGCGTTCAGCCTGAAGCATGGGCACCATTAGGTGGCGGCCGTCATAAACCTTTTGAAGATGAGATGCTAAAAGGTATTGCACAAGCGCATGGTAAAACAGTAGCTCAAGTGATTCTGCGTTGGAATTTACAGCGTGGTGTAACGGTGATCCCTAAATCGGTGAAGCAAGAGCGTATTGAAGAAAACTTCGATATCTGGGATTTCACGCTTTCAGATGAAGAGATGGAGAAAATCAGCAGCCTAGATTTAGGTTATGTTGGCGATGCAGTTAAGCACTTCAACCCTGATTTTGTACGTGGCTGTCTCGGCGTGAAGATTCACGACTAAAAAACACGGTTCCTGCGAGGAGAAGTCAGAAACACCGTTGGTTAGTTGTGTATCAGAATATTCTCGCCGGAACCGTACCCAACGACGAAAAAGTCCCTCATCTTAAGAGGGACTTTTGTCGGTTTACGCAGTGAGTTCTTCAGCTTGTGGCAACGCTTCTGTTTGTTCTTCTTTCTCTGAAACGCCCGAGAGTTGCATCATCAATTGTTTAACCAAAATCGCATAGATAAACATCATAGGTAACCCAGCGACAACGCACAGTGACTTGATTGTACTTATACCACCGCCGCTCAAGAACACACTGAAACTGATCAGTGCAATCGCCCCAGCCCACAGCAACTTCACCTTGTTATCCGGATCCCCACTTAGCGACAATCGGTTCGTGGTTAACATTGATGTCGAGACACTTGCACTCGACATCGTGGTTAGCATTAAAAAGAACTGAATCACCAAGAATACGGTCAGGATGGCACTATTCGCTGGCAAGGTTTTAATCAGTGAGACAACTGCAAAAGTCAGCCCTCCATCACTCATCCACTGCTGAACTGGGTAACCCCCAATAAGCTGCGCCCAGATCGCGTATCCACCAAAAATAGAGATAAAGAAAGCACAGCCTAATGAGCCCATGGAAATAGTGTACAAAATCACTTCACGGATGGTTCGGCCTCTCGAAATACGGGTAATGAATAACCCCATCATGATCAAATACGCGTAGTACCAGAACCAGTAATATTGCGTCCACCCTTGTGGGAAACCACTTTGCTGAACAGGATCTGTCCAAAGTGACATGCGGAAAAAGCTGTCTAACATGACGCCGATAGAGTCAGTGAAATTATTTAAAATAAATGGCGTGTTTGACGTAAACAGAACAAATATCGCAAAACCTATCGCCGAGATTACCGTATAGTCAGAGACTTTGTTGATACCTTTATTGAAGCCGACCAGTGTGACCGCAAATAAGACGGCTACGAACAGTAAAATAATACTTCCCTGCAGTGCCAACGTATTTTCAATACCAAGCAGTTCAGATACGCCGGTACTTAACAGAGTTACCGTTAGAGCCAGTGAACTGGCAAAAGCAGCCAAGGTACCAAATATCGCAATCAGGTCGATACACTTACCTAAAACCGGGTTCTTACCTATGACGGGTTCACACAGTGTAGAAAGCTTCAATGTGCGTTTCTTTTGCACGTAAAATGCGTAGGCAAATGGTATTGCAGGGAAACAGTAGATTGCCCAACCTGTTATGCCCCAGTGAAAAATTGAGTAAGTGACTGACCAAGCTGCTGCAGAATAGCTATTAGCCTCTGCAAACAACGGTGGTGACTGCAAATAATACATCGGTTCGCCAATTCCCCAATAGATTAGAGATGCACCAACACCCGCTGTAAATATCATCCCGCCGTACGAGAAGTTTGAATATTCAGGTTTGTCATCACTCAGACGGATATCACCGTATTTAGAAAAGGCTAACCAAAATAGAAAACCCACTAAGGCCAAACTCGCTAACTGTACTAACCAACCAAACCAGTTGTTTACAAAGCTCATGGCACTACCGGCCATTGCTTGCGATTGCTCAGGGAACATGGCAGAGACAATCAAAAGAAATACAACCAGTATGATTGCCGGAATTGTCAGTCCAAAATTAAGGTTCTTCATCGGTGGTTCCCCCACTCTGCTAAGGCCTGAATATGAGCGGGTTCAATGCCACAGCATCCACCAATGATGGTCGCACCGAATTGATGCCATCTCTTGGCAAACTCCAGGTACTCTTGTGGTGAAAAGTGTCTTAGTTGCTGAATGGTGTCGTTAGCTTGGTGTCCGCTTTTAATCGGTGTAAAGCTATTCGCAAAGACGCCGACCGTCAGTTCTCTGCCTGTACGCTCAAGAATCTGATTTACATCTTGAATCGCTTGCTCGATAACTTCAGGAACCGAACAGTTAAAGAAAATACCAGCCGCTTGCGTATCTAAAAGTGCCGCAACCGCATCGCTGACTAACTCGCCAGAACGAAGACGTGCTTCTTGTTCAGGTTCATCTAACAAGGTAAATGCAAGATAAAAAGGCTTATCCGTTTTCTTTAGCACATCTGAAATAACTTTCGCTTCTGCGAGACTGGCGACCGTTTCGGCAAGCCATATATCGACATAGTCATCTTGAGCGTCAAACAGGGTTGAGCTAATTTCATACGCTTTTGTTGCTTCAAATAGATCCGGACGATATGAACCAAAGGCAGGAGGGATAGAACCTGCAACCAATACCTCCTGTTGAGACTCAGTCACCACATCGCGAGCAATCTTTGCGGCGCTTTCCGCAAGTTCTGCACCACGCTCGGAATACAGTTCATCTCCTAAATGGAAAGGTACGCAGGCATAGCTATTCACAGTGATAACCTGTGCGCCCGCCGCTATAAAACCCTGGTGAGCTTGCTTGACATGTTGCGGAGATTCGATGAGCGCTTGCGCACTCCAAAGTGGTTGAGAAAAAGGAGCACCGATACGTTTTAGTTCGCGCCCCATACCACCATCCAAGATTGTAACCTTTGCCATTTTAGACTTCTATACTGCTAACTAACTAGACGCTCATTAAAGCACAATGCACGGTAAGCGAAAGTGACACTTCCTCATCATCAACATGAAGAAAATTCATCATAAACGCATTCATCAGTGTCACTGGTTGGTTACGTAATTTGCACAAGTGATGTCACTCAAACCTACCTAAAATTCGTTTTCTTTGTTGGGTAGTAAAAGCCCTTGTTTATATTGAAGGCTGGAAAATTTGAAGGTCAACAAGAAGGGAGTTAGACATCGATTGGTACCACCCTTGTAGCTACCGTTATAAACGCCCTCACTGGAATCTAAAAACAATCGCTTTCGAGCTTATCCAGTAAATCTAGCCCTTCCTGATCATCGTGTTCCTCAAGAAAATCCCTGATGTAATAAACATTACTGTGCAGCAGATATTGTGCATCCACCCGATAGCCTGTTTTCTCAGTGACACGCTGTGCTTTTTCCTTAAACTGCAACCAAAAGGCATTTGCGTCACCTTTATTGATATGGAACAGAATGCGATTCAACATCTCTGCATTCTGTTCTTCATCACGATCCTGATACGTTGATTTTTCAAATAAGCTCGAAGTTCTAAATTCTACACCGGCCATAAAACTCTCCTTGTAAGTGCTGATTTATGACTTTCAGTGTATAAATTAGATTCACCAGCGTCTGTCAGGTAGCTGACATTTGGACAATTTTTTCAGTTGGCGAGTCTTTCAAGCTGTTTAGGCGAATGAACCAGTAATTTCCCACGCCCCGCTCTTTTTATCATGCCTTGCGCTTGCCACTCAGAAATTAAGCTTGATATTGTCTGGCGTGAAGTCCCAATCACCTGAGCCAATTGCTCCGTTGTCAACGGTAAGGTAATTAAGACCTCATTTTTGGCCATCTGTTCCTGCGGCATCTGACCCAGTAAAAATCCGGCAAACCGTGCTTTTACATCACGAAAAGCCAGATTTTCAATTGTGTCGAAACAACCGGATAGCGTGGTGGATAGCACCCGGGTCATTGCTCCCATCAGCTGTGGATGCTGATGCATTTGATGAGAGAACGTCTGCAAATCACAACTTTTCACTTCTGATTCTTCCATCGCCTCCACAAATGCGCGGGTATGGGTGCAGTAGATATCACCCCGGTTAAGAATTGCTAGGGTGAAAATTTTATCACCATAAGAAAGAAACACTTTTAAGCGTCCGCTGGATAGATAAAAAACACGGTTATCACCGTCCTGAGGATAACTGAGCAACTCACCACTTTTTAAATGTCGGGAGTGAAACCCATAGACGAGACTATTAATATCACCATCGACCTCTGTACTATGAGCCAAACATTTCATAGTTATCACCTCAACTATCATCTGAATACATATGTCATCTAATAACCGACGGTTAGAAACACTTATAGAGTGGACGACATTACGTAAACAAGTGACTCAGCAAAATCCAGGCCAAAGCTAATATATTGATTTATAAAGGCATGCGCACGGGTTGTCAGGTTTACGACACTTTATGCTTGTCTATTATTCGTTTTGCAACGGTTGTAATGAGTGAGTGCAAGATTAAAGAGCGATTCGTTCATTAAGAAATTCAAATGACAGGTAATAAATTACGTAATGAAGGTAGGAAAATTGAATTTAGAAGAGGATAAGGGGAAGGTACGAGTGCAAGTAATGCTAAGGCGATATGACGCAACAACTGCGTAGGTTGTGTCATCTATTTTATTCACAGAGGTGTCAGACAGTGTAATAACCACTACTCAAGGCGAATGGCTTCCACTACCCGACCCTCTGATATATTTGTTAACTGGATAACACCAGCTCTAAAATTTTCCGTTTTCAATAATTAAACTATCCTTTTGCATTTAAACTACGCACAAGTGATAGAGATCAGCCTTATCGCGGTAATTGCTGAGCGCCCCACCGAACGACATTTTCAATATCTGGTAACAAGATCCCTTTCTCTTCAATGCAGAACAAGAGCTTCGAAAACCGATCACGTTGTGTACTATCGACTCCTTGTAGCCACTCATCAATACTGCTTTTTACGCTATCCACATCTGCACTTGTACACTCAATACCAAGTTGGTTGAGATCAGTAATAAAGTCATCCATATCTACAAGATCTACGTGCATCATAACTACATTCTCCTACCAAGTAAGGGGGAATCCCTCCCCCAACGAGTCTAAAATAGACGATTCAAAAAATGGCTGTGATCTATTTCTCTTTCACACAGCCAAAAATGTTAGCTGCGTAGCAATTATGCTTTACGGTAAAGGTGGCTTTCTGATTGCAACCCTTTGTACAAGCTCCAGCACATCAATACCAGTACCAAGGTGAAAGGCAGACCAGTCGTTATCGCGCCAGCTTGCAATGCTGTTAATGCTTCTGAACCACCACCAAGGAGCAGTGCAATAGCGATAAAGCCTTCAACAATTGCCCAGAAGATACGTTGCCCAACTGGCACATCTTCTTTACCACCTGCGGTGATACTATCAATAACCAATGAGCCTGAGTCTGACGATGTCACAAAGAAAACCAGTACAAGCAAGATACCAACCACTGACAATAACGTGGAGAATGGCAAGTTTTCAAACATCTGGAACATTGCCAGAGACACATCACTGATACCATTTGCCAGCTCACCGACACCAGTTGTAGCCTGCTCCATCGCAGTGCCACCCATCACACTTAGCCAAACCATAGTGACTAAGGTTGGAATGAGTAATACAGCAGTTACAAACTCACGAACAGTACGTCCTTTTGATACGCGTGCGATAAACATACCGACGAATGGTGACCAAGATACCCACCAAGCCCAGTAGAATACCGTCCAGCCATGGAACCAGTCCGAATCTTCACGTCCAATCCAATTTGAAAGTGGCACGAAGTTATCAGCGTAGCCTAGCGCGATATCACCAAACGTAGAAAAAATAGAGAGAGTCGGTCCAATCACAACAAGAAGAGCAACTAAACCTGCCGCGATGAGCATGTTTATGTTACTCAATATCTTCACACCCCCATCCAGTCCTCGTGCAACTGAGATGACAGCGATACCCGTGACAACAGCCACAAAGGCAATTTGAGTAGTAATACCACTTGAGATACCGAACAGATGGCTGAGACCACCGGCAGCTTGTTGCGCGCCAAAGCCCAGAGACGTAGCAAGGCCAAAGATGGTAGCGAGAACGGCAAGAATGTCGATGAAGTTACCGATAGGCCCCCAGCAACGCTCACCAAGAATTGGGAAAAAAGCAGAACGGATAGTGAGTGGTAGGCCTTTGTTATGAGCAAAAAATGCTAAGGCTAAGCCAACGACGGCATAAATAGCCCAAGGGTGTAAACCCCAGTGGTAAATAGTCGCACTCAATGCCATTTTTCTGGCTTCTTCGGTACTTGCTTCCACATTCAGCGGCGTACCGTACCAATCGGTGTAGTAAGCAACAGGTTCAGCCACACTCCAGAACATTAGGCCTATACCCATGCCAGCGGCAAATAGCATACTAAACCATGAGAGTGTGGAAAATTCTGGTACCGCGTTTAACCCACCTAAGCGAATTTTACCCAGTGGTGAAACCAGCAGTATTAAACAGAACGCGACAAATAAGTTACATCCTACAATAAAGAACCAGTCAAAATTAGTAATTGACCAAGTTCGAGCCGCCATAAGTGCATCTTTTGCGCCTTCAGGAAAAATTAGCGTCAAAATGATGAACAATAAAATTAAACTGGCACTGATACCGAAAACTGGGTTGTGTATATCCATCCCCCAAATTTTGACGTTATCTTGCCCTGCACAGTAATCTGTCTCATATTTAGCAGTATGATCAGATTTAAATCTTCTTCGGCTACTCACTATGCTTTTCATGCGATCCCTCTTTAGTGATTAACATATATTTTTAGTGATTAACATATAAGTCGTTTCAGTAATTCCTTTCTCTGAATCGTTTTTTGTTGTTGGTTAATCACGTCAGGTAGCGAAATTTTCCGTAAATTGTCGGTACCATGAACGTGGATATATTCACGTATTGAACGTGGTTCAATACGTTGAATTCCTGACAAATAAAACAAATGTTTTTAGGGCGTGTTAACCGCTATGGTCAACACGCCCTATTTATTTACTTACCACCCCTTCTTCTAGAAGTAAGTCAAATACCACCTGAGCCATTTCGCTAACAGGTTGATCTTTAAGCACCTTACCACCAGTCGATTCTGCTTTTGCTGTCGCCGCTTTAAAGCGATCAGCTGCGCTTTTGGCTTTTACTACTTTCAAGCGTTTTGCTTTCGGCTTAGCGATGCTGACTTCCCAACTCATTCTTTCTTTGTCTAGCTGTTTACCGTCGACCTCTTCAGCGACGACTTCACATCGACGAGCTCGGCCAAAAGCACTTTGTCGTGGCTCTTGAGCGGCAAAATCGACACTAGCAACAAATGGAAGAGAAACATTAATCGCTCTGCGTTGTCCTCGTGGTAACGCTTGTAGCACTCGCGCTGTACCATTTTCGACAGACAGAATTTCCGCGACGCCCATAACAATCGGACAATCTAACGCTTGTGCCAAAAAGAAAGGTAACGTACCTGAAGATTCACCATTCTCGCTGCGCATACCGGTCAGTACGATATCGGGCATGTCATCCTTAAAGTACGAAGACAATGTGTTGACCGCATCGTCCTGTTCATCCTGCGACAAAACGCGAATTTGCGAAAGGCCCATCCCGCTGTAGTACGCCAGAGCAGGATCCTGAGGGTTGCCTGCGTGAAGTACCTCTAACTCACAACCCTCTAAGTTCATCGCCAGTTCCACGGCACGTGCATCGGTCGCTGAACGGCGCGCACGTCCTGTATCCGGATGCGCACCAATGGAGACTAGCGTACTGACACGTAGTGTATCGGTTTGATTATGCGGCATCCTTCAGCTCCTTTGATTGATGGAGTTGAATAAGAGTAATTAATTCTCTTAAAAACTCATTACTATCAGCTATCACACTCAAATCAGCGCGTTTGACCATGTCACAACCCGCATCCGTGTTGACTGCGATGACTTTCTCACAAGCACCAATACCTTGTAGGTGTTGGATAGCGCCTGAGATACCAACAGCAACGTAGACTCGAGCGGTCACCCAGCTACCGGTAGCACCAACCTGACGGTCACGAGGCATAAAGCCATCATCCACCGCTACGCGGCTCGCACCTTCGGTTGCCCCCAATACATTGGCCGCTTCGTGGAATTTATCCCAATCATGAATACCGTTACCTGCAGACAGAATAAACTCTGCCTCGGTAAGTGGTATTGCCTGAGGATCCACCGCGACTGGACCAAGATCTTCGATACGAGATTCAAGATTAAATGTACCTTCAAACTCAACCGACAACACTTCGTGTCTGGTTTCATCAATAGGAAGCGCACACTCTTCAGCCAATAGCAGCACTCGTGGCGTATCACGTTTGATGTCATGACGACCACCAGACGCTCTGCATACCGCTTGCTCACTGTCAACTTGCCATGCTTGGGTCGCAGGACGCTCACCAATGGCTGCCGATAGACGAGCACCAATCTCAAATCCACCCTGGATACTATCCGGGAATAGCCAGTGCTTCGGCGCATACTGCGCTTCAATACTCGCTAAAACTTCAGCTCGTTGCTCAGGACTGTAGTGATCAAACACTTCATCCGGGATAGCGATTAAACGGTCTACACCAGCAAGGTCAAACTGCTCTTCTTTGTGAGTCCCGAAGACAACGGCCATTACCGCGCCTTCGCCTTCAGACTGTTTCACAAGTTGATGAGCTTGACCTAAAACATCTTTGTCATGGCTGCTCAAACGACCACCCGGCATATCTGGCACAACCACAATGTAAAAGTCTGGTGACTCAACCTTGTGCAGTGGCAGTTCAACCGCTGCCTGACTACCTTGACGAGCACCCATCATCGAGGTTGCCGCATTATTGTTCAGACGGTCGATACGTTTAATGCCATTTGGCCCAATAAAGCCGACACGATGTGGGTAACGTCTGGTTAAGCCGTTTGGTCCAATCTCTTCAATTGGCTGTACCATCAGGCTTTCATGCTGTGGGTGTAGCCTA
The DNA here is from genome assembly GCF_033042495.1 of Vibrio sp. EA2. Taxonomy (NCBI): domain Bacteria; kingdom Pseudomonadati; phylum Pseudomonadota; class Gammaproteobacteria; order Vibrionales; family Vibrionaceae; genus Vibrio; species Vibrio sp. EA2. Next base: position 185,184 of record NZ_JAWLID010000008.1, on the reverse strand, counting down.
TTGCGTCTAATCCACTCGACACGAGGGTCACGGCGTAAAATAAATTCTCCCATGATCTTCTCCTACACACCGACGGTTTCAGACTCTGGCGTCCATACGTCCACCTGGTCATCGTTAATCTCAATCAGCATGTCAGCCACAAGCTCAGCGATATCTTTCACCTCTGGTCTTGGTTCAACAACACCCTCAAGCATTGCAGTACATTGCTGACAACCTACCGCCACTAGATCTGCACCTGTTTCGCGAATATCGTCCATACGCATGTCTGCTATACGGCGTTCGCCAGGGATATCGGTAATAGGAGCCGCACCACCACCGCCACAACAACGTGAGCGGAAACCTGAGCGTTCCATTTCAGCGATTTCAACACCTAGCTGTTTGAGCACTGAACGTGGAGAATCATATTCACCGTTGTAACGCCCCAGGTAACAAGGGTCGTGGTACGTCACTTTACCAACATTCAATTGTTTCAGACCGATCAACCCTTTTTCAACTAACTGGTTGATAAAGGTGGTATGGTGCCAAACTTGGTAAGTCGGTTTTTCATTCTCAGGGTAGAAGTCCGGGTATTCGTTCTTCAAGCAGTGGAATGCATGCGGATCGGTTGTCACGATGCAGTCGAAATCGTACTTCATCAACGTTTGGATGTTACGTTTCGCTAAACGCTGATAAGTTACGTCGTCACCTAATCGGCGTGCAACGTCACCACAGTCCAGTTCTTCATCACCCAAGATAGCAACGTCAATCTTGGCTGCTTTGAGGATTTGCACCATTGACTTAAGAATACGCTGGCTACGCATATCAAATGCACCATCAGAAACCCAAAACAGAACGTCAGCACGTTTCACTTCTGACATCAGTTTAAGATCTTGGTCTGCAGCCCAGTTAGAACGTTTGTTCGGGTTATGACCATTCGGGTTGTCAGTGAAGATGATATTTTCCAGTACTTCCGCACCTTTGTTTGGTGTTTCGCCTTTTTCAAGTGTTAAGAAGCGGCGCATATCAACAATCGCATCGACGTGTTCGATCATCATCGGACACTCTTCTACACAAGCGCGGCAAGTCGTACATGACCATAGTGTTTCTGCGTTTAGAACACCACCAACGATTGGTTTGTGTGGGTCGCCTTTTGCACAACCGGTTTCTTTACCTGGATATGGGCTACCAGCGTACTTTTCATCCGTACCACCAGCTAGTCCCACAACCATGTCCTGGATAAGCTTCTTAGGGTTAAGAGGCTGACCCGCAGCAAATGCCGGACACACCGCTTCACAACGACCACATTGAACACAAGCATCAAAGCCTAACAGCTGATTCCATTTAAAATCGCTTGGGTTTTCAACGCCCAGTTTTTTAGCATCAAGATCTACTGGTTTTAAACCCGTCGAACGGCCGCCACCAAAACGCTCAGGGCGACGGTGAAATGCTAAGTGCAATGCACCAGCAAAGGCGTGCTTCATCGGTCCGCCCCAGCCCATACCAAGGAACATCTCACCGACACCCCATACGATAGCAGCCAGTAGGACAACCGCAGCAACCACGTTAAACACATCACCAACTAACTGAGTTGCTGGCAGTGTCACAAGGAAGAAACTTACCGAGAACATGATCAAGCTTTTCGGCAGTCTCATCCAAGGGCCTTTAGACAGGCGCGATGGCGGGTTTAGTCGACGTTTTGCGACAAACAATGCGCCGCAAAACATTAAACCAAGTGAACCAAGCAATACCCAAGATAAGATTTGCGGCTCTAGGTTAAACACGTGAACCGCGAAAATGAGCACAACGGAAAGGACGAAGCCACCAGCCGTTGCAACGTGCGTGTTAGACATCACTTTGTCGCGCGCTACTACGTGGTGCAAGTCCACGAGGTATCGACGCGGCATAGCCGCTAACCCTGCAAATAAGGCAACACTTTCAGCTTGCCCTCTCCGCCACATCATAATGCGGCGGAGCATCCCTATAACAGCCAGGGCTCCGGCTGTTATAAGTAAGATAGGAAGTAGTGACTCTAGGAACATAAGCCCCCCTTACAGATCTTTACATAGACGTAGTGCGTCGTAGAGTGCAGCGTGAGTATTACGTTGTGAAACACAGTCACCCAAACGCCATAGGATCATGCCGTCATTGTCTTGAGATAGGACTGGCTGCGCCTGTGATGCAAATAAGGTTTCAACGTCAATTTGACCTTTGTTTACTGACTCAGCTTTCAACTCGTAGTAAAGCTCTTCACTTGGACGAATACCGTTTTCTACCACTACCTGGTCAACAACGCGCTCTTCTTTCGCACCCGTGTATTCGTTCTCTAGGAGAGCGATCAGGTTGTCACCTTCACGGTACACTTTCAGCAGAGCAAGGTCTGAAGTCATGATAACTTCTTTCTCGTACAGACTACGGTAGTAAGTTGGGAAAGTCGTACCACCGATACCAACACCTGGTTTGATATCATCAGTAACCAGTTCAACTTGTGAGCCTTTAGAAGTCAGGTAATCTGCCGCCGACATACCCGAGAATTCACAGATAGTGTCGTAAACAAGAACATTCTTACCTGGTTCAACTGTGCCGTTGAGGATATCCCAAGAAGACACAACCAACCCTTCTTCTGCGCCCCAGTCAGGGTTCTGCTCGATGAATGGCGTACCACCAGTTGCAAGGATACAAACGTCAGGTTTAAGCTCACGAATCATGTCCGCGTTAGCGGCAGTCTCTAGGATAACTTCAACGCCAAGACGGTCTAGTTCCATTGCCAACCAACGTGTGATACCAGCCATCTGGTCACGTTGCGGAGCTTTCGCTGCGATGGTGATTTGTCCGCCTAGCTCGCTCGCTTTTTCAACCAGAGTGACCTTATGACCACGTTCTGCTGCAACTCGAGCAGCTTCCATACCACCAGGGCCACCACCAATCACAACAACTTTACGCACAGGTCCGGTTGTTTTTTCGATCAGGTGAGGCATACCCATGTGCTCACGGGATGTCGCTGCGTTTTGGATACACAATACATCCAGACCCATGTACTGACGGTCGATACAGTAGTTCGCACCAACACATTGGCGAATTTGGTCGGTTTGTCCCAGTTTGATTTTGGTGATCAAATGTGGATCCGCAATGTGCGCACGAGTCATACCAACAAAATCAACGTAACCCGCTTCAAGAATACGCTTAGCCTGATTTGGATCTTTGATGTTTTGCGCGTGGATAACCGGCACTGAAACCACTTCTTTAATACCAGCAGCCAAGTGAAGGAATGGCTCTGGCGGGTAGCTCATGTTAGGGATAACGTTTGCTAGGGTGTTGTGCGTATCACAACCAGAACCAACAACGCCGAAGTAATCGACCATCTTAGTTGCATCGTAGTACGCCGCGATTTCTTTCATGTCGTCATGGTTCAAACCATCAGGATGGAACTCATCACCCGTAATACGCATACCGACAACAAAGTCAGGACCAACCGCTTCACGTACCGCTTTTAGTACTTCCATACCAAAGCGCATGCGGTTTTCAAAGCTTCCACCCCATTGGTCAGTACGCTTGTTAACACGTGGAGACCAGAATTGGTCGATCATGTGCTGGTGAACGGCTGAAAGCTCAACGCCGTCCAGGCCACCTTCTTTAGCACGAACTGCCGCTTTCGCGAAGTCGTCGATGATGCGCCAGATTTCTTCTTCTTCGATCGTTTTACATGTTGCGCGGTGAACCGGCTCACGTACACCAGAAGGAGACATTAGGTTTGGCCAATGCTCACCATCCCAACGAGAACGACGACCCATGTGAGTAATCTGGATCATGATTTTGCCGCCATGCTTATGCACAGCATCGGCTAGATTCTGGAAATGAGGAATGATGCGATCGGTTGAAAGGTTAACTGAGCTCCACCAGCTTTGCGGGCTGTCAATTGAAACCACACTTGAACCGCCACAGATACACAGACCACAGCCACCTTTGGCTTTTTCTTCGTAGTATTTTACGTAGCGATCGGTCGTCATACCACCGTCTGTGGCATAAACTTCTGCGTGTGCAGTACTGACAACACGGTTACGAATGGTCGTTTTGTTAATTTTTAATGGTTGGAATAGAATATCGAACTGAGACATGATTTACCCCTGTACCAGCCTCGCTTGTGAACAAGCAAGGCTGTCTTCCTTGACTGACTTACAAATGGATGGATGTTGGTGTTTAGCCGATTGGTGTTACTTCGAAGACGCCGTAATCGCACCCTTCCTCAGCAGCACTTTGTGTTTGTACTGCTTTGGTTTTTACTGACAGACCTAGGCTCTCAGCAATTTGGTCGACTGCGCCAGCGAACCAGCCTGTAAACATGTAATCCACTTTGCGGTTAACTTTTCCGTACTGGTATACGAAACATGAATTTTCCAAGCGAACTCGCGCTTCACCTTTCTCAATATCAAGGTGCTCAGTGACAAAGAAACCCCAGCCACGTTGAGATAAGCGCTTCATGTAGTGTTCAAAAACGGCATCGCCGGAAAGACCGTGTTCTTCGGCTTCTTTTTCACACCAGTAGTAAGCAGACTTGTAGCCAGCTTTGTACAGAATGTCTGCGTAACGCTCCGCACCGATCTCTTCTTCAATACCCATATGGTTATTTACAAAAAAGTGACGCGGTACATACAACATTGGTAAGGCATCCGTTGTCCAAACCCCTGTTTCGTCATCGACCAAGATTGGCATTTCAGGTGCGTGTGTACTCATATCGTATTCTTCCTTTTATACAATTAACTAACTCGTTATATATTTATATTTTTATGTGTGACGCTGCGGTTATTCACCCCAGACTTCGCCTAATACGCGTAGCCAGTTTTCGCCCATGATTTTACGGACTTGAGTTTCAGTGAAACCGTGGCGCAACAACGCTTCTGTTAAATTCGGAAACTCACCTAAAGTACGAATGCCTTCAGGGTTAATGATTTCACCAAAGTTGGTTAGTCGACGCGCATAACCTTTATCGTGTGTTAGCCACTCGAAAAACGGCTGACCATGACCTTGTGTGAAGTCTGTGCCGATACCAATTTGGTCTTCACCGACTAAGTTGAAGATGTAAGCGATCGCTTCAACGTAGTCATCAATCGTTGAATGAATGCCGTTTTTAAGAAAAGGTGCGAACATTGTTACACCAACAAAACCACCATGGTCTGCGATAAATTTCAGATCTTCATCGGATTTATTACGTGGGTGATCTTTTAAGCCGCTAGGCAAACAGTGTGAGTAACAAACCGGTTTTTCAGAAGCCAGGATCACTTCTTTAGAAGTCTTAGCGCCCACGTGTGATAAGTCACACATAACGCCAACTTTATTCATTTCCGCGACAATCTCATGGCCGAAACCAGATAAGCCACCATCGCGCTCATAACAACCGGTACCAACTAGGTTTTGAGTGTTGTAACACATCTGAACAACGCCAACGCCAAGGTCTTTGAAAACTTGCACATAGCCAAGCTGGTCTTCAAATGCATGCGCATTTTGAAAGCCCATCATGACGCCAGTTTTACCCTGCTGCTTCGCTTTGCGGATGTCGTCAGTCGTGCGAACTTTAAGCACCAAATCATTGTTTTCTTCAAGAAGGTTATTCATTTCAACGATATTGTTTACCGTATTCTGAAAGCCTTCCCAAACTGAAACTGTACAGTTTGCAGCAGTGATGCCGCCTTTACGCATGTCTTCAAAAAGTGCTCGATCCCACTTAGCGATAACCAGGCCATCAATCACTATCGAATCATCATGCAAGTCCGTTGCGTTCATTTTTATACCTATTCTTCCCTTTCCTCGTTAGTGTCCAGAATAGGTATTACGGCCGATTAAAAGTGTTCTAAAAACGGCATTCCAAATACCTTTTGCGTAACGTTAAACGACAAAACGCAAACCAAAAAAAACCGCCATCCTGTTGGATGGCGGTCTTTTTTAAAACTAAACGGATTAGATCGAAATGGAGCCGTAAGTCGGTTCATGCTGCGCTTCGAATAACACTTTCGATGAACGCAGTGGCGTCGTATTAAACTGCATTAAATCAACGATGGTATCATTGTCTAACGCCGGAGGAGCGACACTCACATTTGCCACCGCTGCGGAATGGGTTCCTAACCTTTCTGCTTTCGGTGAAATACCAATGTGTACACGGTAACACTTACTAAAGTGCGGTGAAGAGACAAAACCACATGCCGTCGCGATTTCGATAATCGACATCGATGTTTGTCGTAACAACTGTCGCGCACGGTTTAATCTTAGCTTGAGGTAGTATTTTGATGGCGAGCATTGCAAATACTTCTGGAACAGACGCTCTAACTGACGACGAGATAACCCTACGTAAACGGCTAATTCATCGAGTTCAATCGTCTCTTCGATATTCGCTTCCATTAAAATAATAGCTTCAACTAGCTTCGGCTGAGCCGTGCCAATCGTATGCTTAAGTGGAATACGCTGCGTATCACTTTCGCCACGAATATTGTCACAAATGAACATTTCAGAAATGCTTGAGCCAAGCTCTCGACCATAGTCCTTCTGAATCATAGTAATCATCATGTCTAACGGTACTGAGCCACCACTGCAAGTCATTCGATCACGGTCAATAACAAACAAGTGGTTGAGGCAATTAACACGAGGATGACGCTCCTGAAGCGTAGCAAGACACTCCCAGTGTACACTGCACTGGTATCCGTCAAGTAGCCCCGCTTCTGCTAACACATAAGCCCCTGTACATACACCACCTAGACCAACATGTTTGCGAGCTAAAGACTGCAACCAAGTCACTTGTTTGCGCGTAAAACTGCGTGTGATATTCACACCACCCACTACAATCAATGTATCTAATTGGGGGGCATCTGCCATTGAGCAATCTGGCTTGATGGTAATACCGTCGCTTGCTTCAACGTAATCACCATCTTCTGATATCACATACCAATCATACAGTTCTTTTCCTGTCAGTTGGTTTGCCATGCGCATCGGTTCCACCGCTGATGAAAACGCGAGCATAGTAAAATTATCTAACAACAAAAAACCAATACGGTTTACTTCCTTGTTCGACGAGCCATCGAACTGATTTATTGAGACTGACATAGCGCACTCCAATGTAAAGGAGATTTATTATTAACCGGTAGTGCTAGCTATTTTTTGTTTTGGCTTAGCACACCGAATCGAGCACTTTTGTCTAAGCAATAACTATGCCTGTGTACTTAAACACAGCGCATATTCTTGCAACATCAAGTTTAAAACTACAAGCATCAATATATCCACTTGAATAATTAGCTTATTTTTTTGGTAAGCCGAAGCATCTTTTTGTCTCCGTTACACCCTCAGGATGCTTCTCACCAACTGACTACAAGCTTACGCACCAAAACGATGCAAAATTAAACAAACAATTAAAAATATTGATCCAATAAAAACCATACAATTTAAAGGCTTAGAGCAATTATTCGGTTCCATTTAAAACAATGATAAATCTAGAAAAATCCGTAAATGTATTGGCACAACAGCACGGTAAACTAATTGTTTTAAACGTTACACGCTCGTAACATATCAGATAATAAAATGGTAATTCAGTGAATCGGCACACATAAATAGCCATCATAACAAAAATATTTCTTGCATCACGGGATATAACTCTATCGAGCACATAAACAAAGAAGCCAACATCTGTGATCAAGCGATGTTGGCTTCTTTTAGGGGGTGTTTCACTGGTTCGTAACCTCGATATTGTTAAAGTTCGGTGTTATCAACGTCACCTCAATATCTTGGCTTACGTAATGTGGAATGACTTGTTCTTTAAGCTAAGTGTTCCTTAAAGAAGCCTTCCATTTTGTCGAACGGAATGACGTCCATCTGATCGTAAAGATCGGTATGGGTTGCGTCAGGAATGATCATCAACTCCTTCGGCTCGGCAGCGGCTTCATAAGCGGTTTCACTGAAGTAACGTGAGTGTGCTTTTTCACCATGAATAAGCAGAACAGGGCGTGGGGATATTTCTGCAATGTACGTTAAGATCGGCAGGTTCATAAACGACAGTGGCGTTGTGATTGTCCAAGACGCGTTTGAGTTAATTGCACTTGGATGGAAACCACGTTGCGGATCCTTGTAGTAAGCCGCATATTCGACAACAAATTGTGGTTCACCACCCTCTAACTCAAGTGAGACAGGACCATAAGCAGGCTTACCATTTTCTGCATCTTTCCAACGTTGTTGACCTAATTGCTCAAGGCCCTGCGTACGTTGTTCAAGTGTGACACTGTCGTTGTAGCCTTTAGACATAACACGTGTCATATCGTACATAGTGCTGGCAACAACCGCTTTAACACGTTTGTCAATTGCGACGGCACTTAATGCCATGCCGCCCCAACCACAAATGCCGATGACACCAATACGTTCACGATCAACATTTTCCAGCAAACCGATAAAGTCGACTGCAGCACTGAAATCTTCGGTATTGATATCCGGAGAAGCAACATTACGTGGCTCACCACCGCTCTCACCTGTGTATGACGGATCAAATGCTAGCGTAATGAATCCACGCTCTGCCATTGTTTGTGCATACAAACCAGATGCCTGCTCTTTTACTGCACCAAATGGTCCGCTAAGAACGATCGCAGCTAACTTGCCAGTACTTTCTTTTGGCTGATACAGATCAGCGGCAAGTGTAATACCGTAACGGTTTTTGAACGTCACTTTTTTATGATCAACCTTGTCGCTTTTGGCGAACGTTTTATCCCAGCTATCACCTAGTTCTAATGTCGTGCTTGCCATAGCCTGGCCTCCTGAAAGCGCACCAACGCCTAAAGCAACCGCGCCTGCGCCTGCCATTTTCATTGCATTTCGGCGACTAGCGTCTGGTAAATCCTCACGGAGGATATTGTCGTTGGTATCGTTGTGTTTGTTCATCTAGTTTCTCCTAGTAAGCCTGATAAGCTTGTCATCTCAGTTGTGGTAATTACTTAAATTAGCCATCCCCAACCTGAGACAACATGACTAGCTTAAGAACGTACATCGTTTAAGAGCGTCCTCCTCCTAACGACGTTTCTGCTATTTATAATGCGACAAGTCACCAATTTACCGTTATCCGAATACTACGAATTCCTTGCACAATCTTCCAAGTTAATAGCCATAACTCAGGTGAACAGCTGTATTCCGCTATCAAAATCCACAATTTTACCAAGAAAAACAAGACACTAACCGTTGATATGTAAAGAGATATTTCAACATGTGAAAACAGTAATCACTCAGTATCACATCCGTCATCATGACATTGTCCATTGCCTGATTTTATTCTTAGGCTTTTTCTAGCAGTAGAAAACAAACAAGCCTAGTCAAACATTGACTAGGCTTGTTCAGAATGAAATGACAATTGTGTTGGTATTATAAAGCCTTCATATATAGCTCAATCACCTGTTCTTTGGTCATCGGGCTAGGGTTACCACCAGCACATGGATCGGCTAATGCGTCATCGACCCAACTCAAGATATCCTCTTCAGTAACACCCAGTTCACCAAAACCAGCCGGAATGCCTACTCGACGGTTCAGCACATGAAGTGCGTCAATTGCAGCCAAACTTGCCTGTTCCGCTGTCATGTCAGAGGTATCTACGCCCAGGACTTCAGCAACCTTGGCAAACTTTTCTACACGGTGTGGACGGTTAAATTCACTCACGATAGGTAACAAGATTGCGTTACATACGCCGTGAGGCAAATCTTTGTGTGCACCAGCAGGGTGAGCCATGGCGTGAACCATACCCAAGCCTGCACTGTTGAAAGAAAGACCAGCAATAAACTGACCATAAGCCATCATTTCACGTGCATTGATATCGGTGCCATCATCCACCGCTGCTGGAAGGCTCTCTGCAATAGTTTGTATCGCTTCCAGAGAAATGTAATCGGTGAGTTTATGTGCACCAACAGAGACGTATGACTCCAGTGCGTGAGTCAACGCATCAATACCAGTCGCAGCTGTCGTGGATTTAGGAATACCCAACATAACACTGGCGTCATTGACTGAAATTTCTGGAATAATTTTATCTGAGATAATGACGTGTTTTACATGCGTTGCTGTGTCCGTAATAACCGCGTTACTGGTGACTTCTGCAGCCGTACCCGCAGTGGTATTAATCGCGTAAAGCGGAGCACCCAAGCGCTCTACTTTCTCGACACCGTTATAAGCGGCGATTGGTCCTGGGTTTGCGGATAGGATCTTGATCGCTTTTGCCGTATCAATCGAACTGCCACCACCAAAACCGATAATGTATTGCGCACCAGAAGTCACATACATGTCATACGCATTTTTCACTGTGTCGGTATCCGGGTTCGGTCTTACATCTTTGAACAAAGTAAGATCTAACGAACTTGAAAGTAGTTTGTCAGCAAACCCCAACTCAACAAGCATTGGGTCACAGATAAGTAAGCCTTTTTCCGCGCCGTGTTCAGTCGCTAATCGCTCGACTAAAGCTTCAATTGCACCTACACCAGAGTAGTTGATTTTAGGAAACGCCAGTTTAAATACACTCATCGTCTTTATCCTTATAAGTTAAAATCTTGTTTAAGATGGTCAGGTTTTCTTTGGACTCACCTTTAGGTTCTGAGCGAGGCACATTCCAGGTAGCTGCTTGTATTGACTACCTCGGTATAACCAAAAGCACTAAGAACCTGTGTTATGTTCGTTATGCAAATAAGGAAGAAGTAAACTGTGCAAGCAGCAGCGACCTTTAGGAGCACGTAACTTTTGCCTGCACAATCTGCGGGGATGTTAACCATTACACCGGACACTCGTTGGCCTAATTGGTTCTAACCTTCAATTCGATTTACCCATTTGCTTTATAAGGTTATTAAAGCGTTTTTTTACTCCAAAAAACTTTGCTTTTTTGCCTACTATCCCTTCAGAAAGGAGATTTTTTTAAGGTTAGAGAGCCGAAGTTCACAAATTGAGAGATACTATTCTGTCGTACCAATTGACACTTCAGTGTTTTAACGGGCACAACGATTAGGCATTTTCTGGCAAGATTTGCGGAAGATCGGGCAACAGCATATCGACACATCCCCCTTACAATTAACCTGATGGTCAGACTGACCGCCACTCTATTATCTCGTCATACGACATTGGCTTAGATGATCTAAGTTGTCGAAAGGATATTCCCGTGCAAAAAAACGTTAATCGATTTTCTTTTGTGGGAGCTTCACTGTCTCTGATGGTGACCTATGTCACTTCCGCAGTTCCCATCCCGCTTTATGGTGCTTACCAGCTTCAAGACAATGTGAGCTATCTTGAGCTGTCGTTAAGCTCAGTGGTCTACTTTATCGGTGCAGTAACTGCGCTGGTGCTATTTGGTCGCTTATCTAACCATTGGGGACGAAAGACCGTTTCCGTTATCTCGTTATTACTGGCAGCACTATCCGTAGTTGTATTCGTCAATGTACATAGTGCAGCACCACTTATTTTGGGACGCTTATTGCAAGGCCTTGCTTGTGGATTAGCGTCGACAGCCCTGGCTTCGTGGCTGGTTGATCACGCCCCTTCCGTTCCGTCATGGATTCCTCCGGCCGTAATCAGTTGCGGGCCAATGACCGGCCTTACCTTTGGTGGTGTCGGCTCGGGCTTTTTGATCGAGTATGCGCCTTACCCGCGTTTATTACCTTTCGGTATCGCTTTCTGTTTAATTGCGTGCTGCATGGTGTTGGTGATCAAAAGTCAGGAAACAATGAAACGCAAGCCAGGTGCTCTGTCGTCACTAAAACCAAATTTCACACTGCCGCCTTCTGCTAAAAAAGCGTTTCCGTTGGCCGCGTGCACCTTTGTCTGTACCTGGGCATTGGGTGGATTCTTTCAGGCCTTTGGCCCCGCAATGGCGCATGAACAATTGCATTCTCAGAGTGCGGTAGCAGCAGCATTGGTTTTCGCTTCGATTATGGCACCAAGTTCTATTGGCGCTTCTATTGCTGGCCGGATGACACCATCAAAAGCTCAGTTTGCGGGTATGCTTTCATTTACCGTGTTTGTGGGAGGCATCTTGCTGGCTCTGCAACAAGGAATTTTGAGTGCCTTCCTGGCTGCCAGTATTTGTGCGGGTATCGCTCAGGGTCTGGTGTTAACCGGGAGTATCGGGACAATGGTTTCTGGACTATTACCACACGAACGGGCAAATGTCTTTTCCGTGATTTACGCAACGTCTTATATTGGTGCCGCACTACCGACACTTATTTCGGGTCAGCTTTCAGATCAATTTACTCTGCTACAGATAGCCTGCGGCTACGGCGTCTTGGCTCTATTTGGCTCAGTCGTCCTATTATTTAGCCGTATGACGAGTAACCAAAAAGAAACGGCAGGTGAAACATCTTAAAAATAGTTTCTTAACCTACCTTTAAGATAAAAAAAGCGAGCGGAAAAACCGCTCGCTTTTTCGTATTCATCATTGCGCAGCAGATTACTGGATGTACGCACCACCACATACTGGGTTATAGGTTCCTGTAATGTGGGAACTCGCTTCACTCGCAAGATAACGCACTGTGTTGGCCACATCTTCAGGTGTCGCTACGCGTTGTGTTGGAGTAAATGAGCGGATCATCTCTTTGAATTCGGCTGGCGCATCTTTCGTTGCGTCTGTTTCAACTAGGCCTGGAGCCACAATGTTCGATGTGATACCCAGTGGACCAAGCTCTTGAGCCAGATATTTATTAAAGCTATCTAGCGCGCCTTTCGCTGTACCGTGAGCGATAAAGTTCGGGGCAGGAACTTCTGATAAGGTACTAGAAATAAAGACTAAACGACCAAACTGCTTTTCTTTCATACTTTTCGCTGCCAGCTGAGCTGTCTGATAGGCCGCGTGCATTTCATCATTCAGTTTTTGTGCAAACTCATCCCAGCTCTGCTCGATAAATGGCTTAGCGGTAAAGTTCATGTTGGCATTGGAAACTAAGACATCAACACCACCATGCTCTTCCACTTTTGCAAACATCGCTTCGATCTTTGCATCATCACGCACATCAGCTTGAATCGTGTATGCCTCGCCACCCTTACTACGGATCTCTTCAGCTAATTGCTCTGCAACGGCTGAGCTATTCACATAGTTAATGAATACACGATAGCCATCTTCCGCCAACGCTTTTGCTGTTGCTGCGCCAATACCACGCGCACCACCTGTCACTAATGCATTACGTTTTGTCATGTTGATTCCTTTTGAAATTACTTATTTGTGAAGTTGCTTGGTAATGACAGCGTTTTGTGGCTGTCTCACATTACTTTTATCGATCTAAGTAAGCTTTCAGCGATTCAGCTGTCTTAAACTGGTAATCACTGTCGATAAATTTTGTTTCGTTTTTTGAAGGTCCGCATCTTCAATACCCTGTTGAGCATCCTGTAAAACACTCGTTGCGATCGCTTCACACTGTTCAACAACACCAAGCGATTTCTCCGTCAGAATAACGATCTTACTGCGACTATCATGAGGAGAGCGCTGACGCTCAATCCATCCACGTTTCTCAAGTCCATCAATAGAACGACTGACGCTGGATTTCTCAAGGTACAAAAGCTCGCTGATCTGACTTTGAGTCATCGGTTCACTGTTTTTCAGCACCAGAATCACTCCCCACTGCTCCGCGGTCATATCGATGCCGGCTTGCTTAAAGCGCATCGTCAATAAACGGTTAAAAAGGCGACTGGCTAGGCCGGTCAAATGTCCTAGTGACTGCTGATGACTGTAGTTGCTCACTTTTGATCTCTGTCGTTGTGTCTATATTGGTTGTATACACAACTATGTAGTCAGTTGTCAATGATTAGCATTTAGTTCTTGGTAGTCTGGGACGAATAACCCGAATCCAGTTTTTAGATTCGGGCTACGTTAACTATTAATCAATAGAGATATTTAAAGATTGTCTGATGTAGGTGCCCGCACCAAGCAGCCCAGGATCGGAATGAGTGATCAAGAATACAGGGATAGATTGAAGGTACTCTTTAAAACGGCCTTTATCTTCAAAAGCCACTCGAAAGCCAGACTTGATGAATAGGTCTTGAACTTTAGGAACAATACCACCAGCAATATACACACCACCAAATGAACCATTGGTCAGAGCAAGATTACCGCCAAAACGCCCCATCAAAATGCAAAACAGATAGAGTGCGCGCTCACAATCCTTGCATTCAGATTTAAGTGCTTTCTCTGTAATCTTTGCCGGAGTGTAATCTTCAGGCTCGGCACCACGGTGTGACACAACAAAGTCGTATATGTTTCGGATACCTTGGCCAGACAAACAGCGTTCCGCAGACACACGACCGAACTTGTTACGTAGGTAAACGATCAAATCGTCTTCTTCTGGAGTACAAGCAGCCAAGTCAACATGTCCACCTTCTCCCGGTACACTGTGCCAAAGGTTTCCACCATGGATTAACTGAGCAACACCAAGCCCCGTCCCCGCTCCGTAAACCGCAATTGGTTTATTTGCGATTGGCTCGCCACCACCAATTTGAACTCTGTCCTCAGGTTTTAAACTTGGAATAGCAAAGGAAACCGCTGTGAAATCGTTAATGACTTCTAAAACCTGAAGGTTGAGTTGGGATTTTAGTTCCTGAATCGAGAACTCCCAATGATGGTTAGTCATGGACACCCAATCCCCGGTTACGGGACAAGCAATTGCTATACAGGCCGATGAAATTTGGGAGTCATGACGCTCAAGGTATTTGCGAATCACGATTTCCAGCGTTTCATATTCGGCAGCAGGGTAAGTCACGATATCGCTGATCGCCCCTGTCGCTAACTCACAAAGTGCTAAACGAGCGTTGGTCCCCCCGATATCCCCAACCAAGGCATACTGTTCCGACATTACTTCTCCTTAATAATACTCAAAAACAATCACGTGTATTTATTGGCGATAAACGCACTCATAACACAAAAATGTAACGACATGAAACGTTACATACAAAACGTAAGTTCGTCAACGCTCAACAATCCGGAATCGTGAGCGTTGCGACGTAATAATTGCAATTAAATATAGCAGAGGGAAGCAGGTAGGTTAGGCTGAATGTCTTACCATCAGAGAATGGTGGATGATTTTCGATGTTGCAGTATTGCCTTCAATACGTTGAGTCAGCATTTTCATTGCCGCCTGACCCATTTCGAATGTTGGCTGCTGGATCGTGGTGAGTGATGGCTCAAACATATCTGAAATTGGAATATCATCGAAACCAACCACAGCAACATCTTGAGGAACCGCTTTACCCATTCGGAACAGCGCTTTCATAACGCCAATCGCCAGCATATCTGAAACGGCAAAAATAGCGGTTGGTGGTGATGGTAACGTCAACAGGCGTCGTGCCGCTAACTCACCCAGAGGATAATCAATGCCGCCCATCGACTGAACGTAACCGTCTTCGATGGTTAATCCTGATGATTCTATGGCACTGATAAAGCCTTCTCGACGCTGTTGAGCGTAGATATAACGTTCATCAGAGTTCACTAACGCAATGCGTTTATGCCCTTTAGATACAAGGTATAAAACCGCATCTTCAGCCGCTTGTTTATGGTCAATACTCACGTAAGCAACCTGCGAATCTGGAACATATTCCGAGCAAGCAACCCAAGGCAAGTGAACAATACGCTCAGGTAACTCTAACTGCGCAGTCATTGGATCTAGGCTAATAACGCCAGCAACTTGCTTCTGCTCCAACATGTCCAGATACTTAAGTTCTTCCCATCCATCCCCTTCGGTATTGGTCAGAATGACGGAAAAGTTGTGCTCTCTAGCAGCAGCTTCAATGCCATTTACGATACCGCTATAAAAAGGGTTCTCAATGTTAGGCACAAGTACCATCACGAGTTTTGTCCCGTTTAATTTCATAACAGGATTACTCTCCGGTAACTGGTAGCCCAAAGCTTCAATGGCTTGTTTTACCTTTTCACGGGTGTGTGGACGAATCGACTGGCTGTCATTAAGTACCCTCGAAACCGTTGCTGTGGATACACCAGCATATTTAGCCACATCAGCGACAGATGGACGCATAGATTTTCATACCTATATAAAACGCAATGAAACAAATGTAACACGTAATGCTTTCTCACTCTATGTTTTCGAGTGAATACCCCACCGTGATCTAACTCTCAAAGTACTTTTAGTTTGTGATTCAAGACATAAAAACAAGCAGAAAATTCAGGAATTATTTAGCCAACAATCCATTTTGATATAGCTTTATGTAATGAAATGTAATGTTACACAACGAAACACAAGCGGAGCGTAGAATGAGTAAATCAAGTATTAATGCAGTCATCGTAGGGACAGGAATGATTGCCCATGTGCATTTCCGATCTCTAAAAACTGCAGGAGTGAACGTACTTGGATTAGTAGATGCCAACCCAGAACAAGCTCAAGCGGTCGCAGAGAAATGGGGCGTGATGGTATTCGACGACTTAGAGCAAGCGTTACAAAGTGAACAAGTAGACGTACTGCACATCTGCACTCCAAACCGTTTCCATCACCCAATGGCTAAACAAGCACTTGAGGCAGGAAAACATGTTATTTGTGAAAAGCCATTAGCCACTAATTTAGAAGACGCCATTGAGCTTCAACAGTTGGCGCAAGAGAAAGATCTAATCACAGGTGTGCCATTCGTTTACCGCTACCATCCGATGGTGCGTGAAGCTAAAGCGCGCATTGCAAGCGGTGAAATTGGCCTACTTCACTTAATTCACGGCAGCTACCTGCAAGATTGGTTACTTGAACAAACAGATAACAACTGGCGTGTTGACCCGAAACAAGGCGGTGCATCACGCGCATTTGCCGATATCGGTAGCCACTGGTGTGACTTAGTAGAATGGGTAACGGGTGAGCGATTCACAGATTTAACTAGCCATTTCCATACTGCGCAGAAAGAGCGTTCAACCAACGCAACTGAGACGTTCAGCGAGCGTACTGAAACTGAAGGAGCAAGTGAGAGTGCAGCAGTAACCACTGAAGACATCGCTAACTTACTTTTAATTACCGATAAAAGCACACCGGCAACACTAACAGTTAGCCAGGTCTCTGCAGGTCGTAAAAACCGCCTTTGGTTTGAAATTGATGGCAGTAATGCCAGCCTTGAATTTGACCAGGAAACGCCTGAGCAACTATGGGTTGGTCGACGTGACTCGCGCACTTTGCTGGTTCGCGATCCGACCCAAGGCAGTGCTGAACAAAAACGCTTGTCATTGACCCCTGCTGGTCATGCACAAGGCTACAGCCACTGTTTCGACGCATTCATCAGCGATTTCTATGACACCTTACTCGGCCAAAAGCCTGAAGGTTTACCGACTTTTGATGACGGTCTTCGTGCCGCCAAACTTATCGATGCCGCTCTGACTTCAAGCAAAGAAAGACGCTGGGTGACTATCGACTAAAAGTAATACCAATATGTGAAACACCCCTACTTCAATAAATGGATAATATTATGAAAAACAACAATTTTATTGTTCCTCGCTTGCGCGCCATGATGTTTTTGCAATTCTTCATCTGGGGGGCGTGGTACACCTCTATCGCGGTCTACATGTCTCAGGTAGGCATGAGTGACCTGACTCACTGGCCGTACACGGTTAACCCGCTGGCGGCGGTTATTGCACCATTTTTCATTGGTCTGATTGCTGATAAATATTTCGCCACGCAAAAAGTTTTAGGCACGCTACACCTTTTAGGCGCCGCGTTTTTATTCGCAGCCCCTCAAACCATTGAGAATCCAACCCTGTTTATAGTGGTACTGTTGGCTTATAACTTGGCTTATATGCCGACATTAGGCTTGTCTAACTCTTTGGCATTTAGAAACATCGAAGACCAGGAGAAGCAATTCCCGACGATCCGTGTGTTCGGTACCATTGGTTGGATCATTGCAGGTCTGTTTATCAGCTTTGGATTAAGCGGTGTGTTCGGCGTAGCCGCAGAGCAAACAGCAATGCCACTTTACACAGCAGCAACGGCAAGTGTGATCCTTGGTATCTTTAGCTTCATGCTACCTGACACACAACCTGCAGCAAAAGGAACAAAAACGTCATTCAGCGAAATTGCCGGCATCAACGTATTTAAACAGCTAGCAAGCCCAGCATTCTTTGTCTTCATGCTGGCTTCGTTCCTAATTTGTATCCCACTGGCAGCGTACTACAACTTTACTCAGCTTTTCCTAAGTTCTATGGACATGGCGAATATCGCTGGTATTCAAACACTAGGTCAGGTTTCTGAACTTGGATTTATGCTACTGATGCCATTCTTCTTCCGTCGTCTGGGCGTGAAATGGATGCTGGTTGTTGGTATGGGTGCTTGGGTTCTTCGCTATGCATTATTCGCGATCAGCGCTCCTGACTCAGTGGTTTGGATGATCATGGCAGGTATCGCTCTACACGGTGTATGTTACGACTTCTTCTTTGTTACAGGCCAAATCTACATTGATAAACAATGTAACGATAGCAACCGCGGCCAGGCGCAAGGTCTACTTGTTTTGGTGACTTACGGTGTCGGTATGCTGGTTGGCGCGCAAATCGCCGGCATGGTTTACAACGAATTCTTACAAGGCGCAAATCAGTTAACACCTGATAACTGGGCAAGCTTCTGGTGGATTCCAGCAATGTTCGCGGCTGGCGTAGCACTGCTATTCATCCTGTTCTTCAAAGAGAAGCGCTCGACTTCAACGCAAACTGCAAACGCCTAATTTAAATTTTAAGGTAATTGATTATGCAACAAATTAAAGGTCCTGCTATTTTCCTCGCGCAGTTCATTTCTGATCAGGCACCATTCAACACACTTGAAGGGCTGGCAAAATGGGCTGCAGACAAGGGCTATAAGGCGCTGCAAATGCCAACGCTGAATCCTGAGATCTTCGATCTGGAAAAAGCGGCAACAGATAAAGACTACTGTAAGCAAATTGAACTGACTCTTGCTGAGTTTGGTCTGCAAATCAGTGAACTTTCTACTCACATTCAAGGTCAGCTTCTGGCAGTTCATCCTGCCTATGAGCCCTTGATGGACCAGTTCGCTCCAGAGTCGGTGCGTGGTGATGCTACGGCTCGCTCTGAGTGGGCAACGCAACAACTCATGTTGGCAGCTCAAGCTTCTGCCAACCTTGGTCTGACCGCGCATGCGACGTTTTCTGGTTCGCTACTGTGGCCATACGTTTACCCATGGCCACAGCGTCCACAAGGCTTGGTTGAAGAAGGATTTGCGGAGCTAGCAGCACGCTGGCTTCCAATTCTGGATGCATTTGACGCGGCTGGTGTTGATGTCTGTTATGAGCTCCATCCGGGTGAAGATCTGTTCGATGGCACCAGTTTCGAGCGTTTCCTAGAGAGCGTTAACTACCATCCGCGCGCCAACATTCTGTACGACCCAAGCCATATGCTACTGCAAGGCATGGACTACTTAGGCTTCATCGATCATTACCATGAGCGTATCAAAGCCTTCCATGTTAAAGATGCCGAATTCCGCGCCAGTGCTTCGCAAGGCGTTTATGGCGGCTACGCAAGCTGGGTTGATCGTGCAGGACGATTCCGCTCATTGGGCGATGGTCAGATCGACTTCGTGCAAATCTTCAGCAAGCTGACCCAATATGGATTTTCTGGTTGGGCGGTACTGGAATGGGAATGCTGCCTTAAAGACTCGGAACAAGGTGCAGCTGAGGGTGCTCCTTTTATCCAGCAGCACTTAATTAATCGTACCGAAAAAGCGTTTGATGACTTCGCGTCGGGTACACAAGAAAAAAATCTAAACCGCAGCCTGATGGGCTTAGACAAGGAAGACTGAATTAATGAAACTGAAAAACTGGGTTAAGACTGGCGCACTCACATTAGGTTTACTGTCCTCATCACTGGTTATGGCGCATGCCAAACACCAGGATGATATTGCACTGCAAATGTATACCTTAAGAGATGTAGGTACCCTGGAAGAGCAATTTTCTTTGGCGCAGAAAACTGGGTTTCATGCCGTCGAACTGGTTGGCACTCAAGGTGTAGACAGCTTTGAGCTTAATCGTTTGCTGGACTTGTACCAGCTAGACGCGATGGGCGCTCACGTTCAGTTATCGGCGTTACGCAACGACCTTAATACCGTTATCAGCTTTAACCAGTCTATCGACAATCAGGTGATCATCATGCCGTGGCTTGCGGCGGAAGATCGCCCTACTTCGGCGCAAGGCTGGAAAGCGCTCGGTCAAGAGCTTGACGCAATCGGTAAAACACTGCGAGAAAACGGTATGCAACTGGCTTACCACAACCACGATTTCGAAATGAAAAAGTACGAAGGTAAGCTTGCACTCGAGTGGATTTTGGAAGGCAGTCACGCGGACAACCTAAAACTGGAACTAGACGCAGCTTGGGTTTCTCGTGGCGGTCAAGACCCGGCAAAACTGATCAAGAAATGGAAAAAGCGTATTTTCAGCATTCATGCTAAAGATAACTCCGGAATAGGCACGCATGATAACGAACGTAACTTTACGGTTATTGGTGACGGCATCATGGCATGGGATGAAGTACTGCCAGTGGCGCAGAAAGCGAACGTCCAATGGTATGTTGTAGAACACGACATGCCTGCAGACGCAGAAGCGATCATCAGCAAAGCGAATCAGTATCTGACTGAGCATTTAGATCAAGGTCATTAATCTTCCGACCCAACTGAAAGCGGCGCTAATTTTAGCGCCGCTTTTGTTTGTATGTACTGTGAAATTTGATTGCTACGCCTGGTAACCATCAACCCCTTTAAATGACGAATAACCGTCGTCGGCCATGATGGTGGAACCGTTAATCGCACTGGCTTCTGGTAAAGACATTAAATAGATCGCATTGGCGATTTCAACCGGGTTAATAATGCGACCTTTCATGTGCAGTTTGCTGCCAATCTCTTCAATTGGCTTATCAATCATACCTGTCTTAACCCAGCCCGGCGCAACAGATACGACTCGCACACCGTACGGAGACAATTCTCTGGCAAGGGCTTGTGTCACCATTCGCACGCCACCTTTACTCGCGTGGTAACCGATATTTTCCGTATTCGCTATCGAACCACAAATAGAACCTACGTTCACAATAACACCCGACTTATTGGCTGCCATTACTTTGCCAACGTAGTGACATAACTGAATGGTACCCATCAGGTTGATCTGAATAGTATTGAAAATGTCACTGAGTTCAGCTTCGATCAAAGAGACACGCTGCCCGACAACACCTGCTACATTGGCAAGTACATCAATGGTGCCAAATTTTTCAACCGTCTGCTCCACGGCCAGGCGACACTGCTCTGCGTCGGCAATGTTACACTCAATAAACACCACTTCACCCATTGCTGAGAGCTCTGTCATCGCCTGTTCAATCACTTCTGGAGCATCAATGCTAGCGATGACGACTTTGTCACCCTGAGTCAGATATTTTTTTGCCGTTTCAAAACCAATTCCACGTGTGCCGCCGGTCACCATAACAACGTTGTTCATTCTTTGTATCCTTTGTTATTTTCTTTTTCTAAATCAAGCCCACTATCCTGAGGTATTAACCAAACGGATTCGCTTTAATATTATTTAACCTCACTATGAGCATTGTTAATAAGTAAATAAAGAGAATTAAATTCCTATCTGTCTGGAATAAAAATCCATAATCACAAGCTTGATATGACTTAATTGAAAATCATTCTAGTTTCACTCCCTACTTCCTCTCTCTGCCTGTCATCTAGCACAAGTTAATCCCAACAAAAACGATGAACACTCTGGAATATTTTTCCATAATGAGTAATAAAACAGCAAAAATGTTAATGCCATGAAAGATAGCCATCAAAACTTAAAGCTTTGTTTATTAAAAATTTATAGCAGAAATAGACAAACGAACACATTACATTCGCCTACAAACAATCAACAATACTATCGCTTTTTAACCATATAATTAATGTGGATTGTTTGATTGACGCCGGATATTATTTCTACATCAACGTTATCAACGGGTAAGTAAGAACATATTCCCTCTTACTGTTACGTTTTAGATATTAATTATTTTTTTTGATCTCAGACAAAATAATTAATATTTAATTCTGCGAGACCAAACTATGTTGAATCATGTATTTTCACCGATCTCAATCGGTAATATGGTGGTGAAAAACCGACTTGTAGTGCCTCCTATGGTTTCCAATTACGCCAACGAGGACGGAACTTGTACCGAGCAGTTCATTAGCTATCACGAAGAAAAAGCCAAAGGTGGTTGGGGACTCATCATTGTAGAAGACTACAAAATTAACCCTGAAGCCGGTGGGTTTGTGAAACTACCAGGCCTATGGGATGATTCTCAAATCGAAAGTCACCAACAACTGACTGAGCGTGTCCACCAGCACGGCGCTAAAATAGCGGCGCAAATTTATCATGCTGGTCGTGAAACCTGTGCAGAAATTACTGGTGTTCAACCTGTCGCGCCTTCCGCTATCCCTGACCCAGTCGTTAACGCAATGCCACGCGAGTTGTCTGTCGAGGAAATTCAACAGCTGGTTGAACAGTTTGGTGATACCGCTCTACGTGCAAAAAAAGCTGGTTTTGATGCGGTCGAAATTCATGGTGCTCATGGTTACCTGGTGAACCAGTTTATGTCGCCATTTTCCAACAAACGCATCGACCAATATGGTGGTACCATACTCAACCGTGCTCGTTTCGCACTCGAAATCATCGCCAATATCAGATCCAAAGTCGGCACAGATTTCCCGCTTATCTACCGTATGTCAGTAAACGAGTTTGTGGAAGGTGGTTTGACAACCGAAGACAGTAAAGTCATTTCCATGTTACTTGAAAATGCAGGCATTGATCTCATTCATGCTTCTAATGGTGTGTATGCCAGCACGGAAACCATTATTCCACCAACGGCTGTTGGTCACGCTTGGAGTGCAAATATCAGTGAAGAATTGAAGAAAGTGGTTTCAATTCCGGTGATTGCAGTAGGTCGTATTAATGACCCATTAATCGCGGAATCGGTATTGCGCTCTAAGCAAGCTGATTTGATTTCTATGGGTCGCGGATCATTGGCGGATCCACATCTGCCAAACAAAGCACAGGCTGGTCAGTTTGATGACATCATTCGCTGCATTGGCTGCTTACAAGGCTGTATACAACGTAACGCGCAGCAACTGCCGATTAAATGTCTTGTTAACCCGATGACAGGTCACGAATCGGAACGCCAAATTACTCCAGCATCGCGCGAGAAAAAAGTCTTCATCATCGGTGGCGGTATCGCGGGGATGGAAGCCGCCATTGTTGCCGCACAGCGTGGTCATAAGGTGGAAATTTTTGAGAAAAATAGTCGCTTAGGTGGACAATGGGTGCTGGCCGCCATCCCACCGACAAAAGAAGAGTTGGGTTCATTTACGGTTTGGCAGGTTAACCAGCTAAATAAATTGGGTGTTATTGTCCACCTTAATACCGAACTTACTCTGGAAATGATCCGAGATAGCCAACCAGACAGTGTGATTATCGCAACTGGTGCTTCACCGTTTGTGCCAAATATCCCGGGTAAGGAACTCAACCACGTATTGACCGCTAACGATATACTTCAAGGTAGTGCTCAGGCAGGTAAACGCGTTGTGGTGATTGGCGGAGGTCTGGTCGGCTCAGAAACTGCAGCGCACTTAGCCAACCACGGCCATGATGTTTCTATCATAGAAATGAACAGCGATATTTTTGTGGGTACACCATCAGCCACCAAACATTATCTGATGAAAGATCTGCAGCATCACAATGTGGCCATTCTGACCAACACTCAGGTCAAAGAGATCCATAGTGACGCTGTCGTCGTTGATAATAATGGCCAACTTCAGACGCTGGCTGCCATTGATAACGTCGTGATGGCGATTGGTTCACGCCCAGTGAGTTTTTCTGTCGAAGAGCTTGAGCAGCACGTTGCCGAAATCGTCACCATCGGTGATGCACAAAAAGTAAGAAAAGCAATGGAAGCTGTTGAGGAAGGCTACCTGGCCGGACTGACTATATAACCTTTGGGCTAACTTGAATATGACTAATCACGGCGCTTTTATTAAGCGCCGTGATTTTTTATGTACGCCCCACCAGCTTTACAAAAAAGGCTTCACTGAGGAAATAGTACAAATGGGCAAAAATAAGACAAGAATGGGTCTTTATTCTCCGTGGCAAATTGACGAGAATACGCGGTTCAGAATTATGCGAACAAAAATCAGAGTAACCCTATAGCTAATATCGGCATCCTCTGATGAAGATTTGCGCATAATCTTGCTTATAACGTCAGCTTAAACACGATTACTATTCGGAGAACCGATGTCTCAACCTGAAGCTCAAACAGTCGAAATAACTCAAGCTAAAACGAAAAGACTGGGGCTAAAACTAAGAAAGATACTCAAAGTCGCAGTCGCCATACTCGCCATTATTGCTGCTGGTATCTACACGTATTTGCTGCAACCGCAGTTTGTGTCACCTCATGTCAAAGTGGACAATTACCAAGGTAAGTATATCGACGGGAAGTTTCATAATATTGAAGAAGTCCCTGTCTCGACATCGAGCGAGAGTGCATTTGTTGGCTTCTACCGTTTCTTAACTGAACAGGTTGTCGATGCCGTTCCGGTCACCAATTTGCCTTCGGTAAAATCAGATTTGTTAGGCCTGAACCCGCGAGACAACGTCATGATCTGGATGGGTCATTCCAGCTACTTTATTCAACTGGACGGCATTCGCTACTTAATTGATCCGGTATTCAGTGAGAATGCGTCTCCGGTTCCCTATACCAATGTGGCATTTCCTGGCAGCAATATTTACACCGCAGACGACATCCCAGAGGTAGATTACTTATTGATTTCTCACGATCACTGGGACCACCTCGATTACCCGACCATCAGTGCACTTAAAGATAAAATTAACCACATCGTCACCCCTATCGGTGTCGGCTCTTATTTCACTCAGTGGGGCTTCAAGCCTGATCAGATAACAGAAGGAGACTGGTATGATTCGCTCGCAACCGAAGCAGGCCGAATTCATCTCCTTCCAGCACAACACTTTTCGGGTCGGTTACTAAAACGCAACCGCACGCTTTGGGCCTCATTTGCCATCGTGTCGGGTGAGCATAAGATTTACCTTGGCGGCGACAGCGGCTATGGAGCGCATTTCAAGACTATCGCTAATGAGTTTGGCAGCTTCGACATCGCTGTACTGGAAACCGGTCAATACAACGAAAACTGGCCATTTATTCATATGATGCCAGAAGAAGTTGCTCAGGCGGCTAACGATCTTAATGCAAAGGCGTTATTACCTTCGCACAACAGTAAATTCAAGCTGGCTAAACACGCCTGGTATGAACCGCTAGATCGCATAACTCAGGCAAGTCAGCAACAAGATTACCGCTTAATGACACCAATGATTGGCGAAATCGTCGGTTTAGAAGATAACAACCAGACGTTCTCTCAATGGTGGAAACAGTAACAACCATATAAGTCACTCAACACTTGATCGTCTGATCGTCGGGGGAATGCTTTACCTTCCCCCGACCAAACTTAGATAAAATAGACGGGAACTTCTATCTGAGAACTTTGTTATCAAAGGTACTTCTCTCTACTCTCAGCGCGCTGATACTAGATTCCTAGTCTCGCTAAGGTTCGCTGGAATGACCTTATAGGAATGCTTAAACTGGCATTACAACGCACGAGCCCTTTTGTATCAAGGGCCTTGCTCTAATTAAAAGTTATAAGTGATAGACCGAAGTAGAAGACTGGGACTCTTCAAGCAAAGCATCAATTACGACTCGTTGACGCGGTTTCAAATAGCGAGAACGTGGCCAAACCGCATGTATCGGCATTTCTGCTCCAGCCCACTGATCCAACACCGTCACTAAAGCGCCCGTTGCTAAGTGCTCATTGACCAACCAGGTAGGCAATTGACTCAGACCCAGCCCATTTAACGTGGCATCAACCATGGCATCACCATCGCTAAAGTCATAGCGACCTCGGATTACCTGAGAAAATGATTCACCATTTGACTGACAAAATAGCCAAGCTGGCTGAGTACTACGTCTGCTACCAATAATGCAATCATGCTCTGTTAGCTCAGCGGGGATCTCAGGAGCACCTTTGCGCGATAGATAACTCGGGCTGGCACACACCACCAAACGCTGACGTCCAAGTTTGCGTGCAACCAAGTCAGCATCGTCTTCCAATGTGCCTATTCGTACCACCAGATCCACACCTTCATCGATAAGGTTGATTCGTCGCTCGGTAAAGTTTACCGACATTTCCAGGCTCGGATACTCAGTTGCAAGGCGTGATAATACCGGCATCACATGTCTGCGCCCAAACGCTGCGGGTAAATGAATATTCAAACGACCGGAAATCTGGCTACTACCTGCCACGACGCCCGACTCCAGGCTTTCGATCTCATCTAAAATTGCCACCCAACCATCAAAGAATCTCTGCCCTTCCGGGGTTGGCGTCAAACTGCGAGTAGTTCTGTGCAGCAATTTGGTTCCGAGCTTCTGTTCTAAACGGGTAACACTTTTACCGACCGCAGACCCTGTCAGCCCCAACTTTTCACCAGCAGCAGTAAAAGAACCGGTTTTTAGGGTTTCGACATATTCGACCACGCCAGAAAATTGAGTTTCATATAACTTCATTGTGGAATCCAAGGACTAAATAAATGGAATTTAAACTGTATTATCATTTTTAAACAAGTCAATAGAATACTTCCATAGCAGATGAAATTGCACGGTTTGATATCCGAAGCAATGGTTCTGAACCTAATTCAACTAGCAGACGGAGATATTCCATGACTGATCAAATTGACGTGAAACGTGTTCAAGCTCTATTAGATCGCGAAGAAATCAGAGCCTTACGACTGCGCTATAGCCAACTTCTTGATGGCGGGCAAGCAGAACGTATGGGTGAAGTCTTTACCGAGGACGCTGAAGTCAAGGTGACCGTGGGCTCTATGCAAGGTCTGGATGAAATTAAGCAGAGTCTTGCTGACGCTTATAAAATGTTCGACACCAAAGATCGCAAGCACTTCCCTTTCATCCATGCAGTCACCAATCATGACATTACGCTCATCGATGAAAACAACGCAAAAGGCAGTTGCTACCTGCTCGACTTCGTTACAGACAGAGAAAGCGCACAGCATCCATTTTTGCTGCTTGGTCATTACTTGGATACTTACGTTCGCGTAAATGGTGAATGGCGTATTGCCCACTCAGAACTTGACGTTCTCTGGCCTGAAGCAGAGTAATCCTCGCCCACGCTACCAATACACTGAAGGAATTAAAAAGAGACAACCATGACAGAGACACTGAATCCAAGTTTTACGCGCGTGTTTTCCGAAGATAAGATCACGATCGGACTGCTCACGCCGTTGGAAGGTTATCCTAGCTCACCATTTCCTACTTTGGCAGACCACCAGCATACGGCTCAGTTAGCGGAACAGGCAGGCTTTGCCAGTATCTGGTTACGAGATGTACCATTTTACGATCCAAACTTTGGTGACGCAGCCCAGATGCTCGACCCGTTCGTTTATGCGGGATACATGGCGGCAGCAACTAAGTCGATTACTCTCGGTACTGCCGGAATTGTTCTCCCACTGCGTGATCCTATTTCAGTAGCTAAGCAGTCGGCTTCTCTAGATTACTTAACCGGAGGAAGATTCGTACTTGGCCTATCCACCGGTGATCGCCCGGTAGAGTACCCGGCATTTGGGGTAGACTTTGACCAGCGTGCGGATTTATATCGTGAATCGGTAGAAATGATTAAAACGCTACACAGTGAGTCGTTTCCAAGGATGCAAAGCCGTCATTATGGCAATCTCACTGGCAATTTAGACATGCATCCTAAGCCAGCAAACGGCAAAGTTCCTATGATGGCGGTAGGCCGATCTCGTCAACCGATTGACTGGTTGGCTCGTAACGTCGATGCTTGGATTTGGTCAGTCGATGATGAACGTGCTATCACTGAAATTGTGGCATCACTTAAAACCGCAGCTGGAGATCGCCCTGCTCCTAAGTATGGTTACGCGACGTTCTTTGATCTTGATGCTAACCCCGACGCCCCGTACCAGCGATTCTACAACGTGGTTCGTATTGGTCGAAATGCACTGATAGAACGACTAAAACAACACAGAGAGTTAGGAGTTCGACATATTGCTCTCAACCTAAAACCTTCACGTAGACCAGCGAACGAGGTGATTGAAGAAATGGGTGAATTCGTACTACCGGCGATCAACCAAGACTAGTAATGATTTCAATAGAGCAATGCCATTCAACGGCATTGCTCATTTATAGCGCTAAATTTAGCCACCGTTAAGTCCCATTAATAAAGTCCGTTGTCTAATTAACCACCCTCTATCGCCGCCAAAGGTACTTGATAGACTTCCTTACCATTGATGACCACCGTCCAAGTATCACCTTCCAAATCCGCTTTCACTTCACGGTTAGTCGCGTTTACATAGTCTGTCATAAAGTTGATAGTGAACTGCTCACCTGCCGGGCTCTTCACGACGATACTGGCTTGTTTATCTTCCATGCGTAGGATACCAGCAGGACAGGTACCGAAATCTTCCTGCCCCTCTCCACGGCATCGCAATAATGTTGTTGCATCGTAGTCATCTGTCGAGAAAGGAGATGTAGCATTATTCTCGTCTGGATTTAACGCATCTGTACTCCAGTACACATAAACGCTTTCCTTTGGGAAGCGAAAGATTAAGCCTTGATCTCCTAGATCACTCTGACGATAAACCGTGTTGTCATTCTGATCGGTAAACTCTCCGGGGGTATCACCTTTTGGAGACAGATCGTGCATAACACCATCACTACGATAAATCGTTATATAGCCACTACGTTGGCTGAAAGTACAAGCGATCATCTTCTCTGCATTGTCATCGCCTGCTTTATAGATATCACAACGGCTCTCGGCTGAATCCGCGTACGACACCGAACTCGCCGCGAAGCCAGATACAAGTGTGAATAATATAAGCCCAGTTCTCATACCACCTCCTACATTGTATTCCGTTAACAACACTCATTACCCATAACACCTTACTGATGGGGTTACATGACGTAGACAGACGAAAAGCTCCGATAAGAGCCCAAGAAAGAATAGTCGTTCCCTGCCTATTGGGCAATTGCCCTTCTCGTTCGTGTAACCGTTGGCATCATGCTTAAAACCACTTCTCTGTGCTCTATCTATTTACGCCAATCACCCAGGCTTGGTATAACAACAGAAAGAGAAAAAATAGCGTTCATACAAGAAAGGAAGCACAGTGAAGATTTGTTTAGACAACGTAATTGCAAAAGGGAACACCTCCACCTTAACGATAGAGCATTGGAAAATAGAAAGCGGTCATTCCTGGGGTATTTTTAGTGCCGAAGGAGATATCGGCTCTCTACTTGGGGACCTGCTTTGTGGGGAACTTTTGCCAATCGATGGTAAGTTGGATCTTGGCGGGTTAAAAATCGCCCAGGTTTCTCTGTCTGAACAACAACGACTGTTAGATCTGGAATTAAAAAAAGACGACACCGACTTTCTTGACCGAATTGACCAGGGCAGCACCGTCTATGCGTTGATATTTGAACGTTGCCAAGACGAAGCATTAACACAAAAACTCATCAAAGAGCTCGATCTCTCCCACCTGCAGCAAAGTGGCTTCCGAGTCCTGTCTACAGGTGAAACAAGACGAGTGATGCTGGCACGAGCATTGGCCACTCAGCCTGACCTGGTCTTGTTAGACAACCCTTTCACCGGGCTGGATGTCAGCCACCGAGCGACATTGGCGGAATATTTACACACACTTTCTCAGTCACTACCCATGCTGATTACCTTTTCTCGCGAATCTGATATGCCGGAGTGGATCGACCGTGTGGCTCTGTTTAACGCCGGCAAACTCGACAGCACCATGGATAAACAAAGCTGGGATCAACACCCAATCATTGAGCAAATCAAATCCCAGTCGGAGAAACAAAGCGAAGAAATGATGGCGCTCATACGCCAACATCAACACGCCACCCATTTCGAAAACCCAATCTTTGAACTGAAAAATGGTCACGTCGAATATACCGATAAGAAGATTTTTACAGACTTGAATTGGCGCATCGACAAAGGCCAGCATTGGCAGGTAAAAGGCCCTAACGGATGTGGGAAAAGTACATTACTTGGGATGATATTCGGCGATCATCCGCAATGTTACAGCAATGACATCCATATTTTTGGTAAGAAGCGCGGCTCGGGCGAAACCATCTGGGAAATCAAACAACACATCGGTATGGTCTCCTCCGCATTACACCTGCAGTACCGTGTTAACTGCAGTGCGTTGGAAGTCATTTTATCCGGGTTCTATGACTCGATTGGTTTGTATCATCAACCAACCCGTAAAGAGTTGGAAGTCGCGAAAGAGTGGCTTGAAATCCTGCATATGAGCCAATACCAAAAAACGTCATTTCGCCAGTTAGAGTACGGGCAGCAACGCTTGTTACTGATTGCACGTGCGATTGTAAAACAGCCTACCTTACTGATTCTGGATGAGCCCTACCAAGGGTTGGACTTTTTAGGCAGACGTCTGGTAAAGAATACCTTAGAGCTCATCGCAAGAGAAAACTTAAACCAGTTACTTTATGTCTCGCACTATCAAGAAGACCGTTTGGAAAGCATTAAAAACGAGCTAGAGTTTGTTTTTGATGAAGACGTGCATTGTTATCGAACTCAGATTAAGTGATCGGCTGCAGGGCGAGATGAGTCGATGGCAAAAGCTTTGAATAGCGGTATCCCTGAAGGTATTACACATCTAGTTTCTTGAGGTGATCCGCTTTCTCCCGCGTTTCGACACCTTTGGCAATGAGTTCAAGCTTTTCTCATATAATAAGAATTACCCATAAAAATTATTTTTATTTTCTCAGCGTTTAAGAATTATAGTTGTTCTATATCATCCAACAAGTTACAAACGATACATGACAACAAACAAGGCCAACGCTAACCAGGTCAATGAAAAGGCACTGCAATTATTAATGAAAGTCGCGGTGAGCCCTTTCCCAGTCTCTGCGAAAACACTAAGTGAACAATTAAACGTACCATTGAGTAGCCTTTACCGGCATTTAAAGCTGCTCAAAGAATGGAATCTGATCGAAGAAAGTGGTCACGATAAAACGTTTATTGTCGGCCCTGCCGCACTCCTTTTGATGCACAGCTACGAAAGTAGGCAGCACGGTCTGGATATGGTTGAAGCCATATTATCTCGCTTAGTGCAACAGACCGGAGAAATGGCGGCCTATATGGTTCCATCTGGTTATCGGGCACTGTGTGTCAGACAAAAAGAAAGTATGCAGGCGCTACGGTGCAGCTTCGTCCAGGGTCAAAGTCAACCCCTGCTTCGTGGCGCCTCATCCAAGGTGATGCTGGCTTATATGCCCAAGAATCGTAGCGAAAAAATCTTACGTTACTTCAAACAAGAGCATTGTTTCGATGAATGGGAACAAGAATTTGCCACGATCAGAAAGCAAGGATACGCCTTAAGTACTTCCGAGATTGATCCGGGAGTCTCTGGCATCAGTGCACCGGTCATGAAAGGCAGTAAGCTCGTAGGCGCAGTTTCGGTTATGGCGCCAGCACACCGGGTCGAGAAGGACAAGCAACGTATCGTTTTACACGTGTTGCAAGCGGCAAGGGCACTACCACCAGAAAGGTAATTCATCATGTTGAGCTTTTTCAAACGTTATAAATTTCATCAGCCAACACCGGCACCAGTTCAGCACTACCCTTTTTCATTTATGACGGTTTGTGAGTACGTCGCTCCCATGTCAAAAGGCACATTTGATTTAGCCGATCAAAGCCTGGAGAGTGCGAGCGAGTGGCTCTACCAGCAACATGACCACACCACAGCAATGCATTGTGGCCATTTTACTCATGCTAAATTGGAGAACGGGGATTTTCAGGAAGCGTTCAGCTTGTCACTTTCCCGTCACTCCATTCCCGTATTGGTAACCAATTGTACCGAGGCCATTTTGTCCATGCTGCCAGTCGTCGCCGCCAGCCAAGACGACGTGGGAATCTTGCATATTGGCCATAAAATGCATTTAAAGCCGACGCTAGAGCCAAGAGTGGGATCAGCATTTCATTTTGCCCTTTCCCGCTATCAAAACGTACGTCTGCTTTTTGCCGGAGTAAGCGAACAGGAAACCAAGCGAGAAACGTGGGAATACGCCGAAGATCAAGGTTGTTACTGGGTAACAGATAGAGAGTTTAGTTTTCGACACCGTAATCATGTTAAACAACAAGTGAGTAATTACCTGGACCATTGCGACCAAATGATCATTTCGGTTGATTTAGGTTCACTTATAGCCAAAAACAGCCTTGATGGTGAGATGTCTTTAGATATTCAGATGGTGCTGAGAACCATCAGGTTGTGCTTGCTTTCGGGCAAAGTGAGAGCGATACAGTTGGTTGGGGATCGCGACCGTTTAGTCTATTCAAGACAAACAAAGACGATTATTGAGGAGCTTTATCAAATCGCGCCACTACTGGATCACGCAGCCTGAGCGACCACGGACACATTAGCAATAATATAAAATCGCCCTTGTAAACAAGGGCGATTATTTCAATTCATACCGCTAAATATCGGCTATTTTGAATCACGACGAGCTTTCAAACGCTTCACCATCGCCAGACGACGTTCTGCAGAACCTTGGTCTGTTGCGGATTGGTTAGGGTTATTACGGCGTCCTTGACGGTTCTTAAATGCCGGTTTGGAGTTCAGCTTTTCGATGTACGAGTCACGCTGCTTTGGTTCATAACCTGCTAGCTCAATACGACGAATACGTTGTTGAATTAAGTTTTCAACCTGTACGACGGTTAGCTCTTCATCACGGTTTACAAATGAAACCGCGTGCCCTTGCTTACCCGCACGACCGGTACGACCAATACGGTGAACGTAATCTTCTGCAAGGAATGGCATGTCGTAGTTCACAACATGTGGCAGATCAGCAATATCCAATCCACGAGCAGCAACATCGGTCGCGACCATCACACGTACTTTGCCAGATTTAAATTCTTCAAGCGCACGACGTCGCGCACTTTGCGCTCGGTCACCGTGACAAACCGCTGCTTTGATACCATCAAGCTTCAGTTCTTTAACCACTTCATTGGCAGTTTCTTTGTAATTCACAAACACCAACACTTGTTGCCAGTTCTTGCGACCAATCAGTTCAGAAAGCAGCTCTGTTTTGCGCTCTTGATCTACTGGGTATAGTACGTGAGCAATCGTTTGTGCCGTGGTATTAGCGCGCTCAACCTCGATGCGTTTTGGTTTACGCAGAATGTCTTTCGCCAATAAGTTGAGCTGACTGGATGTGGTAGCGGAGAACATCATGATCTGCGGGTCGGTATCCACATCTAGCATGATTTTACGAACCGCATGAATAAAGCCCATATCCAGAATACGGTCAGCTTCATCAAAGACCAGGAACTCTAAGTTTGCAACGGAGACATTGCCTTGCTCAATGTGCTCTTCCAGACGACCCGGCGTTGCAACAAGAATATCGACACCGCTTTCAAGCGCTGACACCTGAGAAGACATTTTACGGCCACCAAAAACAGCCGCCACCGAGAGATCTGTGTATTTGGTGTAAGCTTTGATGTTGTCCGCAATCTGCTCTGCCAGCTCACGCGTCGGAGCAAGAATAAGCGCACGAGCTGTTTTACGCGAAACACTCTGTTCACTGTCTAACAGCTGCTGAATCATAGGCAATGAGAACGCGGCAGTTTTACCCGTACCGGTCTGAGCTGTCGCGAAGATATCATGGCCTTTACGAGCCATTGGAATCGCCTTCTGTTGAATTGGCGTTAACTTTTCATAACCGCATTCTGCCAGCGCTTTTACCACTTCTGGTGCAAAACCTTGAGATGAAAATGACATTGAGCGTATTCCTTAAACAAACCACTAAAAATAGCGTTAAAAATTCAGCCGTGCACTATACCCGAATTTAAGTGATTTATCCCACTTTTATCTCTTTTTTCAGTTTTAGGGCAATGCCAGCAGATTAAGCGGCAAACACTGGTACTGCATTCGCTAGCAATTGATTGTTTGACCGCCTAAGCGATAGACCAAGAAAGCTAATTACGGCTCAATACCAGCGAGTTTGAGTAGAACACCTTCCAGCTCATCCCAAGGAAGTAACTGGGAATCGATCACTTCTAATCTCGACTCAAATCCTTCAAGGCTGATCTCATTAACCGTCACCACAGCATTTGCGACATTAAATGCGTAACAGCCTCGGTCTGTATTCACCACGGCTTTTACTCGCTCCGCTGTTAACGCAGACAGCATCGAGAATAGCTGGTCAAAATCGAACCTATGTTCTGCGCCAAATAACCAACCACAACTAAAATAACCTTGTCCCTTGTTCTCTTTACGAATGAACGATTCACCAGGTGGTAGCTGAAATTGCGGTTCTTGCTCCGCGTGCTCATGATGATGAGATTCAATATGCGAAGAAGCGCCGCCATGCACACGTTCAATATCCAACACTTCAATCGGTAGATCACCGTCGTGAATCAGCTTGCTAAACACTTTTGATGGTGACTGATCGGTGATCCAGTCGTTAAATACATCAATATCGTGGCTCGAACAAAGATCGACTTTGCTACCGATAACCACATCCGCGCAATCTAGTTGATCAACGAAGTTCTGGTTTGAAAGATGCTTTTCATCACTCAAATTACGTGGGTCCACCAATGCGATGGTTGCCTTAAGATCAACATAAGGTTGATACTGCTCAGACGTTAGTGTGGCGATAACTTGCTTTGGATGACCAAGTCCGGTCGGTTCGATCAGCAAACGATTGGGCTTTTGACGCAATAAAGCGGTAATGCCCACCGACATAGGAACACCAGCCGTACAGCACATACAACCGCCAGGAACTTCCTTAATTAAGGCACCTTGATCGGTCATCAAAGCGCCATCAATACCAACCTCTCCGAACTCATTAACCAAGACAGCCCAGTTTTCGTCTTGTGGTTTTTTCTTCAGAAGGTTTAAAATCGTCGTCGTTTTACCTGATCCCAAAAAACCAGTCAGAATGTTGGTAGGTACTCGATTTGACATGCTTTTCTCCGACGTTTGTGCACTCATACTCTATCAAAGTATACGTACAACGTGATGCGCTTCAATAATTTTGTCTCTGCGGAGACACCACTTGCACCATCAAGCACAGCCCTTCCACTATGGTATCTAATGACATTGTAGGTTGGTTTCTCGTCTTAACTTAGGTAGAGTACGCGCCACAAAATAGCTGCTATTCGAAGAGATTGAATACCATGAATATTGATGATCAAGTGATTGAAACCATTGAAGAGCTAGAAAGCTTTCTGCGTTTAGTCGAAAGCGGTGCTCTGGGCTTAGAAGGCGTGGCAGGTATTGCACTTGCTACAACAAATAGCGATGGTCGCCCATTTGTCGCCGTTTTGGACGATAACCACCAGCTACTACTGGGTCGTTGGGTTTCAAAATACGTTTACGACAACGGCAAAGATATCGTTCGAAACGGTCCATCTCGTACACATTAATCTGAATGTGACGAACCATTAGCTTGCTTTTTATAAGCAAGCTTTTTTGTATTTAATCTGTACTATTCAACTAGTTCACAAGAACAACATCAAGATTTAGGCAACTGATCACACAATACGTATTAGATTTTGGGTATAAACGTACTAGTCATAAAAAATTAAGATGTGAACTAGGACGTAAACAATGAATAACTCTTTCGACTACACTATGCCCAACAATGAAGGATTCTTTGGCGAATATGGCGGCAGCTTTGTACCACCAGAGCTTGAGCAAATCATGCGAGACATCAATGCTGCCTATGAAGAATGTAGCAAAGACCCTGAATTTAAAGCTGAGCTAGCACGCTTATACAAACATTTTGTCGGTCGACCGAGCCCTATTTTCCATGCCGAAAATTTGTCCAAAAAGTACGGTGCCGATATTTATCTGAAACGAGAAGATCTCAACCACACTGGCGCTCATAAAATTAACCACTGTTTAGGGGAAGCGATTCTCGCTAAAAAAATGGGTAAGAAGAAGCTGATCGCAGAGACTGGCGCAGGTCAACATGGCGTTGCATTAGCGACAGCAGCAGCACTTGTTGGATTAGAGTGCGATATTTATATGGGCGAAGTAGACATCGCTAAAGAGCATCCAAACGTCGTTCGTATGAGAATCCTCGGCGCAAACGTGATTCCCGCAACTCACGGACGCAAAACGCTGAAAGAAGCCGTCGACGCAGCGTTTGAAGCCTATCTGAAAGATCCAGAGACTCAGCTTTACGCCATTGGCTCTGTAGTAGGCCCTCATCCATTCCCTAAAATGGTTCGTGATTTCCAGTCTATTATTGGTAACGAAGCACGAGTTCAGTTTAAAGAAATGACCGGTAAATTGCCGAACAACCTTGTCGCATGTGTGGGTGGTGGCTCTAATGCCATGGGCTTATTCAGTGCCTTTTTGGAAGACGAACAGGTCGCGATTCACGGTGTTGAGCCTGCAGGCCGCTCTTTAGATAAAGTAGGTGAACACGCAGCAACGCTTAGCCTCGGCGAACCGGGCATTATGCATGGTTTTAAATCTTACATGCTGAAAGACGAACAAGGTGAACCTCAAGAAGTTTATTCTGTGGCAAGTGGACTGGACTACCCGTCTGTGGGCCCGCAGCACAGTTACCTAAAAGACATTGGTCGTGTGAATTACGGTTCGATCAACGACGACGAAGCCATCGACGCCTTCTTTGAACTGTCTCGTGAAGAAGGCATTATTCCTGCTATTGAGTCGTCTCACGCGGTGGCTTACGCGATAAAACTGGCTAAACAGGGGGAAACTGGTTCGATTCTTATCAACCTGTCTGGCCGCGGTGATAAAGATATCGACTTTGTTGTCGAAAACTACGGTGCGAAATACGGTATCGAATCGCTAATTTAAATCTTACTCTCTAAACGTAAAGCCACCTAAATTGGTGGCTTTGTTGTATCTAATATCTGTGAACATTCTTATTGAACATACATTCGCTTGAGTCGATTTACACGGTCTCTAGTCCAGATAGCTGGAACAAAAGTAGAAAACTGCCCCTACCCCAACATCGTAAGTTCAACGGAGTTCTATCGCCTTTCTTTTTCTAGCGCTTTCGATGATAATCTTGCACATTATTGTTTAGTTGGAAATTTCATGCCTCAAGCAAACTCCGTGGTCGTACTCGACTTTGAAACCACAGGCCTCTCTCCTAACCTTGGTGATCGCGCAATTGAAATTGGTGCGGTGAAATTAGTCGATGGTGAGATTGTTGATAGTTTTCAGCAACTAATGAACCCAGGCTTCAGAGTGAGCTCATTCATTGAAAGTTATACCGGCATCACCAATAACATGTTACGTACAGCACCAGGGTGCGATGAGGTGATGGCATCGTTTAGTGAGTTCATTGCTAATGAGAATCTTATCGCTCACAACGCTTCGTTCGATAAAAGGTTTCTCGACGCAGAGCTTGAGAGAATCAATCGTGGTTATTCAGGAGAGTTTGCTTGCTCGTTACTGGTGGCAAGACGACTTATTCAGGATGCACCATCACACAAACTTGGTGAACTTGTTCGCTACAAAAACATCGACCATGACGGTGTTTTTCACCGAGCATTAGCAGATGCACAAATGACAGCCAAACTTTGGCTCCAAATGGTGGAAGACTTAGAGCAGTCAGGAATCGTCAAGCCAAGCTTTCAGTTTATGCAAACCGTTAGTAAAACAGCAAAAGGGAAAGTAAACCTGCTACTCGATAAAAGTCGCGCTGTATAGATAAGAATAAGCCCTGATGTGTATCTCATCGATCGGTATTCTTACAGATGGCCGAGTGTTTGAATATACTCGTATTGTTGCGAAGCCAGAAACAATGTCTTACAAACATTACCTTAAACGTCGTAAATAGCTGACCTACCAAGTATGGTGGTATGCACAGCTCCCAGCACTTTCTTCAAAAACGACAAAACTCTTGAGGTTGGCCTTTTTAATTTCTATTAATATATCGTTCAGCATTAGCAAATAGTTTATCACATACTCGTTTCTGGGTTATATATTCTGAAGACCCTTCTTCCATAGACTCAAGAACTTCTTTAGCTTCTTGATATTGTTTCACCATAAGAGAAAATTTCTCTTCAAAGTTGTTTTTCTGTGTTTTTTTGTTCGATTTTCTTACTGGCTTTTTCATATCGCTCTTTACCTTATAGATTCCAAACTTTTATTTTTCTCGTGCTAACACAACGTTTTCGATTGATTTATCGACTCGTTGGAATACTCATTAAATATTTAAATAAAAAAGATCTCACCAAATAGGAGAGATCTTTTTAGAAATGCTTATACTAAAGTAACGTTGCCAGCTTGTGGGCCTTTGTTACCTTGTTCTACATTAAATGAAACTTTTTGGCCTTCAGCTAATGTTTTAAAACCTTCGCTAGCAATTGATTTGAAATGAACAAACAGATCTGAACCACCGTTATCTGGTGTGATAAATCCAAAGCCTTTTGTTTCATTAAACCATTTTACTGAACCAGTCGTTTTATTTGACATCTATATCTCGATACATTGATTAAATTAAAAAGAAAGCTACTAAATAAGGAATGAAGAAAAAGGTATCGCAGGATAAGTATGACGAAGTTAATCGAAGAAACTGAGAAGAACTTAAACTAAATATTTTATCAATAGCTCACTATGAGAGCTGCCGACACTATACACGATGTAAACATAATAGATATGCATTTCTTCATTAATTTATTATTTACCATAAAATCATGTAGTTACAACCATAACTCTAGTGAGGTATAAAGTTGAGTCCAATTCAAACCGACATTCTCGTTATAATAATTATTGCAAAACTGATATTCGACATGAGGACAATGCCGGTTTCTAACTTCGAATCGGGCAATAAATGCTCAAGATGACTGGGTTAAATATTTAGTCTCTATGCTGGGACTGTCTTCAAGTGTTGTTGAGAACAACAAACAATCAGATGTTTCTGTTCGCTATAACTTCTAGTCGCTGGCCAGAACTGAGCATCAAAGCATTAATGGAATACCAATTAAGTAACTGTGCAAAAACATAACAAATATGGCATAAAAAGCCGTTCCGACCACAACCACTATTACATCATTTATCCAAGAAGCCTTTAAAGGTGAAACGACTCTTTGTTGGCGATTTTTCATCGAAATAAGATCGATAATAGCCCACACTAAAAACGAGCCAAACAACAGTATATCTGCCAAGTTCCCATTCACCAATAAATGGGAAGATGCCCAAAGTACCACTGATAATAACTGTGGATTTTTTGCGGCAGCTTTAATTTTTCCGGGGAAATAAGGCGCTAAAAATAAGATGAACCCACCGAGCATCAGGATAGACACTAACGGCTTGAAAGATTGAGTACCAAAATAAATAATGCTCGGGTTTTCTCTGAGCTCTCCATATCCGGTAACAATGAAATAGAGACCTAAAAACGACAGCAAAGCATAAACAGCTTTATATACTTTCTCATTTTTCGCAACCAATGATTCCCGATACACTGGTGCGATAATAGAAATCGAGTGAACACCGAGAAACAAGACTAAGCCAAGTATTAAGCTAAACATTCCATTGCCTCTTTACTGATGAATGAAGGTTCTCTTAATTATATAGCGTACATGGCAGTTATCAGAAAAATTAAGTCAAATGCTGCTTTGATGAACAGAGAGACGAAACTGAATAATTACATTCGCTTGAGTGGTTTTACTACGCTGTCTAAGCCTTCGATTTTCAAAGCTAAACACAATTGGAGCAAATCCCCCAGCTCACCGCTTGGCCAGCCTTTTTTATCAAACCACAGCAAGTATTCCTCCGGAAGATCAATCAAAACTCTTCCCGCGTATTTACCAAAAGGCATTGGCATTCTTGCCAGTTTTATCAGGTTCTCTTTTTCTAACATAAATCGAATAGTGGTTATCGTAAGTCGGTTAAGAGTACCACCGCTACAAACTCCCGACCAGTTTCACTGTGCTTTATGCTAAAGTAAGCGCCATTCGAAATGAGAACGAGAATGCAATGAAGTCACCTTGTCGTGCTGCCTGTAAAAACAATGGCGGCATCTGTTCTGGATGTCACAGAACAATAGAAGAAATCATCCAATGGAAAGATAAAACGGATGAGCAGCGAGACAGTCTGATCGATCAAATTACGGGTTGCGACTCTACCCATTCATGCCCTGAGTGCGGTACTCAAGCACACTGTGATATCTCAGCCGGAAAAGAGACCTGTTG
This sequence comes from Vibrio sp. EA2, assembly GCF_033042495.1. Classification (NCBI taxonomy): domain Bacteria; kingdom Pseudomonadati; phylum Pseudomonadota; class Gammaproteobacteria; order Vibrionales; family Vibrionaceae; genus Vibrio; species Vibrio sp. EA2. The sequence continues at coordinate 144,943 of NZ_JAWLID010000008.1, read as the reverse complement.
GTGTTTTGAGGTTGAGGAAAGAGACATACCAACGCCTGACAAAGAGCAATTGTGCTTATGTCGCAAGTGCCTGGAGAAAAAGCCAGTCGCCTAAACGACTGGCTAACTTTGGTTATTTCGCAGTAAGCGCTGGCGATTCAAACTTCACACCATCCCATCCGCTCAGCATAAAGTTACGAATGTTCTGATGATCTTCATTTTCTGGATGTTGTAGAACATCTTCACGGTAAAAACGACCAAAACAAGCCAGTGTGGCTTCCTTATCCAGGTTATTTAGCAAACCAAATGCAAAGATTTTGCATGAGCCATTGTTCTCACCTGCTCCGTTTTCCGTTGCGCCATTGGTAAATGCCGTCGGCGTGAATTCGTAATTCGCTTCAATAACTGCCATCGTTGTCTCGAATTCGATGCTTTCTGGTGTTGACGCTACCGCATCCAAAAATTGTTGTAGTTCCATTTTCATTCCAAATTGTTATGCCATCATACCGGTGACATATTTGTTTCATAAAAAGCCAATATAAAAGTCATTAATCATACATATATTCATAGCCTTACCAAAACACACGTCATTTAATGCTCTAAAGCTAATTAATTTAAGAGTGAATATTTATAGCAGAATTATGCATTGAACGACATTGTATCGGATTGATAAGGAGATATCATGTCCACCCCATTGAAAGCAATAGGTGTTTTAGCACTTTCTTCACTTGCCATCGCATGTTCCTCACAGCCTGACAATACATTGGCTTCCTTTAGTGCACAGTGTAAAGCGACGATTACGCCGGTTGCTGGCGAAACCTCTATTCAAGGACTGACGTTGGTAGGGACGTCTATTGCTGACGCTCCTTTTGATACCTCAGCAGCAGAGATTGTCAGCTATGATGCGTGTACTGATAAACTTTATGTCGTCAACGCTCAGGCAAAACGCATCGATGTTGTGTCTATGGACGAAAACAGCGCCCCATCACAAACCGCGTTTATCGATTTGAATGGTGCTGGTGAAGCCGCATCGATAGATATTGGCGCAGCCAACAGTGTTGCCGTCTCAAACGGCCTTGTCGCAGTTGCAATAGAAAATAGCAACAAACAAGAAAATGGCATTATCGCCCTGTACCGTTCGGATGATCTGTCTCTTGTGACCACCTATCCAAGCGGCGCACTACCAGACATGGTCGGTTTTTCAAAAGATGGTCGTTACATTGCTACCGCCAACGAGGGTGAACCAAGCGGCGATTACCGTATTGATCCGCAAGGCAGCATTACCTTGGTTGATTTAAGCAATGGAATCACCAACGCTGAAGTCACTCAAATTGGTTTCGAGCAATTTGATGGCCCACGTGCCAATGAATTACCAGACAACGTGCGTATCTCTGGCCCGAACGCAAGCGTGGCGCAAGATCTGGAACCAGAATATTTAACCTTCGCTGATAACGGTAAGATTTACGTGGCGCTACAAGAAAACAATGCCATGGCAATCATTAATCCTGAAAGTAAATCGGTTGAGAAAATTGTCGGGTTAGGCGAGAAATCATGGTCAGACGCTAAACTGGATGCGTCCAACAAAGATAAGATTGTTGGTAACTTCAAGAGCTACCCTCAATTGGTCGGCTTATATATGCCAGACACCCTCGACAGTTATTCAGTGAATGGCAAAAGCTACATCGTCTCTGCCAACGAAGGGGACGGTCGTGAGTATGGCATCAAAACCACTCAGCAACGCTGTGACCAGGCGAACTTTGAGTGGGATGAAGATGACTATCAAGGTACAAGTGATTACACCAGCAAAGAAGGCACGTGTTTCAGTCACGTCGATGAAGTACGTGGTAAGAAGCTAAAGGTAGCGGACGATCACCCACTGGCACCAGCGCTAAAGGACAACGCACTATTAGCACGTCTAAAAGTGATCAAGCCTGAGCAGACATTATCTGCCACTGACAATGTCCAGGCGTTTGGCGCTCGTTCTTTCTCAATCTGGGACGAAAATGGTGAACGGGTTTTCGATAGCGGTGATGACTTTGCGACCATCGCTTTAATTAATGAAGGCAAACACTTTAACAGCACCAACGATAGTAGCAGCAGCGGTGATGATCGCAGTGACGACAAAGGCATAGAGCCAGAAGCCATCGAAACCGCAGAGATAAACGGACGCCACTACGCGTTTATTGGTCTTGAGCGTCAAGGTGGCATTATGGTTTACGACATTAGCGAACCGAGCCAAGCGGTATTCCTGCACTACGTTAACCATCGTAATTACACTCAGCCAGTATGCACACAAGTAGAAGATAGCGAGTGCGCGAATGACACTTACAATCCAAAAGCAGGTGACCTCGCGCCGGAGTCAATCAATTACTTTACTCGTAACGGTGGTCACTTTATCGCAGTAGGCAATGAAGTGTCGGGCACGACGTCTGTTTACCGTATCGAGCTTTAACGCTAGATTGCTTTACTAAGCTGCACTAACAAAAACGCCCGAACATCAATTCGGGCGTTTGAGTATATAAAACCGGGCTTTGGTTACTCAACGTCAGCCTGAGCGTCACATTTCGATGCACAGATAAAGTCGTTCTTATGTAGCCCTTTTATCGAGTGACTCCACCAAGTCACCGTCACTTTACCCCATTCCAGCAAGATCGACGGATGATGAAATTCATCTTCTGCCAGCTCAGCAATTTTATTACTGAACGCCCAAGCCTGCTTGAAGTTCTTAAATTTATACACTTTTTCTAGCTGAGGAATCCCCTCTCTTTCAACTATCTGCCAATCAGTAAGTTGTAGCAGCAGTGACTGTTGCTCCTCATTACTCAGTGCAATGGCATCAAGACTACAAGCTTCGCATTTTTGTTCATTCAACATGAGCAGGTTCCTTTGGTTCAAATAATGGTGGCAACAATCCAGCCCCAATCGCCTTATCGGCTTGCGTTAATAGGTTTAATTGACTGATTTGGTAAAGTTGTGAAAAATCGTCTATGACATAATACTTCGGTTGCATAATATCGATACGATAAGGTGTTCTCAGTACGGTTTGCAAATCGAACTCCTCACGAATCGCATCGTCACTTTCCAATGAATAAATCGTTTCTCCCGGAGACGAAAGAATACCGCCGCCATAAATCTTGGTCTGATCGCCTTCTTTTACCAGGCCGAATTCGACAGTAAACCAGTATAATCGTGCAAGATAAGCTCTCTGCTTCGGAGTCGCAGCCTGTCCTAACTGGCCATAATGTTCGGTAAACGCGGCAAAGTCAGGATTGGTCAGCATGGCGCAGTGGCCAAATATCTCATGGAAAAAGTCTGGCTCTTGTAGATAGTCAAACTCTTCACGACTACGCAGAAACGTTGCCACAGGAAAGCGTTTATTGCCTAATAAATTGAAAAACCGGTCGAAATCGATAAGCGCTGGAACAGGCTCAACTTGCCATCCTGTCGTCTCCATCAGTACGCGATTGATCTCAGGAATCTGTGGAACACGATCCTCAGGCAAATCGAGCAGAGTCAAACCATGCAAATAAGCCTGACAGGCACGGTTTTGAATCACACTCATCTGTCTCGAGACTAAGTCTCGCCAAATGGCATCTTCTTCCAGGCTCCATTCCACCCTTCCATCCTGGTCAACGGGCTTAGAATGATATTGAGTCATGACCTTCTCCATTAACAAATCCTTTACATTAAGCCTATCTTCACTCCTTACGGCTTCCAATCCCCACATCATTTTCGCCACCTCAACCTGGTGTAACAAATTATTTACAACCAACCGTAAGACCATGATATTACTAACATCAAATACTTAATAACAAGTTTGACATTGTTAGCGAATGCTTTCAGACTTAATGTGTTATCAGCTTGTTATAGAAGGAACCTATGCGCGAGTACAACAAACTATGGCAACCGAGCGAGAGTCGCATCGAAGAAGCCAATATTACCCAGTTTATTGATCACATAAACAGACAAGGGAATGACATAAAAAGCTATGCTGAATTGCATCAATGGTCACTGGATCACAATGAACAGTTCTGGCAAGAAGTGTGGCTATTTTGTGATGTGATAGGAAACCAGGGTGACACGGTAAAATGCCAAGCTGAAAGCAAATGGCAACAACCGGTTCCTAACCGCGACACCCTTTGGTTTCCTGATGCCCGGATAAATTATGCGGAAAATCTCCTTAGTTTTGCGTATCACAACCCCAATGATATTGCGATTTGGTTCGAAAACGAGCGTGGTGAACGTCAAACCTATACATGGCAAGTGCTCTGTGATGAAGTTTCCAGCATACAGCGATGGTTGCAAGATTGTGGCGTCAGAAAAGGAGATGTAGTTGCTGGATACCTACCGTACCTGCCTCAGACCGTCATTGCGATGCTAGCTACAACCAGCCTTGGTGCGACCTGGACCGCAACATCGCCGGACTTTGGCATAGACAGCGTTCTTGAACGGTTTGGTCAAGTAAAACCCAAAGTACTCTTCACCTGTGATGGCTACACATTTAACGGAAAAGTGTTTGATATGACGGATAAAAACCATCATATCTCTGATCACTTGGATGGACTCAAGCACGTTTGCCAGATCAACTATCTAAATCCTCGTAGCTGTGAATGTGATGTTTGTACCCAAGATTGGCAATACATCTTAAATCAATATCCGCCACAAGCCGTAACTTATACACGTATCAACTTTAATGATCCGTTATTCATACTCTACTCTTCAGGCACGACCGGAAAACCGAAATGTATCGTGCACTCTGTTGGCGGTACTCTGCTCAATCACGTTAAAGAGCATCAACTTCATTGCGATATTCAGCCTGAAGATCGCGTGTTTTATTACACCACCTGTGGATGGATGATGTGGAACTGGCATGTTTCCACCTTAGCAAGCGGTGCGTGCTTGGTCATTTTTGATGGCAGCCCAATGTACCCGAACTACAAGATATTGTGGAACCTGGCTAAAAGCGCTGAAGTCTCACTTTTTGGTACCTCGGCAAAATATCTGGAAGCGATGGAAAAAGCCGGGTATTCAACCCAAGGCAGTGACCCATACCCATCACTCAAAACGATATGCTCAACAGGCTCCGTGCTCTATCCCGAGCAATTTGATTACGTTTATCAGCATCTGAAAAAGGATGTTCATTTGGCCTCCATTTCCGGTGGTACCGATATCTGTGGCTGTTTCGTGCTGGGTAACCCTATTTCTCCGGTTTACCGAGGGGAATGTCAGAATGCAGGCTTAGGTGTGGATACAAGAGTATTCAATCCTCAAGGCCAGGATATTGTTGGTCAACGAGGTGAGTTAGTGTGCACCAATTCGATTCCGAATTTCCCGGCTAAGTTCTGGGATGACAATGGCGAGCGTTACCACAAAGCGTATTGGGACAAGTTCGATAATGTTTGGCATCACGGTGACGATGTAGAAAGAAATGCCTCAACGGGCGGTTACGTATTCTATGGCCGCAGTGACACGACGTTAAACCCCGGTGGAGTAAGAATCGGCACGGCAGAAATCTACCAACAAGTTAATTCGATAGAAGGTATTGTCGACTCAATCGCCGTCGGAAAAGAAGTGGATAGAAACGAGCAGATCTGGCTGTTTGTTCAGTTAGCACGTAGCGACAGATTAAACGATGACATGATCGCGAAAATCAAAGCTCAGTTGAAGTCCGCCTGCTCGGCAAGGCATGTACCCAGTGAAATTTTTGCCATTAGTGACATACCGAAAACCAGATCGGGTAAATTAGTCGAGCTTGCAGTTAAACAAGTGATCAATGGCAGAGAAGTGGAAAACATCGGCGCCATAGCAAATGCACATGTTTTAGACGAGATAAAAAAGCTCGTTTCAGACTGATTGAACCTGAGGCGAAGGTTGAAAACAAATAAAAAGCGAGCCTTGATGCTCGCTTTTTGATGTTCTAATTAAGGCCTAGCGGCGACCAACGCCCATTAGCACAGACATTGTTTTGCCATCTGACGTAATTTCAAACACTGGCTTTGTCTCGACATCAGTAAAACCTGCTTTCACGAGGGCAGATTCTGATTGTGCTAGCGTAAAGCCGTCTTTCCCTGAGTCTGAGACAAAATCAAAATGAACGAAATAACCACCATGGTTAAGTAATGAATGCGAAATGCTTAATGCAGAATCGACATCATTCATAAACGCTAAAACGGATGATGCAACCACCAGATCAAATTGCCCACGAAACGCTGGATGCTGCGCAACAAGACCGCGAGATAAGGTATCGACCACTGGCTCAACATTTGCCAGCTCTTTTTTATCTAACTCTTCGATCATCTCCTCAGAGGTATCGAGTGCGACGATATCTTTAACCGTTGGCGACAATAACTGACTTAATTGCCCGGTTCCGCATCCAAAATCCAGTAATTTAATGCCATCAAGCTGAGTTAACTGTTGTAGCTGTTCAAACACTGACTGAGCAAATTGTTTGGTTGCAGGGTTTGATTCCCAACTTTTTGCTAAGCCGTCCCAATCTTGTGCCATCGTGGCCTCCATGTTCACTTCTGATATCTCACATCTCACCGTGTGACGCCAAAAGTGCTTGAGTTGAGAAGAGAACCTTTTATTCCCTGTTACAAAGCACACAACACTTTTAGCGTGACACAAGAAGTATCACATTAATTAACTTCTTTTGAGCGTCAAGACCTAATCTTCGCATACTCGGTATAGGGTACCCCAAAACCACAAAAAGACCATAGACTTATCTGGCGAAATTATGTTTTTTTCGTTAACCTTTCACAGCTTTGGGAATCGATCTGTACCGTATCCCTGTTGATTTCAAATTACTTTTCGGTTGTGTCAAATCATGAACTTAACGCAAGTAGAAGCCTTCTGTACTATCGCTGATTGTGGGTCTGTATCCGAAGCTGCACGGCAGCTGGACTGCAACCGAACCAAACTCAGTATGTCGATCAAAGCGCTGGAAAAGGATCTCGACGTCGAGCTATTCGTCCGAACAGGTAACCAACTTACGTTGTCTGAAGCCGGAAAAGCCATCTACAAAGATTGTGAATACCTTTTAGTGATAGCGCAGCGTATTCGCAAGACGTGCGGCCAGATCTCGGAAGGTTTCAACGCGGAGGTCTGGGTTGCCCGAGATGACTCCCTACCCGATGACCTTTGGCAGGACCTGTCACATAAGCTGAACAATCGCTTCCCATCAACAACGTTTAACATCATTCTTGCGTCAAGCGGTGACTTAGCCAACCTGGTAAGCACTCATCAAGTAGATTTTGCCTTTGGTGTAGACTATGAGCGCGTTGACGATCCACATATCGTCTATAACCCGTTAGGTAAGATACGCATGATGTCAGTGTGTAGTGCCGATCACCGATTAAGTAAAATGCGTCGCGTCTCTGATGAAGAGCTGCGCAGCCAGATGCAAGCTCTGATGGTTTACCTAAATGAGAAAGACAACCCAGAACTCCAGCCTTTCTCTACACGCTACATCGGCTTCTCCAGCTTTGATTACATGCTAAACACCATCTTAGAAGAAGATGCATGGGGCGTTTTGCCCGAGCCCTTAATTCGCCACTATCTACGTCAACAGAAATTGGCGGTGATTAAACACACCTACGGTTTAACACAAGAAGACTACTGTATGTTTACGACAAATGGTCAAATTGAGCACCCAGCAATGACATGGTTAGCCGATAAACTCAGCGATTATTTGTTTGACTTCTAAACATCTTGCACTGAGCGTCAATTTTAATGACAGCAAGATAACACAGTAACTCATTGTTTTTATTTATAAATAAATATAACCCTTCTTATCCAACTGGCAGCTGGTCAAATTCTGGTTGCCTAAATAGCCTTGTAAGCGAAGAATACAGCGGTATAAAAACTACAAGGTATATCTCATGTGTGTCAGGACAAGCAGAAACGAAAACCATACGTTAACCATTTCAGCCCTTTTAGCTTCAGGCTTTGCTGCTGGTGGTATGGTACTAGGCTTGCTTGTTGGCTCAATTGTGATCGTTTTTGATGGTGTCTACTCTTTAGTCAGCTTACTGTTAACATTATTGTCACTGGCAGCCTCTTATTACATTAACAAGCCATCGAAGTCAGTGTTTCCGTTTGGTAAAGCGGTGCTGGAGCCCATCGTAATTGCGATCAAGGCCACAGTTATTCTGATTGTAGTGCTATTTTCTCTCTACTCGGCGATTTCCGCACTGATGACCGGTGGTCGAGAAGTCGACGCTTCTATCGCAACAATCTTTGGTGTTGTAAACATTTTAGGTTGTGGCTACGCGTGGTGGTTTATGGCGAAAAGAAGCCGTAGTTACTCATCGGGCCTTATCGAAGCAGAGAAAAAACAATGGCAAATGGACACCTTGTTGAGTGTTGCCGTTACGGTTGGTTTTGTAGCCGCATGGTTAGTGTCGTTGTCTCCGTTTGCTCAATACGCCGCTTATGCTGACCCAATGATGATGCTGTTGATGGGCTTCTACTTTTTAAAAGTCCCGTTTGATATGTTATGCGGCGCATTACGAGAATTACTGATGATGGCACCAAGCAAAGAGCTATGCCAGGTGGTTGGCAAGGACGTACTTGAGATAGAAAAAACGTCAGACCACCAGCTAAAGTTGGCGGGCATCACTAAAGTTGGACAAGAGCTACGAGTAAACATCGATCTGCATGTCGACAACGATACGCTGGCATTGGATACATTAGAAAAGACGCGTAAACAGTTAACAACCCGCTTATCGAAACATAGATTTAAATTACAGCTCCAGCTCAATGTCGCTTAGAACATTGGCAGAAAGCTCCCTAATTCGGGAGCTTTTCTGTCGTTACCGCTGTGAGGTCCTTTTCCACCGCAACTTCACGCTTCTCTCTTGTTACCAACCAACACAACAGAGAGCCAATCGTCACCATCACAACACCATGCCAAAAGCTTTGACTCAATGTCACACCCAAAATAATGGATGAAAACAGTGCCGAAAAGATGGGTGTGAAGTAAGAAAGCGTTGCCAGAAAAACCATATTCCCACCAACAATCGCGACGTTCCACAACCCATACCCACCCGCCATCAAAGCTGAAGATGCAAGCAAGTAACCCATAGATGACCAGGAAAGTTCTATCGCAGGTTGATCCGTAACTAAAAATTTAACCCACAAGGACACAGCGGTGGCGATGAAAAATAGCGTAATTGCATTGTGTTTGGACTGTTGCCTTTGAGTAAGGTTGCAGTATACCGCCCAGATTACCGCACCAGTCATGGCCATAAAGTAAACCAACGGGTTGCTATTAATGTTGGCCATTATTTGCTGCAACGATAAGCTGTTATCGCCACTCACCGTCCATGCGACGCCAAAGAAAGCAAGAACCACAGCAGGATAAAGCAACCAGCTTGGCCTCTTATTACTGCCTAACACAGCAAATAGAACCGTCAACGCGGGCCAGAGGTAATTCACAATGGAAACTTCAATTGCCTGTGCACGTGAATTTGAATATCCCAGCGCCAAAGCGAGAAAAATCTCATAACAGACAAACAGTGCTCCGCCGAAGATAAGATATTTAGCAGAGAAGTTAGAAAGCCTTGGGATCCCCACCACAACAATCAGAAAAATTGAGCTGACAGAATACAACATAGCCGCCCCACCGACGGGGCCCAGACTCTCTGTCACCAATCTCGCGATACCCAGTAAACAGCTCCAAGACAGAATGGCAATACAGCCATAAAGCGTGAATTGAAATTGCGCAGACTTCATTTGACCTACAACTTATCAATGCCAAAGTAGACCTCAGCTTAACGCAAAACGGAGCCGCTTCAACCAACAATACGATAAAAATCAGTAATGAAATTATTCCGTTACGAGTTTGGAACAAAGTTAAAATACTTTTTACACATTCTGCTTAACCCCTTTTTCGTCAGCTACTATGATGAGAAGGAAGACGAAAGTGAAATTATCGAAAATAATCAGTCTGTATAATTAAAGTGCAACAGACAGAACTCTTGGACTAAAGGGACTCTCAAATGAAAAAAATCGCAGTTATCTTCAGTGGCTCTGGTGTTTACGACGGAACAGAATTGCATGAAGCTGTACTGGCACTCCACGCCATTGAAAAAGAAGGCGCAACCTGGCATTGCTTTGCGCCCAACATAGACCAGTTGCATGTCATTAATCACCTGACCGGCGAAGAAATGGATGAGACCAGAAATGTCTTAGTGGAATCAGCACGGATCGCGCGAGGAAATATTGAAGACGTGGCACGGTTAGATGTCGAAGAATTTGATGCATTACTTCTACCCGGTGGTTTTGGTGCAGCGAAAAATTTAACGGATTTTGCTGTGTCAGGCCCTGAGTGCTCAATCAACACCCACGTTGCGCAAGCCTGCCGTGCATTCGCCCATGCTGATAAACCTGCCGCTTACCTGTGTATCTCACCTGTCATTATCCCGATGATTTATGAGCAGGGCGTAAAAGGGACAGTGGGTAATGATGAAGCGACATCAGCTGCCTTCAACCAAATGGGCGGTGTACATGTTGAATGTCCCGTAGAAGAATTTGTTTTTGATGAACAACACAAGGTACTTTCGACTCCAGCGTATATGTTAGCCGAAAATATCTCTCAAGCAGCCTCTGGCATCGAAAAGTTAGTATCAAAGCTTATCGAAATCGCATAATTACTGATAGATAACTTAAAAGCTCACCTCTTACCCCCATTGATAATTCTAATATTAATGGGGATTTCTTATACTTTAGTCTAATTTAGATATAAATCATCAATAGATCTTCATTATTAACAATTTTTTACGTTACTAGTTTCATATTTAAGCTACGTTATAGTTATGTTGCACCTACATGCTGTGCAACAAGATCACTGTCACAATTCCTTTAATAAAACGAGTCCCAGCTGGCTTAGATAGTTTTAGATCAAGTTGGAACCCGAAAAAGGTGTGCGACAGTAATTTCCAATTAAAAAACCTATAAAGAACGACGGAGCAATCCAATATGACTAGTGCATTTTTTATCCCTACGGTAAACCTAATGGGCGCTGGCTGTCTCAAAGACGCAGCGGACAGCATTCAATCACAAGGCTTTAAAAAAGGGTTGATCGTTACCGATAAAATCCTTAACCAAATCGGTGTGGTTGAGCAGGTTCAAGGCCTTCTTAATGAAAGAAGCGTCGCAACCGTAGTGTTCGATGGCACTCAGCCAAACCCAACGATTAACAACGTTAATGACGGCTTAGCACTTTTGAAAGAGAACGAGTGTGACTTTGTCATCTCACTTGGCGGTGGCTCACCACACGACTGTGCGAAAGGTATCGCACTCGTCGCAGCAAACGGTGGACACATTTCAGATTACGAGGGCGTTGATCAATCTGCAAAACCAATGCTGCCACTTATCGCGATCAACACGACCGCTGGCACGGCTTCGGAAATGACTCGTTTCTGTATCATTACCGATGAAGATCGTCACATTAAGATGGCCATTGTAGATAAACACACAACACCGCTCATCTCAGTAAACGACGCTAACCTTATGCTCGCAAAACCAGCTTCTCTGACCGCTGCAACCGGCATGGATGCACTGACTCACGCTATTGAAGCTTACGTATCGATTGCCGCCACTCCGATTACTGATGCAGTTGCAATTAAAGCGATTGAATTGATTCAGGCACACCTACGCACCGCGGTGAAAAATGGTGAAAATCTGGAAGCGCGTGAGCAAATGGCGTACGCACAGTTTATGGCGGGTATGGCATTTAACAACGCATCACTGGGTTACGTTCATGCGATGGCGCACCAACTCGGTGGTTTCTACGATCTGCCACACGGTGTATGTAATGCAATCCTTCTCCCTCACGTACAACGCTACAATGCGCAAGTCTGCCCTGAACGTCTGACTGATGTAGCGAAAGCAATGGGCGTCAATGTAGAAGGCTTGTCACCAGAGCAAGGTGCTGCGGCGGCTATCGACGCTATTGTCGCTCTTGCGAAAGACGTAGGCATTCCTGCAGGTATCAAAGAACTTGGCGCGAAGTTAGAAGACATCCCGACCTTGGCTGATAACGCTCTAAAAGATGCTTGTGGCTTCACCAACCCAAAACAAGCGACTCACGAGGAAATCACTGCCATATTCGAAGCAGCAATGTAAACCGAATAAGCGTTAGCTGTAGCTAAAGACATTCAATCCCCGGTGCTATATCGGGGATTTTTACATCTTTATACAAAACATTTTCTGACAAAACTGCCGTTATGGTGTTAATTTTTAGAGACAAACACGCTTTAAATTGGACACAGCCATGAAAACTGTTATCACCTCCCTGCTCGTTTGTTTTTCCCTTTCCAGCCACGCTGCCGACTATCAGGCAAAAGAAGTGGCTAACGGCTTCAATGTCCCTTGGGGAATAGAATTTCTGAATGAGAAACAGGCCGTGATTAACGAGAAAAACGGCACCATTTCATTGCTGAATATCGAATCAGGTCAGCGCGAAAAGCTATTTTCAGTCTCCGGCGTGAGCACCACAGGTCAAGCAGGTTTACTTGATGTTGCCCTTGCCCCCAATGCGGATAAAGATAGTCCAACGCTTTTCTTCACCTACAGTAAGCGAACCAGCGAAGGAAACACCGTCGCCCTCGCGACAGCCAGGTTACAAGAAAACCAACTGACAGATTGGAAAGATCTGTTTGTTGCCGATGCAATTACTGATACCGGACGACATTTTGGTAGCCGTATTGCGTTTGTCGATAACAAAGTTTACTTCTCGATTGGTGATCGTGGTGACCGTGATAATGGCCAAAACCGACAAACTCATGCGGGATCAATTCTGCGTTTAAATCTGGACGGCACGGTTCCGGCAGACAACCCTTTCACAGAAACTGACGTAAAGCCTGAAATCTGGAGCTATGGCCATCGAAACCCTCAAGGTTTGTACTTCGACCAAGCGACCAATCAGCTTTGGTCAATCGAGCACGGCCCGCGAGGTGGCGACGAGATCAACCTGATTAAAAAAGGCGCCAACTACGGCTGGGCCAGAGTCTCTCAAGGAAAGGAATATTGGGGTCCGCTTGATGTCGGCGAAGCGAAATCTTTACCAGGTATGGAAGATCCCAAACTGGTGTATATCCCTTCTATTGCACCAAGCAACTTAGTGGTTTATCGAGGTGACAAATACCCTGACCTGAACGGAAAGATTGTCGCGGGAGCACTTAAACTTACGCATCTCAATGTGGTTTCGATCGAGAATGGAAAACTTACTGAATATCAACGCCTAATGGACGATCTGGGCGAGCGAATCAGAGACGTCACGATAAGTCCCGATGGTTATCTCTACTTTTCGACCGATACCGGGAAAATCTTCCGTCTTGAGCAAAAGTAAATCAAATTTAACTTATAATTAAACTATTGTTTTAAAGATATTTTATACAATGTGCATGAGGTCAGAATGGTTCCTTTCCCATTAGTCATCGATAAAATTAAAGCCGTTATTTTTGATTTAGATAACACCCTTGTGAGTTCCGATATGAATTTCCGAACTCTACGCCAGCAACTAGGGTGTCCGCAGTCAGAAGACTTATTAAATTTTGTCGAAAAACTGGAACACCCTCACCATAGAGAGCACGCGCACAATGTGATTTTCGATCATGAAATCTCTGATGCTGATCAGTCTTCACCAATGATCGGCTGTCACGAACTGCTGGCGTACTTGAATCAAAAAGCGATGAAAACCGCCATCGTGACACGTAATTGCCAAATCGCCACCCAACGTAAGCTTGAGCATAACCAAATCGACGTTGAGCGTGTAATTACGCGCGAGTGTTTTCCACCTAAGCCTGATCCTTTATCTCTGCAGGTGTTAGCAAAAGAGTGGCGATTGATGCCAGATGAAGTGCTCTACGTCGGTGACTACCTATATGACTTACAAGCAGCATACAATGCACAAATGCCCTCTTGCCTTGTCCACCACGGTAATCTGACTGACTTTCACACATCCGCTTCCCTGTCGGTGACAGAACTCACTGATCTCTTGATTTACTTCGAGTCGGCTCATTTACGACAAAGCTACAGGCCAGTTTCATAGATGCAAAAAAGAGCACTAATGTGCTCTTTTGCTCTTATTTCCCGATTCTTTCTCTTGCCTACTGAAGGTAAGCGTTAAGCATCCACATCAATTTCTCTTGCTCGCGAATATAATCGCCCATCAATGCCGCGGTACCTTCATCGCCGGCCTCACCCGCGTTAAAGAGAATTTCACGCTGATTAAGCAGAAGGATACCGAAGCCATCTACTAGTCCTTTGACGCACTCCTCACCCGAAGTCGCGTTTTGGTGCTCTTTTATTTCGCTCGATTCCAGGTAGTGACTAAACGCATGTGCAGGGGTATAGCCCAACGTTAAAATACGCTCTGCCAGCTCATCAATCTTCACTTGTAGATCTGTGTAGATTTCTTCAAATTTCACATGCAGTTCAAAGAATTGCTGACCTTTGATATTCCAGTGGTAGCCACGCGTGTTCATGTACAGCACTTGGTAGTGGGCAAGTAGCTGATTCAGCTGTTGTGCTAGTTGCTCAGAGTGTTGGCGATCTAGACCAATTAGGCTTACTTGTGTGCTCATATCTTGCTCCTAGTAATGTAATTAATATAAGTTGCAGTGCTTTCTGCTGATGGAGTTATAGTAGATCTAAGCGTTGAGAAGCGAAATTCGGTTCTGGCTATAGATTTGATAAGCAAATTCTATAGTTTTACTCATTCGGGTAAGTGAATGGAGGCACTAGAAGCTGTAGCGAATGTTTGCAAACAATAGCGTGGCAGGTGTTTGACCAAACAAGCTGTCACTTTCACCGCTAAAACATTGTACAACCGTGAGTAGCTGCCAATCATTAGCAAGCGAGTAATTACTCGAAAGTCCAGCAAAATAGGAACCATCATCATAGTAACTAGCGGATATCGTCAGACGATTTAGGGATGTGAGGTCAAAGCTTACCTCAGCGTAAAGCGTGTTCTGGGTAAAACTCAGCGTTTTCGCATTCAGAGGCAAATTAAGATAAGCCAGTGCACTGGATGCGTTAACAGGCTCCGAAATAAACAACCACGCCATCCGTCCAAGCCAACTGCGCTTTCCTCCAAAGCTGTAGTCTGATTCAAGGCTACCTACCATCGATGATTGAGTGATTTCACCTTGATATTGCGACTCGATTGGATCGAACCAGGATAACTCACCACGTACACCCGCCTCGTAGATATCCGTAGCAAACCCAGTGCCAAGAATAAAATCCCGGTTTGCTCTCCCTGCAATCACCTGATAATCCCAGCCTGATTGATTGGCAAAATAACGCAGAGAGACACTATTTTTATCTGGCGACTCGACTGGCGAGAAAATTAAATCGATGCCATCGGCAAATCCCAGCTTCTTGCTCACCATCAGCGCATCGGTACCCGCCCGCTCCTCATAATCAAAATCATAAATTGAGTAAGCATTGTAGATATCGTTTGGGTTCCAGATCGTATTCATCGACCAATTAACACGAAACCGGCCAACCTTTGCGCTCCAGTCATCTTCACGCCAGGTGATATAAAGCCGATCGAACTGAGTATTAAGTATAACGGAGTCTTCACGCCAGTTTTTGCTCAAATCAAAGTACCCGTTGTCCAACTCAACGAGCTCTGGATATTGGGCAACATCGAGCGCATCCCCCCATAAAGCACGGTTCCTCATCCCGACGTTAATCCGCCAGTTGGACGAAAATCGATATTCCAGATTAAAACGGTTATGAATGAGGTGATCGAGCGTATTACTCTGACCATCAGCAATATTATAGGTTGCCATATACTTGATATAACCATCAAAGTCCCATGCTTTTTCAGGCTCGACTCCCGGAATGCTGGCAATTGTCTGAAAGCTTGTGGCAGTCAGGAAGGCGGTGAACAACACTCGGTAACGTCCACTTCTGGTTAGCCGTTTTATGTCGTTTGCTATCCGCCTAGGCATGAGTTCTCTCCACATGGTTGCCGATATTGCTGAAATCTCTGGCTAAACGGCCGTCCTCGAAAACAATAATACGATGTGCGCGTTTGATCACTCTGGGGTCATGTGTCGAGAAGATGAACGTTGTCCCCTCTTGCTCACTGAGTTGCTCCATGATATCGAGCAGCTCAGCGGTACTTTTCGCATCTAAATTAGCCGTAGGTTCATCCGCCATAACGAAACGCGGCTTGGGTGCGAGTGCCCGTGCGACCGCCACACGTTGCTGCTGTCCGCCTGACATTTTGCTTGGGCGCTTATGCATCTGTTCAGATAGCCCAACCTGCTCTAGCAGAGACGAGGCACGTTCCCGACACTCTCTTTCACTCTTACCCTGCAATTGCATTACAAATTCGACGTTTTCCAGCGCGGTTAACACTGGCAGCAAACTGTAATCCTGAAAAATAAAGCCGATGTTATCTCTTCTATACGCGATCAGTTCTTTTTCCGACATACCTGAAATTAGACAACCATCAATTTCCACTCGGCCCGAAGTTGGTGCGTCAATACCACCAAGCATATTCAGCAGCGTTGTTTTCCCCGAACCGGAGGGCCCCATGATCGCAACAAACTCCCCCTGCTTGATTTCCAAGTCGACACACTTTACGGCATGCACCGGAAAATCACTGTCAGGATTGTAGGTTTTAGTTAAATGTTCGAGTTTAATCGTCATCAGGTTTTCTCCGCCATGGCATCCACAGGTCGCTGCTTGAGTATTTGACGCGCCGGGTACCAAGCCGCAACCAGACTCGCAACAAAAATCGCCACTATGATCATCTGGTACTCATAAAAAGACACCCTTGGGTACAGTAATGTATCCACCCCGTAAGCGCCCAACCCATCGGCAAGGCCACTGAGCGACAACCCCGTAATGCTTAAAACTTTCAGCATGATTGCACTGCCAATCAATCCAAGCGTGCAACCTGACAAACCGAGAAATAGCGTCTCTAAGATGATCAGTAAGCGAACTTTGTGTTGTTGCATACCAACTGCCATCAGAACACCAAACTCTCTGGTACGCTCGAATACCGACATCAACATAATATTGATAATGCCCAGTGTCATCGCTAAGACAAACACCACCAACATGATCTGATTAGAGATGTCCATTGAACTCATCATCGCAGAGAGTAAGGGTTGGACTTCTTCCCATTTCCTAACCACTAAATGATCTTTCGTTGAGTTCGTCAGGAGTGACTGAGTAAACTTTTTTGTTTTTTCCAACGTATCTTCATCATTGGAGTTAAGGAGAATGGAAATCTCGTGCACACCCTCTAATCCTGCTATTTTCTCCAAATCCGCTTTCCGCACATAGGCGTTGCCATCATCAAAGCTCGTAGACGGTGTTTTGAATATTCCCTTTACCCGAAAAGCGGCACCAGAGACATCACCATTGATATCTGAAAGTGTCAAAATCACTTTTGAGCCAACACGCAATTTCAATCGCTTCGCGGTTTTCTGCGACACTAAGATCGGATTTCTCCCCTCTTCATCCAGCCATTGCCCTAACTGTATGTGCTCGGCCAACGGTGTGATCTGCTGCTCTTGTACAATATTGATGCCATTGATGTGAATACCACGTGTACTGCGCGCAGAGGCGATCATTCCATCAACGAGAAAACGTTCAGACACCGCTTTCACTTGTTGCTGACTCGCTAACGTCGTTGCAATAACATTGGCGTTTGGAATAGTCTCTTCCAGTTCAGGATTAATCAGATACTGGTTTTGATGAATCTGTAAATGGCTGGTTTGCCAGGAAATCGCATTTTTTATCATGCTATCAACCAAGCCGTTCATAAATCCATTCATCGCCACCACACCCATCAGACCAAACACCATGGCGCCTATCATGATTGACGTTCTGAGCTTGTTCCTCCACAAATTGCGCCATGCTAATTTAATCAACATGCGTACCTCCTTTGAGACCGCTAGCGATAGGGAGGCGTAATAGGCGCAACATAGGATAGAGAAGACACAGCAAGAGGATAAAGAGCACAACCGATATTTGCGTCAATGCTAAATGAGGATCCAGTGAGACAGGGACAATGGGCTCAAATCCCGTTTCTAACATCACCTTGGCAGTCTCTCCGGTAATCTCAATCGGGTTAAAGTAAAAATAAGCCAATACCGGGGCACTGATGATCAAGCCAAGCAGTACACCAATGCATGAGATAAATAGCGATTCAATCACCAACAACGAAATCAGCTTTCCTCTCAGCATCCCAGTCGCCAACATGACGGCAAACTCTCGCTGTCTTTCTAACGTTGTCATCAGAATGGTGGCAAACAGACCAAAGCCAACAATTCCGTAGAGGATATAAATTAAAAATATGCCACCCGCTTTATCGAGTGCAATCTGTTGCGACAGTTCGGGTGACAACGCTTGCCAATCTTTCACCGCGATGTCTTTACCATAATCTCGGCGCAGCTGGTCTACGACACTAGGCAAATTACGTAGGCTCTCGGTATTGAGGACCCACGCCGTGACTTGTTTATCCAATGAATACAACGCCTGCGCCGTATCAAGGGGCATGTAGACCAATTGAGAGTCGAGTTGCTGCAGTGGGAAATGCAAAATACCCGCGACCCGGTACAATCCCGCCGCTGTTTGTCCGTGATAACCCATGCCATACAAGACCAATTCATCTCCAACGTCTAAATGGAGGTACTCAGCCAGCCTTCCACCCACCAGTACTGCATTTTCTCCTGGTGCGATGTAGGCCCCTTTAACTATTTTGTCACTGATTCTGGAGTAGTTGTCTTCGGCTTTTGGATCAACCCCCAACACCAAAGCGCCCTTTGAGAATTCATCTTTCGCTGCCAGAGCAAACGACTCAACTCTTGGCAGAATGACGTCAATATTGGGGTTATCCATTGCGGAGGAAATAAACGACTCGGTTTGTGGCAAAACATCATCAATACTCGAAGTGTCACTGAACTCCGGATTTTGTAATTGGATCAGTCCGGTATAAAATTTTGCTGCATTTTTTATATTAGACGTGTAACTCCCCTCTTGAAAAGAGCGGGTGATAAGAGAGAGGAAAAGCACCAAAGCCAGCGCTGTTGCCGTCAGCAACGTCCGCCGTTTTTGCCGCCATAAATTCCGCCAAGCAAGTTTAACCAGCATATGCTTTTGCCTCTCCACTACTGACTAACGACCTAGTCTCTCAGTAACTTCATTTGCTGCTGAGAGAAAAAATCGTCATCAATCTTAAAGTCGAACTGAGCTTGGTGTGTGGTAAGCACTGTTTTGTTACCCGGCTTGTCTATTGGCCGCATTTCCAGGCGAGTCGCGACTTTTCTTCCACCTAGCATTTTAATATCGAAAGTGGTCATGACATTGACCAACTCATCAAACTCATCATAGAACTCGATCTTGCGCTGTAAGTAGGTCGCCTGAGAAATCCACAAGGTGACTTTATTCCAGACCACTGGCGCGTCAGGTTTTGCCAGGGCATCAATTCGCCAGACTTTATCTCCATCAAAGGTCTCTTCTCCGAGCAAGGTGTGTTGGTAATCCACAACAATCGAAGACTGGTTAATGAGGTCATCATTGGTAAAATCAGACCCCATCCAGGACTGACTCAACATCGATGGCGCAATCTTGATGATACGCTCAATGCTGGGCACCCAGTTCCACATTTCTCTGTAGCGCTTTAATGATGCACTGCCTTTGTCTTTTGCCGGAGCCGTCACCAGTACTAATGAAAGTTCAGTCCCTTTCGTCCAACTCTTCATGGTCATTGAGCGACGCCAGTCAGGCCGGATAATTTCCATCGTCGCTTCACTGTAGCTGGATTCGCCTCGCATGGTTTGATCCGACTTCTGCACTATCTCAAAGGCGGTCGCAGCCACGGCCAGCGGGGAGGAAATGACAAATAGCAAGATCAAAAATGTTCTCAACATAATAATCCTCTCGCCTTGGCTGGCTTTACATCAACACAGAAACAACAATAAAAACATGCAATTCACTTGAGTATAGCAACGAACCCATGGTGCTTAGGTGATGTGAGGTAGAAAAAACCAGCCGTGTGATGTGTAGTCAAAATGGTGGGAAAATGACTAACGAAACGAGAGTCAACAAGCATCAACAAACATGGAAAGTCGAAGCCTATACTGTGGTGTGGGTTATTTAGGTAAAGAAAAAGCCCTATTCAAAATCCACACTGGGAGAACTTTGAATAGGGCTCTTTGCCTTTATGCTTCATTTTCCGCCTGAAGCTGCCTTTACCTTTTTTGGCGTTAACGATTCTCGTTCTAAATAACTGACTCGTCACAACGGCTTTTAGCGCATTGTCTTTTATTTCACCTCTGCCGAACTCAGTATCATGATGCAACTCATTCGGCTGAGGATTTGCTTTTAACTTCGCCATATATCCTCCTTAATGGTCGGGCCAGATTGGACAATAATTAGAAAAATAAGTCAATTTAATTACGCAAAATAAATTTTATGCGTGAAAACTTCACATTGACGTCATTTAATTGAAAATTACTCAAAAGCATACCGATTAAATAGTGACTAAATACAAATATTTTCCCTTAAACTACTAATATCTGTTGACTCTTACTGTATTTAACCTAGACTCAAACACGGCTAGAAAGAAAGTTCTTTGTTTTCACATTTCGTTGGATGTCTTGTAACTCCGTCGTCCTGTGGTACGCAATAGCAATTTATTTTTTCACGCTATAAGCGCCGTTGAGGCGAAAGATTACACAAATTTAGATATTTAGGAAAATAGACATGTCTAACACAGCTACTGGCACAGTTAAGTGGTTCAACGAAACTAAAGGCTTCGGTTTCATCCAACAAGAAAACGGTCCTGACGTATTTGCTCACTTCTCTGCAATCACTGGTGACGGCTTCCGTACTCTAGTTGAAGGCCAGAAAGTAGAATTTGTTATCTCTCAAGGTCAAAAAGGCCCTCAAGCAGAGCAAATCAAAGTACTTTAATTCTTAAAGAATTTGATACTGTAGCCAGCTTTTAAGCTGGCTATTTTTTTGCCTATCGCTAAAACCAATCGCAGTAACTAACTGGTCTACCTAGCCGGTTAAAATACTCGATAACGACGTCAACATTTTTGATTGTAGAATAACGACTTATCGAAAAATGCTGTCTTGTTCTCAAGCATTCTCTTACGCTGCTTCTGATCATACTGTGATTGGCACAACGCACTACAAAACGATAAAAACATGGCGCTAAAACCAACCATTTATAAGTTTCGTATCGATATTTCCGATATGAACAACGACTATTATAATTCCAAAAAACTCACCATCGCTCTTCATCCTTCAGAAAAACCACAACGTATGTTGGCTCGTGTCTTAGCATATTGTCTCAATGCGACGAGCGATCTGGAATTTACAAAAGGGCTGTCAACCACTGAAGAACCTGATCTGTGGCACATCGCTGACGACCAAAGTATCACTCAATGGATCGAGATCGGTGAACCAGATGCAGATAGAATCAAAAAAGCAACTCGCCTTTCCAAACAAGTAAAAGTCTACAGCTATAACACCAAAGCTTCGGTATGGTGGGAGAAAGTATCAGGCAAGTTTTCAATGCTTCCGGTAAGCGTAGAAAGCTTTGATTACGATTCCATTGACACAATTTGTCAGCACCTTGACCGTGGCGCAAACCTTTCTGTTATGATCACTGGTACGTCTATATTTGTTGATATTAACGATCAACACATCGAAGTAACGGTGAGGGAATTGCAAAGTCATGACGCCACTTAATACACTGTTTCAGGAGATGGGATTCAAAAAGATTCCCTTTATAACCGAACATAAGACGGCAAAGAAACGTTGGTTGGACGAACAAAACGCACTGTTCACCAGAGTATGTGCGAATAAACCGTCAACAGCTCCAACACTTCATTTGCTGGGCTTACTGACGAAATCTCACATCGAAGCCAGTGCAATCTATGAACAAAGCGCTCACGCTAGCCAACAGATGCAAATCGCGCTTAGCGAGTCTGTGGGTGATGAACACGCCAGTAAGTTCACCAATCAATCTGCTGAAAACCTTATTCTCATTACCCACCTTTGGCTTTATACCCAAGGGTATCTCAATATGGATTTCAGCCTGGCGCACGATCATGCGGAACAAACTCAGAACACGCTCCACCATGAACTTGTGATTCAACGTATCGATGTAGATGCGTTCAGAACTGAATTGATGCGTAGTTTTTATATGGGTCGAGAAGCGAACCCAGCAAAAACTGGCGGCTTTTTAGCTTGGTTAAAGCGTCTATTCTCCGCATAAAAAGCATGGTTTTATCTACAGTAAACAACTGGTAGACTTCAAACCCGGTGCGACGCTTGTCGCGATTGTATTCGACAAGGACATTCATCCTTTGAACATCAGGGACTCATTATGAAGTTTAT
This sequence comes from Vibrio sp. EA2, assembly GCF_033042495.1. NCBI lineage: Bacteria > Pseudomonadati > Pseudomonadota > Gammaproteobacteria > Vibrionales > Vibrionaceae > Vibrio > Vibrio sp. EA2. The sequence goes on along the minus strand of NZ_JAWLID010000008.1, from coordinate 122,578 downwards.
TCGTTGGTTTTTAGGCAAAATCATATTATTGCTTAACGCTGTTTTTTCACCTCGTGGAATCAAACGTGACGCTAATGAACAAATGAGCGTTGACAGCAAAGCGAAGCAATATGCGCTTTATCAGTTTGAAGCTTGCCCTTTCTGCGTAAAAGTTCGTCGTGCGATGAAACGACAATCGGTAAAAATTGAATTACGCGATGCGAAGAACGATCCTGCTCATCGTCAAGCGCTTGAGCAAGGTGGTGGAAGAATTAAAGTTCCTTGTCTTCGAATCGAAAAAGATGGTGAAACCCAATGGCTTTATGAGTCATCGGACATCGTTGCACATATTGAAAAAGAATTTGCCTAGTTCCCCCTAAGAACATTGGCGGATGTAAAAGAGGCACCAAGATTGGTGCCTCTTTTCTATTTATTGATTGTCTGACAATACACACATCACCCGCTAATCACTGACAATCAGCATCAGTTCCACACGTCGATTGCATGCTTTTCCACTGGATGTCGCGTTGCTGCATTGGGGTACGTGCTCACCAAACCCACGCGAGAAAACGCGCTGGCGAGGAATACTAGTGGCCAGTAACTGCTTTTCAACTTCACGAGCTCGCTTTTCCGACAATGTGTCATTGAAACTTGCCGCCCCAGTACTGTCCGCATGCCCATCGATGACAACATCAACATCCGCACGCCCTGCCAGGTAGTGACCCAGACTTTTCAGCCAGCCTTGTGATTGAACAGATAGCAGCGCAGAACCGGTTTGAAAGTGAACTTGATCTTTTAAGCGAACCATCAAGTGCCCGCCACTGATCGTCTCGTGGGCGATGTTGTGCCTATCCAAAAACAGTTCCAGCGAAGTCATATTAGATGACTCGTTCACAGCAGCGCTTGATGCCTGTTGCGCCGGGACATTCATAACATACGATGAACGACCATAACCCCATTCTGGGTGTCTTAGCTCAGTGTTCGTCTTCGGCGCTGTATCTAACATGTTGCCACCTGGCACTATGTCTTGACTGATGCTTCCACACCCTCCAAGCAAGCTACAAACTATTAATAACCACTGCTTCATACCGTTCCCAACGTAGAAAAACTGTTACTCACTATGTCGACTCAATGCGCGTTGTCTTTAGCATTTTCGTCACTTCAAAATCACGCTAAGCGTTCTTAAGCTAGCGAATGAAATGCACTGATCGTGCCAGTCACATGCTTCTATGGCCGCGACTTTGATGTGATTTGAGTAATATCATCCCAATTTAGTGTAACAATCGGTTTTAATAGTTTTAGTCGACATCGTTAACCGATAAACTAACCCAAATTTCTCAATCGAGCGTTAATATGTTCAAAAATATTTTGAAAGGATTTGCTTTTTTTGCCGTGGTCACGGCACTTACAGCGTGCGACAACGGCAATTCGCAGCCGCAACAAGGAAAACAATATGACGTGCTGCCAGTCTCACTTCAGGAATATCAACTTGCCCCTGTAACCGAGGCATTCTCCTTGACCTGCGGTCACTGTCGCTCGATGGAAGAATTTGTGCCTCAAATAGAATCTCTGACGAAGCAAGATGTTGAGAAGGTACATGTTACGTTTAACGACAGTGCCGAGATCAGCGCTCTCATTTTCTATACAGCGGTTATGCAGCTAGAGGCGACACCAGATAAAGCATTTATGGCCGACCTTTTTGCAGCCGTTCAAATGCCGCCTGAAGCAACAGCAGATGAACGTCAAGCAGCCGTAGAAAATGCGTTTGAGTCTCGTAACCTGATTAGCCCTTATCAGCTAGACCAACCACAGCAAACGCAGTTGCTTGATTACGTCAAAAAAGCCGATGAAATCACAACGCGTGGCCAGATCAACTCAGTACCCACCTTTATCGTTAATGGCAAATATCAGGTAATTAGCGGTGGTCATGACAGTATTGAAGCCATGTCTGAGACGATTAACTACTTACTAAAACAACCTCAATAGACTAGGAGCCAACGTGTCTAAATTTTTGTTTCCTCTTATTATTTTTATTCTGGCGGCATTTTTCATTTACCGCACCTGGACAAACCATAAAGTGGCAGACGAAAACTTTGCCAAAGGACAAGCGTTCCTGCTAGAAAATGCCAAGAAAGAAGGCGTCATCACTACCGAAAGCGGCCTTCAATATATCGTGCTAGAGAAAGGTACGGGTGATGTTCACCCAACGGCAACAAGCAAAGTTAAAGTGCATTACCACGGTACACTTATTGATGGTACGGTATTCGATAGTTCCGTCGATCGCGGCGAGCCAATCTCATTCGGCTTAAACCAAGTCATTAAAGGTTGGCAAGAAGGTGTTCAGTACATGGTAGTCGGTGAAAAGATTCGCCTGTTCGTACCAAGCACACTCGCTTACGGTAAAAGTGGTACCGGCCCAATTCCACCAGCAAGTACGTTGATTTTTGATATTGAGTTGTTAGACATTCAATAACGACAAACTAAAACGCCGGATTGTATCAATCCGGCGTTTTTGTATTCAGAAAGACTCACACCATGGAGAAGTCGATATTGTGATCCGCGAGTAAGGCAATAAACAACACCAACAAGTGGTAAATAGAAAACTTAAACGTCTCTATCGCACTGCGTTCATCCGGTGCAAACTTCAGTTTCCAGGCATGGTAAATAAACCCGGCATTAAGCAGCAGTGAAACAGAAAGATAGATAAAGCCCACCATGCCCACTAACACCGGCATCACACAAACCAGAGTAAGAAGTACGGAATATAGCAGAATCGAGGTTTTGGTGTATTCAATACCATGGGTAACCGGAAGCATTGGAATATCGACCTTACGATACTCTTCCACCCTGTGAATCGCGAGAGCCCAAAAGTGGGGTGGCGTCCAGATGAATATTATCATCACTAAAAGCCAGGCATTACCATGCAACTCGCCCGTTACCGCAGTCCAGCCTAACAGTGGTGGCATTGCACCGGCTATTCCTGCGATCACGATATTTTGTGGTGTAGCTCGCTTTAGATACATGGTGTAAACAACCGCATAGCCAAGCAGACTTAATAAGGTCATCCATGCGGTCAATGCGTTTACCCAAGCGTATAGCAACACAAACCCTGCCAAACCTAAACCGGTGGCAAATATCACCACGGACAGTGGGTTGGTGTCACCAGAGGGCAATGGACGTTTATGAGTTCGTGCCATTCGTGCATCAATTTTACGATCGATAAGGTGATTAAATGCTGCGGCAGATCCAGCCATTAAACCTATTCCAGCGAGCCCTATGGCTGCCTGTAGCCAGGGGAAAGTAGCGACTGGCGCCAAATTCATACCAACGATAGCGGTCACCAACATAAGTGCCACAACTTTAGGCTTAGTGAGTTTCAGGTAGGTAGAGCCAATTCGCTTTCGCCCTTCTAATGTCAACGCGATATCTTTATTCATAGCGAACTCCTTTCACTTGATGACTCCACTGTGTTTTTCCCTGCCACAAGTAGAACTGACTCACACAAATGAGGCTCAACATAATTGCTGCGCCCAGTGTATGGGCCACTGCGACGTAGATCGGTAACTGAAACACGACATTACTCACGCCGAGCATTAATTGACAGATAAGCGCTAGCCCAATCCAAATGCCTAGGTTTCGTGAATAATGGGACTCTTGCTTAAACAACAGAACACAATAAGTTGCGACCACCAAGGCCGTAATTATGGCTCCGATGCGATGAGTAACGTGTATGGTCATTCTTGCCGGATACTCTAAAACGCCAAATTCGTAATTATCAAACCCGGTTTGCCAGAACGAAAACGCTTCTTTCCAGGACAAATAACTGATCCAATCACCCTCACAGATTGGCAATGTCGTACACATCAAGGCCGCGTAGTTTGAAGAAGTCCAACCGCCAAGTAGTACCTGAATAAGCACGACGGCAAAAGCCACCATTGAGAACAGACGTACTGTACTGGTAGACGGTGAAAAATAGAGATTACCTCGTGCTTTGAGTTGGCAATAAAAGACCGCTTGTAATAACAGCAAGGTAAAACCGCCAAGGAGATGAAGCATGACGACAACAGGCATCAGTTTGAGTGTGACTGTCCACATACCCAACAACGCTTGCCCAACAACCAGCAGGCAAAGCATGATCGGTATCGAAGCGTTAACCCGCTCTGAGCGTGACGCTATAACCGCCATAACCAAGATGATGATTCCAAGCGTCCCGGCAAAATAACGATGGATCATCTCCAACCAGGCTTTTTCATGATCGACGGCGCGGTCCGGAAAATTGAGGTTAGCTCTTGCGACGTCATCTTCATGAAGAGGAACCGACAGATGCCCGTAGCAACCAGGCCAATCAGGGCAACCTAATCCAGCGTCGGATAAACGCGTATAGGCTCCGAGCATGATCACCACCAAGGTAAGACATAAACTAACTTTCACTAGTCGAATTAACGTCATCGTTTCCCCCTATCCCACTCGGGATAACTTAAGCAGTTTGCGCAAATCAGCCAGCATATCCTTGCTAAGCTTAACCAAATCTTCGTTTGGCTTTGGTGTGTAGGACATGACTAACTGCCCCAAAGGGTCAACAATGACCACTTGTCCCTGCGCTACTTTTTCCGCTACCAACGCGTTAATTGCCATCCTCTCCATGGGTACCTCTACCGAGTCTGACGATTCCGATGTCCATAGCACGGGTACTACGCGGTCTTGGTATTTACCGAGGGCGACGTGACTTTGCTTAAGAAGATACAGTTGTTGTTGGCACTGCTGTTCACACTGTTCGGGAACCACATACGCCAGTTGCCAACCGTGTACAGTTTGCGGTGCCACTTGCCCTAATTGCTCTAACGTAGTGTAAGGCTCAATAAGTTGACCACGATTGGTCACTCCACTCTGATACCAGCCCTGATTCAGAATTAGCTTGGCGACAACCGCAGGAAGTGCAAACAAGCACACCAATGCAATCAGGACAAAACGCCCCCTTGTTACTTTCGACGTCATTTTTCACCTCCATGTGATGAGACACCCTTTAACCAACGGATAAAAACCACGACAGTAAGTAAGAGAAACACACCAGCCATGGCAAACCATTGAACGGAATAACCAAAGTGTTTCGCACTTGTCAGTGGTAATGGGTTCCATGGGAATTCGTAAGGCCAGTTATCTAAATTGTCAGGCTGTAAAACCGCGGGCATGAGTTCAATATTTAATATTTCATTCAGTTGAGAAATATTGAGATTTTGCACTCGAATGGACTCGCCCAGCTCAGGCATCAACTCGGAACTCAGTGGGTTCATTGATTTGCGATATAAACGTCCGGTTACCACAGCAGGCGTCTCTAACTCTTTGACGGCAGGCAATTCAGAACGAGAGCGTTCTCCAGCCACAAAACCAAGCTCCATCAGTGCTAATATGTTCTGATTCTGGCTCACCGACACCACCTGATAAGAAAGATAGCCCACGGTTCCGTTGTAGGTTTGGTTATCCAGCAAAATGACCGGTAAGGGCTCAGGGGCGACTTGTGCTTCCACCTTGACGCCAATGACGCTTTCTTCACGCCAGTCATTGTTATCAAGTACGACATGCATTTTCTTATAAGGTAAGTCAGCTCTAGCGAGGATCGTCTGCTCAAGAGCTTGTTTCTCCTCACCTCTCTCTAGTTGCCAAAAGCCCAGTTTGACCAACAGGGAAAACACAGCCACAGTTAAACAAACCGCAGCCCAAAACCGCTTCGATAAAAGTAGCGTTATAACCGGAGGTTCCATGTCCACCGTATTCTTGTTCAAATTGACACTCATCCTTTTGCTACTTTTCATTATCTTCAACCTCGCAAAAGCGCTTATCGAAATGGTTCGTGAAGACCCAGACAACGCTGATCGTGACCATAAACCCATGAGCCACTATTTAGGTCGACGTGTCATGTTTTCCGCTTTAGTCGTCATTCTGCTACTTATCGCTCTCACTTCTGGATGGATTGATCCTAACCCTCGTCCCTACTAATGTCTGAGGCTCGGCTAGAGCACATAAACAAAAACAAACAGACACAACCAAACCACATCAACAAAGTGCCAATACCAACTACCCGCCTGAAAGGCAAAATGGTTTTTCGGAGAAAAGTGGTCCTTCGCGATTCTGAACAGCAATACGATTAAGAAAATAGTCCCCAGACAGACGTGCATGCCGTGGAAACCCGTCAGCATAAAGAAGGTATTACCATAAACCCCGGACTGCAGGGTCAACCCCATTTCCTGATAGGCGTGAATGTACTCTTCAGCCTGATAAAACAGGAAAAAGCCCGCAAGTATGATGGTGATCTCCAACCAAACAACCAGTGCTGTACGCTTGTTTTGCTCCAAGCTGATGTGCGCCATATGCAAGGTAACGGAAGAGAGCAAAAGAATGATGGTGTTGGTCAGAGGAATCCCTTGCCACGGCATCGCTTGGGTGGTTTCACCTCCCGGAGTGGTCGTCAGTGGCCATATCGCTTCAAAATTGGGCCAGAGAACTTCATTGGTCATAAAGTTATTGTCCGCCCCGCCCAACCAAGGCACCGAAACCATTCTCGCGTAGAACAGCGCACCAAAGAACGCGCCAAAGAACATCACCTCAGAAAAAATAAACCAGCTCATCCCCTGGCGGAAAGAGCGCGTAATTTGGGAGCTGTACTTACCGGTCAGCGACTCGGTAATCACGTTGCTAAACCAGCCAGCTAACATGTACAACAAAAACATAAAACCCACGGCCAAAACGACACGACCTATCGAGCCGACCGGACCATCACTTTGGGTTCCCTGCACGGTCATACCCGCACCAACAGCAACTAAGAACAGCGCAAACGCACCAATAATTGGCCAGCTGCTTTGAGCAGGAACATAATAAGTCCCGGGTTTGTTACTCATGAGTTCTCTCCTTACAGACATGATTTGGTCTGTGTGTCTCTCTATGAGAGGCTAACTCCCTTCCGCTGGAGGCAGCTTGTAGAGTGTGTAAGACAGCGTTAACGTATTAATTGAGTCAGGAATATTGGGCTCAATGTAAAAAATCAGTGGCATTTGTGCGTGTTGATTGCCTTCCAAAGGCTGCTGGTTGAAACAGAAGCACTCGATCTTATTAAAGTAAGCCGCGCCGTTACCCGGTGACACAGACGGTACAGCCTGCCCAACCAATTTGTGTCCGCTCTCGTTAAACGCAAGGTACTCGGTTTGGACTACCTCTCCGGGATGTACATCCATAGCAATGACTTTGGGTTTAAATTCCCAGGGCATATCCGGATTGACGTGCGCCATAAACTCCACTCGGATGGTACGGCTTATGTCTGGTTGCATACCTACAGGCTGAATCGCCGCCACTTCGCTGGTTTTACCGTTGATCCCCAATGCATCGCACATCACGTCATACAAAGGGACTAAGGCAAAGCCAAAACCGAACATCAACACCGTAGCAAGCAGTAGCTTGATGGTCAGTTTTCTGTTTGATGGATTAGATTGAGTCACGCTCGTCACCTACATCTAATCGACTTTAGGCGGAGTAGTGAAAGTATGATGTGGAGCTGGACTTGGCACTGTCCATTCCAACCCCTCCGCTCGCTCCCAAGGCTTCGCCGTCGCTTTCTCGCCACCACGAATGCATTTGATGACCACCCACAAGAAAATCAATTGAGACAGACCGAAGGCAAAACCACCGATAGATACAATTTGGTTGACGTCCGCAAACTGGATCGCGTAATCCGGAATTCTTCGTGGCATACCTGCCAACCCTAAAAAGTGCATTGGGAAGAAAAGCACGTTGACTGAAATCAGCGAACACCAGAAATGCCACAAACTCAGCTTGTGGTCATACATATTGCCGGTCCATTTCGGAAGCCAGTAATAAGCCGCCGCCATAATGGAGAATACCGCCCCGGAAACCAGTACGTAATGGAAGTGCGCAACCACAAAATAGGTATCGTGATACTGGAAATCGGCTGGCACGATAGCCAGCATCAGTCCGGAGAAACCACCAATGGTAAACAACACGATAAACGCGATGGCAAATAACATCGGCGTTTCGAACGTCAACGCACCACGCCACATGGTCGCGACCCAGTTAAACACTTTTACTCCGGTTGGTACTGCAATCAACATGGTGCAATACATAAAAAAGATTTCGGCAAATACGGGCATACCAGTGGTGAACATATGGTGTGCCCACACAAGGAAAGAAAGCAGCGCGATACTGCACGTCGCATACACCATAGAGTGATAACCAAAGAGCTTTTTACCACTGAAAGCAGGAATAATCGCTGAGACAATACCAAAGGATGGCAGGATCATAATGTAAACTTCTGGGTGACCAAAGAACCAGAAAATGTGTTGGAACATGACCGGGTCGCCCCCACCTGCCGCATCAAAGAAGCTGGTGCCAAAGTACTTATCGGTAAGAACCATGGTTACCGCGCCAGCCAAAACAGGCATAACGGCGATGAGCAAAAATGCAGTAATCAGCCAAGTCCAGACAAACATCGGCATCTTAAACCAAGTCATGCCCGGCGCGCGCATATTCACGATGGTCACAATGACATTGATCGCGCCCATGATCGAGCTTATACCCATGATGTGTACAGAGAATACAAACAACGCCGTACTGTCCGGGCCATACGTGGTTGAAAGCGGCGCATAGAATGTCCAGCCAAAGTTAGGCCCACCGCCAGGTAAAAACAGTGAGCTTAGTAGAATGAGAAATGCAAAAGGCAAGATCCAAAAACTCAAGTTATTCATGCGCGGTAATGCCATGTCTGGCGCACCAATCATCATGGGGATCATCCAGTTTGCCAAGCCAGTAAAGGCGGGCATCACCGCACCAAATACCATGACTAAGCCATGAACGGTCGTCATCTGGTTAAAGAATTCAGGATCGACCAATTGTAATCCCGGCTGAAACAGCTCGGCGCGAATGACCATCGCCATTGCCCCACCAGTGAGGAACATCGCAAAACTGAACCAGAGGTATAAGGTGCCTATGTCTTTATGGTTGGTCGAATACAACCAGCGAGCAAGACCTTTAGGCGCGTGATGAACATCATGGTCATCATCAAGAGCGATGGTTGAATTCGCCGAAGTTTGTGCTTCAATCGGTGCTGACTTTACGGCTTTTTCTGCTGGCTTGCTCATATTTCCTCCTTAGCACTCTTTTGTGCCTTAAAGGCATTAACATCAGATGCTTGAACGGTGTCGCCAGTATCATTCCCCCACGCATTTCGTTGGTAGGTAATGACGGCAGCGATTTCCTGGTCACTCAGTTGGTTGGCAAAAGCTTGCATGGCGGTTCCGGCACGACCATTGACTATCACATTGATGTGCTCAGTCACATCCCCCGTCGCCACAGGGCTGCCTTTGATTGCTGGAAATGCGCCTGGGATACCTTCGCCACTGGCTTGATGACAGACGGCACATCGAGCGGTGTAAATCGCTTCACCTTGAGCCATCAGCTCGTCCATGGATAAATCTTGTGTTAATGCTTCTTGAGCAGCCGCTTTCTGAAGCGCAATTTCTTCTTTCTTACCAGCCAGCCATTGATCAAACTCGTCTTCTGCCATCGCATGCACCACGACTGGCATGAACCCATGTGCGCGACCACAAAGCTCGGCACATTGGCCGCGATACACGCCAGGCTCATCAATTCGAGTCCACGCTTCATTGATAAACCCTGGTACGGTGTCTTTCTTCACAGCAAAATCAGGCACCCACCACGAGTGAATCACATCGTCTGACGTAAGAAGAAAACGGACTTTGCGATTAACAGGCAGGACAAGCGGGTTATCCACTTCAAGTAAGTAATGAGCACCTTTTGTTTCGATTCCATCAATCTGTTTTTGACTGGTGGCGAGAAGACTAAAAAACTCGACGTCTTGACCAAAGTAGTTGTAATGCCACTTCCACTGGGAGCCAGTGATTTTGATGGTGAGCTCCGATTGGCTGGTATCTTCCATTGCAACTAAAGTTTTTGTTGCGGGAATCGCCATCGCCACAAGAATGATAATAGGGATAACCGTCCAAATAATTTCCACTTTGGTGCTTTCATGGAAATGAGCGGCAACTGCTCCTTTTGACTTGCGATGACGAATGATGGAATAGAACATGACACCAAAGACCACAAGGGCAATCGCACAGCAAATATAGAAGATCAGCATATGCAATTCATACACTTGCTCACTGATCGCTGTGACCCCTTTGGTCATATTGTAGTCGTTGTCTTTTGACCATCCATAAGAAGAGAATGTGATTAAAGTCACATTCAGTGTTAAGGCAAGAGTAGTCGCTAATCTTTTCAAAAGATCTCTCCTCTGCTCAGCCGCTACGCTTACGCGAGCTTCCTTGCGTCCCGATGCAAATATCGAACAAATTTACGAAAAATCGCAAAAACTGCGATTTCAACACGGTTTGTTATATTTATGTTAAAAGGCTAGTTATAGTTCTAAAGTTCTTCAAGAAATAAAATGCGAATAAATTTTGTTCGATAATTAAAAAAATAAGTTCGGTTTATCGATTGCCCTGTTTGAATTGGAATTGAGAACCATTTACATTAATTGCAATCTATGACGAAGAGTCAAAACAGGTAGGCTCCCCACCTAAGGAAAGACAGACATGACAGCAATAATTGATCAATGGCTAGCACGAGACCCCGACCCAAAGACTCGTGAAGAGCTGCAACACCTCGTGGACACAAATGATCAGCAAGAGATCAACGACCGATTTGGTTCACGCCTTGCTTTTGGTACCGCAGGATTACGAGGAAAAGTCGGCGCGGGTCCAAACCGTATGAACCGCCTCGTTATTAAGGAAACCGCAACCGGACTTGGCCACTACTTAATTGACCAGGTTGAAGACGCAGCATCACGCGGCGTTGTTATTGGATACGATGGTCGACCAGACTCAAAGCAGTTTGCGCACGATACTGCGTCTGTACTGACCGCACTTGGCATAAAGGTTTATTTGACTCATAAAGTGGCTGCAACGCCAATCGTTGCCTTTGGTGTACGTACACTGAACGCTGCCGCAGCCGTTGTCGTAACAGCAAGTCACAACCCGCCGGAATATAATGGCTTTAAAGTCTACTGGGAGAATGGTGCGCAAATTATTCCACCGCATGACTCAGGGATTGCCGCTGAAATCGACCTGGCAACGACCAAACCTCTACCGCTGATGTCGTTAGACGATGCGAAACAACAGGGATTACTGGTTTGGCTGGAAGATGACTACTACCAGAGTTATCGCCAAACCATGAACGAAAATGCGTTGCTCACACCAGATTCCAACACCGATATTTCTATCGCTTACACAGCCATGCATGGTGTCGGTGCCGATATGGCAGAGACGCTTTTGGCAGATGCCGGATTTAAGAAAGTGGCGAGTGTAACAGAGCAGCGTGAGCCGGATGGTACCTTCCCAACGGTTAACTTCCCTAACCCCGAAGAAGCCGGGGCAATGGACATGGTGATGGCACTGGGTAAATCGGTAGACGCTGATATCGCGTGTGCCAACGATCCGGATGCAGACCGTTTTGCGGTCGCGGTAAAACGCGCTGATGGTGAATACCAAATGCTGACAGGAGACCAAGTCGGCTCGCTCTTCGGTGATTACTTGCTAGAACAGCAACCAAACGCTCTGGTTGGTAATACCATTGTATCTTCTCGTCTGCTGAGCAGCATTGCTAAAGCACATGGAGCCGAGTACTACCAAACGCTGACTGGCTTCAAATGGCTGACCAACATCGCCATGGAGAAAGAAACAGAGCAACACCCATTCTTATTCGCTTACGAAGAAGCTCTGGGTTACACAGTTGGTAATAAAGTCTGGGATAAAGATGGGCTCTCCGCGATCGTTGCCTTCGCTCAGCTGACAGGAAAGCTGAAAGCTCAAGGCCAAACGCTATGGGACAAACTGGAAGCGCTTTACCGTCAGCACGGATTTTACTTCAACGCACAACGCAGTATTGCTTTGGATCCAAAATCGCCACCTATCGGTGACAAGCTACGTGCAACGCCACCAAAAGATATCGCAGGGAAAAAAGTAGCAATAACAGAAGATTTAAAAACATCCGTGAAAACGTATGACGACGGCTCTGAAGAAGCGATCGATTTACCTTCCAGTGATGTATTGATCTACCACCTCGAAGACCAATCACGCGTGATCGTTCGTCCTTCAGGCACTGAGCCTAAATTGAAATGTTACTACGAAGTCATCTCTGATTTTCCGGACAACATGAGCTATGAACAAGCCCAGCAAGCGGCAGAAGCGAAGATGAACGAGCTTATCGACGCTCACCAGAAAAGCTTGTAGAGCGTTACACCCAAAACAAAGTAAAGCCAGCAATAACGGTTTAATGCGAGTCACTCAGCAACTCATATAGGGTCATTCCAGCGAGCCTTAGCGAGACTAGGAATCTAATATCTGAGTGCTTAGAAGATAGAGAAATACCTCTGATAGAAAAGTACTCGGATAGAAGATCCTGAATCACGCTCCTTCGTCGCTGTCCGATGTATGGACTCCCTCCCCTCTGGGGAGGAGCTAAAATTTTAGTGCAAACAAAAAATTTTAATTAGGGAGCCATACATGAAAAAGTCTACAACTATTGCCATTGATTTAGAAAAAAATTCATTCCAAATTTGTAAACTAGTTAAGAATCAAGCTGTTTCTGAAAAAGCGCTGACCCGTCAGAGCTTGAAATCATGGTTACAAAAACAACCTTCATCTCATGTTGTGATGGAAGCTTGTGGCTCCGCGCATCACTGGGGGCGTTTCTGCCAAAATTTAGGGCATGACGTCAGCATCATTGCACCCAAAAACGTTACTCCTTTTAGAGCAAACCAAAAAACAGACAAAAATGATGCCCTTGCAATCGCAATTGCGTCACAGCAACCCAATGTTCATTCTGTTGGTGCGGATCACTGGTTCTGCGCGACATATTAGGCCATGCTGATATCTCGATGACAATGCGCTACGCGCACTTCGCTCCCGATCATTTATCTGAAGCGATTACCCGTAACCCTCTTAGCAATTTATAGCCTGTCGCCACAAAATTTTTAGAGCTCTGTCGCCACTAGGCAAATTTAGGGCAAAAAAGAGCCGCTATTAGCGGCTCTTAATTATTCGATTTTTCCGATATTCAGTCGATTTACTCTTTACCGAATACGTTATTCTCTTGTTCTTGTACGCGGATGAACGTCGTGCGCTTCGTTAGCTCTTTAAGCTTTGCTGCACCTACGTATGTACAGGTTGAACGCACACCTCCAAGGATGTCCTGGATAGTGCCGTGAACACTCCCGCGGTAAGGCAATAGTACGGTTTTTCCTTCAGCTGCGCGGTACTTAGCCACACCACCTGAGTGCTTATTCATAGCAGACTGAGAAGACATGCCGTAGAATTTCACTCAAAAAATACAAAAACCTTAAAAATCAAAATATTAAATAAATTTCACTGTTTATATAAACAGTACAAATCGATGAAAATAACCGACTAAAACCGACCTAAAATGACAAGTGCTGCCACAAATGCTGCCACTTTATTTGAATGAAGTTTGCTTTGTTAAATATTGATGTGGGAGAGTGATTGAGTCTCATACCAAGTATAAAACTAAATACTAAAACGACAGCGATCTTATCGCTAAGCTTCCAGCCTGCGCCGCTCATGGCAAACACACCTTTGCCCCATTCCTTCTTAGAGTATTTGCCCCAAACAAAGTGACGGCCCCCATATCACATTAGGAAATGTTATCCAAAATTGTCATTTCCAAAATTATCTAGTTACTCAAACAACCTATGGAGGTGGAGCATGGTAACTACTAATAAACAGAGAAGACACTTAGGACAAAAGAAGCCATTTAAACTTGAAGATATCTGGCGTATCCGCACACGCCTTGAGCTTGAGATAGAAGGCAACTTGATCAGTGCCGCTTGTTAAGGCCAACTAAACTGATTAATGCAACCTTCTTTTGGCTGCTGTTATTTTTCGGGGGGGAATGGCAGGTTACTAGAAGCATACTGGTTGCATTCAATCTCTAGGTAACTAAAATATACCTCAAGACTCTCGCCATTAGGTGCTCACTCTTACACCTAATTCGCTGAGCGTATTCAATAACTCTGAGTGACGTTTTTATTGTCAGTGCTGATAAGTTACGTTACTTCTCAAAATGACGCGGGGCTGTATGAAAGCACAAGTTAAAGTTGACCCAAAAGGGCGTAAGAGCGTTGTTGATGCTTGTACCGAGCCTTGTGCGATCGAAAAAGGCATGAGGATTTTGGGCTCCAAATGGAAGGGCTCCATCATCTACCATCTGAAAGATGGCCCTGTGAGATTCAATGATCTTTCAAGAATGTTGGGTGGTGCAAGTAAGAAGATGGTCGACCAGCGTCTAAAAGAACTAGAAAGTGAGAACATGGTAATACGTCGTGTGCTCAATGAAAAACCGCTGGCAGTCAGTTACGAACTCACCGAGTTTGGGCGCAGTGCGTTAACGATTCTCGATGCATTGAGAAAATGGTCAGAAAGCAACAATGTGCAACTCAAATAATGAATGTTCCGCTTAAATAGCGTGAGTGACCTTCATCACTTCCCTTTTATAACGTAGCAAGGCAACCTAAACGGTTGCCTTGTCGTATTTCAAACTGGAGGTTCAGTAGTCTAGTGTGCCACGGATAGGGTAGTGGTTTTCTGGGTTACGAATCCATGCCAAACCTCGGGTCAGTGCACCGAGCTCTGGTCTTACAAACGGGTTATTAGATAGGTCAACCACGTGTAGGTTGCCGTGCTCATTGACCACAAACAACCCCGGCTCTGCAAAGTTATGGTCGGTTTCAGCTTCGGAGCGTGGTAGCGATATGTAGAGCCCTAAAATCTTCATTTGTTGCTCAGTAAGACCATAGGCGATTGGAAAACTGATATCGAGCTTTTCTAGGTGTTGCTCCAATTGTTGCTTCGAGTCACCAGAGACAGCCAGAATATCAACGCCCGCCTCAATAAAGGCCTGTTTATAGGTCTCAATTTCATTGAGGTACTTGGTGCAAAGTGGACAGTGTTTACCACGATAGACAAAAACTGCTTGCCATGTTGCATTACCTTGAGGCTGGCCTAGCTTGACTTTGGTTCCATCCAGCTTTGTTGCCTCTAATGTAGGAAAAGCGTCACCCGCTTTGAGTTTTTGTGAGTATGTCATCTCGGCTCCTGGGGTTGAAGTCATCACTAACTAGAAAAACGATAAGATACTAAGAGACCAGTTGCAACCAGTATACTTTTAGTAACCTAGCTTTGATTCGTCTGAGCCATTAACTCAGTTAAGATCTGTTTGTAACCTTCCACTGGATGCGCACCAGAAACAGCATGTTCTCTGTTGAAAATCACTGTTGGCACACTCGATATGCCCATATTTTGCCATTGTTTCTCTGTACTACGGACTGAGCTTCGTCGCTGCACATCATCTAGCCAGCGCATTCCTTCTTCAGGGTCTAGGCCTACAGAGATGAGCTCTTGCTTTAGAATCTCACGGTCAGAGACGTCTTTCTGTTCACTGAAAAATGCGGTAAATAAACGTATCTTTAGCTCAGTCTGCTTGCCCAAGCTCTTGGCGTAATCGAGCAAAAGGTGTGCGTCAAACGTATTCACCATCTTCATGTCATCAAAGTAGTTAAACTTGAAGCCATGTTCAGTGCCAATGCTGGCGATACGAATGCGCGCGTTTTTACTTTCCTCTGCGGTACTGCCATATTTACGAGCAACGTGATCTCGAAGGTTTTCACCTTCAGCAGGCATATCCGGATTCAATTCAAAAGGCTGCCACTCGATCTCGACCCGATCTTCAATGCCAAGCTGTTTGATTGCTGCATTTAAATGGTTATATCCAATGATGCACCACGGGCAGACAACATCACTAATAATGTCGAGCTTAATTGTATTATTCATATGAGTTTCCTACTCAAAGCACTGTGCTCACGCGTCAAACAGTGCTTTGCTTTGCTATCTTTGACTAAGTTTAACGTTCGCTAGGATGCGTCCACGCAAACTTCTGGAATGGTGCATCGGGTTCAGTATGTGCCAATGCATTAGTGAAGTTTGAGATAAGCTTAGCAGCCAGACCAGTCAGCACTTCCAGCGCTTGACGTTTAGTAAATCCAGCGTCGAAGAATGCTTGCAGTTTTTCATCACCGATATGACCACGGTTATCAAGCAGTGCCTTGGTAAAATCATGCAGTACTTGTAGCTTGGCATCAGGAATGACGGTGCCTTCACGCAATGCTTCAATCACGTCATCTGGCATTTTGCCCGCCTTCATCATCCATGTATGACCAGGAACACAGTAGTGACAGTTATTTTCAAAGTTTGCGGTCATAAAGACCACCTGCTGCTCCAATGGACTGAACGTTGTGTTTTTCATAAACAGGTCGAAGGCTGTGTTGTATGCCTCGTAGGTTGCCGGCGCTTCGGCGAGAACGGCGTGCAGGTTTGGCAGCATACCGAAGCCTTTTATTGACTGAGCGACCAGTTCTTTAGACTCGTCATGGGCCGTTTCTGCATTGTAGTAAGTAAATTCAGTGCTCATGACTACCTCCTTAGAAGTGTGCGTCTAGATGGGCTTCAAAGCGAGCAAAGTCGTTCTCAATGTCTGCGTTTTTCATCACGTCGTAGCAAGCAAAGGTTGGCAGTGCCGTCATGCCAAAGAAGCGGAAGTTTGCGTGCATGTGGAACATCAAGTCATCCACACTGCGACCTTGGAATAAGTATTCGCTATCATTATTAAATGACTCTTCTGGCGCATTGAATGTGAAAGAAAGCATGTATTTGATATTGGTACAAGTGCCGCCTGTTCCATAATTTTTCTTTGGTTCTTCTGGCGTTCTGCCATCAAAGGCACAGAGCGCACCTCCCATCCCCGCAGTGAATACTTCATCCATGTATTTCTTAAAAGACCATGGGATGGTCATCCAATTGACAGGTGACTGTAGGATCACTCGATCTGCCCATTTAAAGTTCGCCAGTTGCTCGTCAACGACGATGTCATCTTGCATTGTGACAACGCGAACTTCGTGACCCTTTGATTCCAACTGGGTACGAGCTTTTTCAACTAAAGCCGCATTGAGTTTGCCTTCAGAAAATGGAGATGGTTCGTGTGCGTTAATGATTAGGACGTTACTCATGATATTAACCCTTCAATATTTGGATGTTTACAAAGCGAATAATGATTTCGCTGTCTTGCGGTTTATTATGGTTACCTGCATCTCTAGTGCAATTAGTTAACTTTTAGTAACCACCATGAAGGTCGATTAAAACAACATTAAGTCATTGTTTAATATCAGGCATTTAAAATGGAAGTAGTTCAGACATTGTGGCCGTCAGTACCTCGTTCATTGCCTTATGCCCGATGAAGTTCTGCCATATTCACCGAAACTGTAAGATCTGATATGAGCTACTACAAACACAACCAAACGGATGTTACTAAGGACCGACTGGACTAGTTTTTGGGGAGCAGGTCATTTATCTGAAGTTATCCGAACAGTGTTGTCTGAAACGCAATCCCGAACTCGAAATTGTCCAAATGTTACTTACGAATGTGATCACCGGTGTTGTGATCACCAAGCGATTCTGTCGTAACTGGTATGAAACTTTATTCCTTCACTACACTTTACCGCCATTTATCTTAAATGAATTTCATTGTGTTAAATATTGGTCTCATCTAAAGATTGGACATATAAATAGCAGCGCCAAAAAACACCACTACTCCCCTTCATAGTCATACAGACGACAGCAACCGATAAAGACCGATCCTAAACAAGAATATAAAAATACTCATTAAATACAATTACTTAGAACAATTCATTTAGTTTTTAGAGAATGCCAAAACTGTGGATTACCGCGCATAAAATTCGGTCCCCTAACTTTGACAGAGACCCTAAGACATATGTATATATATACATATGAACATCGCTCTTTATCAATTTGTGCCTAGGCAGATAAGACGCCGCAACAGAACGTTGGAAACGTGCTCCACTGCATCAGTTTTATCGACGGGGAAGCCCCACTAAAACTTAGTGGAGTGAAATATTCCCCAAACACACCCGACGTCTTGCAAACGGGCAGGGTTCGGTTTTGCTCTGAGCCGATGAAAGTGAAAGAGCAATCACGCAAGGAGAAATAACTATGACCAACAAACTCAAACGGTTTCGTTCTTATCGCTATTTGAGAACTCAATCAAAGGTAGATAAGGCAACAAAAGAACGAACACCACAAGGCATCGAACTAGAGCGAACTCGCAATCACTTCCGACGATTTCATGCACGCGAGTTCTTAACGCTGAGGTAATCGAAATGCCAGAAAACACAAATAAAGACCCAACTGGAATTTGGTTCGAAATGGACGCGGAAACCAACCGACTTCTTGAAGAATCAGCCGAAATGAACGACAGGTCGAAACGCAAAGAAGCTCGATTCCGTCTTAAAGATCACTTATCTAAGTTCGACAAACATATGAAACCTCGCGCTAAACCTTAGCGCTTTTTTTATCCAAAAAGATCCAACCTTGGGACAATAAAAGGAGAATCAACATGGATAAAGAAGATCTCATTGAGGGACAATTGACCCTCGACCAACAAACTTACGACCTTCTGAGCCAAGCGTCCAAGCGCTCTTTTCGCTCCTTAAAAAAAGAGGCTTGCCTTCGCTTAATTGACCACGTACAGCGTTTTCATCACAGCCCTCAAGATAGGCTTGATGAGGTAGTTTTCAGAACGTCCATTAAGCTCCCCATTAGGGTAAGAAAAAGCGTTGTACCGTGTCTGTATCGAGGCAGGTATAAGGTAAAAACCTTAGTTGATGAATACTCGATTCGACTAAAAGACCACTTACAGCGATATCCAACCATCTCAGCGGTTGGTGTCGTACAGGAGGAAGACCATGCTCCTTGAGTTGAGCGCGTTAATCCCTCTACTCAATACCTGCCAAAGCCAAGTTGACGCAAGCATCCTCAAACGCCTCATCGATAACGAAAGCTCTCGAAATCCCTACGCTATCGCCGTAGTCGGAGCCAAATCGGTTAACCAACCCAAAACCAAACTTGAAGCTATCCAAATCGCAACTGATTTGAAAGAAAACGGCTTTAAGTACAGTTTGGGCCTGATGCAAATCTTTAAAGAGAACTTTCCTGCCTATGGCATGACTATCGAAACCGCATTTGACGCGTGCAAAAACATTGAGGTTGGAGCGGATGTTTACGCCAAATGTTACCACCGAGCAAAAGCGCGAGCACCAAACAGGGCACACCAACAACTACTTGATGATGCCGCCTCTTGTTACTACTCCAATAACTTCCTACGAGGCTATCAGAGAGACGGAGAAAAAGGACTGAGCTACGTTGAAAAATTCAACCGAGCTAAGAAACTCCCCTCCACCATCATTTCTGAATCTTACGACTCAGCCTCTGGGTCTTCTCAACCTTCAAAACCGAACCCACTAAAGCAAGCCCATACCTGGGATGTGTTTGGTGACTTCTCTTATTAATAAGGAAACTTTAATGAAAACTCTTAATTCAAACTCGCACGTACACAGCAACCTAAAAGCAGTATTCATCGCAATGATGCTGGTTCTTTTCTGTTATCCGGCACTCGCCGCAGGTGGACTGGATGAAGCCACTAACTGGGTCGATGAAATTGCATCATGGGCATACAAACTTCTTGGTTCAGCAGTGGTGCTATACAGCATCGTCATGGTGATATTGGCTCTGATGGATAAAAAAACATGGGGCGATGTTGGCATCAGTATCACCAAAGCTGCAGGCGCTGGCGGTATCGTTGCCGCTGTCACTTACGCCTGGTCTATTTGGGGAAGCTAATCATGTATAGCGAAGAACGAGAACAATATGCCAGTTATAACTCACTGGCTCGTAAGCCCTTAATGCTTGGCATTCCTATTATCCCCCTAATAATGGGCGCTTTGCTCATGCTGATTATCGGTTGGGTTGGTCTGAGTTTCTTCGGCGTAAAAGGGCTGGTATTTCCAGCCTTTATTGCTTTAGGGCTGCTTTACATCCGCATTCGCAGCATGGAAGACAGCCGAGCCATTGATGATATGAAATGGGAGGCAAAAGGTTTCTTAACTCGCCTTCGTTGTCAATCCAACACCATTTCATTCACTTCTATCGATAACCACCCATTCAGGAGAAAACAACATGTCAGTGAATGGTTTAAAAACAATACCCATGACTGATCGACTTCCTGCTTATGGTTACCCTATCAATCGTTCAATGATCTCTTTGGACGAGTCAAAAATCATGACAACCATAAGCCTTAATGGCATTCCCTTCGAGTCAGAGTCATACAACACGCTCAAATCCTCTTTTGAGCTAGTAAAAAACATCCTCAGTACCCTTGCCAGGAAGTACGGCAGTCAGCTTGCAACGTGGACACACATCATTAAGTGCAAAGAACACTTTGAAGCAAACTACCGCTTCGAAAGTGACTTTATGCAGCGCTTTTCTGATCGCTACCTGCAAAACTTTTCCGGTGAGGATTTTTTCAGTGTTCGTTACTACATCACCTTTGTACTTAATTACAAAGGCACCTTAGCGGAAGGAGAATATGAGATCAGTGATATTATCAAGACCGTCTCAGCAGCATTGAAGCGCTTTGATTGTAAGGTGCTAGAAGTGAGTAATAACCACCGTTGTGAACATATGAGTTCCTTTCTTACTTACTCAACTACAACGACCAACCAAAACCCCTAACCTCGGAGAAAGTACGAGACTATATCGGTCATAGTGACTGGCATTTCGGTCACGATCTTCTCGAAGTTCGCAACGCCAATAACGAGGCAACGAAGTTCGCCACCTTCTTCGAGCTCGATGCGCTCCCTACAGCAACTGAAATGGGCATGTGGGACTTCATCTTGAGCCAACCAACAGAGTTTGTTCTGACTCAATCGATGATTTTCATGCAATCACTCAAAGCTCAGAAAATGATTGATAAGCAAACCAACCTTATCGAATCCAGTGACAATGCTGAACATGAGTTAGAGGAACTGAAAACAGCGCGAGATTATGTTGCCTCTGGCGTAGTCAGTTTTGGTGACTATCACGCCTCACTGGCTGTCATTGGTGATTCACCAGATAAAGTGTTAATGGATAGCGCTGACTTAAATGGTCAGTTCTTAGCAAAAGGAACGGTACTTAAACGCTCAAATCTCAAGTCGCAGTTTTCGTTTCTTAGCGCCCTTCCAGCATCGAAAGAGCGAATTAAACCCTCGCCTCGTACTATCGCTAACCTTGCTTCTACGTGGTCACTACACAACTACTCTACAGGCAAAGCATCTGGCAATCCGGTTGGTGATGGTAGTGCCATCATTCCCTTAAAAACCTTATCGAACTCCTTGTTCTATTTTAACTGTCATGCCTCTGAGGTGGGCAAGGACAATACAGGAGAGAAAAGCGCAGGACACACCTTGATCCTTGGTGCGTCTGGTTCAGGGAAAACTACGCTGGAAGCCACCCTTACTGGCTTTTTTACTCGCTTTAATCAGCAAATATTTTGTATCGATTATAAGCGCTCAACCGAGCTGTTTATCCGTGCGTTTAATGATGAATACTTCTCGATTAAGGAAGGAGAAGATACAGGTATCAACCCTTTCCAATTGGAGCATACGCCGAAACTGGTTAGCTTTTTGAACCGTCTTGTATGCCGGCTGGCACAAGATTCACAAGGTCATATCAGCGCCCATGATGAAAAAGAAATCAAAGACGCGATAGACAGCGTAATGCACTTTGACGCGCCAATGCGCGGCCTCAGTATGATGCTGCAATCCATTCAAGATCCGGACTTGCGCATGAGACTCAGTAAATGGTGTCGCAGCGAAAACGGCAAGCTCGCCTGGTGCTTAGACTCACCTCACAATCAGTTCAATCCGAAAGCAATGGAGCGCATTGGCTTTGATTCAACCTTGCTACTGGAGAAAGATTCCAGCGGCAATGTCCACCCAGCTAGTGAGCCAGTTCTTGCCTGTTTGTTCTTTTTAAAAGAGCTGATGCAAGAGTCTGGCAAGCTATTGCAAACCATCGTTGAAGAGTTCTGGATGCCAGCGAACTTCCCTCTCACCCAGGCGGTGATGAAACGGACGTTAAAAACAGGGCGTTTGATGAATGAGTTTATGGTGCTGTCGTCACAGTCACCAGAAGATGCCATTCAGTGTGAAATTTTTCCGGCCATCATCCAACAAACCGCAACCAAAGTGTATTTGCCTAACCCTGATGCAGAGTATGACGCTTACAAGCAATGTAACCTGACAAAAGGCGAGTTCACTAAACTCAAAGCGCTCGATAAACAAAGCCGAATCATGCTCATTAAGCAATCTAACACCAGTTGTTTTGCGAAACTGGATTTAGGTGGCTTTGATGAGTTTCTACCGATTATTTCAGGCTCTACCGATGACATTGTGTTGTGCGAGACCATTCGTGCAGAGGTGGGTAATGAACCTGATTTGTGGATACCTGAACTGCTAAAAAGGAGATAGCTATGCTCAAACGAACCTCGCTCGCCCTATGTATTGCACTGACACTGAACGCGTCAACACAAGCATCGGGTATCCCTGTAGTTGATGTTGCGGGTATCACTCAGATGGTGGTTGATAGTGCGCAGCGAGCACAAGAGTTTACGCAGTCGATAAACGAAGCTCGCAACCGTCTTAATCAACTTAAAAACCAGGCAGATCACTATAAGTCGATGGTGGAAGGTCACTATGGATTTGAAGAAATTCTCAGTGACCCTAACTTAAACGATGTGATCGACCTCAGCACCTACAACAATTTGTATGACGCGATTGACGATATATCCGACCTACGTTCTGAATTAGAACTTTATTCAGACGATCCAGTAATACAAAGACGCTACGATATGCAACTGAAACAATTTCGTTTTCAGGAGATGCTGTATAAACGCAGCACTGAACGCAACCAACGAATGGGTCGGCTACTCAGTCAGTTCGGAACAGCAACAACGCCAGCGGCCAAAGAAGACTTAGCTAACAGCATTAACTTTGAAACCATGCAGATGCAAAACGAGCAACGCATGATGGATTCAATATCAGACATGTTAGAGCGCCAAAAAACACTAGAAGCACAGCAGCGAAGTTTGAAACTAAAGCAGCAAGTTTTTGGCGAGGGTATCCCAATAAAAAGAGGTTAACGACATGCAATCAATCATAAAAACACTACCACTAACTTTAATCCTACTAACAGCTTGTTCTGAAGAAGCCAAAACCGTCGATTATTACTCGCAGCATTTAGATGAGGCGAAGCAAGTGCTTTCCGATTGCGAAAATGACGCACGAAATAAAGATGCCGATTGCGAAAATGCAGCTTCAGCCGTTAGCAAGGACTTGAAGAGCAATGTTTTTGGCGGAGGAATCAAGCTAAAAGAGTAATCTCTGAGGATTAGCTATGTTTGAAGATCTATTTAACTTCGTAACAACCATCGTAACTGACAACATAGGGGCGATGGTTGTTCTTTTTGCTGATGTGATAACACCTCTGATAGGTTCATTTGTGACCTTATATGCTATCCATCTTGCATATCAAATGCTCTTTGACTCAGAAAAAATAATGATCATGGAGTCTTTGAAATTCATTAGCTCACTGGCTCTTTGTACAACCGTTGCTTTTAATACTTCTTGGTACATGTCCTCTATAGTTCCAATGGTATTGCTTTCTGGAGATACGATAGCCAGTTATTTAACTGCATCCACAGGAGGAAGCGGAAGTGCGCTTCAAGAAATGTTCGAAACCATGCTTCTTCAAATAGAAAGCCTATGGGAGAACGTATCTTTTGGTGTAACCGCCTCTTGGGGAGATTCATTTCTTATGATCATCTTATTGGTACTTGTTATATTGGGATATGTACCGTTTCTGCTAATTGCTACCGCCTACTTACTGGTAGCAAAAGTGATGGTGGGATTCCTTCTTATTCTCGGGTCACTGTTTATCATGTTTGCGTTTTTTCCATCTACACGAAGCATGTTCCAGTCATGGACAGGCCAGTGTTTTAATTACGTTCTACTTACTATCGTCTATCCGCTTGCTTTCAACATTTTCAATCTGACGATCAACTATGTTGTTGGCGGCAACGAAGAGATATCTTTTGCTTCATGCTTGATGACTTTAATCCTTTTTGGTTGCTGTATTTTGATTTCCGTTCAGATCCCAGTACTAACGTCCTCTCTTTCAGGTGGTGTTGGTATCAACGGCTTAGTCAGCAATATGGGAATGGGTATGCGAAGCCTTAGTGATCTAGCAAAAGGTGGAGCGGGAGCAACCAAACGAGCAGGACAAAGCACGTATAACACAGGTAAATCCTTGTATGACCAAACCAAAAACCGAATTAGACCAGGCTAACACCACCCTCATTCTCTCACCCTATACACCACGCCGCTTTACGCGGTTTTTTTGTATCTGAAAAAGGACAGTTTATGAAGACGCTTACCCTCTTGTTGGTGGCGTGTTTGACTGTGGGTTGCTCTAGCACCCCACCGCCGCCACCGGAGCCAAAAGGCGATATCACTCCCGTTAATCCTTCCAAAGTAAACCTTGCTGATTTGTACACCCAAGGAGAAATGTCATGAGCACAACCATCGATTCTGCCTTGGAACATAATTATGCCAAGGCCGAGCAGAAACCAACCGCCAAACATCAAAAGCAAGCCGATGAATATCTCAATGAGATCAAGTTATTTGAGCAAGATCGTGTCGAGCTCGCCAAAACATCCGCTAAGACCGCATGGAAAGTCGCGACGGGCTCAGGCATTCTAGCGTTGATACTTGGTATTGCGATTGTGGTGATGATGCCGCTCAAAACTGTGGACTATCGATTGCTCTACATCGACCCACAAACAGGCATGACACAAATCGTCCAACCGCTCGCTGACGCAAGACAAATCACCTACGGCGAAGCGTTAGATAAACATTGGCTAAATCGTTATGTCATCACTCGTGGCTCTTACCAATGGCAGACGGTGCAAGATGCGTTTGATTACATCAAGCTCACCAGTCGCCATGATGTATTTAGCGCCTACAGCACACAACTGCGTGCGAAGAACTCGCCTGTTGAAGTATTCAAGGACTATAAAAAAATCCGCTTAGAAGACGTCGCGGTTTCGTTCTTGCCGACACGCCAGGACCAAATGCTCGCGCAAGTGTTTTTCACTAAAGTGGTGCTCAATAGTGACGATACCCCTGACACCAGTTTCCTGCCGACCAAATGGAGCGCAACCATCACCTTTGATTACCTCAAGGAAATCACAAAGGAATCGGAGCGCCAACTTAATCCACTTGGTTTCCGAGTCACCAGTTATCAAGAAAACAGGGTGATCCAATGATAAAACGACTTATTGTCTCTTTAGTTTGTTTGATGCCGTTCTCCAGCAGCGGCTTAACGCTGCCAAAGCACCAAGGCAAAGACCGCCGCATTGTGTATGCCGACTATGATCCTAGCGATGTGATTGCGATACGCACCAAAGTGGGAGTCGCAACACTCATTCAGCTCGATAGAAATGAAACCATCGTTGGGGAACATGCTGGTTTAGGGATGGGTGACGCCGCCGCGTGGGGGTTTAATGTTCGCGGTAATAATGTCTTTTTTAAACCGCAAGCCAAGCAGCCCAATACCAACTTAACCATCGTAAGCGATTTAGGACGCACCTACTCATTCGAACTGTTCACCAACCAACAGCCGTTCTACGTGGTGAAAATGCGTTATCCAAAACCGAAGAAAGCCAACACCTCCCCTCTCAAAGCACCTTGTACCGATGGTAATTACAACTTCCGTTACGTTAAGTGGGGTGATGAAGAATTGGCTCCTGCCTATGCGTGGGACGATGGGCGATTCACCTGCATGAAGTTTTCTAAAAATGCAGAACTGCCTGTGATTTACCAAATCAACCCCGATGGCAAAGAGTCTTTAGTGAACTACCACATTGAGCAAGACACCATCGTGATCCACTCGGTTGCCAACGAATACCGTTTGCGCCTTGGCGAACGTGTCTTGGGGATCCTTTCCCACTTTGTCGAGTTTGCTGGCCATAACCCAAAAGCGAGCTCGATTAAAGCGACTCGTGTGATCAAGGAGGATGAGTCATGAGTGATAACAACACCATCCCAAGCGCTTATGAGAGTGCAGACCTTGACCGTGGCGATCTCACGGTCAGCGGTCGCAAGAAGAAAAACAAAGCGACCATTGTCATCGCTTTGGTGATCTTAGCCTTAGTGGTCGTCGCTGTTGGTGTTCTTTTTGCTATAAATCGATTCCGTGCAGCGGAATTAGAAGAGCAACCAATGCAGCCAGATGCCAGTGCCGAAGTGGTTGGCGTTGAAAAAGGCACTGTTGGTAACGACAGCGCTTGGTTTGAGAAAGCGAAACGTGAACACGAAAAGGTCAAGGCGCAGCAGGAACGAGCCAAAAAATGGAAACGAGAGCAAGAGCTCAAGCAAGCCAAGTCTGAAGCTGAGCAACACAAACCTGTCACTGTCACTAAAACGGGCGTTCCTGAGCCCACCGTAGCGCCAAAACCTTCCACAACTTCGAAGCAAGACAAAAACGCGCCACCGACACCACAAGAGCGCCGTTTGATGGGTGGTCTCATGGTCAATGTAGACAGTGGCAACGCTGCAAGCTACCAAAGCAGTGCCGACTCTGCCACTTATGACAATAGCTATGACGCCCCTACCTTTGCGATGGGTCGTGCCTCTAAACGTAAGCAAGGGAGTTTAGACTTTCTGTTGAAACACGGCTCTATCATTCCTTGTGCGCTATACAGTCAGATTATTTCTGACTATCAAGGCATCGTAACCTGCCGCGTCACTCAGGATGTATACAGTGCCAATGGTAAAGCGTTACTGGTCGAACGAGGTTCACTACTGACGGGGTCGCAAAACGTTCAGTTAGAAGCTGGGAAAAATCGTTTATTCACCACATGGGCTGATATCGAGACACCCAACGGGATCTCTATTCGCATCGATTCACTTGGCGCGGATCGTCTTGGCGCCAGTGGTAATGAGGCTTGGATAGACAATCACTTTAAAGAGCGCTTTGGGGGAGCGATCTTACTTTCCTTCCTCGATGATGCATTTGGCGCCCTGGCAGATAAAGCTGCATCCTCTAATGGTGACATTACCTTTGACAGCTCTACCGAGAATGCCAGTAACATGGCTGAAAAAGCGCTAGAAAGCTCCATCAATATCTCGCCAACGGGCTACACCAAGATAGGTCAACGCATCAACATCATTGTCGCCCGTGACATTGATATGTCGAGTGTGTACACATTCGAATAGCCGCCCATCTGGTTGGTCTGATAGATAACATTAATGATCTATAAGTAAAAATTTAGACCCGACAGGCCAACCACCTTCCTATCCAACTTCACCCCAACGCCCTTGCTCATGCCTCCCTGCACTTCGTCAGTTATTGGCTAGAGGTACAAAAAGAAATTGAGCAGCGGAGGACATTCAACATCGAAGAGGATCATCATGAACACCATCGATAAGGCCGCAACCGTCAATCAACTATTAAGCATGACCGGGCTGCGCTACTACCTAGACTTAGAAGGGCTTACCGAGATCGCCATTAATCGCCCTAATGAGGTGTGGTTTGACCGTGGCAACGGTTGGGAGAGTGACGCGATCCCAAACTTATCATTGAGTATGTGCAGCAATCTCGCGAAAGCCTTAGCCACCTTCGCGGGGCTGACCATTCCCCTTGGTGAAGCAAACCCGGTCGTTTCAGTCATTTTTCCCGATGGCGAACGAGGTCAGATTGCAATCCCACCTGCGACTGAAAACGGCATTGTCAGCATGACCATCCGAAAACCCTCCCTGACGCGATTCTCCCTTTCGAGCTATCAACAAAGTGGGCGGTTCGCAGGCTTTAGAGAAATGGATGTGAGCCATGTTGAATTAACACTGGTTCAAGAACAGCTTCTCACGCTCAAGCAAGCTGGCGATATAGCGAAGTTTTTTAGCCTGGCAGTAAAGAGCAGGCTCAATATTTTATTGGTTGGCGGTACTGGTTCAGGCAAAACCACAGTGATGAAGGCCATGGTGGATGAATACCCAACCGATAAGCGACTCTTCACGATTGAGGATGTGCACGAGCTGGATTTACCTCACCACCCGAATCACCTTCATTTGTTTTACAAACAAGGCGGGTTAACACCCAAACTAATCATCGAGTCTTGTATGCGAATGAAGCCCGATCATGTTTTGTTGGCCGAGTTGCGCGGTGATGAGGCATGGACATACCTTGAAATGCTCAATACCGGACACGAAGGCTCGATCACCACCATTCACGCCAACGACTGTTACTCAACACCCGCACGCCTGGCGGGGTTGGTCAAACAATCTGAGGTCGGCCAGACATTGGATTATGAACACATCATGCGAACCATTCGAACCAGCATTGATGTGATTGCCTTTTTCAAACACACTCACCTTGTCGAGCTCTACTACGACCCCGTCGAGAAGAATCGACTGTTAAGCGAGGGCTAATTATGGCGCTATCCAAAATGAAAAAGGGAGCATTGTTCGCAATGTTCCTTTTTTTTACCCTACTGTGCTTTTTTGGTGGTTTGTATGGCGGCGGCGCTGCCTATTACAAGCTTACCAGTATCTCGTTAGATCACCTGACTTATCACAGCCTCTTTGACCAGTGGCAAGCCTACAGCCACAACCCTGAAATCAAGAAATTCCTGGTGATGGGTGTGACAGTCAGTATTGCCATTACTTTACTCCCGACACTGATAGCTATCGTGATCGCCATTGCGAGCCAAAAGAGAGAAGAGATCCACGGTAGTGCGAAATTTGCGACCGATATGGATTTGGTGAACTCCGGCCTTTTCCCTAACCCCAAAGCAAAAAAAAGGAAGCCAAGCATCCTATTAGGCAAGATGCCAAAGGGACGCTTCAAAGGGCGCTTCATCGAGCTTGCGAGCTCACAGTTTGTTGAAGTACCAGCCCCAACACGAAGCGGTAAAGGCGTCGGCATCGTTATCCCTAACTGTGTGACTTACCCTGACTCATTGGTTTGCGTGGACATTAAGTTCGAGAACTTAGTGAAAAGTGGTGGGTTTCGCCAACAGTGCGGCCAGGACGTTTTCATGTTTGCGCCAGATGGTTTTGCAGTAGATGAACAAGCTCGAGAGCGCGAAGAGCTGCGTACCCACCGTTGGAACCCCTACGACTATGTTCGCCGAAGTCAAATATTTCGGGTGGGCGATGTGCTGAACATTGCTAACAGCTTATACCCAGTTTCTGGGGATAAGAGTGATATTTGGAATGAACTGGCAGGTAAATTGTTTAAGGGGATCAGTTGTTGGATGCTCGATACGGAGTCCATCACAGGTATCGCGCCCTCTTTACCTTACGTGCTGAGTCTTGGCGGTATCGATGGAGGCCTCAGAGCTTGGATGCGCCGAGAGCTAAAAAACGACTACATCTCGGACGATGCGCGTTTTGAATTCAATAATTGCTTATCGATGGCCGAAGAGACGTATTCGAGCGTCGAAAGTAATCTGCTCAGTCCACTAGCTATATTCAGCGACCGCGTCACAGCGGCAGCGGTTAGCGGCTCTGATTTTGATTTTCGTGAGCTTCGCAAGCAGCGAATGACCATCTATGTCGGTTGCCAACCTGCCAACCTCAAAAACTTTGGCAAGCTGTTCAACTTATTCTTCGAACAGCTAATTTCAGAAAATACCCGCACCCTACCTGAGCATGACGACACTCTGAAATATCAATGTTTGGGACTGCTCGATGAGTTCACTGCCCTTGGCCGAGTGAAACAAATCGAAAAAGCGATCAGCTATACCGCTGGTTATAACCTGCGATTTTTAACCATCTACCAAGACGAAGGCCAGCTCGAAGAAGTGTATGGCCGAGAGAACGCGAAGAACATTCGTAAGAACCACGGCGTCAAGGTGGTCTACCCACCGAAAGAAGTGGACGACAACGTTCGTCTACTCTCTGATACCTTGGGCACTAAAACAGTGAAAAAGCGTAAAGTCAGCCGCAGTACGGGCAAGAGCTCAAGCCGAACGACCAGTGAAGATGAGCTTAAACGCCCGTTGATGATGCCGCATGAAATCGTTGAGCTTGGTTTCGAAAAGCACCCCAAAGCAAAAAACATCGGTATCAAGACACTGATTTTGAAAGAGAACCAACGCCCCTTCATCGCAGAGAAAATCATTTACTTTGAAGAGCCTGTGTTCGCTGAGCGAGTGAAATATTCCGAAGCGAATATCCCTGAAATCCCTCTCCTTAACTTACATTGAGGAACTTCCCATGAAACATAAACTCTTTATGGCCGCTATCACAGCGGCTTTTTTATTACCTGTTCAACCCACTTACGCCGCAAGCGACGATGAATGTGCGATTTGGCTCTGCCTGCCTACAGGCTTTCCAGGTGGTTGCAGTGGCGCTAAGAAAGCGTTCGTTAAGCGGATCAAAAAGTTTAAGCCACCATTACCTAACTTCACATCCTGCTTGTTTTCCGGTGATGTACCTCATGGCAGCCCTAGCGGTTCAGACATAAGCGCAAAAGATGGTCTTGCGGCTTACATCCCTCCACAAAAAGTCTGTGTTCGGTGGCACGAGCGAAATGATTGGCGTTAATGCACAAATTACGACATTGAACCAAGCAAAATCATTGAAAGAACAAGTTGCCGCATCAGTGGTAAAGAAGGCACAAGAAGCCCCAAAAACTGCTCTCGCACCATTCGTTATGTCACAACCTATATCGATGGCCAACCATATGGTGAAACGCACTATTTTGATACCTCCGGAAACTCCTATTTCGAAGGATTAACGGCGCTCTAGAAGGCATAGCCTCCCTTAAAAGGGCCGAGAGTGTATTAAGACCCTGTCTGAATGTAGGAATGATTGCTCAAACATTACACGTTCATCTTAACGTATTCTTTTGGAGTTACTCCCATGATTCTTTTAAACATAGATATAAACGCCGACGAACTGGAATAACCAAGCTCGAGGGCAATGGTTTCGATGCTACCCCCCAGTTCTAATCGATCCATGGCTTTAAGCACTTTAAGTTTTTGCTTCCACTCTGTTAGCGACATTCCCAACTCTTTGTTGCTCTTACGCATTAAAGTACGCTCAGTAACGTAAACATGGGCTGCCAGCGATTTAATGGGGATGTCTTGATCTAGATTATTTTCGATGTAGGTGAGGACTCTAGATAACATTGCATCTTCAGTCGAAGGTAAAAAGCTCTCAATGGAATTAGACTGCTTAAGTTGATCGTAGATAACTCGGATTAATCGGGTTTGCTCTTCTGAGTAGGGCGATGAAGGTACAAATTTTTTTAAATGCTCAAGTGCCGAACGAACCAATGGTGTGACTTGCAGAGCACATACTCTGTTTGGTAATGCGCAGGCGAAACTCTTCTCGATATATAACGAGCAGTGAGTTGCCTCATATTGATTGGAACCTTGGTGCTCGATTCCAGGCGGAAGCCAAATCCCATACTGCGATGGCGCTAAGTAGGTCCGTCGACCAATTCTCACTTCCATAACGCCATTGTAAGAATAGACAAACTCCCCCCAAGGATGGCTGTGGTTTGGATAACTTGAGTTAGCAGGCACTTGTGCAACACGAAAATACATCGGCTCTGGGGTATGGCTTTTAAAAGGAGCCAAACTGCAATTTTTTATCATAGACCAAAGTGTCACTTCTGCGCGGTTACATGTCAGTTTTGAACTATATGTTTTGAATGCGTCATGGGCAATATAAATATTAACAACTATCGGGAGAAGACAAACAATCATGCAACAACGAAAACCTATCGATGCCACCTCTTTCTCACTTATGGTCATCTTTTGTATGATCATGGGAGGCCAGCAAGTCGCAATTAAAACCGTAAGTTCAGATATGGCACCCATCGTCCAACTTGCCTTGCGCTCTTTGTTCGCAGCCGTTTTGATCCTAACGTACATGCGTCTTAAGAAAGAACGTTTTGCCTCTGAATCGGGCGCAAAAAAATATGGAGTTCTGGCGGGGGTGTTTTTCGCGTTGGAGTTTTTCTTATTGGGGGAAGCACTGACTCGAACAACCGCAGCACACGCCGTAGTGTTTTTATATAGCTCACCCATTTTCACCGCTTTAATTCTTCATCTATTTATTCCATCAGAAAGAATGTCTTTGGCTCAGTGGGTGGGGATTCTGATTGCTTTTTCCGGTATAGGTGTCATTTTCTGGGTACCGAGCTCAACGGTTACCTCAAGTACTTTCATCGGAGATATTCTTGCTTTTATTGCTGCCTTAGCTTGGTCGTTGACGACAGTGATTGTTCGATGCACTTCACTCGCAAAAGTACCTGCGAAGCAAGTGGTCTTTTATCAGCTCATCGTTGGTTTCGTTCTATTAGCAGTGGCTGCTACCGTAACCCAACAGTGGCATTTCAATTCGACACCTATGGTGTGGAGTAACTTGTTGTTCCAATCGGTGGCCGTGTCATTTGTTGCCTTTTTAATGTGGTTTTGGCTACTAAGTCGCTATCAAGCATCACAAATTGGGATTCTCTCATTTATAACCCCTTTGTTTGGTGTGGTCTTTGGCTACATATTGCTTGGAGAGCACTTAGATAGACAATTCCTGGTAGGCTCGACATTAATTCTTTCTGGTA
Source organism: Vibrio sp. EA2 (assembly GCF_033042495.1). NCBI lineage: Bacteria > Pseudomonadati > Pseudomonadota > Gammaproteobacteria > Vibrionales > Vibrionaceae > Vibrio > Vibrio sp. EA2. Next base: position 89,921 of record NZ_JAWLID010000008.1, on the reverse strand, counting down.
TCTTTGTTGTCAATAGCACTAGCTGGGCATTAAGAAGAATTCATCATTTGCAACAAGCTAAAGGATGAAACTTCTTCGATAGTTCTAGGTAAGTTCGCTAGTATGCTTGAATTTATTTAGATGTCGGAGAGTAATTAAGAGCTTTTCACAAATACATAATAGATTTTCACAACTTTTTATCATTCCCGTAAATAAACTTTAAGGGTGAAGTTTGGAATGGATAATCAACAGTTCTTAGCAATCTTTCTACAGAATTCTGATAACACATTCTTTTTTGATTATTAACTATATTGTGGAAAACAGTGAAAAAATTACCCTACCCTAGCAGATTTATAATTTCAGTATGCCTTTGTTCTATAGTGACTTTTTCTAACATTTACTGGTTGCAGCCGTTATTACCAGTATTACAGCAGGAGTTTCAGATCAGTTCATTATCTGCAAACCTAGCAATGTCAGCACCTCTGTTTGGTATGGGGTTGGGGTTACTTATTTTTGCCAGTTGGTCTGATTCTGTTGGTCGCTGTAAAATTTTACTCGGGGGAACCGCTATCGGGTTAATCATGTCTTTGGCCTTACCTCTCGTCCACAATTACCCATTGTTTTTATCTTTCCGTTTTCTACAGGGAATGTTTTTATCGGTATGCCCGGCATTAGCAGTGCCTTTACTAGGCGAAGAGTTAAGAAAAAGCTGGTTACCTAGTGCTGTTGGTTACTATGTAGCATCCAATACTATTGGTGGAATAAGCAGTCGTTTACTCGGAGGCATAAGCTCTGAATACCTTAATGGATGGGCTAACGCTGGTTACGTTATCGCTGGTATTAGTCTGATCCTCTTTGTCATTATTTATTTACTGCTGCCTCCACAAAAGCATTTTAAAGCTCAGCCTTTCAAACTTGGGCAATGTATTAAAGCTTATGGACAACATCTGAAAAAACCTCAGTTAGTAATGCTCTATTTATTAATTGGCTTAGCATTCGGTACTTTTGTTAACCTCTCCAGCTATTTAATGATTGTTCTGGGTGACCTCCCGTACAACCTTCCAAGTGATATTCGTAGCTTGATGTTTTTAACATTGTTAGGAGGAACAACAAGTTCATTACTTGCCGGTAAGTTTGCAAAAAAACACAGTCAAATATCCGGGGTTGTAATGGGTATTAGTATTATGCTCGTGGCTAACTTCATAATGAGTTGGTCAAATATGTACACGATGATAGTTGGTATGATCATGGTATCGATTGGCTTCTTTTTCGTTCACGCTCAGGCCAGTACATTAATTGGGAAAAGTGTTACCAAAGCTAAAGGCAGTGCACAAGGTCTATACAGTCTCTTTTATTATTCCGGAGCCAGTCTGGGAGTTTTCTATCTCGAACCTTTTTATCAGTACTGGGGATGGCAAGGTATATTAGGAGCAACAAGAGTAGCATTAGGTGCCTGCATTCTTCTTACAGTCCTTTATCAGTGGATTGGTTCTTATTCAAACCACCGCTCACATGCCCTTTCATAAGGGCTTTGTGAGAGTTGTACATTCTAATGGGATAGGACGTGCAACTCTCTCATATTGCTCGATAGAATTGCGGTAACATTGACTCCGCGTTTCACAAATTGGATTCTGTTATAAGTCATTATAATTAACCGACCCAGTTAGCCATAAGTAAAGCACCAAGCATCGTCGAGAGCATTAATAATGTTCTTCTGCTCTTGTTCCAATAAGTCGTATAGAACATATATATGGCTTTTAACTCCCGCACTAAAACAACTTTAGGTACTTTTCTTGTTGCACCTTAATTGTGCAATGCACCTATTTAAAAATAGGCCTTTGATTTCTTCAAGCTACTGCACTGTTCAAATAACCCCCTAATAATTCGAATAAACAATAAGTTAAATTATTTTCATATTTAAGCCAATATTGGCATGAATATAGCTTCCCTGTTTCACGATTGTTATGTACTACATAAGGTGAATAGATATGTTGTCGGAAATGCTAAAGAGTGATTATTCTGTCTGCAAACCTAAGCCGGCCGAGTTAATCACCCTAACTACCGATATCGACGACCACGCGCACGATCATCTGCAAATTGTGATTGGAATACACGGGACAGTAGAGTTTGATATCAGTGGCAGCGGTAACCGTATATTGCCTGGACAGGGCTGTATCATCACAGAAAGCTCTGACCATGCGTTTGGAGGAGTTAAGTCACCTTCAGATATATTTGTGCTCAATTTAATCGCACAAACTGAAACGAATAAGGCTGTCCTGCAAGAAATAAACGAACTAGCAGACAATAATTACTACTTTCAGATAGACAGCCAGCTACGCCAGTTAATCAAACTACTCACCACAGAAATCGCGTCCCACCCTGACGACTACCTGCTTGGTCAGAGCTGCAACAACACTATCATTGCGCTATTAAATAGACACATTCAGATTTTTCAGTCACAGAAGCGCTCACGTCGATTAGATATTGAGGCGATTGATCGCTATATCGAGCAACATATAAATAACATGATATCGGTAAGCCAATTGGCAGGCAGCGTATTTCTGAGTGAAAGCCAGTTCCATCACCAGTTTAAAGAAAGCATCGGCTTAACGCCCCATCAGTATGTACTGCAGAAACGAATCGAATATGCTAAAAGCTTAATGGAACACGGCTCTTTTAGTCTCAGTCACGTCGCCCACCTCGCTGGGTTTTCAGGCCACAGTACCTTTACGCACGCTTTCTCTAAGCAAGTTGGTGTTTCCCCGTCACAATACAGAAAAAGCTACTTATCATAGTGAATCATACCTCCATAAGTGGTTGCTAAAATCGCAGCCACTTTTGGATAAGTCCCCTTCTAATCCTTCGTTCACAACACTTTTTCGCTAGCTTTCTACAAACCTTCAAGAGTTTTCAGCAAGTTTTTATCGCTATCATTCATACACTGGTTACTAAGTTCAAAAGAACATGGATGAGGTAACTAAAATGTTAAAAGCAAACGAACTGCTGGGCGCAGGGATGACAGAAAAGCCCCTTGATGAATTGGAAGCGATTATTTCATCGCTTTATATGCCTGATGAAACTAAAGTTTTGCAGGAGCTCATTCCTCTGGCGACCCCGTCAAAATCAGAAAAGACTGAAATGGAGCAACAAGCGAATCAGCTGATTCGCGCAATTCGTGCCGATAAAACATCAATTCAAATGATTGATGCACTGCTACTGGAATACAGCTTAGATACACACGAAGGTATCTTACTGATGTGCCTCGCCGAAGCTTTGATGCGAATCCCAGATGCAGAAACAGCCGATGCACTAATCCGTGATAAGTTAGCCATTGCAGACTGGAAGTCCCACCTTAAAGGCAACAATTCTGCTTTCGTCAACGCTTCTACATGGGGCCTGATGCTGACAGGAAAAATCTGTAACTTAGAACAGGTAGAGTCGACCACACCGGTTAAAGCGATTTCAAAACTTGTCAATAAACTGTCTGAACCGATGATTCGTCTGGCGATGAACCAAGCGATGGCGATTCTTGGCCGACAGTTTGTTCTGGGTCGCACTATCCCGGAAGCACAGAAAAATGGGAAACCACAGCAAGAAATAGGCTTTGATTTTTCGTTTGATATGCTCGGTGAAGCCGCACTGACAAGTAACGATGCCAAAAAATACTTTCAGGATTACATGTCGGCGATCGAAACGATTGGTAAGCAGGAAAAGCATGAAGGCCACCTTCCTTCCATCTCAATGAAGTTGTCTGCGCTACACCCACGTTACGAGGTAGCAAACGAAGAGCGAGTTATGGACGAACTCTTCTCCACCCTGCTTACGTTGGCAAAAAGAGCCCGAGAGCTTGAAGTTCCTCTGACTATTGACGCAGAAGAGATGGACCGTCTTGAACTGTCGTTACGACTTTTCAAAAAACTCTACCAACACCCGGTAATAAAAGGCTGGGGACAGTTCGGCCTTGTTGTACAAACATACGCTAAACGTGCGCTTCCGGTATTCGCCTGGTTGAACCGACTGGCTGAAGATCAGGGCGATATGATTCCTGTAAGGTTAGTGAAAGGCGCGTATTGGGACAGTGAGATCAAATTGGCCCAGCAAGGTGGCTATGACAATTATTCAGTGTTTACCCATAAGGAAGGGACAGATGTCTCTTATCTGGCTTGCGCTCGATTTGTTCTGAGTAAAGAAGTTAACCGCAATCTTTACCCTCAGTTTGCCAGTCACAATGCTCAAACCGTTACCGCAATTGCAGTTATGGGTAAAGAGAGCCAGTATGAATTCCAGCGCCTGCATGGTATGGGTGAAGCGCTGTATAACCACGTGATGAAAAAATACGGCTCTAATGTACGTATTTACGCTCCGGTAGGAAGCCACAAAGATCTCCTTCCTTATTTGGTACGCCGCCTGCTAGAAAACGGAGCAAACAGTTCTTTTGTGCACCGTCTTGTTGACCCAAGCTGCCCACCAGAGCTGCTAACTCAACACCCTGTTGAACAATTACTTAAAAAGCCGTCTTTTGACAATAAAGCGATACCTTTACCCCCTGATATTTTCCCTGATAGAAAGAACTCGACCGGAATCAATATCGATATTGATAGCGAACGCGAGCCTTTTGAAACCGATGTCGCGGTACATATGGAAAAAGAGTGGACGGCCGCCCCGATTATCGGTGGCAAATCCTTGTATGAAAATTTAGTTGCATCAGGTTCAGACGAAGTTACTGTTACCGCGCCCTATGACCGAACAATTAAAGCAGGCAGTGTCATCTATGCGAGCAAAGCGCATGTTGAACAAGCGATTGAGTCAGCATCAGCGGCATTTCCAGCCTGGCAGCGTACCCCGGTAGAGGAAAGAGCAAGTCACTTAAACTTATTGGCGGATTTACTTGAGCTAAATATGGCTGAACTGGTAGCTATCTGTCATAAAGAAGCAGGTAAAACTATCCATGATGCAATAGATGAAGTTCGTGAAGCCGTCGATTTTTGCCGCTTTTATGCGAATCAAAAGCACGTATTTTTGACGTCAAATACTGCCGGTTTCAACGGCGAGGTTCAAACCGTGAGCCGTCATGGTCGCGGCGTATTCGCGTGTATTAGTCCATGGAACTTCCCTCTGGCTATTTTCCTGGGGCAAGTAACTGCTGCGCTAATGGCAGGTAATACCGTCATTGCGAAACCCGCAGAGCAAACATCGCTTATCGCCGCGAAAGCGACTGAATTGATCAAACAGGCAGGCTTCCCGGATGGTGTTTTCCAGCTGTTACCCGGAACAGGAGCAGAAGTAGGCAACACCCTGACTTCTGATACAAGAATCGCAGGCGTGGCCTTTACGGGATCAACACAGACTGCGATGCGAATAAATCAGTCACTGTGCAAAAGATCTGTGGAACCCGTACCTCTGATTGCTGAGACGGGCGGACAAAATGCCATGATCGTCGACAGTACTGCCCTGCCCGAACAGGTTGTAAGAGACGTACTTCGCTCGGCATTTGCATCCGCAGGTCAACGCTGCTCTGCATTGCGTGTTTTATGTATTCAGGAAGATATCGCGGACCACATCATCGAAGTGATATCAGGTGCGATGGATGAACTGTCGGTTGGGCTACCCTACCTACACGAAACAGACGTGGGCCCTGTAATTGATAGCCAAGCCAAAAATAAACTACTGAGCCACATCGACCAGATGAACAAAACACAACGCCTGGTTAAACAGCTTCCACTGAATGCTCAATGTGAAAAAGGCGATTTCGTCACTCCAACCGCGTTCGAAATCTCCAACTTATCGATTCTGAAAGAGGAGAACTTCGGCCCTATTCTGCATATCGTTCGCTTCAAAGCGAATCAACTTCCGCAACTGGTGGCAGAGATTAACGCGATGGGCTATGGGCTAACACTTGGCATACACAGCCGAAATGAGACCACTTACAGATGGATTGAGAAACATGCCAGGGTTGGCAACTGTTATATCAACCGAGACCAAGTGGGTGCGGTAGTCGGCGTTCAGCCATTTGGTGGTCAAGGTTTGTCCGGTACAGGGCCTAAAGCTGGAGGCCCGAACTATCTGTATAGATTCACACAAGTGAAGTATGACCCTATTAGCTCATCATCAAACAAACAAGGAGAGTGAAGATGAAACCTCTATTAGATATTTATAGCGCCTCTTCTTCTGCATTTGGGCAATGGAGTTTAACGGATTTTACGCTAAGAAAAGAGAAACTGGTTGGTTTAGGAAGTCAGTTGCCAAAAGCACTACAAAACGTATTGCAGTACCACCTCACTCACGCCGAATTATCCATTGCTTCGACGCAGTCATTGGTGAGTCCAACTGGAGAGACGAATGAACTCTATACCCAAGGCCGGGGAGTAAGCGTTTTACTAATCGATTCGGATGAAGCAAATAGCCAAATGGCCTTTATGGCAATGGTGACAGCCCTTCTGGCGACAGGTAACAGCGTGATCATCTGCAGTAATAATCTATGGGTAAAAGATGCCTTGCAAGAATATCAATATCAGCAGCTCTTGCCTGAAGGCCTAGTGAGCCTCATCCCTAAGGATGGCTATCATGAGTTAATTACCCACGACATACGAAGCTTCGTTTTCATCGGTAACGCTTCTGAGACGGTTGAAATAAATGAAGCGCTATCAATGCGTCCAAATGCAATTACTAGTCTAGTCGCAGAAACCGACCTTGAAGCGCTTCTTCATTCAAAAGATCCAATGCTTGCATTGCGTTTTATCACTGAAAAAGTACGTTCCATTAATATCACTGCCATTGGTGGTAACGCGACTTTACTCGAACTTGGCAACACGACCCATTAATCATTTCAGCGCTTTCAGAAAAACTAACAAAGAGAGCGCTTACCCACTATCATGGAGGATAGTATTATGACAGACGACGCCTTCGCCATAACGTCAACGTTTATTAGTTATCTAATTGTAATGCTTGCCATTGGTTTCATGGCTTACTTACGTACATCAAATTCCAGTGATTACTTCTTGGGCGGGCGCACATTAGGTCCCTGGCCTGCTGCTCTTTCTGCCGGAGCCTCTGACATGAGTGGTTGGTTGCTTCTAGGTCTACCTGGTTATGCCTACGCTGCAGGGATTGAATCTATCTGGCTCGCTGCAGGTCTGCTGGGAGGCACATGGATAAACTGGCTAATTAGCTCGAAACGGTTAAGAACATACAGTATTACAACGGAATCACTAACCATCCCCGACTACCTCTCCCGCCGTTTTCACGATAAATCTAAATTGATTCAGACCATTTCTGCGTTTTTTATCCTACTGTTCTTCCTCTTTTACACCAGTTCTGGCCTTGTCGCAGGAGGAAAATTGTTCGAAACGGTCTTTGGACTAGACTATACATACGCTGTCACACTTGGCGCGATTTGCGTCATTTCATACACGCTTTTTGGTGGTTTTCTTGCTGTTTCATGGACAGACTTGGTACAGGGACTTCTTATGGCTGCAGCGTTGATGGTTGTGCCAATTGCAGCGATGAACGGCAGCTTTTCACAAATGGAATACGATCTTGCCTCTATCAACCCTGAACTACTCACTTTGTGGAACAACACGTCTGGGGAGCCTTTAAGTGCAATTACCATTGTTTCACTTATGGCCTGGGGATTAGGTTACTTTGGCCAGCCGCATATTCTGGCTCGCTTTAAAGCAGCACGTTCAAATAAGGATCTGACTACCGCGCGCCGCATTGCGGTAACCTGGACCTTTTTCTCAATGATAGGTGCAATCCTTGTAGGCCTGGTGGGCCTGCTTTATCAGGCGAATACCGTTGGCACACCTTTAGCCGACAGTGAAAAAATATTCATGGTACTGGTCAACGTAACCTTCCATCCGGTGATGGCGGGTATCCTTCTGGCTGCAATTTTAGCCGCAGTGATGAGTACTGCCGACTCTCAGCTCTTGGTGTCATCGTCGGCATTGGCAGAGGACTTCTACAAACAGATATTTAAGCCAGATGCCACATCAGAAGACGTTGTGAAAATTGGTCGGCTTGCTGTGGTTGCGATTTCAATATTGGCGCTATTATTGGCGCTTAGTCCAGACAGCTCTGTTCTTGGTCTCGTTTCTTACGCGTGGGCAGGTTTTGGCGCGGCATTTGGTCCTGTTATTGTGCTCAGTTTGTATTGGCCACGAATGAACAGAAACGGCGCACTCGCAGGCATTATTGTCGGCGGCGTCACTGTCGTCATTTGGAAACAGCTAACTGGCGGTTGGTTTGACGTCTATGAAATTGTGCCAGGATTTATCTTATCTACGTTAGCCTGCGTATCTATGAGCATACTAACAAAACAACCGCATGAAGCCGTCGTCGAGCAGCATGAAACCTATAAGCGACTACTCGTAGAACTAGATTAATATCGCGCAAAAACATCCAAATAATGTTCATTATTTTTAATACCGCTTGTATTTAAACAAGCGGCATTTTTTATTTCCTAATCCCCATATTTCTACAAATACACAAGAGTTTTCTGCAAGTTTTTATCCCCGCTATCCATAAAATTAAGGCTCAGCTCAACAGTAAATTCTAACGACACAATTACATTTTTAGGTAAAGAATATGATGAAAGGAAGCAGTGCAGTTCGACAAGAAGAAGACTTGCTCGGAGTCAGGGACATTCCCAATGACGCTTATTATGGTATTCACACATTAAGAGCATCTGAAAACTTCAAAATATCAGCCGAAAAAATATCAGACATGCCTGATCTTATCTATGGCCTTGTTTGTACGAAAAAAGCGGCGGCAATCGCGAATATGGAACTTGGCTCCTTACCAACCGCTATAGGTGAACATATCGTCAAAGCCTGCGACGAGATCTTAGGCAATGACAGTTGGCTAGATCAATTCATCACCGATGCGTACCAAGGCGGGGCGGGAACGTCGATTAATATGAATGTCAATGAAGTCGTCGCCAACGTTGCACTTGAGCTGATGGGGAACAAAAAAGGCGATTATCATAAACTAAGCCCTAACGATCATGTGAATATGGGCCAGTCGACCAATTGTGCTTACCCTACCGGATTAAGAATTGCTCTTTATAAACGCGTAGAAACACTCATTCGATCTGTCGAATATTTAAAGCTCGAATTGAAAGAAAAAAGTCTTAGATACTATGACGTAATAAAAATGGGGCGAACTCAGCTTCAGGATGCGGTTCCTATGACTGTTGGCCAGGAGTTTATGGCCTTTAGCACCTTATTAAATGAAGAGATTAAAAACCTTCGTTACTCAACCAAGCTGCTTCTTGAAGTTAACTTAGGTGGTACTGCGATTGGTACGGGTTTAAATACAGCCGACGGGTTTCAGGAGCTCGCAGTAAAACACTTGGCTGATCTTACCGGCTATGACTGTACACTTGCAGAAAACTTAATTGAAGCGACCTCAGACTGCGGTGCATACGTCACTGTCCATAGCGCATTAAAACGCTTAGCGATAAAGCTATCTAAAATATGTAATGACCTTAGGCTGCTCTCTTCTGGCCCAAGAGCGGGATTAAACGAAATCAATTTGCCTCAAGTTCAGGCTGGCTCATCGATTATGCCCGCCAAAGTCAATCCCGTAATTCCAGAAGTGGTGAATCAAGTTTGCTTTAAGGTCATAGGTAACGATACGACCGTCACTCTAGCGGCCGAAGCAGGACAGCTTCAATTGAATGTAATGGAACCTGTGATCTGCCAGTCGTTATTTGAATCTATCAACCTGCTCGATAACTCGTGTATTTCTCTTGCAAACAAATGCGTGAAAGGCATTACGGTCAATAAAGAAGTTTGTGAAAACTATGTACTAAACTCCGTCGGCTTAGTGACCTACTTAAATCCATATATTGGCCATCATTTAGGTGATGCTGTAGGTAAAGCCTGTATTGAAACCGGACGTAACGTAAAAGAGGTGGTCATAGAGAAAAACTTATTAACTGAAGCGCAAATCAATGAAATATTTTCCATGAATAACCTCATTTACCCGAAATATAAGGCAACCATTACTCAAGCATAATCAGTATAAATAAATTTCTTTAATTCTGATTAATTGCTTTTCGGTATTATACCCTTCGTCATCGCTGCCAATTTTTCTAGTTTCAGTGAAGTATTCGAAAAAGCTGGGTATCACAAAGTCTGCATAGGGAAAGCATTGCCAGATTGAAGGAGCATTAGACACCAAACTATAGGATCGTACTATGTCAATTAAGCCTGATAGTTGGTGCTGTTTCTTACCTCTAAAGCAATTAATATTCATTTTTCAGGGAGCACAAGCTCCCTTTCTATTTAACAGTATATGAAATAGCTATTGGTTGAAATTAGTCACCAAACCTATATCTTCAAACCTTCTCAGGTATGTTACACAATGTGACTCCTACCACAGATAGTCCTCCCGCGAAAATCAAAACATTTGTCATTTCTTCGCCAAGAAACAAGCTTCCAGTCAATACTCCTGTGACGGGTGTTAGCGCTAAAAAGACGCTGGCTCTGGTAGCACCAATAGATTCAACTCCCATGTAATACCAAGCGTACGCTATTGCTGAACCAAAAATACCTAAATAGCCGAGACTAAGGAGATCATTCACGCTTAACTCTTGAATAAATTCTGAGTTAAATTGTCCAGTTAGCAAAGTAACCGTCAATAGTATCACTGCACCTGTTATAACAGAGTAAACAATAGTAAAAAACGAGCCGATACTTTGTATCAGACTTCTACCTAGTAAGGTGAATGCTACCCAACTCAAAACACACCCTAGAATATACAAGTCTCCGATATTTGTGGTCATGATCTCATTTAATGAGGATGATTTAGTTACAATAACGAGCATTGCGCCACTCAAGCTTAACGCTATACCTACCGTTTTATTTTTAGTGAGCCTTTCTTTATAGAGGCACACCGATGCTATTGCGATAATTGCGGGGCTTAGCGTCATAATTAACGAAGCTCGCGATGCGCTTACCGTTTGCAGGCCTGAAAAGAAAAACAGGTTATAGGCGAACACACCACAAGTACCAAGGATGATCAACATGCACCCTTGCTTCAACGTTACCTTAATAAACCCTTTGCCGCTCACTATCAAAAACAAGCATAACGTCAGGCTTGCAAGAGCGAACCGAATTGAAGATGACATCAAAGGTGTAATTTCTGGATTAAGCATTCTCCCCGCAACGAGTGTTCCCCCCCAAACCATTGCGACAAACGCTAATTGTAAACAACTAACCAGTGGCGACCGTGTTTGTACTGCAAGTAAGTCGTCATTAGGAGCGAACTCATAACTTTCCGTACGATTATTCATAATATCCATCCACATTAATCAGCTAAACATCGTTCATTTTTGATATGATAATTTATATGTATCCTCACAAGGAAATGAGTATTTACTCATAGCTATTTATGACTTTTTCCCAACTCAAAATCTTTTCAATTCTTGCTAACTGTTCAAGTTTTACTAGCGCATCACAACAACTTAGCATTTCACAGTCTGGGGTCTCTCATGCGATTAAAACATTGGAAGATGAGTTAGGAGTTAAGCTGTTTTTACGAAATCAGAGTCGCATTGAGCTTACCTACGTTGGAATGCGATTATTAGAGAGAGCACGCACTATCTTGAGCCTGGAGGCAACGATGCGCCAAGAAGCGACGGGCGTGAAACAGATGAAACAAGGAACGGTCAAAATCGGCGCTTTTGACCCTGGTTCAACCATTCATATTTTGCCAAGTATTTTAGAAGCGTATCGTGAAAAGTACCCAAACATTGATGTTTTTGTTGAAGAAGGGTCGAACAAGCAAATTCACCAATGGCTCATTGAACGCCGTATCGATATCGGTATTCTGCAGCTACCTCAACCCGAGCACGATGCATTCCATTTATTGACCGACAGATTAGTAGCCCTTGTTCCCAAACATCATGCATTAGCCAAAGAGCCAAAGGTGTGTCTTAAAGCACTATGTAAAGAGCCGATGGTATTAGCTGAAGTAGGCTCTCCCGAGCTTGTCACTCAATTATTGAGTTCTCAGAACCTCAAACCTCAAATTCAATATCGCACCTCTCAACTGATTAGCACGCTTGATATTGTTGCTAGAGGCGAAGCCGTATCTATTGTTGCCGCTTCAGATTTACCCAAGTCAGTGATGATGGATGTCGTACAGAAACCGCTAACACCAACACTAGAACGACAGATTGGTATGGTCGTAATTAATGAACAGCAGACCAGTCCTGCTGTAAAAGCATTTCTAACTCTGGCTAAAAAGAAAGTTACGAGTGACGTTATGAATAGCTAGTGAGTAAGCAGACACCGTTTAGTTGCATAGTCACAGATATTAGTAATATTAGGGCAAATGTCGATATTCAGTAACGTCATGATTAATAAGTCTAAATTGAAATGGGAATTTCTGTATTACATGCCCCATCAACGCGCCTCTGGACAAAAGTGAGCCAGTGGCTTTACTAATTGAGAAACTCATGAATAACTGTAGGTATTGAAAAGAGAGTTGTGGACAGCTAGTGCTATCAGTAGACTTACGCTAGCTAGAACGCCTAACTTTGGTTGCGCATTAAACATGAACCTTAGATTATGCTAACGCAAAATCGATATTTAATTTGATGGAGATAGATAATGAAAGGTAGTTGGGCTTACTTTTTTCCGTACTTTGCTGGAGCTTTTAAGCTTATTATATTAGGTATTGGAGGCTATTTAGCAATTAAATGGCATTTTGATGAAGAGGCGAGGGTCAGGGAAGAAGAAGGCATTGTATTTGATAGGTCAAGCTACATGAAAAAGATGGCAATGATACTAGTCTTTATCGTCACTCTAGTAATTCTAGTGATTTATGCTACCAACTGGTTTCTCGACTGACGGGCTTTATTAGTAAGATTAATGTTTAGTGTATTCAAATAGTGTGCTCACACTGTTAAGAAGCTTGACCGATAAAATAGGTCAATCAAGAAACAAAATGTTGTCACAACTTTTAAGCTTTGAATTGGTAAGTGCAATAGTGCCAACCACACTTACCAAAAAATATAGCCAAGTAATGGGGCAATCAATACAGTAACCATTCCTGCTATCATCATTGCTATGCTAGCAATGACTCCCTCAGTGTTGCCAAACTGAAATGCTTTCGCAGTGCCAGCTCCATGAGCTGATGCTCCCAAACTCACCCCTTTACCCAGTCGAGAACGAATAGACAATACCGTCAATATAGACTCCCCCACTACCATACCTATGACTCCACTCATTACCACGAATAATGCGGTTAAGTCGATTTGCCCACCAATTAATTTGGATGCTTCAACAGCAAAAGGGGTTGTTATTGAACGCATAGCTAAACTTCGTTGAAGCATTTCAGATAAATCAAATAACCGAGCTAGCATCACTGTACTTGTGACAGCCACGATGACTGAGATGGATACGCCAACCACCATAGATAACCAATGTCGTCGGATCAGCTCACGGTTATCATACACCGGTATAGAAAATGCCACCGTTGCCGGGCCTAGCATCCACATTAGCCAATGAGAATCTTCCATGTATGAGTTATAAGGAATTTTGAACACCACCACCATAATGATTAATAAAACCGGAGCGAGAAATAATGGCATTAACAAAATATTTTGCTTGCGTCGGTAAAAATACTTGCTGAAATAATAAAATATTAGTGTCATAACCAAACAAAAAAGACCGACTCCGTATTGCCCCCATACCTCCATTTAAGACTCCATATCTTTTGCTAAAAGGCTCTGATTACAACTTCGTTTGCGGCGCGCAAGCTTTAGCTCAAATCGATAAACTCGGTCAATGACTAACGCCGTAGCTGCAATAACAATAATGGTACTACTCAGCAACACCGCAAAAATTTTCAGCCCCTGATGTACGACTAAAGATTGGTAATTCACAATGGCCACCACTGCAGGTACAAAAAAAAGTAACATTTCCGCCAGCAGCCAAGTTGCCCCATCACGCAACCAATTAACATTAACGACTCGAGCCGACAAAAGCAGCAAAAGCAATAACATCCCCGTTACATTAGCAGGTATGGGTAAATGAAACTGTCTGACTAAATAATCTCCTGCCAGCCATATCAGTGACAAACCAACTATCTGTAAAACAGTAAGAAAGCACCTTACCATGACCCACCTCGCATCATATCTTTGAACGTCATCACATTATAGAGACCACTACGACCTTCATAAAATGAATTATAATTATTAAAAGTATGCCAATATGGAATGATAGGGTTTTAGTTAGGATTTTTGAGGTTCCCAAATGGATATAAAAGCTTTACGTTACTTTGTAACATTGATTCAACATCAAAGCTTCACGCGTGCTTCAGAAGCTCTATTTGTTACTCAACCAACCATCAGCAAGATGATTAGAAACTTAGAACAATCGTTAAACCAGCCACTGATTCAGCGGGATGGAAGAAGATTTTGGTTAACCGATGCAGGGGAAATCGTTTACGCAAGAGCATTACAAGTAATTGATACGATGGAACAACTTAATGCTGAGCTGGATGATTTGAATCATCTAGAGAGAGGTCATCTTCGCTTGGGAATTCCACCTATGGTTGGGCATCTCTATGCGGGAATAATACGTCGCTATAAACAACTGTATCCTAAAGTAGAATTAACCATCTTAGAGTATGGGGGAAGAAAGATAGAGCAAGCTTTAATAAATGGCGAAATGGATGTTGCGATCACTATGTTACCGACGCATACCGATCATGCAATTACATTTCTACCTTTGGATAGGTACCAAATACAAGCGATTGTACCAAATAATGCCAAGTGGCAGAACAACGACTTGGTTTCTTGGCATGATATAAGAGATGAACCCTTCTATATGTATACTAAAGACTTCACTCTCAGCGAATATATCCTTCAGCGTTGCCACCAAGCCGGATATACCCCTCAGATTTCAGCACGAAGTAGTCAATGGGACTTTTTAGTTGCACTAGTCAAAAATGGCAGTGGCATTACCTTTCTTCCACAGCCACTATGCCACCGAATCCTCGACACGGAAGTTTTGGTAAAAACCATTTCAACCTCAATGGACTGGCGGCTAGGCCTCATTTGGCATTCAGAGCGGTATATCCCAAAAACAGCGACAGCTTGGATCGAGCTATGTAAACAAGAAAAAGCGATCCAAACAAATAAAACACCTATCCTTTAAACTAAAGAAATGAATATTATATACCCAAATGACTTCAAGATGCAGATTTCGGAGCCCTATCACTGATACTAGTTCAAGGGATATAATGCATCGGAATAGTAAGCTCTTTTCAAGTTATTTGACGCAGAAATTGTGTAAGTGTCACGCTCCCGAAGGACGAATTGTCTTGACTCACAGCCTTTGTTAACGCTTTTTGATTTATAACCACTAGATCTGCATATCATTGCCGCGCCTGAGAGCCAAGTCATTCTCGCTAAACCAAGCATCTCGAGGTTATATTCGTATAGTAGATAAGGCGTTGAGAACTCTACCCAGTAAATTAGAACAACTCGATATCAAGCACACATCCACTAGTTAAATTATCTATATGTAATCAAATGGTAATTCAAGCCACCAGAGAATTGACAATAGTTGGAATGACCTGTTCGTGAAACCTCAAGCAACCTAATACTTGCTGTCTATTTCAAGGACTTTTATCTTTTTATCCTTAGATCTAGCACCTAGCTCACACTACAAGAATGAAATTTAAGTTTCACAAACAATATCAATTGAAATAAAAAATCCAAAATATATACTAACGATAGGCTCTAGTATAAACAACTCTACACTTTTGTTTGTATCCGAACATATAACAACTTAGTTGTATGTATCACAACGTTTAAAGGCATAATCACTGTAACAGTATAGTCTGTATCTAAAATACTATGTTTTTTAAACAGTTACCCTTGAAGTTAAAAATATAAAGCCTAATAACACTCTTTGGCTTAAGTAAGACAATGTTGAACTACGTGTTTGACTTTAGGACCGGTATACATTGAGAGGTATCCGCGTTGTT
This sequence comes from Vibrio sp. EA2, assembly GCF_033042495.1. NCBI lineage: Bacteria > Pseudomonadati > Pseudomonadota > Gammaproteobacteria > Vibrionales > Vibrionaceae > Vibrio > Vibrio sp. EA2. The sequence continues at coordinate 73,937 of NZ_JAWLID010000008.1, read as the reverse complement.
CATGAAAGCACTAAAAGTCTAAATTTATCAATTCTTAGGATATGCAAATACACTAGTTAAACTTCCACCTAATACAAGGACTTCCTTATGTTAAAAGCTCTACATGGCATTTCCACTAAAAGCTGTAATGTTATTACTGACGCCCGCATTGCGCATGACATTGGTTATGATTGCTTAGAAATCCTAGGCGATAAGCTTATTAGCTACCAAGATAACGGCGGTACAAACAAAAAATTGAAGGACGTCATTGATGGCTATGGTTTAAGTGCTGGTTGTATCAATGCCCTTCTTTCTATAGAACGGCATCAAGACGTAGAACGTAAGCAAATGCTCGAAGAAGCAAGACGACTAACACAAGCGGCCGCCGAACTTGACTGTCCAACGGTACAAATACTTGCGTTAAATGGCATTGACCATCTTCCTGATGATCAAATCATGGATATTATGACAGAGAACATCGGTTCAATTGCTGACATCGGAAAAGAATATGGCGTCCGCTACCAAATAGAAGTCATTGCTTTTACTAAGTTCCGCACTCTAGAACAGGGGCTTGAAGTGATTCGTCGCTTAGGTCGTGACAACGTTGGTATGGTCATTGATTTTTGGCATTTATGGGCAACAGGGTCTAAACCAGAAGACATCGCAAAATTAGATAAAAACCTCATCTATGGTGTTCACTTCTGTGACGGTCGATTACCATATGAAGGCGAAGGTTGGGATCAACTCGTTCAGCGTGGTTATATGCCGGGAGAAGGTGATATCGATATTCAAGCTTGGGTCGATGCAGTTAAGGCTACGGGTTATGATGGCATGTGGTCAGCAGAACTACTGAGTCCGAAGCACTGGGAATATGACTTATACGATATTGCCCAACAGTGTTTTGATAATATGAAAAAGTATATCGGTTAATGTTCTAGCTTAATCGTATTTAAAACAATCTTGCCGTGAAAACTAAGTGCCCAGTTTTCACGGTTTTTTATACATTGTATTTAACTCAGTTTTCTTTATATATTTTCTCGACAATAACTATCGATAAATATAGATTCAGAACTTAATGTAGAGCCATCATCCACTGTTGACTTATATACGACTTTAAATAGTTGCTCAACCAGTTGTTCTTTTCTCGTTGATAATACAGTGTGAACGAAACCTTCGTTCAAAGCGTTTCTTGTTACATCAGTCAGTTCATGACAAACCGTAAAGATTTCTTTTTCACTTCGATGGTTTTTTAACGCTTCAATCACACCTTCACTCCCTCCTCCCGCACAATAAATAGCTGAAAGATCCGGGTTACAAACAAGAAGCTCTTCTACTGACTCTATAGCAAGAGAGTAATTTTCAAGACTCATTGTTGACTCGATCACTTGAGTATCAGGAGCATATTCGTCAAAATAAGAATGGAAGCCGATCATATACCTAGATTGACACTGGAACCGTTTACTTCCAGATATAATGCCAACCGAGCCATTATCATTAGCCATATGATGAATATACCAGGCAGCAAGCCTCCCCATTACATTAGGGTTTATACCAAGATGATATATCTGTTCATTAGTATTTAACTGACTAAGTAACGACACGATATTTACACCACTGCTAGCGAGTTTATCTATGGCTTCTATAATTAGGGGGTGTTCAGGAGCAACAACTGCAATAGTGTCATACGAACCTGATATTCGATAGAGTAGCGTCGTATAAGTTAAATGGTTTAAGTCGTCCAAATAAAATATCTTCACCTTACAACGTGGAAACTTATCGTACGCCTCATTTTGAATGCTTTCACCCAACACTTTATAAAAATGCTGTTTTTGGGAAAGAAGTATTACCGCAAGATTTTTCTCTAGATAGGTGTCATTTAAGGCCGTTTCGACCAACCGAGTTGCTCTAAACCCAAGCTCCTCCGCAGAGGCTAATACTTTTTCTATTGTTTGACGTCTAACCGTAGAACGTCTATTGAGTACCCTATCAACCGTTGCGGTACTGACACCTGCATGCATAGCAAGATCAGCTATTGTGACTCTTTTATTGGGTGCATTCTTCTTCATTAAATATCTTTATTAAGAGTGGTTATAAGGGTAACTCTTCACTACCGTTGAAATGATATTGAGTCAAACATCCACTTTTATGCAACTAGCTTCATCATGCAGAGAGGTAGCAGGAAATATTGCCCAAACCATACTAAAAATCCACTGGATAATCATGAAAAAAATAGCGCTAAGGTTTCAATAATTTTAGCGCTAAATATCGATAATTGTTAGTTATGTTTATGCATTATTCGTTAATATGTGCTCTTCCATTTTTTCTAACGAAACGCCCTTAGTTTCTGGCAGGAAGCGAACAATAAAGAAATAAGACATCGCCATACTCAAAGCAAAGAACCACATAGGGAACGCACCATTGAAATGCTCATTTAACCAAGCGTTATCGTTCATAATTGGGAACAAAAGTCCGACAAAGAAGTTACTAATCCATAAACTTCCTATAGCAAATGACATGCCTAACGAACGCATTCTATTTGGAAAAACTTCCGAAACTACAATCCACGCGCCCAAGCTCCAAGAAAAAGCGAAACAAATCATAAAGACCATCATCCCGAACAACGTCCAGTAGCCCATTTGAATTGCAGCTTCGCCCACTAGACCATTTGATTGATAGATGAAGTACGATGTGAGTAATAGGCCAATTGTCGCGCCAATAGAACCAGCCTTAAGAAGAGGAACACGACCCACTTTATCCATCAATAAAGAACCAATTGATGTACCGATAAGTTGAATAACACCAACCCAGATGGTTAGGAATAAAGAAATTTCTGCATTTCCTGTTACTTTTTCTAAAACAACAGGTGCAAAGTACATCATGACGTTTACACCACTGGCTTGCTGAAAAATCGCAATGGCTGATGCAAGAAAGACAAAAAACCAAAAATGTTTCTCACGTACTACGGACTGCTTGCTGTCGGCTTGCTTGCTGACGCGTTCATCAACGATTGATTCTTGAATAGTAACAAGCTTTTCTTTCGCTTTTTCCGCGTTAAATATACGAGTAAGAATTTTCTCAGCTTTCGCCATCTCTCCTTTCATAACTAACCAACGAGGAGATTCAGGAATAATCAAGGAAGCAACAAGAAATAACATACAAGGAATAACTTCTGAACCGAGCATCACCCTCCAGCCAGTATCAACTAACCATGTTTCAGCCATACCTTTAGCGATTAAGTAGTTGACAATAAATATTACCACTTGACCACCAACAATGGCGAAATTTTGCATGCTTAGCGCTCGACCACGAACGATTTTTGGCGAAACTTCCGATATATACATAGGAGAGATGGAAGAAGCTAACCCGACAGCGAGTCCTCCGATCATACGAAATACAATGAACCAAAAGAAGGTGTCAGCAAGTGCAGATCCAACAGCAGAAACTGTGAACAAAATTGCCGCAAAAATTAGTGATCGCTTACGACCGTATTTAGCGCCAATTCTACCCGATGCTAACGCACCGATAATACAGCCAATAGCGACATTAGATACTGCCCATCCGACACCGAATGAGTCGAGTTGAAAGTATTGTTTTATCGGTCCGATAGCCCCAGAAATAACGGCAGTATCATAACCAAATAATAAGCCGCCCAGTGCAGCAATACTACAAATTAATAATACGTACCTAACGTTGTACTCTTGTGATATAACAGGCTTTGATACATCGCTTATTGCAGACATACATCCTCCTTGAAAGATCAAGCTTTTTAATTTTTAAAATTGGATTCGGTTAGCTCCACTCACTTTATTTAGGTGATAAGTGCAACTCGTTCTATATTGTATTCAGCTCAATTGACAACCTTATATGTCAGAGTCAATGCGTGGTATTACCGATAACTGGTTGGCTGTTCAGCTATCGATAGCGATTACTTCTGACTAGGTTGCTTTGTCCTTACACATTCTTACATCATAGTGAAACATTAATTTTACTCAATAAACATAATGAAAACATCTGTTCACAAAACAAATCTAAGCGATAAACCATAATGAGACCGTGACATGGGTCTCATAACAATTCATTAACAACCTTTCACATCAATACCATCAACAATTACATCTTAAAAATGATGTAGGCCATCATTTTTAATTAAAACTTTAACTATCAGATAATTAAGAAATTTTTATTGAGGGGCATAGACCTAAAAAGTACTAAATACCGTCATTTTTACGCTATAGATGCTAAGGTTTTGTTAAACATCAAATCAGAGACAAGTGAACAACTTCGCTCTCAAATGGAAGCAATCTGGCAGATAAAATGATACTACACATTGTAGTTAACAATGTGCTTTATTACGGTATAAGTCACTAGTTGGTATAATTGTGAAATTTATGTTTCAAATTAAATTATATGTAGAATATATATCATCAAAAGTGATGTTGTGCACTCTAACGTTACCTTTGGTTTCCCAAACTAATAAAAATAAAGACTTCGCCGCCAAGTTCATCACCATTTGAGTAGAGATAAAATACGAGTTAATTACTGCTTCCTCATAGGAAGAAAGCTAAAATTACCTAGACGCAAAACGTAGTGCTCGGACAAAATATTCCGTACTAAATCAGCAAGCGCTATAGAAACTAAAACGAGGTGAGTTTGGATTTAGACAATCGCTTAGAGGGAGATAGTTATATAGAATAACCAGGCAAAATCTGGCCTATGATTGATTCAGGGAAAAAAGATGCTCAATGAAACCCTCGCCATGTCATGGGGTTCCAAAGAGCATCTTAAATTTTTTAATTATTTGCTTTATCTAACTAGTAACTCACGTTCTAATCTTTCTCTTGCTTCCACCGCTTGTACATCCATTTTCTCTGGAAAACCAAAGTAAGAAACACAAGCGATGGTGTCACCACCAACTGCTGGCTTTTTGTTTGCGAAATCCATGTCTCTCATGGTTTGGAAAAGTGTTGGGAAATCCACGTCCCCTTCGCCCATGGCTAAGTGCTGATGAATTGCGACATCTGCACGGCCTTGATTATTCAACCAAGGCGGGTTTGCGATATATCGACAGTCCAAAGTTTGATTAAACGTATCGGCAAACAAAACATGAGTCATGTCGTCGCCGGCGTATTCCATCATTGAACGAACATCACCCTTACCTTGATCATAGAAGAAACCGTGAGGTGCCGAATAAACGTATTTTAAATTGTCTGAACGATAGGATTTAACCATATCGCAGGTTTCGTTGTTCAGTTCACAAAAATCCCATGGGTGAGATTGCACTTCAACACGGATCCCTTCTCTCTCAAACAATGGCAAGAGCTCATCCATTGAACGGAACCACATGCCGTTACAAATTTCTTGCTGGTTAGGATCACCTGACAACTCAGTATTAATTACCTCAACACCCATGTTGACAGCGATTTCTACCATTCTTCGCCAGTTAGCGACTGCGTGTTTACGTTGCTCTTCCGTAGGGCCAGACCAACGGTATACGGTAATGAAAGAAGAAATTTCTACGCCGGCTTGAGCCAATGCTTTTCTATATTCAGTTTCACACTCACGAGACATAAGCGGGTGTTTATAAAAAGGATTGATTCGGGGATGAGGTGACTGCTCGATATACTTATAGCCCCAATCAGCGACTTTATGAACCATATCGGGAATACTCATTTGTTTTGCTAGCACATCAACATCAAACGCTATTTTCATTTTATAAACTCCATTCTTTTGGAACAAAAATTTCAATCATACCTGACTTACACTCTACGGTACATTTACTTCATTACTGCTCGACTTTTTTGTTTGGGCAATACTGTAAATCCTTCGTTTTTAGTGTTCTAAATCGGATTCGGTTGCCCTATGTTGTTAGGTTTAGGGTAGTACTATATTCACATTTACTTGGAACTCTATGAGTACAGAATTATCGTTTCTGATTCAGCAATACAATTATTATAGATAATATAAATTTCATTTAAACAATTAATTGAAATTTATATTTCACTATGAGATATGGATCATACTCATATCAATTTAAACAGAGTTCGAGCAAATCAAACTTCCATCCACAAACAGTATGAGCCCCAAGCTAGTCCCAAAATCCACATCTTTTTTAGTTTGTCCGATTGACCTTAGAGTTATTCTATAGTTTAAGCTTTGCTCAAGATTGGCGTTCAATCTTAAATAGTCTTGTATAGCACTACACAGACGAACTCACGTTGGCAAAAATAATCGTGATACCTCTTAGCGATTTCAGCCATACTCACGACACGTCTCAAAACTCAAGCTATAACGTCATTACCAATTAGCTTAGGATATACCACCGAGTGGGGATTATATCCTAAGCAACCAGCTTTCATTAATTGAGACAGTATTAGTCATCCTTAACACTTTCGAATAACCCAAGATACTTCCTATAAACAAAAAATCCCTCAAATAAAATTGAGGGATTGCGACTAAAGTAAGTTCAATACTATCGGGAAAATAACGATAGAATCGTATTAAAACCGACTACTTACCATTCTATGCAATAGTAAATTTAACTGAGTGTTACTTGTAAAATTCTGGAGTTTCCGGCATATCGATGTCAACAACTTTGCCTGAAACGCGTGCTTCAGCACATGCATCGGAAGTAACAGCTGCAAAGTAACCATCCCATGCAGTTGGACCATTGACTTCTCCGGCGTTTGTAGAATCGATCCAATCTTGAAGCTCTACATCATATGCTTCGAAGAAGCGGACTTTCCAATCAGTAAGAATACTAGTGGAAAGTTTTGCATCTTTACGAGTCGATAGGCTCATTGGTTCTGGTAGATTAGCAATCCCCTCTTCCCCTACTACCTGACATTGGATATCGTAGCCGTATTGACAGTTCACAAAAATTTCTGCATCAATATGAATGCCACCACGAGTTTCTACGATGACCATAAGTGGATCTTGTAGCTTCGAATGCGTGTATTTAGTTCGTTTCGGATTGATAACCTGAACAGATTTATAATCGTCACCAACTAGCCAGCGTAATACGTCGATTTCATGGATGAATGTATCCGAGAAAGGCATATCGCCGTAATAAGCTTCTGGGACCTCAGGGTTTCTGTGAGCACAGTGTACTAGCAACGGCTCACCTAGATCACCATTTTCAATAGCAGCTTTAAGCAGTTTGTAGCCCGCATCATAACGACGCATGAAACCAACCTGCACTAGTTTTTTGCCTGCAGCCATTTCAGCTTCAACAATACGCTTACAACCTGCTGCAGTATCAGCGAGTGGTTTTTCACAGAATACCGGTTTACCTGCTTTGATCGACTCTAGAACAAACTCTTCGTGCGTTGGTCCCCAAGAGGTGACAACAACAGCATCGACGTCTGTTGAGTTAATCAGATCCTGACCATTAGCGTAAACTTCAGCTGGAATATTCTCTTCGGTCAAAAATGCTTTTACTGCTTCCGGATCCACATCAGTAGCCGCAACAACTTCTGCACCTTGTAGAAGATTATGAATTCTTTTCGCATGTTCTTTGCCGATTGCACCTAAACCAATCACACCTACTTTTAAAGTCATGATATTCGTCCTTTAAATTTCATTTAAAATAGAGATACTAAAAAGTTGTCTGAATAATGAAACTTATTACTTAAATTAATAAAAATAAGTTTTCCATATAAATAATATAATTTACCCAGACACTGATTAATAAGATAAATAGTTAATAATTACCTTTATACGAAATAAGTTATAGTGACTTATCCCATATGGAAAGAAGCAAGTTATTTTTAAATTCCAGCAACGTCTCGGATATATTTTCGCGCTTTTTGTGCATACTCTAGTGGATCTGCAACGCTAGGGTCCTGTTCTGCTTCTATAACCATCCAGCCTTCATATCCAGCTTTATCTAACGCATCAAATATTGGTTTAAAATCAATGACACCATCACCAGGAACGGTGAAAGCACCTAAACGAACGCCATCAAGAAAACAGCGATGTTCTTCTATCACTTGCTGACGTTTTTCATCACGAATATCTTTTAAATGAACGTGTGGAATACGCGCAACATATTTATCCAGAACTTCAAGGATGGCTTCTTGCTTACCTTCTGAGTAGTAAATATGACCCGTATCTAAGAGCAAGCCAACATTATCGTTAGTCATCTCCATAAATCTGTCTATCTCAGAAGGGGTTTGCACACCCGTCCCCATGTGATGGTGCAGACAAACTTTCATGCCTTTTTCTGCTGCAAGCTCAGCAATTTTATTGTAGCCATCAGCGACACGTTGCCACGCTTCATCAGTCCAGTGCGGCTTCTCTTCAAATACTGCTTTTTCCGTACCCTGAATACTGCCACTTTGCTCTGAACAACCAATAACTTTTGCACCCATTTCATGTAAGAAATTCATATGCGCAACAAATTCAGCGATAGATTGTTCTTCTTTGCCATCGGCAAAGAAAGTACTAAACCAAGCATTACAAATTTGGATGCCACGAAGCGCGAGCTTCTCTTTTAGTACTTTAGTATCTTTAGGGAACTTACAACCTACTTCACTGCCGGTGAATCCAGCCAAAGCCATTTCACTTACGCACTGTGCAAATGTATTTTCTGCTCCTAAACTTGGTAGGTCGTCATTCGTCCATGCAATAGGCGCTGCACCAAGTTTTACTTTATTTTTGTCCATTAAAGGCCTCCCAATATAGAGTCCACCATTAACAAGTTAATAATGGGTTAAATGCGATCAAGGATGAATTCGATACTTTCTTTTGCTGCTGCAACGTGGTCTGGTAGATCCCAAACAGGCGCAGAGAATGGTTCAAATGAGAAATAGCCCGTGTAACCTGCTTCAAGCAACTGTTTGATCTGGCCAACATTATCCAAACGGTCTTGAGCATTAATCATAAGACGGTGTGCATCTAGCATTTCTTCAAATGTGATGTCTTCATCTTCAACACCGGAGATATGAACTAGACCTGTGTGTTGTGGGAAGAGTTCAGTTTCAGAAGCCCCTTTGTGATGGAACGTGTCGTGTACGATTTTGAACGTATCTTCGAAGCCAAGCTCTTTAATTGCTTCAACCGCTTCAGCTTTGGTGCGAAGGGATGAGATAGGGAAGCCTAGTGGCTCGACATAGCCTTTAATTCCATGTTTATCAAAGATGGTTTTAAGGTGAGTTAATGACTCTTTAACTTGTTCCTTCGTACGTTGATTTCCATCATTCAAAGGACATAGTACAAGCGCTTCAGCGCCACAAGCTTCAGCCAATTCAGCCAACTTTTCTGCCTTCTCTTTTAATTCGTTATCCCACACATTGAATGGGTATACCGCATTAATAGTTAGAACTCGAACACCTGCAGATTTTGCTTTAGCGCCAACCGCTTGAGCTTGCTCAACAGAAACCAGGCTATTCTCGTTTACGTCATTACGTAATTCGATAGCATCCAGCCCGAGTTGTACCGCATAATCAATAAGAGCTTCTGCCGATACTTTTGGACATAGCATGTGATTTAAAGCAAATTTAATTTGGGTGGTCATGTTCACTACCTCGTTATAATTTCACGTTTGTATTAAAATTAAATATTATATGCGGCTAACTAAGTAAGAATCTTAGTAAATGTCGACAAAGAAATAGTAGCGAGATCATATCGTTTTTGATACTTATGTTTTGATGGGTTTTCATCAATGAAATGTGATCCAGTTTCAAGTCAATTAGCCATCTTTCGTAAATGTGACTTGTGTTCGCCATGTATTTGTTGACTTGTTATAAACCTGTATTCCAGAGCTTTTTATGAACGAGTAGGCTAAGCTATATGTTGTTTAATTATTCAATTGAGTTGTGACGGAGAGTAAATTCTAGAAATTTAAGGAGAGCTAGCGTATTGTCAGCGCTAGGCACACTGGATATTCATCTAGTAGTACACTTGAACCACTAAACCACTGCTGTGTATGTATTAAAGAGTTATGAAGAAATCAACTTTTGCTGTGATTGCAGAAAAAGCGCAGGTAGGAATTGCTACCGTAGATAGAGTTCTAAACGAACGAGGAGGAGTATCTCCAAAAACTGTCCAGAAAGTCATTACAGCAGCCAAGGAGTTGGGGATTAAACGTACACTGCCGGAAATATACCAAGCCCCCTGGAGGATAGAACTAATCCTCAGTCAGAATCCTTCACAATTTTTCAAATCTTTAATGCAAGGTTTTAGTAAAGTCGCTCAAGGGCATCAGTATCGCAATGTTCGGTTGCGTTGCAGCTTAGTACCTGAAAGCCAGCCTGAAAAGCTTGCCAACCACCTAGAGAATAGCGCTGATAAGTATGACGGTATAATCGTATTTGCAAATGACAATGACTCCATTTATCAAGCGTTAGAAAAGTGCCACTCTAATGGAACCCCTGTTATCACCCTTGCTACCGACTTGCCTGAAAGTAAAAGGCTCTGTCATGTCGGGATCGATCAGTATCAGATTGGCAGGACGGCCGCTTCCCTAATGTCTAAAATGATTCCGAATCAAGGCGAAATCATACTGCTCAGTGGACGATTTGACTACCAGGCTCATATTCAAAGAATGAAAGGTTTCCAGGACGCGATAAGTAAACGGGACACCATTACATTAAGTGATATTTTATATGGCGATGACGACAAGGAAACGATACTGCGCCTTTTAAGTCAACAAAATAAAAGAGAAGTTATTGGTATATATAATTCAGGAGCAGGAAACCAAACGATAGGTAATTGGCTATCGAATGCAGGGAAAGTAGGTTCTTGTGCCTTCATAACGCATGAGCTTTACAATACCACGGAAGAACTATTAAAAAATAACACACTTTCTTTTGCTCTAGACCAAAATGCTCAGCAGCATGCAGAGCTATCGCTCGATATTATGTTTAACCACTTACAAAATGGCTACTCTCCCGACATTTACAATGATGGCAAAGTCGCGTTCAGAATTATAACGGAAGAAAACCTGACTTAATGAGTATTAGACGTAATCAACCTAACTAACTCATCTGGCTAGTAAAAATAAACACTGTAAAACTGTAATTCTTATCTATCACAAGACAGTGGATAAAACTATCCGCTCATATTTGAGGGAATCTTTTAATAAAAAAAGCTGGCGATTCGCCAGCAAAAATATAGAAAAAAGGCAGCGCGCTCTGCCACGCGCTTACCCATCAGGGCCCCTACCATGCCCTGCCAAAACGGTTAAAAAGTTTGATTAGCCTAATGTTGGCATATTAAATGAGCTTGAGTGCTGTTCCAGGCGCACATCGCTTGCAGGCCAACGGCTAGATACAGTTTTCATTCTTGTGTAGAAACGAACGCCGTCATTGCCGTGCACATTTAATGGACCGAAAACAGATCGTTTCCAACCACCAAAGCTGTGGAATGCCATTGGTACTGGGATTGGGATGTTGATACCTACCATACCAGCCTGCACATTTTCACTAAACTGACGTGCTGTTTCGCCATCACGAGTGAAGATTGCCGTACCATTGCCATATTCATGACGATTAACCAGTTGAATAGCGGTTTCGAAATCTGGTACGCGAACAATCGCAAGAACAGGGCCAAAGATCTCTTCTTTATAGATAGTCATGTCAGGTGATACGTTATCGAATAGCGTTGGTCCTACAAAGTATCCACTTTCATAACCTTCAACACTTAGTGAACGACCATCGATAAGAAGATCAGCACCTTGCTCTACGCCAGAGTCGATGTAACCAATGATTTTCTCTTTATGAATTTGAGAAATTACCGGCCCCATATCATTTTCTTTGCCTTCGACAATGCCAGGGCCAATGGTCATTTTGTCAACGCCGGTACGCAGTTTATCGATAAGGTGATCCGCAGTTTCGTCACCAACGACTACTGCCACTGAAAGAGCCATACAACGCTCACCAGCCGCACCAAATGCTGCACCGATAATTGCATTCGTTGCCATATCCAAATCTGCATCTGGCATTAAGATACAGTGGTTTTTAGCGCCGCCTAAAGCCTGACAACGTTTACCATGTGCTGATGCCGTTGAGTAAATGTACTCAGCAATTGGTGTTGAGCCAACAAAGCTAACCGCTTGAACACGTGGATCCGTTAGTAGTACATCTACCGACTCTTTATCGCCATTCACTACATTAAACACGCCGTCAGGAAGACCCGCTTCAGAAAGCAGCTCTGCCAGAACCAAAGAGGTTGTTGGATCCTTTTCTGACGGTTTTAGAACAAATGTGTTACCAGTCGCAAGTGCAATAGGGAACATCCACATTGAAACCATCGCCGGGAAGTTAAATGGGGTAATACCCGCACAAACGCCTAGTGGCTGCATTAGAGAATGGCTGTCGACACCCGTACCCACATTAGCAGAATGCTCACCTTTCTGAAGGTGCGGAATACCACAAGCAAACTCAACAACTTCCAGGCCTCGAGTTAGTTCACCCATGGCATCTGAGTAAACCTTACCGTGCTCAGTAGAAATCGTTTTGGCAAGCTTGTCCATGTTAGCTTCCATTAACTCTTTGAACTTAAATAGGATTCGAGCACGTTTTAGTGGTGACTTTTTCGACCATGCAGGAAATGCCTTTGAAGCAGATTCAATTGCCAGTTCCGTTTCACTCTTTGAGCTAAGAACGACCTGGCGAATTTGTTCACCAGTAGCAGGGTTAAATACTGGAGCAAATTTGCCGCTTTGGCTTTCCTGAATGCTTCCACCGATATAGTTATGAATAGTCTCCATGACCAACTCCTATTTTAGACTGACTGAGCGACTTGTTTCGCACGTAGTTATGGCGATTTCTGTTATAAAAAGCAGTTCCTAGCGTCAATTTGATCTTCACTTATTGATGACAAGTTTGCTTTTCGTTATCGAACGAAATCATTGTATGAAATTAATATTTCATTTTCAATGATAATGAAAAATATAATTTACAATTTTGAAAATCCAGATCACAAAAAGCAACATCGGTTACCAAGAAACAGCATATTTAAGTCTCTGGTCCTTCTGAGCAGAGACGAAGGAGTGAGAGTCAGGCGCTACTTTACGTGCACTTTATAGTCAAAGTTATTTCTGTTCCTGCTCAGTGCGCAGCGAGCAGATTCCTAGTCTCGGTAAGGATCGTGGAGTGACGCGGACAAAATCGTTAAGTAATTGGAGTTTAGAAATTAAGAATAATGATGTTGTGTCTGAAAGGTTGATGTTCTCTGCAACAACTGACAGCAGGAACGTCCTTGATTAAATTTGGAATGAACAGACTCTGGCGAGTCATGTTTTGGGATGAGAGAGGCTAAAGGCAATCTCGAAGTACATCCAGTTTTCATAGTGGACTCTGCCACTATTCTACCCTGCTGCTTTCACGTGGTGGTAATTTAGGTTAATCATCAACACGAATATTGGTGTCTTAATTTACCTGCCTGTCAATGTTATCTCTCGGTCATAGTGCCACCAGCTTTGAGGCTCGTCTTAACACCCTAGTCGGGTAGACTACTCAACTTTTCACTATTCCCACGTAGTATTACGGCTTATGTTTAAACTGCTGAAATCATATGAGGTATGTTTGTTCATGACCTCTGGATTAAAAATTACTTAATCAGCTGTTTTCAAAGCCTTTTATACATGAAGTACTGTAAATGATGTCAATAGAAGTAGCAGTAAATAGAAATCACTACTGTTACTATTAGCCAATACAGGCACTTTGTTTTGTATAAACTCGTTGATGATAAGCTTTAAAGGCTTTTGGTTTGCTTTCGCCTTAATGGTATTTGTTTCTGGGTTTTCTTCCGCGTCTTTTACCATGTAATACGCGTTATAAGCGATTGCTCCGTACATTTCATTATCCTTATAGAGGTTGGGTTGTTTGTGGTTCTGGTACTGCTTTGTTCAAAAGTGCTTTAAGTGAAAAACGCTTCTTCTCTGTCTTCACGACTTCTACGCCTGCAACGACTTGATTTTCGCGAGCGTCTTTAACCATGTAATAAGTGTTATATGCGAGTGCTGCGTACATATCGTTATCCTTATACTGTTTGAGTTGTTTGTGGTTCTAATACTGTTTTGTTGAAAAGTGCTTTAAATGAAAAACGCTTTTTCTCTTTCATGGCTTCTACTTCTGCTGCGACTTGATTCTCGCGAGCGTCTTTAACCATGTAGTAAGTGTTGTATGCGATTGATCCGTACATATCGGTCTCCTTTATACCGTTTGAGTTGTTTGAGATTTTGGTGCTGCGTTGTTGAAAAATGCTTTCAGTGAAAAACGCTTTGTTTCTTTCATTGTTTCTACTTCTGCTGCGACTTGATTCTCGCGTGCGTCTTTAACCATGTAGTAAGTGTTATATGCGATTGCTGCGTACATAATTTATTCTCCAAATGTTTGTAAGTTTCCTACATCAACGGGTGTAAATATAGATCTAGGTCACACAAAATGCAATAGATATTTTAATATTTAAACAAAATAAAATGAATATTTCTCTCATGCCTCGTAATCGATTGAAATTGTTTGATTATCCTGAATGAAACCTTCGCACACTATGTGTCATGGTGCTAAAGACAAGGGAAGTAATGCGTTATTTCAGACAGAACAATGACCACTATAGGCGACAGATAAGAAAAAACCTGCGGGAAAAACCTTTCTGTAATAAAAGAACATTGAGTAATTCAGAGAACTGAGCTAAAAAGTTTGTCAATAAATGAACAAGGAGGGATACGGGCATCATCTGCCCACAGATAGAAACACCGTTGAGTGAATGGTCAATTTTCAGTGTCCAAGCAACATTAGGTTGAGCCATGAAATTCCAGCCAACCTCAAATAAAAAAAACGCTCTTCGAACCGGGAAGCCGATAAAGAAGAGCGCAGTAAATAATACAAAGAAAAAGCGTGGCTTAATGAGGGGGGATGTAATAAGCCACTACAGGAGCGTTATTCGCCTTCGTTCCAAACTGTTTTGTAAAGCTCGATAGTTTCTTCTAAAGAAGGAACACGAGGGTTATTGCCAGGAGAACCAGAATCCAGTGCTTGTTGTGCCATGGTCGATAGAAGCTCAAAGAAACGCTCTTTATCAATACCATATTGAGACGGCGTAGGAACGGATAGTTCCGTATTTAATGCACGCAGTTCACTGACTAACTTCTTACATGCAATCGCATTAGTGTCAGAGAGAGAGGCAACACCAATAGCGCGAGCACACTCCGCATAACGTTTTTCAGCGCTAGGGATAGAAAACTCGGTAATAGCGGGTAGCAACATCGCGTTGGATAGGCCATGAGGCACATGGAAAAATGCACCAATAGGTCGGCTCATGCCGTGTACCAATGCAACCGATGCGTTAGAAAATGCCACACCAGCCAAGGTTGCGCCAAACATCATATCAGAGCGAGCGCCCTCATCTTTCGGATTGTGATAAGCCTGACGAATACTCTTGCCAATTTTTTCCATCGCAATCAGCGCTTGAGTGTCAGAGAACTGATTCGCTTTTTGACTAACATAAGCTTCAATAGCGTGTGTCAACGCATCCAGACCACAGTCAGCTGTGACACGTGGCGGAAGTGACATGGTCAGTTCGTAATCCACTAATGCGGCGATAGGCATAAACCCAAGGCCAGAACACAGCATTTTTTCGTCGTGCAGATCATCTGTAATTACCGTAAAGCGAGTGACCTCTGAACCAGTACCGGCAGTCGTTGGAATGGCAATAATAGGAAGACCAGCTTCGCTAACATCACGCGGGAATTTGTAATCGCGTACTTGTCCACCAAATTTACCAACTATCGAGATAGCTTTAGCACTATCGATTGGGCTACCCCCACCGATAGCAATAATGGAGTCAAATCCGCCTTCACGCACCATTTTTACACCAGCGTCGATTGAACTCACTGTAGGCTCTGGGATCGTATCAGAAAATACGGAAGCCTCGATGCCCTCGGCCATCAGCGCTTCTGAAACTTTTTCTACATAACCTAGCTGAACCATCATTTTATCGGTGACAATTAACGGTCGTGATGCACCTAAGCTTGCCATTACGTCCGAAGCTTGAAGTGATGCCCCTTTGCCTACATGCATAATCCTTGGTAATACGATTCGTGCGCTCATTCTATTTCCTTAATCATTACATTGATCGTGAAGTCTAAGAGTATATGAAATACTTGTCCTTAAACGTACCACTCGAAATGGACATAGTGAAATGAATTTTTCATTTTATGTGAGGAATGAACGTTTGAAATTCACCCAACCTACCATTTTACTGTCTTTGATCAATATATATGCTGATTTACCTTCTTAGAAGCCATCTTTCTCTTTATTTGTAATGAAATGAGTGTTTCAATTTCGAAACATTTTGGAAATTAAATTTGATTACATATTGGAGATTACCGTGGACGTTGGAATATTGGGCATATTGCTGTCGTTAGTTTTGTTGATGTACCTCGCGTACCGAGGAATGTCAGTCATTTGGTTAGCGCCTATTTTGGCATTAGTTGCTGCTCTGTTTTCTGCCGGGACCTACATGATGGCGAGTTATACAGAAGTCTTCATGTTAAGTGCAGCGAACTACGTAAAACTCTATTTTCCGGCGTTCTTACTTGGGGCGATTTTCGGCAAAGTAATGGATGACTCTGGTGCTGCAAAATCAATCGCTAAAGTCATTGTTAATAAGGTGGGAAGTAATAATGCGATCTTAGCCGTGGTACTCGCCGTATCGGTTTTGACCTACGGCGGTGTGTCGATGTTTGTGGTTGTATTTGCAGTATACCCTATTGCAGCACAGATATTTAAAGACAGTAATGTGCCTAAGCGCCTGATTCCTGGCACGATTGCGCTCGGTTCCTTCACATTTACCATGACCGCTTTACCAGGCTCACCACAAATCCAAAATACCATCGCGATGCCTTTTTTCGGTACCACAGCATACGCTGCGCCAGGTCTTGGGTTAGTCGGCGCCGCCGCCATGTTTGGCTTGGGCATGCTATGGCTGAAACGCCGAGAAGCTGTCGCCCGAACAAATGGTGAAGGTTATGGCATTCACGATGAATCAGAAAGTGATGAAAGCGATGAGAATAATAACATTCCTTCTGCGACTCTGGCCTTTATCCCAATTCTTATCGTTCTGGTTTTAAACTTTCTGATCGTGACTTTCTATTTCCCAAGTGTCGATACCAGTTACCTTGTTAACTACGATACAACGCTGCAAAAAGTAAATGGTATGTGGAGTCTTATCATCGCCCTAACCACCGCTATTGTTGTCGCACTTTTATTATTTAAGAAATACATGAAGGACATTCGCTTCTCTCTTAACGAAGGCGGTGAGAGCTCTATCATGCCAATCATGAATACCGCTGCAGCAGTTGGGTTTGGTAATGTAATCAAATCACTGTCCTCTTTTGAGTTAGTAAAAGAAGGCATACTTTCGATACCAGGAACTCCGCTTCTATCCTTTGCTATGTCGACCAGTTTGCTCGCTGGGATAACCGGATCTGCATCCGGCGGTCTGAGTATTGCTTTGGACGCTCTTGGTCAAGTGTATATTCAAAAAGCACTGGAGTTAGGCATTAGTCTGGAGTCTTTACACCGAATCGCCTCGATAGCTTGTGGAGGGTTAGATTCACTCCCTCATAATGGCGCGGTTATTACCCTACTTGGGATTTGTGGAATGACTCACCGTGATTCATACAAAGATATTTTTGTCTGTACTCTGGCGATTCCTATGGTTGCGACTGGTGTCGTGTTGATTTTCGCGTCCATGGGCGTGGTGTAAATCACCCTAGTCACCGATATAGATACATTTCGAGAGTCGTTCATTTCCCTTAAAGCAGAGTATCCGTACTCTGCTTTTTTTCGTTTCCTCCCATACCATTATCAACAACGCGGTGTCGTTCTATATCAACGGATGATGAGCGGTTTATTCTTAGCTAAAGAATCACTTGAAAGGCTATTTAACTTAAGAGAAGAGGGCCGCTCTGCATGGGGCAATCGGTTTTTCCAATAGCCCCATGGACGGTTTCTTTTTCAGGATTGAGGGAAGTGACTAGGTTCGGTTACTCAAATACTTTTCATAATCAGGAATGTCAATTTCCACTTCTCGCGACATGAATTCGGAAGCAAACAGAAAGTCCGCTGTTGCCTGGTTTGTCGCAACGGGAATATTCCATACACTAGCGATGCGGAGTAATGCCTTAACATCTGGATCGTGAGGAACGGAGTTCAAAGGATCCCAAAAGAAGATCAACATATCCAGGCTGCCTTGCGATATTAGGCTACCTATTTGCTGATCGCCACCCATTGGGCCGCTGATCATGCTGTTGATGGTTAAATCGGTATTTTTCTGGATCATATGACCCGTAGTGCCGGTGGCATAAAGTGTGTGAGATTTTAGCTGATTTTGTTTTCCACCAACCCACTTTAAAAGCTGGGCCTTGCAGTTATCATGTGCAACTAACGCAATATGTTTTCTCGCAGGTATGATTCGAGTTGTTGTTTCCATAAGAGTGCTCTTCTGATAATAAAAGGAAAGTGAAACAGGCGTTAGTTCAGCCCGCCCATCAAAATGTACTTAACTTCCATAAACTCGGTTAAGCCCATATGCGAGCCCTCACGACCTAACCCCGACTCTTTGACCCCACCAAAAGGTGCGACCGGGGTCGAAATCAACCCCTGATTTACTCCCACAATACCAGCTTCTAGTGCTTCACTTACTCGCCAAACTCGAGAGTGAGACTCAGTATAGAGGTAAGCACTCAATCCAAAATCGGTGTCATTAGCACGAGAGATCACTTCTTCTTCCGAGTCAAAGCGAAACAACGGAGCTACCGGGCCGAACGTTTCTTCTTGTGAAACCAACATTTCATCGGTGACATTCAGAAGAACATGGGGAATTACAAAATTATTACCAAGTGGATGGCTCTCCGTACCATAACCAACCTCTGCCCCTTTTGATACCGCATCCTCAATATGGCTCTTAACTTTATCTACAGCACTGTGATTGATAAGTGGACCGATCATTGTCTCTTTCTCAAAACCGTTTCCTACTTTTAGTTTGGAAACACGTTCGATGAGTTTTTGAGCAAAGGTATCATAGACTGAATCGTGTACATAAATACGGTTGGCACACACGCAGGTTTGCCCAGCATTACGGAACTTAGCGATCATAGTGCCTTCAACTGCGGCATCTAAATCAGCATCGTCAAACACGATGAAAGGCGCATTACCACCCAACTCGAGAGACAATTTTTTTATCGATGCTGCCGATTGCTGCATCAGTATTTTCCCGACACGTGTTGAGCCAGTAAACGAAACCTTCTTCACCCGCTTATTTTCTGTAAGTTCCTTCCCTATCTCTATCGCATCCCCGGTCACAACAGACAATACACCATCAGGAAAGCCTGCTTGCTTTGCAAGCTCTGCTAGTGCTAGTGCGGTAAAAGGAGTCTCCGGCGCAGGCTTCAGTACGACGGTGCAACCAGCCGCAAATGCTGGGGCACATTTGCGGGTAATCATAGCAATAGGGAAGTTCCAGGGAGTAATCGCAGCAACCACGCCTATCGGCTCTTGTGTGGTTACGATACGAGAATCACTGCGATGAGTTGGAACAATTTCGCCATATGCTCGCTTGGCTTCCTCAGCAAACCACTCAACAAAGCTGGCTGCGTACATCACCTCACCTTTTGCTTCCTCAAAAGGCTTGCCTAATTCAGTGGTAATGATCGTAGCGAGATCGTCTATGTTCTCAACGATAAGTTGGTACCATTTTTTTAACAGCAGTGAACGTTCACCAGCTAGTGTAATTTTCCATAACTTAAACGCCACTTGAGCCGATTTAATCGCCTCTGACGTTTCACTTCTACCCATTTTAGGAACCGAACCAATAATGGTGTTATCAAAAGGGTTGAGAACATCACTGGTCTCACCGTTTTCAGCGCTGAGCCATTTCCCGTTTATAAAGCATTGTTGTTTATATAAGTTTGGATTCGATAGCTTCATAGTGTCACCTCTGAATGGTAAGAAAAAAGAAGCCATGAAAAATCATGGCTTCTAAGGCGAACTTATCCTTCGCAGTGGAATTTTAGTCGAAACAAATAGGCCCTGCTCTGTTGCAGATTAAGCATGTTTTGCTTTGTACTCCGGGCCATTAACCCAATTGTGATCTTCTTCCCAGGTAAATAACCATTTGCGGGAAGGGCCTGCCATAACATTGAGGTAGTAGCTGTCATATCCCGCAATGGTTGCAACAGGATGGTATCCTTTCGGTGCTTTTACTACGTCTTTGTTGTATGCGGCCATACACTCATCAAGAGAACGGTCATCGGTATAAACACGTTGTAGAACAAACCCTTGCTCTGGGTTTAGTCGGTGGTAATAAGTTTCCTCAAGGTAAGTCTCATTAGGCTCGTTTGCGGTATCGTGTTTGTGACTCGGGAATGAACTTGTGCAGCCTTCATCGGTGTAAACTTCAACAACCAGCAGTGTATCTGCCTCTGCATAATCTGGAAGGATATTGTGAACATAGCGTTTATTGTTACCAACGCCTCTCGCTTCAGCATCAATATTTTCCGGCGCGATCAATCGCGTTGGGTATGTGCCTTTACCTGGAGAGGTACACACTGCCAGCTCAATATCGGTTAACGCCTGCACTTCACAGTTATCACTTGGTGTCACATAAACTGCATAAGGTTTTTTGCGCTCAAATGGACACATGCGATCACCAATATTCTCGTATGTTGCCGAGTCTGTCACCACTGTTGCCTTGCCAGCAACCAGTACCAGGCAAGTCTCTACTTCTGAAGCTGGCAGAGAAAGGCTTTCACCTGCTTTTAACTCATAAGCTTTAAATCCAACATATCCCCAATCAGCATTTTCTGGGGTAATGTTTTGAGTACAACCGTCAGATGGAGACGCTTGATATTTCGATAGTAGATTAGACATTCAACTGTTCCTTATGCGTATTAATGTGCACTTCCCAAATGGGCTTTACATTTCAATTTGACCCATAATATGAAATGAAGATTTCAAAAACAATGATAAAGATCGGCTAATACCCTTATGTAGAGTCTTCTTTAAGATTTTTCCCTTCACAACTGGACTTAGATCACAAAATGATGTTCATCCCGTCACTATGACAATATATGAAATATAGTTTTCATAATTAGAGGACGGGTCACAAGTAGTATTACAGCCCTGCCTACTCCATCGCTCCTGTGTAATTTAAGTAAACTATAGTGAAGTGTCGCTAAATAGCGCCTTATGTGTGCTGCCATTAGAACCGGAAATAATCATCTCTCTCACCTATACATACTAAAAACTCAAAATCCTAAACCTAAAGCACCATTACGCAATAGGGTGATTAATAGAAAGGGCACACAATCAGAATTTTCTTACTCTCTTTTCAGTTTAAGATCACATTTTGAACAGATGGTTTATTGATGAGAAGACCCTCCCCCATTACTCTGATTGCCTCGACAACGCCCGTCACTCTTAGTAATACGTTTAAATTTCTACGCTACGAATGTAATGAAATTTAAAATTCATGCATATCCAAACATAAAACAAAAATTTCATTTTAGGTTCTACTTCACATTTGCCTATTAGCTCGAGTGATATATTTGTATCCAGGTAATCGTGCAGTGAGTTGGTTACTGATCGACTCATTAATCAAAGTTTGAATGGTGAAGCAAAGATCACCGCCCTCAGAAAACTTAATTAAGGATGAATATCATGTCGTTAAACACTACTGATTTAAAGATAGACCCAATTGGTGTTGGAGCTATAGGTATAGGCAATGAGCACATCAAACGTGTAAATTACCCCACTGGCGCTCACCTATAATTAATGTATTAGAAACTAATAATAAGTAATACCCAAGTGTATCCAGGCGCAGTGAAATGCACTCGGTTGCAAAAACCAATTCTGTTGCCCTACACATAAAAATAATATTAATTTAGGAGGATTTATGTCCACTAATCCACAACCTGTAGATACAAGCTATAATTTGCGCTATATCCTCGTCATCTGTGCCGTAGCGGCTTTAGGTGGCTTATTACTAGGTTACGACACTGCAGTAATTTCTGGTGCAATCTCCCCGATTGCTACCTACTTTGAGTTGAGCTCCATCGGCGTTGGCTGGGCTGTGTCAAACGTTGCCATTGGTTGTATCATCGGTGCATTTTTATCGGGAAAAATCGCTGACAGGTATGGTCGTAAAAAAGCATTAATTTTATCCGCTTTTCTATTCACAGTTTCCGCAATTGGTGCAGCTGTTGTTGACACGTTCTTTTGGTTTATTGTATTTCGTTTGATCGGCGGACTGGCCGTCGGTATTGCCTCTTCTGTATCACCAATGTACATGTCAGAAGTGTCGCCGAAGAAAATCCGTGGTCGTGCGTTAAGTTCGCAAAACTTTGCCATCGTATTCGGTCAAGTGGTTATCTTTGTTGTTAACTTCTTAATCGCTCAAGGCATGACTCACGAATGGCTGGTTGATGTAGGCTGGCGTATCATGATTGGTTCTGAAGCTATCCCATGTGCGCTATTTGTACTTGCATCATTCTTCATTCCTGAGTCACCTCGCTGGCTAGTACTAGTTGGCCGTGAAGAAGAAGCACTACGAGTTACAGGTAAGATCTTCAACCCTTCATACGCACCTACTGTTATAAAATCAATTCATGACTCTATCCACGAAGAGCAAAAAAATCAGGCTAAAGTTGCAAAACTCCACGTTCATAAAGAGCGCCGTTTCTGGATATTCGTTTACATTGCAGCCGCGATTGTTATCTTCCAGCAAGCTAGTGGCGTAAACGTAATGATGTACTTCGCTCCGGTCGTACTTGAAAAAGTAACCGGAGACAGCCAAGTTGCACTCTTCCTAACAATTTGGGTTGGTGTTATTCAGTTAGTGGGTACTTTCATTGGTTCACTGCTAATGGACAAAGTTGGACGTAAACCATTGTTGAGAATTGGTTCTGTCGGTGCCACATTTGGACTTATTTTAACCTCTTACTTTATTTACCAGTCAGCAGGCCTGCAGGGTGAAGCAGCAATCCAAATGGGTTATTGGACACTCTTTGGCATGATGGTCTTTATGATTTGTTTTGCATTCTCATGGAGCTTGGGGGCTTGGATTGTAGTATCTGAAATCTTCCCTAACCGCTACCGTGGTCTTGGTATGTCGTTTGCGGTTGGTAGTCTGTGGGTGAGTAACTTCCTGATTGGCCTTGTTTTCCCAGTAATGAACGACAGCCCGTTACTCAATGAGATGTTCCGTGGCGCATTCCCTATGTGGGTATTCGCTTTCTTCATGATTGCTTCTTATTTCTTCGTAAGTCGCTACCTACCAGAAACCAATGGTGTGGCACTAGAGAAAATGGAAGAGCATGTTATGGCTAACTGGAATAGAAAACAGTCTAAAAAGGTCAACGTAACCGCTTAATAGGTCAAACTACTGGTAATTTGAAGTCGATGCTTAAAACAAGGCTACAAATTACCAGATTCACTAACTATTAAACGTGAAGTCATTAATAGGTTTATTGGCGTATACTTTTTTGGAGGTTTTTATGAAAATCGCATTCGACGTTGATGTACTAGCAAAACAAATGAGTATCCCGGATATGGTGCACAAAGTTGCAGATTGGGGTTACAAGTATATCGAGCAATCACCTCACCCACGTATCAACCCGTTCTACAAGCACCCACTATTTTCTCGTGAGTGTGAAAGAGAATACAAAACTGCCCTACGTCAGGCTGGCGTTGAACTCTCTTCTTTTATCGTTGTTTATCGTTGGTCAGGCCCAACTGAAGAACGACGTAAACATGCAGTAGCAAACTGGAAAAAAATCGTAGAAATCGCTGTTAACATGGGTGTAGAAGTAATCAACACAGAGCTGGCTGGCGATCCCAACCAACAAGAAATCTGTAACGGAATGTGGTTCCGCTCTATGGATGAATTACTACCTCTATTCGAAAGAGAAGGCATTCGTGTCGAAGTGCAATCGCATCCATGGGATTTCTGTGAACTGAATAATGAAACGTGTGACCTAGTTAAGTCCTACCGTTCGGACAATCTAAAGTACGTATACTCTGCGCCTCACGGTTTCTTCTATGATCAAGGCAAAGGTGACGTTCGCTCAATGTTAGAGTATGCAGGTGACGATCTTTCTCATGTATTGTTTGCGGATACCTTCAACCAAACATTGGATTGTCGTTATATCGCTAACCCTCCTTGGTTGAACAATCAAGGCCGTAGCGATGTCGCTATCCACCAGCACTTAGCGATGGGTGAAGGCGATGTAGATTTCGATACTATGTTCTCAACACTAAGAGATATGGATTTTGCGAATAAGAAATTCGCAGTCGGTGGTGATTCAATTGCTTGTGTTTCTTATTTTGGATTCCCAGAAAAGATGGACGTGCAAGCTCCAGCGGCAAGAGAGCGTTTAGAAAGAGAATTCTTACTTCGATAATATAATAGTTCTAACTATTATCTAGGTACGGGGAAATATTATTTGTCCCGTACCATTAGAATATTATTATTGTCGATTTATTAAATGTGATTGACGTGTTATTAGCGTTCCAGGCATAAGTATTTTGTTGTTACTATTAATATCAGAATTAAGTAGTTCAACAGATTTACTAACCAAAGGGATGAGTTCCTGCCTGAATGTTGTGAGTCTATATTTAGGGGATGACGCTAGATCTATATCGTCAAATCCTACAATAGCAATGGTGTTATCAATTTTGTGGTGATGTAATGCATCCAAAGCACCTATGGCTAAAATATCATTCTCACAAAAAATAGCGTCAACTCTCTGATTAACATCGGTTGTTTTTATGTAGTCAGAAAGGCAATTAAATGCGAGGTCTCTGGCATAGTGTTTGATATTAAATCTGTGCTCGAGTGGTATATCACACTCAGAAAGTTGACTGCTAAAACCTTGAAAGCGTAGCAACCCTGTT
Organism: Vibrio sp. EA2; assembly: GCF_033042495.1. Taxonomy (NCBI): domain Bacteria; kingdom Pseudomonadati; phylum Pseudomonadota; class Gammaproteobacteria; order Vibrionales; family Vibrionaceae; genus Vibrio; species Vibrio sp. EA2. Next base: position 49,059 of record NZ_JAWLID010000008.1, on the reverse strand, counting down.
GATTTTTGTTCTGGGCCAGACATGTAAGCCATTCTTTTATAACCTAATTTCATAAAAAGATTGGCCACTTGCTGACCCGCTGATATGCCATCAGTACTGACAGAGTGAACGTTTGGCGTATCACAATGACGATAAAGTGAAATGAGAGGGATATGCTCAATATTTTTTTCAACGATTTCTTGGGGTAAGTCTGTACCAAGAAAGATGATACCGTCGACTTGCAGCTGACCTGCTAATGTGAGAGCGTTCTGATAGTCTTTTTTGGAATGAACATTGAGAACAATCGGAATTAACCCTTTATTTTGTAATTTTGATGTGAGTTCATCAAAAACAGTCAATACAACAGGAGAACCTAACTCTGAAATAAGTATGGCAACCATATTCGTTTTGTTTTTTGCCAAGCTTCTTGCAAGTAAGTTAGGTTTGTAACCAAGTTCATCAGCTGCTTGTAGAACTTTATTCAAACTCGAATCAGAAATTGAAGAACCCTGAGTAAATGCTCGGGAAACAGTCCATTTCGATACACCGGCAAGTTTTGCCACATCACGAGCTGTAATATTTTTTGTGACTTTTTCTTTCATTGGCTCAATATTTACATCGACGGCTTATTTTCACAGAATTAAAATATAATCATGGCCCAGTGACCATATCAAATCACGTAATACCACAGAGTATCACTTGTTCTCTGATTAATCGATATATTTGATTATTGACTTCAAAACCAACCATTTTCCCGTTTGTATTTTGGACTTGCTGCGATGCTCACTGTAAAAATGTGATACTCAGCAAATTGCGTGAGAAGCGCTTCTTAACTCTATGCTATGGAATGCATCAACACTGGTTAAAATTCCTAACGCATTGAGCAAATGAGCTACCCCATCACACTTGCTCATTCCTTGTACTATCTCAATTACAGCAGCTCTCACGCTAAAAGGCTGTATCTACCACGTGCACGGTAAAGATGCTCGTATCGAACGTGGTCTAGCTGACATTGATGGCCTACTGGAGCCACGCCCAGTTGAAGACAGTGCAGACCGCACCTGGAACTACGTTGCAGTAGGTTGTGGTCAAGATCTTCAGTGGTGGAAAGAGTTTTTCTCTGTGTGTCATATGATGGGCTACAACGGTGATGTATCACTAGAGATGGAAGACCTGACCATGACAGTGGATGCTGGTGTTGAAACCTCTATCGACGCTTTGAAAGCAACAATCAGCCAGTAATCGCTATTCTCTGTTTAGGTGCTAAGCTATCGAAGCCCAAGAAACACACTGAATGAAATGACATCGAATGGAGTAGCTCATACGAGTTGCTCCATTTTTGCGTAAGAGGGTTTCGAGCACTCATTTGGTCCCCTTCCCTAGCTGGCAGAAAGTAGTGAACCAATCTCTACTCCAACCTATTTGTACGATATGGAATAAAAATTTCATCATATAATTTGTGAATTCAACACCCATCACACAATAGGAGTTTAATTTCACTTACAATTAGTAATGAAATAAAAATTCCACAAATTTAAAGCAGTTCGCTTGTTAACGCGATACCGTGAGAGGCTCAAAGTGAAAACTGAAAAGAAATTAGACCTGATTTGTATGGGACGAATCGCTGTTGACCTTTACGGCCAACAAGTCGGCTCTCGCTTAGAAGATATGGGTACGTTCGCCAAGTATCTCGGTGGCTCTTCAGGTAACGTTGCTTATGGAACTACCGTTCAAGGCCTTAAATCTTCAATGCTTGCCCGCGTTGGCGATGAACATATGGGACGTTTCTTACGTGAAGAGCTGGAAAAAGTGGGTTGCGACACCAGCCACCTTATTACCGATAAAGAACGTCTTACTGGCCTAGTCATTTTAGGCATCAAAGACGAAGACACCTTTCCACTTATCTTCTACCGTGAAAACTGCGCTGACATGGCAATCAGCAAACAGGACTTTACAGAAGAGTACATCGCATCAGCGCGCTGTCTCGCTATCACTGGTACGCACTTATCAAACCCAAAAACGCGCGACGCTGTTTTAACTGCACTTGAATATGCCCGCCGTAACGGAGTTAAAACCGCGCTTGATATTGATTATCGTCCTGTGCTGTGGGGCCTAACTTCACTGGGTGACGGTGAAACCCGTTTTATCGCATCAGATAAAGTGACGGAAGAACTGCAAGACGTTTTGGGGTTATTCGATGTAATTGTCGGAACAGAAGAAGAGTTCCACATTTGTGGCGGCTCTACAGATACCGTTGAAGCACTCAAAGCCGTACGTAAGGTTTCTGGCGCAGAATTGGTTTGTAAACGCGGTGCTCTTGGTTGTTCTGTCTACACGGATTCAATCCCAGAAACTCTGGATGAAGGCATTACTGTACACGGTGTGCGTGTGGATGTGTTGAACGTGCTTGGCGCTGGTGACGCATTCATGTCTGGTCTTCTTCGTGGCTATCTCAACGGTGAAGGATGGGAAAAAGCGTGCACTTATGCCAACGCTTGTGGCGCACTGGTGGTATCTCGTCATGGCTGTGCTCCCGCAATGCCAACCAAAGTCGAGTTAGACAACTATTTAACTCGCGCTAACGATGTTAAGCGCCCTGATTTAGATCCTCAGCTTAACCACTTGCACAGAGTAACGACACGTAAAACAGGGGCATGGGACGAATTATGTATATTAGCGTTTGATCATCGCAGCCAATTGGTCGATATGGCGAAAGAAGTCGGTGCAGATGTTGGAAAAATTCCAGCGCTGAAAAAGCTCATTCTCGAAGCGAGTCGTCAGGTAAGTAGAGAAGCCGGTTTAAAAGGTCAGTCAGGACTCCTTTGTGATAGCACCTTCGGTCAGGATGTGCTTAATGACGTAACGGGTGACAATTGGTGGATCGGTCGTCCAATCGAAATGCCTGGCTCTCGCCCTCTAGAGTTCGAACACGGCAACATTGGATCGCAACTGATCGACTGGCCTTTAGAGCATGTGGTGAAATGCCTGGTGTTCTACAGCCCGGAAGACGATGAAAGCATGCGCACTCTGCAAGAGAAGAAAATAGCAGAAGCGTACCACGCCTGTCTTAAGTCTGGACATGAACTGCTACTCGAAGTCATCCTGCCTGACGGTGTAGTGAAAGAAGATCGCTTATACATTGAAGCTGTAATCCGCTTTTACTCTTTGGGCATTAAGCCAGATTGGTGGAAATTACCGGCACTTGAAAGCGATTCATGGAACACGATGAACAGCTTAATCATCGATCAAGATCCATATTGTCGTGGTGTGGTGATTCTCGGTCTGGATGCCCCTGTAGAAGAGCTTAAAAAAGGCTTTGACCAAACAACTGGCCACGACTTAGTTAAAGGTTTTATGGTTGGCCGAACTATATTTGGTGAACCATCTAAAGAATGGTTGTCTGGAAATATTAATGACCACGCGTTTATTAACAAAATAAAATCAAATTACCTAGAAATAATCCACCTTTGGAAAAACAGAAGATAATATTCCTGAAGATGATGTGCCCTAATATTGCACATCATCTTATCCAAACAGCTAGAGCGAAAAAGAATTGAACAAGTAAGTGGGAAAACAGGTGTGCAACTCAGACTACTCAGCACGAGGCGCGCCTGAACTTTTACAAGCTTAAGCCATTGTTATTATGATATTTAATGTGCAAACCCTACCCTTCAGCACATTTAAAGCATAAGGCTTCATAAGCTTAGTAAAATTGTACATTCGTTTTCCTGTAAACCGTGAATATTGATCACCCCATAACCTCTGTGAAAACAAGGCAAATTCCGTATGGGTAAAATAATTAAACAAACAGAAACTTTCTTATTTTAATTATTTATTTTTCTGAATTAAACAATGAATTAACGAGGTCTGAATGTTTAAGTTCGGGCCGGTCACATGATTCTTAGAAATGAAACCTTAAATTATTGGAGTAATCTATGCCAGTCACTAATATTAAAGAACTAGATGCCCTCGTCACTCGCGTTAAGAAAGCGCAAGAAGAGTTCTCTACTTACTCTCAGGAGCAAGTAGACAAAATCTTCCGTGCCGCTTCTCTTGCAGCTAACCAAGCTCGTATTCCTCTAGCGCAGCAAGCGGTTGAAGAATCTGGTATGGGTATTGTTGAAGATAAAGTAATCAAGAACCACTTCGCTTCTGAGTTTATCTACAACAAATACAAAGACGAAAAAACCTGTGGCGTCCTGGAAGAGGATGACAACCTAGGTACAATGACTATCGCTGAGCCTGTAGGCATCATCTGCGGTATCGTTCCAACCACTAACCCAACATCTACAGCGATCTTCAAATCTCTAATCTCTCTGAAGACTCGTAACGGTATCATCTTCTCACCACACCCACGTGCGAAAAACTCAACTAACGATGCGGCTAAACTGGTTCTAGATGCAGCAGTAGCAGCTGGCGCACCAAAAGACATCATCGGTTGGATTGACCAGCCTTCAGTTGAGCTTTCAAACGCGCTAATGAAGCACGAAGGTATTGCACTTATCCTAGCAACTGGTGGTCCAGGCATGGTTAAAGCGGCATACTCTTCTGGTAAGCCAGCAATCGGTGTAGGTGCAGGTAACGTTCCAGTTGTTATCGACGAAACGGCTGACATCAAACGTGCGGTTGCTTCTGTTCTTATGTCAAAAACATTCGATAACGGTGTTGTTTGTGCTTCAGAGCAGGCTGTAATCGTTCATAAAGACGTATACGACGAAGTGAAAGAGCGTTTCGCTTCTCACAAAGCTCACGTACTAAGCAAAGCTGACGCTGATAAAGTTCGTAAAACAATTCTTATCGACGGTGCGCTAAACGCGAAAATCGTTGGTCAGCCAGCAGCAGCTATCGCTGAAATGGCAGGTGTTAAAGTTCCTGCAGACACTAAAGTTCTTATCGGTGAAGGTCTGGGCAAAGTTGCTTACGAAGACGAATTCGCACACGAGAAACTATCTCCATGTCTAGGTATGTTTAAAGCAGACAGCTTTGAAGACGCGGTTGCTCAAGCGGTAACTATGGTTGAAATCGGCGGTATCGGCCACACTTCTGGTCTATACACTAACCAAGACGTTAACGCAGACCGCATCCGTTACTTCGGCGACAAGCTAAAAACAGCTCGTATCCTAATCAACATCCCGACTACTCACGGTGGTATCGGTGACTTGTACAACTTCAACGTTGCACCTTCTCTAACGCTAGGTTGTGGTTCATGGGGTGGTAACTCTATCTCTGAGAACGTAGGTCCTAAACACCTAATCAACAAGAAAACTGTTGCGAAGCGAGCTGAAAACATGTTGTGGCACAAACTACCTAAGTCAATCTACTTCCGTCGTGGTAGCCTTCCAATCGCGCTTGGCGACCTAGAAGGTAAAAAACGCGCATTCCTTGTAACTGACCGTTTCCTATTCAACAACGGTTACGCAGATGACGTAGTGAAACTACTGAAAGCACAAGGCATGGAAGTTCAAACGTTCTTCGACGTTGAAGCTGACCCAACGCTATCTGTAGTAGAAAAAGGTGCCGCTCAAATGGCGAGCTACCAACCAGACGTGATCCTAGCACTAGGTGGTGGTTCACCGATGGATGCTGCGAAAATCATGTGGGTAATGTACGAGCACCCAGAAACGCACTTCGAAGAACTAGCAATGCGCTTTATGGACATCCGTAAACGTATCTACAAGTTCCCTAAAATGGGTCAAAAAGCTGAGCTTGTTTGTATCACTACGACTTCAGGTACTGGTTCAGAAGTGACACCATTCGCGGTTGTTACTGACGACAAGACTGGCGCTAAATACCCACTGGCTGATTACGAGCTAACTCCTAACATGGCTATCGTTGATGCGAACCTTGTTATGAACATGCCTAAGTCTCTAACCGCGTTCGGTGGTTACGATGCAGTAACTCACGCTCTGGAAGCTTACGTATCAGTTCTTGCGAACGAATACTCAGATGGCCAAGCTCTACAAGCACTTAAGATGCTAAAAGAGTACCTACCATCTAGCTACGCGAACGGTGCAAACGACCCAATCGCTCGTGAGAAAGTACACAACGCAGCAACTATCGCTGGTGTGGCGTTTGCGAACGCATTCCTAGGTGTATGTCACTCAATGGCGCACAAACTGGGTGCTGAGTTCCACGTACCACACGGTTTGGCTAACGCACTGCTTATCTCTAACGTTGTACGTTACAACGCGAACGATAACCCAACTAAACAAACTGCGTTCTCTCAATACGACCGTCCACAAGCACGTCGTCGTTACGCTGAAGTTGCTGACCACCTAGGCCTAAGCCAAGCTGGTGACCGCACTGCTCAGAAGATTGAACGTCTACTAGCATGGATGGATGAGCTAAAAGCTAACCTAGACATCCCAATGTCTATTCAAGCGGCTGGGATTAATGAAGCCGACTTCCTGAATAAGGTCGAACAGCTAGCGATAGAGGCATTCGATGACCAATGTACTGGTGCCAACCCTCGCTACCCACTCATTGGTGAGTTAAGAGCAATTCTCAAAGACTCTTTCTACGGACGCGCTTATACCGAGTCAGAGACAGAAAACGGCGTGACCGATAAAGAGGCCGAAAAGAAACCCGCAAAGCGTAACGTAAAAGCAACCAGCAAAGCTGCGTTGGCATAGCCACCAAAACACGCCTCCTCTACGTCGGAGGGGGCGTTAGCCTCCGGCTACATACTCTCCATCAAAGTGGTCTCTCTGATACGTCACAGCTCCACCAAACATTCTTATCAATGTACATCATCGCTTGCTTCTAAATGTCCACCACACCTATACGTTACCTATCTCATTAAAAATCGATGCCTTGATACATGACACTATTGTCGTCGCTTTTAATGTAACTTTTTAACGGCTTCAATCGACTTTATTAATGCCTTAGGAGATCGATTTTTCACACGCTCTAACGGCAAGAAGTTGGCAAATGCAAATTTTCACTCTCTTTTATCTAATGAAATGAAAATTTCGCAATTTTGCAAAAAGTATCATCCATCACACCATTATTTTGTTTTTAGTGAATCAACACGCCACAATCTAATCAGGATCACAAAAGCTAACAACATTTCAGAAAAACATTGCAATGAAATAAATGTTCCATAATATCTAAATCATTAGATTTAATATGCTAGCAAGGCATCAGGTCACAAGTTTCGTCTCACCTGCTGTCGACTAAATTATCTGGAGTAAAGTGGTTATGAACACGATTAAAATGACAACCGCACAAGCGCTGGTTAAGTTTATGAATCAACAGTATGTTGAGTTCGATGGAATAGAACATAAGTTTATTCATGGCATCTTTACCATCTTTGGTCATGGCAATGTTGTCGGCCTGGGACAAGCACTAGAAGAAGACGCTGGCTCACTCGAGGTATACCAGGGTTGTAACGAACAAGGTATGGCTCATATCGCGATGGGTTACGCGAAACAAAACAAGCGCAAAAAGATCTATGCCGTCACCTCTTCTGTCGGCCCTGGCGCAGCAAACATGGTAACAGCAGCAGCGACAGCAACAGCGAACCGCATCCCAGTGCTTTTCCTACCGGGAGATACATACGCGACTCGTCAGCCAGATCCTGTTCTACAGCAAGTTGAGCAGTATCACGATGCATCAATCAGCACCAACGACTGCTTCAAACCCGTTTCACGTTACTGGGATCGCATTACTCGCCCAGAGCAACTGATGTCTGCAATGGTCAACGCGATGCGTGTATTGACGGATCCAGCCGACACTGGCGCAGTCACGATTTGTTTACCACAAGATGTGCAGGGTGAAGCTTACGACTTCCCAGAGTACTTCTTCAAAAAACGCGTACACCGCATTGAACGTCGTCCAGCGACTAACCCAATGATTGATGACGCGGTTGCTCTAATTAAGAGCAAGAAGAAACCGATGCTTATTTGTGGTGGTGGCGTACGTTATTCAGAAGCACACGATGCATTCCGTCAGTTTGCTGAGCGACACAATATTCCTTTCGGTGAAACTCAAGCGGGTAAGAGTGCGATTGTCCACGACCACGAACTTAACTTGGGTGGCGTAGGTACCACAGGTTGTCTTGCTGCTAACCGAATTGCGCGTGATACAGACTTAGTAATTGGTGTGGGTACTCGCTTTACCGATTTCACCACATGTTCTAAATCACTATTCCAGAACCCAGATGTGGATTTCTTAACTATCAACGTCTCTGAGTTTGATGCAAGCAAATTAGATGCAACTTCGGTTGTCGCTGACGCCCATATCGCTCTTGAAGCAATCGGTGAAAAGTTAGCTCAACTTGGCTATGTGAGTGGCTACAGCGACGAAATTAAAGCTGCGAAACAAGCTTGGGACAAAGAACTAACCCGCTTATTCAATGTTCAAATAGGCGAAGGTTTCGTTCCGGAAATCGGTGGTCACTTTGATGATGAGTTGGCGGAATACCGTGAAGCACTTAATACCGACTTAGCCCAAACTCGCGTACTAGGCTTGCTAGATGAACATCTTGAACCGGATGCCATTATTGTCGGTGCAGCTGGTTCACTCCCTGGCGATCTGCAGCGTGTTTGGCGACCAAAACGTCCGGACACTTACCACATGGAGTATGGCTATTCATGCATGGGTTACGAAGTGGCCGCGTCGATTGGTGCAAAAATTGCGAATCCAGAGCAACCTGTTTATACCATGGTCGGTGACGGTTCCTACATGATGCTGCATTCAGAGCTACAAACATCGATTCAAGAAGGGGTGAAAATCAACGTACTCTTGTTTGATAACGCGGCATTTGGCTGTATCAATAACTTGCAGATGAACCATAAAATGGGCAGCTTCGGCACCGAAAACCGTTTCAAAGACCCGAAAACAGGCAAGATGAGCGGTGGATTAGTGCCTGTTGATTTTGCAAAAAACGCAGAGAGTTACGGTTGTAAAGCCTACCGAGTACATACTGAAGAAGAGCTCATCGCCGCATTGGCCGATGCAAAACAGCAAACCGTATCAACCCTGATTGATATAAAAGTGCTACCAAAAACCATGACAAACGACTACGAGTCATGGTGGCGCTGTGGTACGGCTCAAGTCGCTGCGAAACCAGAGATTGAAGCTAAAGCTCTGGAAAACGTAGAGAAATTGAAAAAAGCGCGTCAGTACTAAACGATCCAGAGCTCGGGGTAAATAAAGTCTCACTCACTTCCTCACCCTGAGCTCAGGATAAATACTAACAATAAGTTTAATCGAGCGGTTTGCCCGTCCAGCGTGACTCCTGAGACGGGCTTTTTTATTTGTCGTAGTTCGAAATATCGTCTTGGCTAGAAAGAGCCACCAGCACTTAAACCCTATCTTTCAGCTGCACGAATCCATTTTTTCAACTTCCAATAACATTTGAAATTTATTTTCCGACTTGATCACAAAACGAATCAAATATCCCACTTTAAATTGAAAATGAAACAAATATTCCGTATAAAGGTTTTATTGAAACGTGAAACGCATATGGGCATTGCCTTAACGCAGACACAAAAACTTTAGCATTGGAACCATCCTAGTGATGACGGTAAGAGTTTAAGCTCTGAGGAGAAGAATGTGAGTATTGAGAAAAAGCTAGATGTCATTTGTATGGGCCGCATTGCGGTTGATCTTTACGGTCAACAGATCGGCGCTCGTTTAGAAGACATGGGATCTTTTAATAAGTACCTTGGTGGCTCATCAGGTAATGTGGCTTACGGCACAGCAGTACAAGGATTGAAATCATCAATGCTTGCACGCGTTGGTGACGAGCACATGGGCCGTTTCCTACGTGAAGAACTCGAGCGTGTTGGCTGTGATACTAGTCACTTGATCACTGACAAAGAGCGTTTGACGGGTCTGGTTATTCTGGGCATCAAAGACGAAGATACTTTCCCTCTGATCTTCTGCCGCGAAAACTGTGCTGACATGGCAATCAGCAAAGATGACTTTACTGAAGAGTACATCGCGTCTGCTCGCTGTCTGGCAATCACTGGTACTCACCTATCCAATCCAAAAACGCGCGAAGCCGTACTTACCGCATTGAAATACGCTCGTCGCAATGGTGTAAAAACGGCGCTAGACATCGACTACCGCCCAGTACTTTGGGGTCTGACTTCACTGGGTGATGGCGAAACTCGTTACATCGCTTCAGACAAAGTGACTCAAGAACTGCAAGAAGTACTTGGCCTGTTCGATGTTATTGTCGGCACAGAAGAAGAGTTCCATATTTGTGGTGGTACAGATAACACTATCGATGCACTAAAAGCCGTACGTAAAGTTTCTGATGCTGAACTAGTGTGCAAACGCGGTGCACTAGGCTGCTCTGTATACAGCGAAGAAGTGCCAAACGATCTTGATGACGGTCTGACTATTCACGGCGTTCGCGTTGATGTACTTAACGTTCTTGGCGCTGGCGACGCATTCATGTCTGGTTTGCTACGTGGCTACCTAAACGACGAAGGCTGGGAAAAAGCATGTGCATACGCTAACGCCTGTGGTGCATTGGTGGTTTCTCGTCACGGCTGTGCTCCGGCAATGCCAACTAAGTTAGAGCTTGATAATTACATCACTCGCGCTGCTGATGTTAAACGCCCTGACCTGGATGTAGAGCTCAACCACTTACACCGCGTTACGACACGTAAAGCTCCTCAGTGGGATGAGTTATGTGTAATGGCATTTGACCACCGAAGCCAACTTGAAGACATGGCTCGTGAAGCAGGTACAGACACGGCACGTATCAAGACGCTGAAAAAACTTATCTTTAAAGCAAGCCAACAAGTCGCACAAGAAGCGAACTTAGCGGGTAAAGCAGGTTTACTGTGTGATAGCACATTCGGCCAAGATGTACTCAATGAAGTGACAGGACAAGGTTGGTGGATTGGCCGTCCTATCGAGTTACCGGGTTCACGTCCACTGCGCTTAGAGCACGGTAACATCGGTTCACAATTAATCGACTGGCCACTAGAACACGTTGTGAAATGTTTGGTGTTCTACAGCCCAGAAGACGAGCTAGATATCCGTACAGAGCAAGAAGAACTGGTTCAAGAAGTCTACCAGGCATGTTGTAAATCTGGTCATGAGTTGCTACTGGAAGTCATCCTGCCTGCTGGCGTGAAGAAAGAAGACAGACTTTACATTCAGGCTTTGGAGCGTTTCTACGACCTGGGTATCAAGCCAGACTGGTGGAAACTGCCTGCTCTTGAAGCCGATAGCTGGGACACGGTCAGCTCAGTAGTCACAGAGCGCGATGCATTCTGCCGTGGCGTAGTCATCCTAGGCCTAGATGCACCTCAGGAAGAGCTACAAAAAGGCTTTAATGCAACTGCGGGTAAAGAGATCGTAAAAGGGTTCGCGGTTGGTCGTACGCTATTTGGTGAGCCATCACGTCAATGGCTGGCGAATAGCATTAACGATGAAACGCTGATCGAAAATATCAAGCAGAACTACCACAACCTGATTGCACTTTGGCGTCAGCGTGGTTAATTCCCAATAAAAACGCTAGATAGGTATGAGAGCTTTTTCTGTTGGGCTTAAGTACCTGTTCTTAGCAACCCCAAAGCGCCCATCTGGGCGCTTTTTACATGGAGCGAAGAAATGATCATCACAGACCCTTGGTTTTATATCGTATCCATACCCGCAGTCCTCATTTACGGAATCGGTAAAGGGGGACTCGGTGGCGCATTAGGTGTCATTTCAGTACCACTAATGGCTTGGACCATCTCACCAACCCAAGCCGCTGCGATACTGCTGCCGATCTTATGTGTTATGGATTTCTTTGCCGTTAAACACCACCGCCATTTTGCAGATGTTCGGGTGATAAAACGCATGTTGCCAGCATCGGCCCTCGGAGTAGCTCTGGCTGCGTTGTATTTAGGAAGTATGACTGAGTCTAGCGTAAAGCTGATTGTTGGGCTGTTATCAGTACTATTCTTCTTTATGCACCTGTTTCAGCGCAAACAACCAAAACCCGGAGGAACGTTTTCAGCTTGGTTCTGGAGTACGTTATGCGGCTTTTCCAGTACCGCCATTCATGCTGGAGGTGGCCCTGCCAGTCTTTACCTGCTCCCGCTACGGCTCGAAAAAACCACATTGATCGCAACGATGGCCGTTCTGTTTGCCATTATCAATCTGTTTAAACTGGTGCCATTTACTTTACTTGGCACCTTCGACAGCACCAACTTGCTGACCTCTCTGGTTCTCATGCCATTGGCACCATTAGGCGTAAAAATCGGTGTGTGGTTACTGGATAAAGTCCCTCAACAGACGATCTACCAACTGTGTTACGGCTTCTTACTCTTATCCGGAACAAAATTGCTCGTTGAAGGGATAAGCTAAAACTGTTCTTTCACCCGATAATTCTTATTACAAAACGAAATGACAAAGGGAGCCAGTTTGGCTCCCTTCTATAGTATCGGCGAGAAATAAAGACGATTAACTCACGCCCATCAAGCCCAGTATAATGATGGCGACAACCGATGCTGCGGGTGCTGCGCACGTAGCCATAAACACTGGCATATAACTTTCTCGGTAAGAGCACTGAGAAACCGCCAGTACCGTAATGACCAGCCCCGAGTGTGGTAACGTATCAAGAAGGCTGCATCCAAACAGTACTAAACGATGGATCAAGCCGTGATCAATCTGATGTTCAGCCGCCAGACGCAAAAAATCATCGCCAAACACTTCCATTATGATCCCAGTTCCACCCGATACCGACCCCACCACACCAGCTAGCAAAGCCGAAGTAACAGTAATAGTTAGTAGCTTCGTCCCAGGTATTGCAAGTAGAAACCCTTTTATCAGAGCGAATGCTGACAAACTCTGGATAACATTACCGTAGCCAACCTGAACCGCCGTATTGAAGATTGCCAGCAAGGAGTCTACCGCTCCTTTCGACAGCGTGTGTAATGTCGATCGCAAATAACGGCGCATCATATAAATACTGACCACTAAAGAAGCACTAATTGAAATTGTGATTGGCCAAATTCCTTTAACGCCACCATATGGCGCGTAATACTCAATTATCTCTGGGCGAGAGAAATACTGAGTAAGCAAAAAGTTACCCACGATAACCATGATGATCGGAAAAAATGATGTAAACACGCCCGGTAGATCAGCGCTCTCTGTCTGCTCACTTTCGAATGGGTACCCTTCCCCATTGCCCTTCGCTTTGGCAATGGCTCGGTTTAAATACACGTTTGCAATCAACACCCATATCACGACCGCAATAATGCCAGGAATAATCGCGGCATAAATCGTCGTACCTAACACCGGAATTGGAATGGTATTGGAAAACTGAGCCGAGCCTGGTGCCACATAAGCAGGCATGGCACCAGCAAGAATCGCAGCTGGAATAAAACGTCTCGGCAAATTAGCCATTGCAAACAAGTTTTGCGCCACAGGAAAAGCAGCAAAGATAACAACGTATACCGCTACGCCTCCGTAAACCAATAAGAAAGAAGCGAAAATCACAGCCAAACACGCTCGAGACTCTCCCATATAAGCAGAGATAGAGTTAGCGACGGTTTTCGCAGCGCCAGAAGCGTTCATTACCACGCCAAATATCGCCCCAACCAGAAAGACCGGATAGTAAGCTTGAACAAAGTGCGCACTTCCCTCCATCAGAGGGCCCGTCCAAGCGGTCAGTACCGGCATATCATCACTGAAACTAACCGCAAGCATTGCCATTAATGGTGAAACAACCAATACCGAAAAACCGCGATAAATCATCACAATAAGTAGTATCAATGACAGAATAATGCCTAAGAGATCCATTCTAAACTCCATGAAAACGTAATGACTCTCCTATATCGCTAAAGCCCTAGCCGTATAGAAAGAAGTAAGTAGTTAGAGAAAAAGCAGGGGCCCGCACTCATTGCTCAGTTAGTGCGTCCTGCGTGGTGTATAGATGACATTGTATTTCATTTCAAAAACAAAATGAAATTATTATTTCATTTCTTTTGAGTTAGAGGAAATGAAAATTCATCAGAGAGTAAATGGATGCGAACAAGGTTTGTGTCATCAAGAAACTTATCTAAAAACTATCAACGAGCCGCAAAGATGATTTGAATTGATTCATTAGAAGTAAATGAGAAATAGATCGAATTTGTCAGATATGACAGCTATATGAACGATTTCATTTTTAAGCTAAAATGAAACACTTAAAGCAAGTCACAGAATGAATCTATGGAGAACATAATGTCAGCACCAACCACACTAAGTGAATTGCAAGACCAAATCAGGAATCGCTACGGTGATTTAAGTAAACGTCTTCAACAAGTTGCAGCTTATGTACTTGATAATAAGAGCAGTGTCGCGTTTGAAACTGTTTCTGTTATTGCTGAACAAGCCGATGTTCCGCCATCGACATTGATTCGTTTTGCCAGCGCTTTCGGCTACAGTGGCTTTAACGAAATGAAACAACTATTTCGTACAAACTTACTTGAAGAGACGTCCAGCTACACTGATCGAGTGAAACTTTCAAAAAGCATGGATGCCGACGAAGAGCCACCAGAGCGCCCTATTGATATTCTGCAAGCTTTTGCACGTGCCAACATCAGTGCAATACAACAACTTTCGACTCAAATAGACGAAGAAAGCCTTAACAAAGCGGTAAAACTGCTCTCTGAAGCAGACAATATTTACGTCATCGGCCTTGGACGCTCATTCAGTATCTCTTCATACTTAACGTACGCATTCCGTCACCTTAACAAACGTGCGTTTCTTATTGATGGGCTTGGTGGCATGTTCAAAGAGCAAATCAACATGATTCGAGAGAATGATGTTGTGGTGGCGATCAGTTTCTATCCATACGCACAAGACACCACAGACGTGAGTGATGCGTTGGCAAACACGGGCACAAAACAGATCATTCTTACCGACAGCCAGATCAGTCCGCTTGCAACCTTTAGCGATGTCTGTTTTGTTGTAAAAGAAGGCAAGGTAGATGCGTTCCGTTCTCAGGTGGCGTCACTATGCCTTGCGCAAACGTTAGCGGTTTCACTTGCTTTTCAGGAAAGCAACAACAATTCAGCAGCATAATCTAACGAGTCTGGGCGTATTAAGTTACGTCCAGCCGTCCCCCCTCTTCCTGTTTTAACTTAGTTTTTGACCTCTCACACAAACAAACAATAATAACGAAAAATTTATTTCATTTTGTTCTATAATTGAATTTTAATTCCCTGAAAAATTTTCAATAGGTAGGAGAAAGATGAAGTTATTTGTTTTTGAACATTGTCCATTTTGCATCAAGGCAATGATGCTCGCGAATCTTAAAAACATGCCTGTCGAGTTTGTGTATTTACAAAACCACGATGTGGATGCACGTATAGACAAAGTTGGCGCAAATATGGTTCCTATCCTTGAAAAAGAAGATGGTAGCTATATGGCAGAAAGCCTCGATATTGTGAAATATTTAGATGAATGGGATGGCAACCCTGTATTATCAGAGGCTGTACATCAAACTGATATCGACCGTTACAATCAGGCAGTCAAAAGTGTTGAAGGTCCACTTGTACATCCACGCTGGATGGAAATCACTTTGCCCGAGTTTGGTAGTGCAGAGGCCAAAGCATGGTTTACCACCAATAAATCAAAAATGATCGGTATGCCATTTGACCAAGCGATGGCACAAAGTAAAGAGCTTCTAGTTCAACTGAATCAGGCTCTGCTTACTCTGGAGTGGCTAACGCTACCTTCAAGTCGCGACGACGTACTCAGTTACGATGACATTAATTTCTACCCGACTCTGAGAAACCTTACTGTCATTAAAGACGTGGCGTTACCAGCAAACGTTCGTCGCTATATCGATGAAGTCACGGCGTTAACCAATATCCCGCTTTATGACCACGTAGCGGTATAACTAACGTAGCGCCCAATCACACGGGCGCTAATAATGTTAAAAAGCACATTGTTTTAAAAAGCGCGCAGCCTCTTCACCTTCACCCGCACTAAGTCCCAGCACCGATACACCATTAAAGCGGCCAGAATAAGCACAATACCGAGTATTTTATTGGTCGACATAACCTCATTTAGCCACACCACACTAATCAATACAGTCCATAAAGGCTCTAATGTCATCAGAAGCGCCGCATTCGTTGCATTGGTACCACTTTGTCCTTTAATTTGAATAAAGAAACGCAGACATGTCGCCGGAATGACACTGGCGGTAAACCACCCCAACGTACTCATACTAATTGAGGTTGGCCAGGTTTCTATACAGACTGAAAAAAGAATCGCCAACAAACCGCCAGTAAAAAACTGAACACAGGTGAGATATAGCACAGGAATGCTCTGAGAATAATGACTGTTGCAAATGAAGTGTAAAGCTACAAAGGCCGCCGCAATAAAAAAGAACAGCTCACCTGTAGACATTGAAAAGCTACCTGAGAGCGAGAGAAAATACAGTCCCGCGCTGACGAATGGAAGAGAAGCCCAAAAAGGGCGTGTTGGCCGCTGTTTAAACAGCATCCATCCCCAGATAGGTACAAATAGCATAGAAAGGCTCATGATAAATGCGCCCACACCCAGTTCATCACTGACTGAGACGGCATAAATCCACAAAGATAAAGACAAACCTTGCAGCAGCCCTATCCATCCCGCTGTGACAAACTGCTGGCGATCTCCACGAACCAGCTGCTTCATGCCGAATGGCGCGATAATCACAGCGGCACAAACAAACCGAAATCCAATAAACGCGAGTGGTGGTAACTCCGCAACAGCCTGCTTAGAAAACAACCACCCCAAACCCGCTAATATGGTGGCAGAAAACAGATACAGTTCCGCTTTTTTATTTGAAGTCATTACCGCCTCTACGTTTGTGGAAAACCAGCTACACCCTATTAAATATCCAGAGCGTCGACCTGCGTCTCTTCATTTGTGTTGTAAATAAGTGCAACCACAAGTGACTGAATCAAACATTGGGTTGCGGATAAAGTCCGATACTTTTCTAACTGCGACTCTTTCATCACAAAGCAAGCGTCACTATTGGTCGCAATAGGGCTCACCTGGCTATCAGTTATGGCTATCTTTTTGACGTTTTTTTCCGTTACGGCTTCACTAACCATGACCGATTCATCAGAATAAGGCTCACTACTGATGATAACGACCACATCACCTCTGTGGATGGTCTGCATTTGCTGCAGGTAAATTGCCCCCAACCCATCAACAAGAAACACGCGCTGGTCGATACGTCTAAGTGCGTAAACAAGGTATGATGCCATGCCAAAGCTTTGCCCGAAGCCAACCACATATATGCTATTCGCCTCGTTAAGTAACGTTACCGCGACTTGCAGTGTGTCGTGCTCAATTTGCACGTTTAAGTCTTCAAGTGAGCTGATGTTTGCCTTAGCTAACCGAGCAAGAATATTAGCAGGCGTCTCGGTATTTTCGTCATCATTGGAGCCAGTCACAAGACGGGCATACGGTGCGTAACTCTCAGTCTGTTCAGCTAAATTAATACGAAACACTTTCTTGATGTCATTGAAACCGCGATAGTGGAATGCGTGCGCAAATCGAGTCAGCGTCGACGGGGGAACGTCTGCATTACGGGCAATCTCCGACACCGAGTCAAACGCGATACTTTGCGGCTTTTCAATGACATACTTCGCAACCTGCTGTAACCGTTGACTCAAGTCTTCATACTTTGTGTATATGTCCCTTTGCAGGTCTGTCACGCTTGTTGCTGCATTCATATTCCCTCCTTGGAATACGCCCTGTTTATGAAAAAGACAACCATCAGCCATTCGGTGCAACAAATACAATCCCAGTAAGAAAAAGCCATTGTCGAAGAGAGTATCGGGATTAACACAAAAGATGATGAGGCAAGATCACATCAGTTTCATAAATAATTAATTGGAAAATTTATTCCATTTTAAAACAAAAACGAAATAACAGTCAATAAGAGAGCGTTATCTTCACCGCTATCGCCGTAAAGGCATACGCTTTGTTGTCCACGGAAATCAAGGTCGTGAGCCTGTCAATAAAACCCTTATTCACTAAAAGGACGGGGGCAGCTACTGATCCAAACTAAGTACTTCGATTTCAATTTTCAGCATCTCGCCGAATTGCTCACGGTCAATGAAGGCTTGACCATCAAGCGTGAAACCTTGCGAAAGTGGGCGCACGCTATCCATCATGTGAAGCGATCAAAGCGTCGTCTTAGCCGTGTAAGAAAACACAGAGAGCGGATGGAGCAGCCTGGACTGATGCTGCAAATGGACGGCAGTCCGCATCAATGGTTTGGTGAGCATCGCTCATGCTTGATTGCCATCATCGACGATGCGACCAGTGATATCCATGCCGAGTTCTTCCCTTCCGAAACCACGGAAGGCTGTATGAAAGTCATGAAGGCGTATATCGAAAAGCGTGGGCTGTTTAAGACGCTCTATGTCGATAGAGCGGGTATATTCGGTGGCCCAAAACGCAGTAACTTCTCTCAGCAACGCGCTTGTGAAGAGCTAGGGATCGAAATCATCTTTTCGAACTCGCCCCAAGGCAAAGGACGGGTCGAACGGGCATTCGATACGTTCCAAGACAGGCTGGTTCCAGAGCTTCGGCTGCATCATATTACCGATATTCAAAGCGCCAACGAGTATCTTCAAAACCAATTCATTCCACTGTACTGGCAACAGAAAATCGCGGTACAGGCGAAGAACCCGAGGTCGGCGTTCAAGGTTGTACCTGAACATATCAACCTTGATACGGTCTGTGTTCACAAGGAATATCGTAAGGTTCGCCGAGATCATACCTTCAGTTATAACAACAAATATATCTCATCGACTCGCCCATACGGCACTCCATCGTCAATCAGAAACTAGAAATACGCTGCCAGTTCGATGGCGCATTCTCAGCCTATTTTGGTCACCGCAAACTGCATATTACCGAGTTAGAAGAGCCTCCAAAAGCTAGTGAGTATGGGATGGAAGTCCAGCGCAAGTTGGATGTCATCGAGCTTGCCGACCGCTTGGGTAATGCGACGGAAGCCGCTCGGATCAGCGGTTGCTCACGCCGAAGTATCTATAACTATCAAAAGGTCTTAGCCGAGGAAGGCATACTTGGCCTTAAGCGCATTAACAAACCGCTACACCGCAGCAAAAACAGCATACCTGAGGAAGCCGAACACAAAATTATCGAGCTGACCTTAAACAACCCGTATCAAACCTCAGTACAGTTGAGAACCATGCTAAAGAAGGAGTACAACATCACCGTCAGCAGTTTCACGATACGAAATATCTGGAAGCGCGAGGCACTGAATACCAGAGACCGGTGAATACAGCGCTCAACGCCATTAAATAAAGAAGTCTAGCCTGTGGGCTAGACTTAAAGATGAACGACAAAGTCGCTTGGGATTTATCCCGTCAGGCTCCCTTGGTAATCACAGCTTGTGGTCTAATCTTGTGATCTAATCTGGTATGAAGAAAATGTAAGCCAGTAGTAATGACTACTGGCGTATCAATTCAGATCAATTTCATGAGAAGCGGAAAGTTATACTTTCATACCAAAGCAATGGCCATCTGGTATATCAATATTAATGCGTAATTAACCACCTAGTGCTTCTACATAACACTTTAGGGAAAGTAATTTTACATCTTTGCCATTCTTTTCTGGCTGGCAACAGTAGGTTGCTTTATACCCATAGTTTTCGCAACTTGTGCTTGTGACATTTGAACGCTTTAGCGAATCTACGAATCACGCTAGCCATCAATGACATTCAAATAAGCAGCCCACTTCTGAGGAGCTCGACTTGAACTGATGGCCTTACATTTCTCACTAGTGTCGACCAATGGGTCTTTCTCAACTGCAGTTATCTGATGTACAGCATAAGGACCACTTTTCATCAAACGTAGCAACGATGAAATGGGGAGTATCCCTACACCTTCACTGGGCTTAACGAACGAATGAATGTCATAAAAATAGCGGCGCACTGTTTTTCGGCAAAAGCGTGTAGCTTTTGCGACTGTGGTAATATTAAGTTCTTCACCTTTCTGCAATAAAAGTCGACACGCATTAATGATGCGTTCTTTTGTTTTTTCACGCCTTATTTGATGTGTTCTCGCCGCAGCTAAGCTTTGTCGTTGTTTAGTATTCAAGTCACTCGGTAAATTCATTACTCCGCGTTTAACCTTTGAACCAGCGTAATACTTATCCCAGGTCCACCGAGAGACGCTCTTAACCACAGACATGACTTCGCTATGCCTCAAAGGAGTCTTGCCTTCAAACGAGTAGTTCTTGTAGGTGGCATAATGACAGATCCGACGCTTGAAACTCTCATAGCTCCCTTCCCTGCGCTCTCCCCTGATGATCGAATAGGCATAGTGACGAGAATGTTCAAATAAGGTGCAATTCCGGGAGTGAGATACATCATTTAGGTATGCTGCCTCACCCCAAGGTAGAGGTGTTTCTAGATCTACAGAATCAGCTAACTCTCCAAGCTCATAGACTTGAGAATGAAGCTCTGTCGTTTGCCACCAAGGGTGAAAAGGTGTTTTAGCCACAGGCCCTGAATAAGCCTGATCAGCTTTCATACGCAAAGCCATGGCCTGATACACAGCTTTCAGATATTGGATGGGCTGACTTCTCGCATTGTCACTAGTACAAACAGAAACAATCGCGTAGTACAGATGAGCTTTATTATCGTGCCGATTTCGAACGATGAGATTGGGAGCTGGTAATCCTTCATCTTGCCAAATGTAAGGATTAGGAAATTCTTGGTCTTCATGGTCAATGTCGAACACTAACCAAGAGCACATATCTTTACGATTGACCTGCATATAGGGCCAACGGACAGCATAATGCCTTGGACGAACAAGCATCGCCGTTTTGTTATCGCTACATCTGGACAAGTAAGGGGCTTCACCAAGCAACCGCTGAAACGAATTGCTCGTTGTTTTTAGAGGGAGCATGACAACCTGCCTAAATGTTATTTAGTCATGATTAGGAATCAATGGAAAACCTTGACAGGCGTACACTAGCCATAGCTATCGATGGATTTTGTCACAAACAAAAATTACCACCGAGCCTAAAGCAACTGTGTTGGGAATAACGTTAAGGGGTACTATGACTTAAAGGGGCTCTTGCGTGCGCCCCTCAGCACAAATACACGAATCATTCTTCTATCTCGCTAGAGAATTTCGTTAGTGCAGCGCCCGCTTGACTGTGCACATCATGCCAAATGCGAATCAAGTTACTTTGACACGCCTCCAGCCCCTCTACCTGATTGTCTCGGTACTTAGCAATGTTTAACGCTGCTACATTTTGAAGGTGAAGTGCTTCATCAACATTAGAGATAGGGATCTGAACCGATAAATAACTCATGATTTTACTCCCATGACATCCAGACAATATTGTGCAAACTGATATAACTCTTCGTCGTCGAAGTGGCCGAAATCTCGAAGCGTCAGCATTTCAAGGAACAAACTGCGATTACTAAAATCCAAATAAGACCAGTGATGAAGTTGCGGGACACATTTGGCATTTCCAGAGCGGTACCAACTGACAAACGAATGAGAGAAGAATACACGGGCGCGGTCTCCTTCCATTGCTTCACGTATGTCAGCCAAAATATCTGATTGAGGTCGATGTACCTCAGGGGGAGACTGTTTCTTTGCAATAGCCTCTAAGTATTGCAATATCGTACGCTGCTCTTCGGCGCCTATTTGCTTAAAGCGCTGTTGTATCTGTTCTATTGATTGATTTAATAGAAATGATTCTAAGTTTTCCATACTAACCTCCTCGCAAAATCGAAAGAGTTCGTATCCGAATTTAAGTTCATTCGACCGACTCAACCTAAAACGGCAATGGCTTCACGAGCCGCCAACTCATGCATGGCGACCATGTTAATGAGCGGCTTATCGCGACGTTTGTCTTTTGGCTTGGTAATAATTCGGCCCTGCTCGACATACTGTTTGATGGTTCCCATAGCCAAACCTGAAATGCGGGAGTATTCCTCGTAAGTCACATATGGACTTAGTGGAGGTATCTTGTACGTTAACATAGTGATATCCTTGATTTTATGTCTATCTTCTTCGGCTGTCTCTTGCTTTGGTCGGCGTGACTTCCGAAACACACAAGAATTATCGATCGTCATTCCCGAACTTTCAACCATAAATGACAAATCAATTCGCAAATGAGAACTTTAAGTCATGAGCATTCGTAAAATAGAACCTTTCGATTACTTGAAAGGCACTGATTTCACAGAAAATTTGAAGCATCTGACAGGATGTAAGAACTTTCAAGAAATGGCGTTCGTATATGGCGTGCCAAAAAGCACTTTCAGCACTTGGAATACTCATAATCGAACTTCTCATGAACTCATGGTTAGAGCTCATTTAGCTTTGGGAATTCCAATGGTGGAGTTGGCGTTAAAGCCAGAGGATCGGTTTAAGGCTCACTCAGCGACAAAATGTACTGCCGAAGAAGCAAGCGCTACAGCTTCACCGCAACACAACTCAGTCCAGATCAAAAGCTATTGCCTAACCAATGGGGAGCTTCTAGATACTGGTGAGTTACCTTACGCTATCCGCAGGTTTAACAGCTTTAACCTCAATGCTGACGCGACGATTGAAGTTGAAACTAATGAAGCTTTATATCTCGTTGACAAAAGCTCTACGAACCCAGCTTCGGGCAAATATTTAATCGATATTGACGGTACTTTGTCGATCAACCATATCCAGCGCTTACCAGGCAAAAAACTGGCTGTTGTGTTTGGTGACAGCACCGTTGAAGTTTCAGAAAAAGATATAAAAGTAATTGGTCGCGTGGCGGTGACATTAAGAAAAGAATAATTATTAAATTGGTTGTCTAGGAGAACACAATGGAATTCATTGGCTTAGGTTTAGTAGCAATTATTGCAATAGGTGTTTATTTCGTTCAGTCGTCTAAAAAAGCGATGAGAGACCCCGAAAAATTTCGGGAATATGTTAATAGCAAAGGTTACGACGTCGAACAACAGAAAGACTTCTGCAAACGACTTGGTATTGATTACGAAAAGGTCGCGTTAACACCTAGCAGAAAGGCTTCACCAACGCCTACTGCAAAAGTAGCACCTCAAAAATCAATCGCATCTGAAAGCTCTGAAGTTGAAACACTAACACCACGCAGAGAAAAAGCGCTCTACAACCTAGCCGATAAGATTCTAGAAGATGACGTTGTAGATCTAGAAGAATCGAAAAAGCTTCGCGCATGGTTTAAGAGTTACCCTGAATCGAAAGAAGACTCTAAAACCAAAGAGCTGGCAGCAACAGTTGAACTTTACTTAGAAGACAAAGTACTCGACAACGATGAAGCTCTTCATCTATTCGCCCTTCTTACCGATTTCTGTGATGGATTCGAGGAACGCGAACAAGCCAACCAAAAACCGAAGAAGAAGCCAGCTCCGAAATCAGGAACGCGAATCAATGTAGATGAGTCGTCTGGCCTCTCATTCCTTAATGAGTTGGAGTTAGGCGCTCAATACTTTATGAATTACAAGGACGCGGCTGGGAAAGTATCTGACCGCGAGATTGTTTTGAGAAAAATAGAGCAAAACGCTAGTGGCGATACATACGTCAAAGCTTTCTGTTTGATGAGAAATTCCATTCGCACGTTCAGAGCAGACCGAATCACTGGTATTTGCAGTGTAGAGACTGGCGAGGCGTTTGTTTAGTATGAATGGGCTAATGCATATTAACGATATTCAACGATTACAAAATAAATTAGCAGTCGTGTTTGGTAAGTCGACAGTTGAAGTATCAGAAGAAAATATAAAAGTGATTGGCCGCGTAGCGGTAGCGTTGGAGAAGAAATGATGCAGCAACTAATTCTAATAAAGGCACTTCTCGAAGATTTCTTGCAAACCCTCAGCAGTACTTCAAATGAGCATGGCCCCAGAAAGGTTAGCTATGATATAAAAAAAGTATTAGAGAAAATGAGCGACCCTTTCATTCTTTGGGGAGATTTGAAAGATAGCGAGTTACTTGAAGATTTGTATTCTATACGCCAGAGATTACAATTGCTTTACGCAGAACCTGACACAGAGATCCACAGACAAAGAAAAAAAATAATTAATGCAATCAACACCCTGAATAAAGATAACGAAATAACGATTCAGTACCTGCCTTCCGACGCAGAAACCAGTGGCTTGATAAATCAGCTTTCAGTTCGCCAGAAAGAGTTGAACGAGGCAATTGCAGAGAGCCTTCAAAAAGTTGATGAGCGAACAGGGGCTGCAGAGCGTCAAGTAGAAAGAGTACAACGACAAGCAATAAATGCTATTCGGCAGGAAACGAGTGAACTAAAAGAAGTTCACTCTGATGAACTTAAAAACGAAGTTCTTCATGGAGTAAGCGAAATAGAATCGACGGTGGAAAAAGCTAGTTCTAGGCTATCACTTAGTCTCCGCGAAGCTACCGACAGTCTCATAAAAAAACATCAAGACGATTATGACAGTTTATACAACGAGTTACGAAATAAGACATTAGACCAAATCAAGCAGACGGATGAAGGACGAGCTGACTTCGATAGAAAAATTGATGCGTTGAACTCTGCCTTTGAACAACAAGCAAGTGCCCTCAACTCTCGCTTCGATCAAGAACAAGAGTCTTTTAAGCGAGCTTTCCAAGAGTCGGTAAAGCAAGAAGTTACTAACTATAAAACGGTACGACAACTTCTTAAAGAACAGCTAGATGAAGCAAAAGAGGTTGTAGGTACATTATCCAAAAAGGCACTAGCTCACGAGCATCTCAAACAAGCCGAGCGAGAAGCATTCGCTTATTGGGGTTTTCAGGGTGCCGGATTATTATTCCTGTTTACGGCAATACTAATGAGTGTTGCAATATTCGGTGACTCTCTTGGTCTAAAACTTCCGTGGCTCACATGGCTCGTTGAATTTTCCGAAACAAATGGTGCAATACAAATCCAAGGCTCCGCGACAGTTGGAAGTGTTTCTGAAGCCACTTGGTTTTTCAAGAGAATATCGATAGTTGTATTACTGACTGCTCCGGGCCTATATCTGCTAAAAGAAGCAGCAAACCACCGCGCAAAAGAAAACCTTTATCGCCAACGCGGTGTACAACTGGCTTCCATCACTCCATACCTTAAAGAGCTGGAAGAAACTGAACGCAATGCCATCAAGAAAGAACTTGTTCAGTCCTTTTTCTCATTCCACGACGGAAAAGCAGACACACAGAACGTACCTGATTTCTTACGTGATCTTAAAGAAACGACTAAAATTATACGTTCAATTGATAGAGCAACTCAGCCAACAAATAACAAACGTGCGTTCACTCAACGCCGTAAGCGTGCAACTCAGTCAGTAGAAGGCTAATAGAATATGGAAAATTTAGTTATCCAAAAGTTTGCGGACATCAACTTAAATGATCCGTTCTTTGATACCTTAAAGAACGACTATGAAGAGTTTGAACGATGGTTCGCACGTAAATCAGATAACAACGCTTTAGTTCTTTACAATAATTCCGGCCAAATAGAAGGATTTCTATACTGCAAGTACGAGAAAGGTCCCGGTGATGACACTGATCCGCTACTGCCAAACACTCAACATATGAAAGTTGGTACCTTCAAGTTTAATCCTAAACAAACAAGACGCGGCGATCGTTATTTAAAGAAAATTTTTGACTATGCGTTAGCATACCAACCGAATGTAGATGATATTTACGTAACCGTATTTGGGGACAAGCATCCCTACTTAGTAGAACTTTTTCAACGCTACGGCTTTAAAAAATATGCTAGGAAGGTCACCCCTAATGGTACAGAAGATGTGTTGCTTCGTGACCTCAATAGCTTTTCTGGTGATGTTGATATGGATTATCCGTTCATAAATACGAATGGAAATAACAAGTACTTACTTAGTATTTTTCCACATTTTCATACGAAACTATTCCCCGATTCAAAGTTACTTACAGAAAGTCCTAATATTGTTCGTGATATTTCTCACTCTAACAGCATTCATAAAATCTACATATGTGGTATGGCAGATGTGATGAAATTTCAACGTGGAGATACTATCGTTATCTACCGTACAAGTGACGGGCAAGGGGCAGCAGAGTTTAGGTCTGTCGCAACATCGTTATGCGTTGTGGAAAATGTCCATACTATTGACCAATATGAGAATGAAGATGCTTTCGTAGACTATTGCTCTAAATTTAGTGTTTTCACAAAAGATGAGTTACGTACTATCTACAAGCAGAAAAAGTACCCTTATATAATCAATTTTACTTACAATACCGCTTTACCAAAACGCCCGATTCGACAAAAACTGGCCGATTACGCTGGCTTAAATCGAGACGACTACTGGGGCGTTTTGAAGTTAACGGACAAGCAGTTCGACAACATTATTGAACTATCAGAGCTTGATACAAGAATACTGATTAAATAAAAAAAGAAGCACTTAGGTGCTTCTTTCTCTTCAACCTTTTATAAATGCTTCGATAGTATCTGTCGAAGTTCCTGATTGATAGATATGATGCTCAATACCTTTCAATTGAGCATATTCTAGTGCTCGATGCCTCTCTTGATTCTGCAATTCAGACAACACTTCTTGGTTCAAAGCGTGACCATCACGTGCGTGTAAGCGTTCAAAGATCGTCTTTATTTCAGCTGAGACCAATACAATTGAGCTCGGCTTTATTTCATCAAAAACATCATAGCTCAACGAAATGATGTCTTGGCTCTTACCGACTAAGCAAAAGTGTCCATCAAGCAAAAACTCACTATCTTCTATCTTAGATAAACCGTTTATTAATGCTCTTTGGTTTCGTTCTGCCGTCGTGACTTCCTTCGTTTCCTCAATATAGTCAGAATTTTGTTTAATTAAATCACTGCATGAGTAAGTAGGGATGTTTAACGACTGTTGTAAATGTTTACAAAGCGTCCCCTTTCCGACGCCATGAACACCTGCCACAAAGTGAATTTTTTTCATCTTTTACGTCCTGTAATAAAAAAGCCGAGCATCAGCCCAGCTTCAATCAATTCATACACAAGTTCGAGTTACTATCTAAGTACTTGAACGACTGAGGTGCCTTAAAGTTTGGTTCTACCTCGTATGGGTCTATCGGATTATCATACTTCACTAAGTTTTTGATTTCGATAGCGTAAGCAACTTCTCTACCATCAAAGTACGCATCAAAGAACTCTTTATTTATACCAGAAGCTTGTTGGGTTTCATTCCATAACTCTTCTGGTGACTTCGCCAAAATATGGCCAATAGTGAACTCGCCTATGATTTTGCCTTCTGGCATTGTCGAGTAGATAACTACAGACCTTACCTCCGGTCTTTTGAAGACTGCTTTCCGGTACTCAAACAATTTTTCTTTAGAGAGTATTTTATCAACAAACTCCGGTTTAATAGACAATAGTGCTTTCATGAAAGTGCTCTTAAATCTTTGTAACCACAAATTCTAAACTCATACACTCAATATTTCATCAGAAATTCTGACGATGTGCGAAGTTTATTCATCTAAACATTGAACCGTTCACCTTAAGTGATACTGTATAAGTATACAGTTATACGTGTAAATTTCCATGTCTATCCGAAACTTAAAAGACGGCTCAAAGAAGCCTTGGCTTTGCGAATGCTACCCGCAGGGTCGAGCTGGTAAACGCGTTCGTAAACGCTTCGCGACCAAAGGAGAAGCTACGGCATTTGAGCTTCATCTAATGAAAGAGGTGGACGATAAACCGTGGTTAGGAAGCAAGCCTGACAATAGACGTTTGTCAGAACTAGTTGAGCTGTGGTTCACGCACTACGGCCAAACGTTGGTAAATGGTGAAGTCATACACAACAAATTTAACCACATGGTTCGAGCTATGCGTAACCCTGTGGCATCGACATTTAATTCAAAGATTTACGCTGAATATCGCAGTAAACGAATATCTGGTGAACTGGTCTTTGTAGATGAGTCGCGCTGGAACCGTGGTAAACCAAGTGTATCTACGCTCAACTCTGAGTTAGCTCGTTTTAAGGCGGTGTTTAATAAGCTTAAAGAGTTAGGAGAATGGAAGCTTCCGAACCCTTTAGAAGATGTGAAGCCATTTAAAGAATCAGAACGTGATATGGCTTTCCTGACTAAAGAGCAAATCCGCGATTTACTCTCACTCGTAGGCCAACACGAACGAACTGACATGCTGAAGATTGTTAAGCTGTGCTTATCAACGGGTGCGCGTTGGAACGAAGCGGCTCAGTTAAAAGGCAGCCAACTGTCCCAATACAAAGTTACCTTCACGAACACCAAAACCAAAAAGAACCGCACTGTGCCTATTTCTAAAGACCTCTATGAAGAGATCATTAAGCCCACCTCAGGTTCTTTGTTTGAAGAGTGTTACACGCCGTTTTGCTACATTCTTAAAAATAAACTCGGCATTACCCTGCCTTCTGGACAAGCATCACACGTGTTACGCCATACTTTCGCTAGTCATTTTATGATGAACGGCGGCAACATTCTGGTTCTGCGCGACGTATTAGGCCATGCTGATATCTCGATGACAATGCGCTACGCGCACTTCGCACCCGATCATTTATCTGAAGCGATTACCCGTAACCCTCTTAGCAATTTATAACCTGTCGCCACAAAATTTTTATAGCTCTGTCGCCACTTTGTCGCCACTAGCCAAATTTAGAGCAAAAAAGAGCCGCTATATGCGGCTCTTAATTATTCGAATTTTCCGATATTCAGTCGACTTACTCTTTGCCGAACACGTTGTTCTCTTGCTCTTGTACGCGGATGAAAGTTGTTCGCTTGGTTAGCTCTTTAAGCTTTGCTGCGCCTACGTATGTACAGGTTGAACGTACGCCGCCAAGAATGTCCTGGATCGTGCCGTGAACACTGCCACGGTATGGCAATAGGACGGTTTTTCCTTCAGCTGCGCGGTACTTAGCCACACCACCTGAGTGCTTATTCATAGCAGACTGAGAAGACATGCCGTAGAATTTCATGAAGGTTTTGCCATCTTGCTCGATGACTTCACCGCCTGACTCTTCGTGGCCAGCTAGCATACCACCAAGCATAACGAAGTCTGCACCGCCACCGAACGCTTTAGAAACGTCACCAGCACATGAACAACCACCGTCACCAATGATCATGCCGCCAAGGCCGTGCGCTGCGTCACCACACTCAATGATTGCAGAAAGCTGTGGGTAACCAACACCGGTTTTAACGCGTGTTGTACATACTGAGCCTGGGCCAATGCCTACTTTAACGATGTCTGCACCAGCAAGGATCAACTCTTCACACATGTCACCAGTAACAACGTTACCAGCAGAGATAACTTTGTCTGGGAATTCTGCTCGTACGCGTTCTACATACTCGACTAGGTGCTCTGAGTAACCATTTGCGATATCAACGCAGATGAAGATGAACTCGTCTGAAAGCGCCATGATGTCTTTGGTTTTTTGGAAGTCTGCATCAGACGTACCCGTAGACACCATCACGTTGTTTAGCGTTGTTTTGTTTGCTGATTTCGCAAACTCTGCCCAATCTTCCACTGTGTAGTGCTTGTGCACTGCTGTCATTACACCATGCTCAGCTAAGGCAGTAGCCATTTCAAAGCTACCTACAGAATCCATATTAGCTGCAATTACAGGCACACCAGACCATTGACGACCACTATGCTTGAATGTAAAATCGCGGGTTAAATTTACTTGAGAACGGCTTTTAAGGGTAGAACGTTTCGGGCGAAACAGTACATCTTTGAAACCTAACTTAAGTTCTTGTTCGATACGCATTGTGTAATTCCTTGATTCATATATCTATGTGTCATCTCAGAGTGCGTAGTGAAGCCGTTGGCAGACGAGTTCACTGTTCTTCGGACACAAAAAAACCGGAGCGTTGGCAGACGCTCCGGTTTTCAGCATTATAGGCTGTGATTTATTTCCTACAAGTCTGATATTTGAATTTTTTTTGTGTTACCATCTTGATAATCGCATATCAAAAACACCTCTAATTTCTTCACGCGTTCGTATTACCTAACAAATTCAACAAGTTAAGTTTGCACCCAGCTTAAACGATTACGCAAACCGTTGCGTCGCGATATTCAGATTCAATCGTTTCATATCTCAAATACGCTAAACACCTCTCAAGTAATGCCTTGATCTTACCGTCTAAATAGAAGAAATTTTGCTAAATGAGAGCAAATTTTCATGGATTCATGGCAGATCTGAGCGTCTCTACGACATTACTGGCCAATAACCCGCGCTCTCCATATTGTTTCGCATTGATATCCGCTGCGTGACTATGAATCATCACGCCTAATCTGGCAGCAATAGAGATTGGTATATTTTTAGCCAACAACGCACCAATCACGCCAGAGAGGACATCTCCCATCCCGCCGCTAGCCATGCCTGGGTTACCCGCGAGACAGACATACATCCGAATGCCATCATAAATTAGCGTACCGGCTCCCTTCAGCACCACAACGCCACCAAATCGTTCCTGCAATTGCCGAGCGGCTGAATAGCGATCACGCTCAACGTCTTGTGTGGTAACATTTAACAAACGCGCGGCTTCGCCCGGATGTGGTGTCATGACACGTTGATTGTCACACACTAATGTCCCGTCATAACGCTGACTAAGCATCGCCAGTATATTTAGTCCGTCGGCATCAACGACTTTCGGCTTATGTGGCTGTGACAAATATTGATACGCTTGATAAGCCCATTCATCATCGCCAAACCCAGGGCCAAACACTAATGCATCTGCCCAGCGAATGCGCTTAGTCAGTTCATTTTCGGTATTCCGCAATTCATCAGCTGTGATGCTTTGGCTCATCACTTCAGGACAGGCTATTTGCAGTGATATCCGGCTATCAGGGTGTGTTATTGCTGCTGTTAAGCCAGCGCCACTGCGTATTGCTGCCGATGCGCAGAAACGAATGGCACCCGACATCCCCAGGTTGCCACCGACGCAAAGCAGTTTCCCATTGTCGCCTTTGTGAGCCGTTGCTTTTAATGGCGGTAAAAGTCGTGGAATCACGTTGTGATCGATTCCTAACGCACTCTCTTGTTCTATTGACTCAAATTCCACATTGACGCCCAAGCCACAAAAGTGCAATTCTCCCACATGACTTCTCGCCTGTGCAGTGACTAAACCTTGTTTGACACCAATAAAAGTAATGGTGTGGTTGGCATAGATCGCATCCCCCAACACAGAGCCAGTGTTAGCACATAAACCAGAGGGAATGTCGACCGCGATGACCGGGCAACGAATCTGGTTAATTTGTTCTATATACCGTCGGTATTCTTTTCTCACTTCACCACTTAAACCTGTCCCCAGAATAGCGTCGATAATGACGTCTGCTTCAAGTAACGCCGTATTCCAGTCATCCCAACTGCTATTTTGGCCATCGACAGTTTGCCAATCTTCATAAGCACAACGGGCATCGCCAGTGAGTGAGGCCGTATCACCAAGCTGAAATACACTCACATTGAGCTGGGCCTGCTTAGCAAGAGAAGCAAAGATATAGCCATCTCCGCCATTATTGCCTTTTCCACAAACGACCAAGACATTCTTTGCTCTGGGGTAAAGGTGAAGAAAGCGTTCATAAACGGCCATTCCAGCACGTTGCATCAAACTATACATTGATACGCCCGCCATCTGAGCAGCCATCACTTCACCATTTTTGACTTGTTCTGCTGTGTAAAGTTTTAAAGCGAGATTAAAGTCCATAACTATATTCTTCGTAACAAACACACAAAATAAGTATACAAAAAAGCACCCGATGTGGGTGCTTAATACAATGATTGATGTAATGAGGGTGCTCTATGGCACACCATGCCCTTTGGATGCCACCCAAACGCGGTACCACTGTTCACGGGTTAATTCGATATTCAGTGCATCAACGGCAGTTTGAACGCGCTCAATCTTACCAGAACCAATGATTGGAACTGGATTCGATGGTAGGCGACGTACCCAAGCGTAAATCACCTGATCAATACTGGCTGCACCAACTTCTTCACGAATTGCTTCTAACTCGTTACGTACACGAACCGCCTGCTCACTATCACCGATAAAGATAGAGCCGCCACCTAAACATGACCACGCCATTGGACGCGTACGTAGCATTTGCATCTGATCCAGTGTGCCATCGTGCGCTACGTCAAAGTTAAGTGGGTTGATTTCCACTTGGTTTGTCACAAGTGGTTTGCTCAGACGGGATTGCAGCAGTTCAAACTGACGCGGCGTAAAGTTTGAAACACCAAAATGCTTCACTTTACCCACTTTATGCAGTTCCGAAAACGCTTCTGCCACTTCATCGGCGTCCATCAAAACATCAGGGCGATGGATAAGCAGAACGTCGATTTCATCTACATTTAAACGCTCAAGCGAGTTATTCACCGATTGGTAAATGTGAGCTGAACTCGTGTCATAATGGTTGATTTTACGCTCTGGCGTTTTATCACCGCATAAGTTGATATCACATTTGGTGACGATCTGAATTTGCTCACGAACGCTTTTATCCAGCGTTAACGCCTCGCCAAACAGTGATTCACACTCGTAGTTTCCATAAATGTCAGCGTGGTCAACCGTCGTAATACCTAACTCAATATGTTGCTTAAGGAAGGTTAAGCGCTCTTTCGCCGTCATTCCCCAATCCACAGTACGCCAGTAGCCTTGTACCAATTCAGAAAATTCTGGGCCACTTGGTGCAGTCACAACTTTTGCAACCATTGGTTCTCTCCTTTATTTAATCTGTTTTCATCCTAGTCTTGTTTTCGCACGGTCTCAACGGGTAAACTTTCGCAATTCGAACTGGAGTACGAAAAATATGTCTTTTGCCCAACGATTATCGACTTTAATTGGCGAAGAAAGCATCAGTGGTTTTGCGCGCCGTGTTGATGTTTCAGAAGCATTGATTCGAAAGTATTTAAAAGGTAGTGAACCTAGTTTACAAAAAGCGAATCAAATCGCGATGCGAGCGAACTGCTCGCTTGAATGGTTGGCAACGGGTTGCGGCTATCTTTATCGTCGCGCGGAAGTTGTGGATTTGGAGGCGTATAAGCTCGCTTTCCAATACGTGATGAATGAAACCTTGCCAGAAGATCAGCAAGAACTGCATCGCAAACTCGTCGCGGGTTATCAGTATCTGCGCTCGCACAAAAAAGCAGATGGCTTTTTAGATGAATCGGCAATGGCAACGTTTCTTTCATTGCATCATGAAACGAAAGAGCAACACGAATCTAAAAGCGCGTAACCTGTAGCGTCATCATTTCACCATCACTTATCAGCGACACTTCTAAACTCGGAGAGGTCGCTTGAAACTCACTGGCTCTTACCCACTGTATTGTCCGACTGGCCTCTGGTGGGTAACGATTCATCATTAAGATGACGTCTTTATCGACCTCTTGCGCTGACTTGTGCTCGAGTGACCGAAGCACATCATAGTGTTCGCTCTCAAAATGGACACTTCTCATCACAAGGCCATCTTTTCTTAAGTTCAGGATCAGGTTATTCCAGCGCTGCCATTGGAATTCAGCCAAAAAAGAAAAATCAGCGTTTTCTTGACGTAAAATAACTTCACCATAAAGAGATTGATGGTAGTAGTTAAACTCGTCTAAGCAAAACGTATCGACGGGCGGGACTGAATCGCTCCATTCAGTATCGCATCGATACCAAAGCCCGTCATTTTGTATTGTACGTTTTAACTGATTTAGAGGTATCTCGGACAAAACGCTTTGCCACCAATTATCATCGAGCGCTAATGAGGAACTTGAAAACAGGACACTACAAGCAGAAAGTAAGACAAGGGATAAGAGACGCATCTGGT
Organism: Vibrio sp. EA2; assembly: GCF_033042495.1. Classification (NCBI taxonomy): domain Bacteria; kingdom Pseudomonadati; phylum Pseudomonadota; class Gammaproteobacteria; order Vibrionales; family Vibrionaceae; genus Vibrio; species Vibrio sp. EA2. Next base: position 15,348 of record NZ_JAWLID010000008.1, on the reverse strand, counting down.
TAATTCAAGGTAGTCACAAATGGCAAAACAATAGCGTGGAATGGAAAATGATCAAGTGGAGAGTATGGACTGCACTCAAATTATTCTGAAATAACAGACATTAAGAAGGCGCACGTTTCAAGTGCGCCTCTACCTCGTTACTCAATCGTGAGTTTGCGAATTGGGAAGTCTATAGATGCATCCCAAACTAAAAACGAGGAATTACCGTAGGGTTTGAATCCATCCAAATTGTGAGTAAAACGTCACATCCCTCCTTCTCAGCAGTCATGTTGCTTTACACTTAAAGCATGGTTCATTTTTCTCAGAAAACAAGGTTTCCACGTAAAAAAACAACACTCGATATGTGCTCAATAGCACAAAATAGGTGAATACCAGAGAAGCAACATCTTTAACGCACCAATAGTGAAAAGCTAAATTGCAACTTTGCCGATTAGGTCTAGACTCTTCCAGGCGTATAATTTCCTCCGTCCTTCAATCAGAAACAGGAGAAACCGTTAATGACCAAGAGAGAGAGAATTGTGAAGTCTGTGTTAGCGCACGTACCGAAAGATGCGATTAACCAGTTTATCTCTCGAGGGTCAACGCCAGTATCGGTTTTGTTAATGGCCGCGATCGTAGGCATCCTTGCAGGCCTTGTAGGAACTTACTTTGAACATGCCGTTCACCTTGTTTCAGAAACTCGTACTGAATGGTTAAAGAGTGAGATAGGTAACATACTTCCACTATGGCTAGCCGCGGTATTGATCAGTGCTTTTCTTGCTTTTGTCGGCTACTTTCTTGTTCACCGTTTTGCTCCCGAAGCCGCTGGTTCAGGCATTCCTGAAATTGAAGGCGCTATGGATAACATCCGCCCGGTCCGTTGGTGGCGTGTTTTACCCGTTAAGTTTTTTGGCGGTATGGGTGCGCTAGGCTCAGGTATGGTGTTAGGTCGTGAAGGCCCTACGGTGCAAATGGGTGGTGCAGTTGGCCGTATGGTCACCGACATATTCCGAGTAAAGGATGATGATACTCGCCACTCTCTGCTAGCTTCTGGCGCAGCTGGCGGGTTAGCAGCAGCGTTTAATGCACCGTTAGCCGGTATCATGTTTGTCGTTGAGGAGATGCGACCTCAATTTCGCTATTCGTTAATTTCCATTCGCGCAGTGATCATCTCAGCCATTATGGCCAATATTGTGTTTCGAGCAATTAATGGCCAGGACGCTGTGATCACAATGCCTCAGTACCAGCCACCAGCGCTACAATCACTGTGGTTGTTTCTGCTTCTTGGTGCTCTATTTGGCGTATTCGGGGTTATCTTCAATAAACTGATCACCATTGCTCAGGATAGTTTTGTCGCCATTCATAAAAACGACCGTAAGCGTTATCTTATTACAGGTTCTATTTTGGGTGGCGTTTTCGGCTTGTTGCTCTTATACGTCCCGCAGTTGACTGGTGGCGGCATCGCGATCATCCCCGATATAACCAATGGAAACTACTCAATCACGCTGTTGGTGTTGTTATTCGTTGGCCGTGTGGTTACGACATTACTCTGTTTCGGCTCTGGTGCTCCGGGAGGCATCTTCGCCCCGATGCTTGCTCTTGGCACCTTATTTGGTTATGCATTTGGTGCGAGTGCCGAAGTGTTACTGCCTACCCTCACTATTGAGCCAGGGATGTTTGCTATCGCAGGCATGGGCGCTTTATTCGCAGCAACCGTACGCGCTCCAATCACAGGTATTCTGCTGGTTATCGAGATGACCAATAACTACTACCTTATTTTACCGCTTATCATTACCTGTCTTGGTGCGGTGATTATCGCGCAGTTACTTGGCGGACAACCAATATACAGCCAATTACTTCGTCGTACGCTTAAAAATGACAAGCTGCGCCAGCAAGATCTCCCTGAAAATCAGGCTTCCTAAACGTTCACTTATCTCCACGCTCCAAATAATCTTATAATCAAAAGCATTATTTGGAGCGGTTAATCTTCTCCTTTTACATCTTTTCCCAAATATTCGATACCAAACTCACAAAGTTGCTATTCTCTAGCTGTTACTTGCTAGCTTTATGAGTAACGGCGAATAAAACTTGCTAGTATTCGCGCCTGATAGAGTCATTATTCCATGACTTTTCGCTTACTTGATATCCCTACCAGTAACTCAATGCTTAGATAAATGCTGGAATTGGTATTTTACCTATCCTGATAAATAGGCATTAAAGAGAGTTGTCAGACAAAACGTTTTCATCAAACCTAGTAGGGATTATCGTTTGATTAGAACAGCATCGTTTCGGAGTAGATTTGAACTGGAGAAGACTTGTACAGTTTTATAGTGTCCCGCCCTCTCAGGCAGCGTTGGCACTCGGTATTATTGGTTTAGGGCAAGCCTGGGCGCTTTACGTTCCAGATATCGGTGAACCAATTCGACCATTTCTCTCGACACTTGGGGCGTTATTACTTGCTCCGGTTCTGATCAAGTATGCGACCAATCCTCGCCTGTTCATAAAAGATATTCGCCATCCATTAAGCGGGAGTTTAATGGCACCGATGAGTATGGCACTGCTTATCCTGACCGATTACCTGGCATCAGTTTCAACAATTATTGCTTATCCACTCTGGTTTATGGCGCTTTTGCTCCACTTTTCAATGATGGTGCTTTTTTTCGGTTTTCAACTGACCAACTTTAAAATGTCGAATATTGTTCCCAGCTGGTTCTTATACCCTGTAGGGATCATCAGTAGCTCGCTGGCCGGCTCTCAATTTGGACATAATGTGTTCTCAGAAACTGTCGCCCTGATGTGCATCGGCATTTATTTCTTTATGTTGCCGCTGGTTTTATACCGTTTAGTCTTTTTTGGATCTCTGCCACGACAAGCCAGGCCAACACTCGCGATTATGGCAGCACCCGTTAACTTATCTCTCGCGGCCTATTTGGTAAACTTCCCAACACCAGACCCTATCCTTACTGGTGCATTAGCCGGCATCGCCATTACGATGACGTTACTGATTTACCTGTGCTACTTCCGCCTCATGAGATTAAAGTTCCAACCGTCCATCGCAGCGGTGACGTTTCCTTCCGTCATCAGTGCAATTGCCATGCATCGATTAACCACCTTTTTCGCACAATCACACCCACAATGGCATTGGCTGCATGACTTTGGCTTTTTCGAGCTGAGCATCGCGACCGTACTCGTGGTTTGGGTGTCTGCAGGATACGTGAGGATGTACTGGCCAGAAATTATCAGCTCTCGTTCTAAACAAGCATAAAAAAAGGATGGCGTCGGCCATCCTTTTTCCTTTGATTCGGTTTATCGTAACCCGTGCAGAAATTCAGCACGGGTTGCAGGGTTGCTCTTGAAGATCCCCCCCAGCGCTGTTGTTGTCGTTTCACTGGTCGCATCCATCACACCACGTGATTTAACGCAGTAATGTGTCGCATCAAGAGTCACAGCCACATCGTCAGATTCCAACAGCGTTTGTAATGCAATTAAGATCTGCTGTGTCATGCGCTCCTGCACCTGTGGACGCTGCGCAAAGAAGCGAACAATTCGGTTTATCTTCGACAGACCAATGATTTTACCGCGAGGGATATAAGCAACGGCAGCTTTGCCATCGATCGTGACAAGATGGTGCTCACAAGTGCTGGTCACAGTGATATCTTTAACACGAACCATTTCACTGACGTTCATCTTGTTTTCGATAACGGTGATTTTAGGAAAGTTAGAATAATCCAGACCAGAGAAAATTTCGTCCACATACATTTTTGCAATGCGGTGTGGTGTTTCTTCTAAACTGTCATCCGTAAGGTCAAGCTGAAGGAGGCCTAAGATCTCACGCATGTGGTACTCGATCTTTTCCTTTTTCTCTTCACGGCTTACGTTATTAGGACGCATTGGCGTTTCTAATCCACGTTGCTCTAGCGCTTCTTTTACTAACTTCGCTGACTCGCTAAGACCTGACATTACACTTCCTCTTTCATAACTGCCGCTCTCAGATTGAAACACATTTCTCTTTGATTCATTCCGTTTGCGCTTCGGTCGCTCAGTTTAGTGATTGATAACCAAAACACTTAAAAAGAATAGACTGAGCGGTTTCTCTCACTCCACGAGGCGTTTTACCTCTTTTGGATGGTCGACAAGGATACTCGGATTTTTGAATAATTACACCCATATTTTATCGGTGGACATTTGTAAACCGAATGACTATGAGATGTTTGATTCAGAGCGTCCCAAGTTATTTGGGTGTACCACACTATCAACGACTCTTTTATGATAAAGTTGCCTCAAAACATAAGAACATAGGATACTCTCAATGGGCTGCTGCGACGCACCTGGCTTGATGCCAATTGAAGAAGCGATGGAGAAAATGCTATCGCAAATCAAACCAATCCAAACAACGCTGTCTCTTCCACTCGCCGAAGCTTTGGGTTTTGTACTTGCCGAAGACATTTTATCTCCAATTCATGTGCCGCCATTCGACAACTCAGCGATGGATGGATACGCAATTCGTATCCAGGATCTGGAGACGTCAACAGTGTTGCCTTTAGCTGGAAAGTCATTTGCAGGCCAGCCTTTTGAAGGTGAGTGGCCGCACGGTACCTGTGTTCGTATCATGACCGGCGCACAGATCCCGCAAGGCTGTGATGCCGTCATCATGCAAGAAAACACCGAAGTCACGGATTCTGGTATCCAGTTCAATCAAACCGATGTTGAGCCGCAAAACAATATTCGCCCTACAGGTGATGACATCAAACAGGGTGACATCGTACTTGCCAAAGGCGCGCGTCTGACACCTCGTGATATTCCGATGATTGCCTCTTTAGGTGTCAGTCATGTGACAGTGGTACGAAAGCCGAAAGTTGCCTTTTTCTCTACCGGTGACGAGCTCAAACCATTGGGTGAGCCACTTGAAGCAGGTCAAATCTACGACAGCAACCGTTACGGTATAAAACCGCTGATTGAGAACTTTGGTTGTGAGCCAGTAGACCTAGGTATCGTTCCAGATTGTCCAGAAACCCTTAAAGCGACATTTGAGCAAGCACAAACACTGGCTGATGTGGTTGTTACCTCTGGCGGTGTGAGTGTGGGCGAAGCCGACTACACCAAAGATATTCTCGAAGAGCTTGGGGAAATTGGCTTCTGGAAGCTGGCGATCAAACCGGGTAAACCCTTTGCTTTTGGTAAACTTTCCACGGCATGGTTTTGTGGGCTTCCTGGCAATCCGGTTTCGTCAATGATGACGATGTACGTATTAGTGCAACCGATGCTGGCAAAATTAGCTGGCCACACCGAATGGCAAGAACCGTTATCCATCCCTGCTGTCACTAAGACTGCTTTTAAGAAAGTACCGGGACGAGCGGACTACCAACGCGGAATCTATTCGCTAGAAAACGGCAAGTTCGTCGTAGAAACAACAGGAAACCAAAGCTCCGGAGCATTCCGCTCAATGAGTTTAGCCAATTGCTTTGTTGTGCTGGAGCGCGAACGTGGCCGGGTTGAGATTGGTGAGACCGTGAACATCCAACTGTTCAACTCAACACTTTACTAGGATTGCATTGTGGATATTCTTTCGGATCAAGAGATGCTGCGCTACAACCGTCAGATCATCCTGCGCCAGTTTGATTTTGACGGACAGGAAGCGCTTAAGCAGAGCTCAGTGCTGATTCTTGGTGCTGGCGGGCTGGGTTGTGCGTCGAGCCAGTACCTTGCTACTGCTGGTGTGGGCAAGCTGACGTTAGTTGATGATGACATTGTTGAGCTTTCTAACCTGCAGCGTCAGGTGCTGCATCATGATGCGGATATCGGCCGTAAGAAAGTAGATTCTGCCTGCGACGCATTACGAGAGCTTAATCCTCACATAGAACTTGGGACCATTGATAAACGTCTTGATGACGCTGAAATGCTAGCGTTGATTGAGCAGCACACCCTTGTAGTGGATGCATCAGATAACGTCGATACACGTAATCAGCTCAACCGCCTTTGCTTCGCGACCAAAACGCCTTTAGTCTCCGGCGCAGCAATACGTATGGAAGGTCAGGTAAGTGTATTCACCTACGACGACCCAGCCCAACCGTGTTACCAGTGCTTAAGTGCTCTGTTTGGCAGTGATGCGTTGAGCTGTGTAGAGGCAGGTGTTATGGCACCAGTGGTTGGTATTGTCGGCGCAGTGCAAGCGATGGAAGCAATCAAAGTGATCGCGAATTATGGTCGGCCAATAAAAGGCAAGATACTCATACTTGACGCCCTAAGCATGTCCTGGCGAGAGATGAATTTAATGAAAATGCCATCTTGCCCGGTATGCAATTAACCTAACGACACGTAAAAGCTCAACACTCCGTTGAGCTTTTTACTTTGTGGTGGAATCCATTTTAGCGCAAAAGCGACATCCCGCTTTGAACAGACAATTCTTTTATTGTAAAACAGTCATACGATTCACGTTTAATGCGCGGAACCAACCTTGGACAATCCAAAGCACTACATCCTGGTTTTAGTCAGCTTAGTCGCGCTGCTGCTTGTCCTATGGTTAAACGCCTCAAAGACAGAGAAAACCGTAACTGCAAAAGTAATCAGTAACACGTTAACAAAGTCGTTAGACGGTCAGCGTCGTTATCTGACCATCAATTCACCAGAGACTGGCCAGCAACGCGTTTCGGTTCCAGCTTCGGCCTCCTGCCCAGTTGGTTCAACCGTGACATTAAGCCGAGCCACAGAAACAACCATCGAGCAGTCATTCTCTTTTGTAAGCTGCGAATAGAGTATCTCAAAGCCATTTGGTATTTATAATAAGGATTTAACCATGCAGACATTGATTGACACAACAGAACTCAGTGCCCTATTAGGTCAACCCAATGTGAAAGTTTTGGATGCGAGTATTAGTTTCCAAATCCCTTCAGAAGGAAAGAAAATCACCGATAAGTGGATTCCTGGGTCACTGAGATTCGACTATGACAATGACTTTTGTCTGCCAGGCTCCACGTTGCCACATATGATGCCAACTGAAGAGGGTTTTAATGCCAGTGCACAACAACTTGGTCTGCACAAAGACGACCTTATTGTCGTCTACGACAACTCTGGTACGCTCGCTTCACCCCGAGCATGGTGGATGTTCAAAGCGATGGGACACGATAACGTAAAAGTGCTCAATGGTGGGTTACCTGCGTGGATCGCGTCAGGCTTACCCGTCGCAGATTCACTCTCTGCACCGACTGAACAAGGTACATTTGTCGGGGCTTTATTAGAAGACGCATTTTTAGACGCGCAAACCGTACTTGAACACTCAAACAACCAAAGCGCCAATATCATTGATGCTCGTTCACGAGCCCGCTTTTTGGGTGAAGTGCCAGAACCACGCGCAGGCCTTCGCAGCGGACGCATTCCAGCCTCGATCTGCTTGCCATTTCAGGAGCTGATGACCGATGGTCGCATCAAGCCCGTTTCTGAGTTGGAGCAAGTGTTCAGTGAACTGGCCCTACAAGACGATAAGCGTCTCGTTTTCAGTTGTGGTTCAGGCGTCACTGCCTGCATTTTGTTATTAGCAGCGCATCAACTGGGCATACGCAATGTGTCTGTGTATGACGGTTCTTGGACAGAATGGGGCTCGAGCCTTCACTTACCAGTTGAAATTTAGGTTTAAAAGGTAAGTTTTAATCACTGCCGTCATTCCAGCGAGCCATAGCGAGACTAGGAATCTAACATCAGAGTGTTGAGAAGTTTTATGAATTGCCCTGGTAACAAAGCGCTAGGGGAGTAGATTCTGAATCTCGCTCGTACCTCGCCGTTCAGAATGACCGGGTGGTTTGAACTTGTCGCTCGCTGCTAAGCGAGCGACATAACTCAATTAAAGACGTTTTTAGTCTGTTTTACCCTGTGGGTTTATCATCACTGACGGATCATGATGCCTGAGAAGCTGGCTCATCCGGCTGACGATAGTTAATCAGACAAATGATGACGATCACGGCCAGTGCCACCAGTCGATAGATGTCCGACATAAACAGCACACCTAACGCCATCACCAGTAAAACAGCACGTTGCCACTGTTGTAATGGCGCGAACAGGCGTCCTTCGATACCACCTGCGAAAGCGACAAACAGGCTGATTGTCGAAATCACACCAATAACGAAGTGCATCGGTTCACCATCAATCCAGATTAGACCAGAAAAGGCCATCATTGCCGGAATGAGGAAGAAACCCTGAGCGAGCTTAAATGCCTGAACCGCAGAACGCATTGGTGACGCATTCGCAATCCCTGCCCCGGCAAATGCAGCTAGTGCAATTGGTGGCGTCACGTTTGAAGTCTGTGATAGCCAGAACACAATCATATGCGCCGTCAGAACGCCGAGCCCAAAGTCCATCAGTGCTGGCACAGCCATGATTGATAAAACAATGTAGGCCGCCGTTACAGGTAACCCCATACCTAACACTACCGCAGCAACCGCTATAAGTGCTAATACCGACCACAAGTAGCCTCCCGACATAGCAATCAGGAACTGAGTAAACTGAAGACCAATCCCCGTCTGACCAACAACACCTACTACAATACCGGCAGTTGCACAGGCGACAGAAATTGGGATGGCGAGAAACGCACCTTCTCTCAAGCCTTCGATAAACAGTTTTACTGTAATACGGCTATGCTTACGCGTCATAGCCGCAAGTAGGATTGCCACACACCCGATAACGCCGACGAGCACTGGAGAGTAACTCATCATCAGCAATGCGGTGATGAGGATAAGCGGCAGCAAATAGTGCCAGCCATCTTTCAACACCTTAGAAATCTGCTCGGTCACAGACATCCCCTGGAGGCCCAGCTTACAGGCCATCAGGTGTACATAAAGCAAGGTACAGGCAAAATACAAAATCGCCGGTGCAATCGAGACCAATAAAATGTCGCTGTATGGGATACCGGTAAACTGCGCCATGACGAACGCGCCCGCCCCCATAACTGGCGGCATGATCTGCCCCCCCGTCGATGCTGCCGCCTCGATCCCTGCAGCTTGCTCAGGCTTATAGCCGAGCTTTTTCATCATTGGTATGGTTAATGCGCCCGTCGTTACGGTGTTTGCAATCGCCGACCCAGAAATGGAGCCAAGCGCTGCAGAGGCGACCACACTCGCTTTAGCTGGACCACCTCGGTATTTGCCAGCCAACGCAAATGCCATATCAATAAAGAACTGGCCTGCCCCCGTGACCTGCAAAAAAGCGCCAAACAGAACGAACATAAAGACCACACCAGCAGCAATGGCAAGTGGCGCACCATAGACACCATTGGTCGAATAGATGTGGAAGCGAACAATCTCTTCTACAGAGAACCCTTTACTCGCCACGTTATCCGGTAATACATCACCAAACATGGCGTAGGCTAAGAATAGCGCAGCGATCGCTACCATCACGAGCCCGACTGTACGCCTTGTCGCTTCTAATAACATGACAATCAAGACGACGCCAGCCAGTTGTTCAGTCGTTCCTAGCCCATCAAGCAGAAAGCTAATGTCGTCGTAGTCGAACAGAGCAATGGTGGTTGAAGCCCAACACGTTAGCGCAACGAGAACAAAATCAATCACTCTTCCTGTCAGGTAAACGGGTACAGAATGTCGGGACTTGAAGGTTGGGTAAACCAAGAAAGCAATCGCTAAGACCCAACTAACGTGAACTGGGCGAAATACTGGCGCCGATAGGCTGGCAACAATACCCTGCCAAACTTGAAAGACAGATAAAGCGATAGCCGCAACGGCGGCTATCGAGAGTATCACGTCGGTAATTTTCTGGTTACTCGGATGAATCTGACTCATCACTTACTCCATGTAACTTTATCTCAATCCACTTAAGCAATTGTTCATCAGATCAAATTGAAAACTGACAAGTGCCGCCATGGATTGATTTTACTTCTTTAATACGAATTACTTGGTTTGTTCCTGAAAGTATTTCTCAGAACCTGGGTGTAGAGGAACACCATCCAGTTTGGTCATGTTTTCGATAGTCGTGAACTTAGTTACGCCCAGTACCTGACGAATCTCGTCGATATGTTCAAAGGTCGTTTTTGTCATCTCATAAGCCATATCTTCGCTCATGTTTTTATTCACAACCAAAACGTTCCAAACCGCTGGCACCTTGAATGCTGGCACTTTGTTGTAGGCATCAGCAGGTACATCAAGCTCTAGATAAGAAGGGTAATCTGCCGCAATTTTCTTCAGCTCTTCATCGCTGAAACTTAGTACGCGAATGTCACGAGTCAGAGCCAGTTCTGTGATTGCACCTACACCGACACTACCAACGATAACACCTGCATCAATCTGGTTGTTCGCGATAGCACTGGTGGTTGCAGTGTAGTTCAAAGACTGAGCTTTGATGTCGTCTTCTGTCACACCCAATGTGTTAAGGATATTGATCGCACTTACACGAGTGCCTGAGCCAGGAGCACCAAGAGAAACGCGCTTGCCTTTGAGATCAGCAACAGATTTGATGTCAGAGTTAGCAGGCACAATGAACTGCACTGCATTTGGATAAAGCGCAAACAGAACCGCAACGTCCATTTTACGAGGGAATGGTTTCGTACCTTCATAAGCTTGAAGAACAACGTTACCCTGAGCAATGCCTGCCAACTGTTTGTTTGTAGACACTTTAATCGTGTTTTCAACGGAGGCCGCTGTGACTTCAGCGCGCATATTGAAATCAGATAGATTCTCACTCCAGATCTTCGCCAACATGCCACCTAGCGGGTAATAAGTACCACTCTGACTGCCGGTACCAATAGTGTAATTTTCTGCCATGGTTGAAGCCGAAAATACGACAGCAAGTGCCACTAACCCATTCCTTAGTGCTTGGTACATAAATGCTCCTTGTTCTTTTAGATTGGTTGTTATAGCCAAATAACCTTCGATGCTCAGACACGGACGCAACTGTGTTCCGAACTCTGTAATTTGAAGTCATTTGGATATACTTCATAAAGTTATGGTGTGCTCAGGGAGAAATAGCAAACGAGAATGAGATGAAATGAGAGCTTTGTGCGCTATTTGTGTGCTACTCAGACACGGATTGAAACTTTTCCCTGTAATCTATATCAGCCAGAAACCGTGGGAGAACACGACTAAAAACCTGACTGAATTCGCAACAAAACAATGAGAATTGTTCTTCCTCCCTACCCTGGAGAACTGCGAGTGCGAGCTAATATTTATATACTTTGCTTCAATTTGCAATCTTAAAAAATGCAGCCCTCAACCGATTTTATTCCACCAGAGAGAGTAAGGCATAAGTTTCACCAATAAGCATTGTTACATTTAAAATCAATATATTATGCTTTTATTACTGTTTTAAATATCATTAAAACAGTGATTGAAAATGGAGCAAACAAAAAAGCTCAAATGAATACAAAATCATCAAAAAAGAATAACAAACCAACAGTACAACAGACTGTTTTGATTAAAGATTGCTTGGTTTTGACGTGCTACTAGGCTGCGAGTGATTGACCAACACCCGCAACCCCATTGCATCAATTACACATTAAACTTCTGATGTTGCTTTACCATGCATTTGCTCATCGAGGTTGAGTACGGTTAACGCGTTACTTACACTGGTCGCGATGACATCAATTGCGCCGGTTCTTAATGCCCCAAGTAAAGCGAGTGGTTTACTGTTTTCGGCGGCAATAGCGATTACTTCAGAAACCGAACGAAACTCATCAATGCCAAGACCAATGATTCGATCACTCATGACAGTCTTTGCAGATGCGCCATTTATATCGAAAAAATCGTAACCTGCGAAGTCACCTACCACACCTTGCATCATACGTGACTGCACTACCTCTTCAGCGGTAAACCAACCGAGGTCGACCATGTAGCTGTTCTCACTCATGTCACCAATGCCGACTAAAGCCACATCAGCTTTACGTGCAAGATCCAAAGTCTGCTTTACGGTTGCGTTTTGCATAAAAGCGAGTTTCTGCTCTCGGTTTTCTGCGTAAGCCGGTGCGTATAAGGTCTCTGATGTTCCGCCATAGCTTTTCGCAAACTGACGGCAAATATGGTCGGCGTTAAACATGCCGCCACGTGGGTGGATACCGCCAATACCACAAACAAACTTCACATCCTTTTGTGGAATAACGCCGACATGGTGCGCGACTGCTGATACGTTACGGCCTTGGCCCACGGTTACCACCGTGCCATTTTGTAGCGTATTCGCCATGTACTTAGATACCAACCCCGCGACTTGCAACCTTTGCTGCTCCTCACTTGGCTGGTCTAACGCGACCAAGGCGCGCTTTACGCCAAAACGTTCGATCAGTCTTTGCTCAATCTTAGCGCTAAATACCGGGTGATATTTAACTGTGATCTCCACAATACCTTCATCTCTGGCCTGCTTTAGCATTCTTCCCACTTTAGCGCGGGAGACAGCAAACTTTTTCGAGATCTCTTCTTGCGTCGCTCCATCCTGGTAGTAGGCCACCGAGATTTCAGTCAGAAGATCGGTACTTTCATCAGATACATCGTTAATAGATTTACTCATATTCAACCTGATTTGTATTTTATCTGTGCTCTTTACTCGAGCAAATACTCAACACTATTACAAGCGCTCACAGGCGTAGCATATGTCACACCCATGCCTCACTTCAACATTTGCTCATCACAAAAACAAATTCTCAGCTTAAGTACAGACCTTATTAATCCCCTTATAAGCCATATTCTATATAGGCAAACGTTTATTTATGTAACGTTGAGAGAGGGATGGAAAAAATAATTGATGAATGTCACTTTCCCCCCAGATCAACAATTGACTTTTCGCACAGTTCAGATAATTATGGAGCCATCATTTACTCAACGTTAGAGCAAATGTTCACGACAAATGTTCAAACGCTGAAAAGTTAAAAGTTAGCGAGCAGAGCAGATTTCTACTTCCGCTGGCTAACGCGCTTGCAATTGCACTTTTCATACTGAAAGAAAAGTATGAGCCCAATGAAATAGGATGATCGGAATGAGCAACAAATTAGAGCAACTTCGTAAACTGACGACTGTAGTCGCTGACACTGGTGAAATCGAAGCAATCAAAAAATACCAGCCAGAAGACGCAACAACTAACCCTTCTCTTATTCTGAAAGCCGCTCAAATTGCTGAGTACGCACCTCTAATCGATGCTTCAATCGAGTACGCTAAAGCACAGAGCGACGACAAAGCTCAACAAGTTCAAGATACTTGTGACATGCTTGCAGTAAGCATCGGTAAAGAAATCCTAAAAACTATCCCTGGCCGTATCTCTACAGAAGTTGACGCACGTCTTTCTTACGATATGGAAGGCAGCGTAGCAAAAGCGCGTCAGCTAGTTAAAATGTATAACGATGCTGGCATCTCTAACGACCGCATCCTTATCAAACTAGCGTCTACGTGGGAAGGTATCCGCGCAGCAGAAATCCTAGAAAAAGAAGGCATCAACTGTAACCTGACGCTTCTATTCTCATTCGCTCAGGCACGCGCATGTGCTGAAGCTGGCGTATTCCTGATCTCTCCATTCGTTGGTCGTATCATGGACTGGTACAAAGCGAAAGAAGGTCGTGACTTCGAAGCTTCAGAAGATCCAGGCGTACTGTCTGTCACTAAGATCTACGACTACTACAAAGCGTACGGCTACGAAACAGTAGTAATGGGCGCAAGCTTCCGTAACATCGGTGAGATCCTAGAGCTAGCAGGCTGTGACCGTCTGACTATCGCTCCAGCTCTACTTGCAGAGCTAGAAGCAGCTGAAGGTGAAGTGGTTGAGAAACTTGTTGACTCTAAAGGCACGCAAGAGCGTCCTGCGCCTATGACTCACTCTGAGTTCCTATGGGATCACAACCAAGACCCAATGGCGGTAGAGAAGCTGGCGGAAGGCATCCGCAACTTCGCAATTGACCAAGGCAAACTTGAAGACATGATCGCAGCGAAACTGTAATCGCACAGAATCACAAGAGGGGAACGTTTGCGTTCCCCTCTTAATTTTCCTTTCTTAGAATTTAAACTATTCGGTAACTATTATGGATCGTAAGCAATTAGCAAATGCAATCCGTGCGCTAAGCATGGATGGTGTTCAACAAGCTAACTCTGGTCACCCAGGTGCACCTATGGGTATGGCTGACATCGCTGAAGTTCTTTGGCGCTCTCACCTAAACCACAACCCAGCCAACCCAGAATGGGCTGATCGCGACCGTTTTGTACTTTCAAATGGTCATGGTTCAATGTTGATTTACTCGCTACTACACCTAACGGGTTACGAGCTATCAATCGATGATCTGAAAAACTTCCGTCAGCTTCATTCAAAAACTCCGGGCCACCCAGAGTACGGTTACGCGCCGGGCATTGAGACAACAACAGGTCCTCTAGGCCAAGGCATTACTAACGCTGTTGGTATGGCAATGGCTGAAAAAGCACTGGCTGCACAGTTCAACAAAGAAGGCCACGAGATCGTAGACCACTTCACTTATGCATTCATGGGTGATGGCTGTCTGATGGAAGGTATCTCTCACGAGGCATGTTCTCTTGCGGGTACTCTAGGTCTAGGTAAACTGATCGCATTCTGGGATGATAACGGCATCTCTATCGATGGCCATCTTGAAGGTTGGTTCTCGGACGATACGCCTAAGCGTTTTGAAGCGTACGGCTGGCACGTAATCCCAGCGGTAGATGGTCACGATCCTGAAGCGATCAACGCTGCTATTGAAGCGGCAAAAGCAGACCCTCGCCCTACGCTAATCTGTACTAAGACAATCATCGGTTTTGGTTCTCCAAACAAGTCGGGCTCTCATGACTGTCACGGTGCACCTCTAGGTGCAGAAGAAATCACAGCAACACGTAAAGAACTAGGTTGGGAGTACGGTCCTTTTGAAATACCGCAGGAAATCTACGCAGAATGGTCAGCGATCGAGACAGGCACAGCTAAGGAAGCAGCGTGGAACGAGAAATTTGCAGCTTATGAAGCAGCGTACCCTGAGCTGGCAGCTGAATTTAAACGCCGCGTAAACGGTGAGCTACCTGCACAGTGGGAAGAGAAAGCAAACCAAATCATTGCCGATCTTCAAGCTAACCCAGCCAACATTGCGTCACGTAAAGCCTCTCAAAATGCGTTAGAAGCGTTTGGTCAAATGCTTCCTGAATTCATGGGTGGCTCTGCTGACCTTGCTCCTTCAAACCTAACTATGTGGTCTGGCTCTAAATCTCTAGAAGCAGAAGACTTCTCAGGTAACTACATCCACTACGGTGTTCGCGAGTTCGGTATGACAGCGATCATGAACGGTATCGCGTTACACGGCGGTTTCGTTCCTTACGGCGCAACATTCCTAATGTTCATGGAATACGCTCGTAACGCGATGCGCATGGCTGCTCTGATGAAAGTTCAGAACATCCAGGTTTACACGCA
>NZ_JAWLID010000007.1:0-224029 GCF_033042495.1 Vibrio sp. EA2 | reverse complement strand
ACATCGCCAGGCTTTAAATTTTGGACACTTGCAGTAGCGAGTGATACCACTGCGGAGTGGTAGTTCAGTTGGTTAGAATACCGGCCTGTCACGCCGGGGGTCGCGGGTTCGAGTCCCGTCCACTCCGCCACTTATTTGAAGGTTTCGACCTTCGGTCGAATGAGTCCCGCTTGAACGCAAGCCCGGCCATTTCGCCACTTATTTGAGAGTCGTCTCATTAAAAACGAACTGCAGGGGTGTAGCTCCAATTGGCAGAGCAGCGGATTCCAAATCCGCGTGTTGGGAGTTCGAATCTCTCCACCCCTGCCATTATTAAGAAGCCTCGTTCGAAAGAACGGGGCTTTTTTACATCTGTAATTTGGGGATTGTAGAGTCGCTCCAATTGGCAGAGCAGCGGATTCCGCTAATACCAAAAGATCAGTGCGTGTTGGGAGCTTGGGGGCAAGTCCCATCGAATCTCCACCCCTGCCATTATTAAGAAGCCTCGTTCGAAAGAACGGGGCTTTTTTACGTCTGTAGTTTGGTGTTTGCAGAGCCACTTACTGGGATGTCGAATATAGCTATTGTCAGAGCATTATTTCTCTCCTAGCTGAACCAGGTGTTACCGACAGTGTCCGGGCGGTTTAGTCTCAACCTTTCTTCTTGTTGTTCTTCGCCATACTATCGATACCATGGTGGTTTCATTTCGCCTTTTCCTAATTAGTTCTAAACTTAGTCTATTCCTTGCTCGACTGGAGCTTGAGTTAGACCATAGTGCGCGCCGGGTGATATAAAACGGACTTCTTGATATGATCGCGGCTTAATTCTAATAATGGAAAGTACGTTTATGCCACATTTTCGATTTCGTGCTGTAGAGCCTCAAACGGTTCAGGCTCTGTCAAAACCGCTCACGGATGAACTGCAACCTCTGATGGAATGTCCGCGTGAGGACTTTACTTTTGAGTACATCTATACGACGTTTTTTAGTGAGGGAGAAGTTAGCGCAGCATACCCTTTTGTGGAGGTGCTTTGGTTTGATCGTGGGCAGAAGGTTCAAGATAAAGTCGCTAAAACCATTACTCAGAAAGTTCGTGGTATCGTTGGAGAAGATATAGATGTTGCAGTGATATTTACTCCGCTCTCTCCTAAAGCCTACTATGATAATGCTGAACACTACTAAGGAGTGACATTATGAGGCTGAGTATTTTTCTCCACACCAGTTTGCTTTTCTCAGCTTCTATTTTTGCAACTCCGTGGGAGCAGGTTTCGGCTCCCACTCAGAATTCTTCTTCTTCCATTGGTAGTTATGCGAATGGCTGTCTGGATGGCGCTTATCCTTTGCCTCTCGAGGGGACTGGATATCAAGTCCTGCGCAGTAGAACGAATCGCTACTATGGGCATCCCAATACTATCTCATTTATTGAAAATCTTGCCTTAACAGCGAATAAAGAGTTAAGTACAAATTTATTGATCGGTGATCTGTCATTGCCTCGTGGTGGTCGTTTCTCATCTGGTCACTCTAGCCATCAAACTGGTTTAGATATTGATATCTGGCTGCGTTTAGCTGACCAGCCGCTTTCCTACAATGAATTACAACTGCCTAAGCCAATGAGTGTGGTTGACCTTAAAGGCTATTCAATACTTGATCATCGCTGGGATGACCGGCATTTTGAATTGATTCGCTATGCTGCTCAGAATGATGGGGTCGCGCGCATCTTTGTTCATCCAGTCATTAAAGAGCAGTTATGTTCGCAAGAGGAAGGCAAAGATCGTACTTGGTTACGTAAAGTTCGCCCTTGGTGGGGACACCACTATCATTTTCACGTTAGATTATCTTGCCCGGATTCCAGTCGAAATTGTGTTGATCAAGCGCCTCCTCCGGCCGGAGATGGTTGTGGCTATGAGTTAGCGAGCTGGAAACCGAAGGCGGTAGTGCCTGTAACCCCTTCGACTAAAAAAGTGGTGGCAAAACCAAAACGAGCGAAAGTGATTCCATCGCAATGTCAGCCACTTATTCGTACCAATTAAAAAACGCTGAGCTTCTTATAGCCTTTGTCGAATCTCCGTTATGAAACTGGAGAAACATCATACTTTTGTCTACAGTGAATAATACGAATATAAAAATTAACCTAATTAGTTTGGGTGACATGTTATAGGAATCTCGAATAAACAAAGGGTTACGGTTTTTTAGGTTAGTGCCTCTGTTTTTTTAAGTTCTTTTGTCGCGATACTCTGATTTCTGTTCAATATGTCCGTCGCTTGGTAAAAAGAAAAATAGCAACGTGGGCAATTGTATTGAGGTAGGTTTAGTGGTGTTACCTGCCAATAGAGTTAATCAAGGATAAAACCATGACTATGATTTGTGCAAAAGAGTTTGCAGAGTGGTTAAGACACAGATTTAGCAGTGAGACCAAGGGAGTCTTTTTGACTCGAGAAGATTTGAATCATCTGACAGGGCGTCAGCGTCTTGATCCGGGGTTTGTTAATGATGTGCATTACGAGCTGATGCAATACGGGATGGCTTTCGTTACTGATACCAGCCGGGAGAATTTCTATTTAGTTCCAGTATCTCAAGCGGAAAACTGGCGAGATAGGCTAGAGTATCATTTTGAGAAAGAGTTATTCTGCAATATCTATCCCATCGAAAAATCGGGCTAAAAAAAAGGTTCAACTTTACATACAAAGTTGAACCTTATCTAACTACGCCAATCCTTGGATTATCACGAACTTTTCTAGCAACTGCTCTTCTGTTTCGACATGATTCGGATCGGTGATAATGCATTTCGTAATAGGACAAACGGACTGACAGGTCGGCTTATCATAATGACCCTTACACTCAGTGCACAAATCTGGGTCGATTTCGAAAATACTGTCGCCCATGCTGATCGCGCCGTTAGGGCATTCTGGATCACACATGTCACAGTTAATGCATTTATCGGTAATGAGTAATGCCATGATTACTTACCAGTTGGGTTACGAGTGTCCTGACCAGAGTTTAGGTTACGCATTAACAGGCCGTACTCTAAGTTCATATCTTCTGGTACTGGAATAAATACGAAGTGGCCGTTACCTTTTGCATCTTCGATTGACTGTGACTTACGGTTTTCCATCGCCTCCAGAGTGAAAACAACGTTGCCTTTTGGTGTCATTAGCTCAAGGCTGTCACCTACCAGGAATTTGTTCTTCACTTCTACTTCAGCCATGTCACCACGACGTTTACCTGTGAATTCACCAACAAACTGCTGCGCATCAGATACTGAGTAGCCATAGTCGTAGTTTTGATAGGTGTCATGTGTATGACGGCGTAGGAAGCCTTCAGTATAGCCACGGTGAGCCAGGCTCTCTAGCGTACTCATTAGGCTTTCATCGAATGGTTTGCCTGCGACAGCATCATCGATGGCTTTACGGTAAACCTGAGCGGTACGAGCACAGTAGTAGAACGATTTAGTACGGCCTTCAATTTTAAGCGAGTGCACACCCATCTTAGTCAGACGCTCAACATGCTGGATTGCACGAAGGTCTTTAGAGTTCATGATGTACGTGCCGTGCTCATCTTCGTAAGCCGCCATTTTTTCTTCTGGACGGTGAGCTTCAGAAAGTAGAACCACTTCATCTGTTGGCTTGCCACGCCCGATTGTGGTTTCAGGGCGTTCATCTTGAACTTCGACAGGCTGTGCTTCAGATGGGTCAAATTTCTCAACGATATCGCCAGTGTCGTTTTCTTTGCCTTCTTCTACTTTGTATTCCCAACGACATGCGTTAGTACATGTACCTTGGTTAGGGTCACGTTTGTTGATGTAACCAGAAAGCAGACAACGACCAGAGTAAGCCATGCAAAGTGCACCGTGAACGAAAACTTCCAGTTCCGTTTCAGGACAGTGCTCACGAATTTCTTCGATCTCTTCAAGAGAAAGCTCACGAGAGACGATGACGCGCTCAACGCCGTTTGCCGCCCAAAACTTAACGGTTGCCCAGTTTACAGCGTTGGCTTGTACGGAAAGGTGAATTGGCATTTCTGGGAAAGCTTCACGAACCATCATGATTAGGCCTGGATCAGACATGATCAGTGCGTCCGGACCCATTTCTACAACCGGTTTAAGGTCGCGAATGAAAGTTTTTAGCTTAGAGTTGTGCGGCTGAATGTTACATACCACGTAAAGCTTTTTGCCTTGGGCATGCGCTTCATCGATACCGATTTTTAGGTTCTCGTGGTTAAACTCATTGTTACGTACACGAAGGCTGTAGCGAGGCTGGCCTGCGTACACCGCATCAGCGCCATAGGCGAATGCGTAACGCATGTTTTTCAGGCTGCCCGCAGGAGACAGTAGCTCAGGTACGAATGCTTTCTCAGTTGTCATTGCTCAATTCTCTTAATATCTGATCACAAGTCAGGCCAATTCCACCTTATGGAAGTGGGGCGCAAATTTTACGTCAAAATGTGAACTGTGACTAGGGGAATTGTGCTTTTGGTGAACAAACGCCCCATAAAAAGTAGGGGCGTAGCGAGTGAAAAGTAGGGTTATTTTAGGTGTTCGGGTTTGGTAGCCCACCTAATGCGTCGTATAGATTTGGTAGGAACGCACTGAATTCACCGCACATCAGTGAAAAGTCGGCATCGAAACGAGCGGCTTGATCTTCACGTGGGATGTCATCGTTTTGATCTTTTATCTCGTCGGAGAATTTCAGACGTTTGATGCCCGCATCTTCAGTCATGATAAACTCGATGCGGTCTTGCCAGTTAAGAGCCAGTTTGGTGACCACTTTGTCCGCAGCAATGTGATTGCGGATTTCGTCCGTGGTCAGTTCTTGTTTCTTACAGCGGATTACACCGCCTTCTTCCAACACGGACTTCAACTCAGCTTCGTCCATCATTGTGATGCCTTGTGGCGTATCACCGGTTTTTACCCATTCTGTCAATGTTGTCTCGATGGCCACTTCTGGAATGGCTGGAACGACTGGCAAACTGCCCATGGTTTTACGCAGCAGTGCTAGTACATCTTCTGCTTTTTTATAGCTGCTCGCGTCGACAAGAATAAAACCTTCTTTCGGCATGATTAATACGTGAGTGTGACTGCTGCGGCTGAACGCGCGAGGGAGCAAGTCCATCACGATGTCATCTTTTAGGTTGTCTTTCTCTTTTTTCTTTAGCGGGCGACCTTCTTGCGCTTCCATCGCTTCAACTTTTTCATTCAGAGAGTCTTTGATCACGGAGGCTGGCAGCATCTTTTCTTCTTTCTTCGCGCATATCAAAATGCGGTTTTCAGATACGTGAGTCATCATGTCGCCATGTCTACCCATTGCATTTACCCAGCCAAATTTCTGCTTATCTTGGCTGCCACAAGGGGTGAATTGAAACTCAGCAAGTTGAGTTTCCAGTTGATCTGCATTGAAGTTAACCTCGCGGTTAACGCGGTATACCAGACAGTTTTTAAACCACATAAATCTTCTCTAGGCTTGATGACAAGGGACTAATCATAGGGAATTTTGTTGCTGATGTCCTAATAGAAATGAAAAATATCAGGATGAATCTCAAAAGAAAGTTATATGAAAATTTGTTTTCAAAGGTCACAAAAGTGTCATAATTGGTAGTGATAATGCTTATGCATAGAGGGGCGCTTTGTCTCTTAATTTTATTAGTTCAACAAACATAAGGTTATTCAAGTATGTCTAGAAGGATTCTGGTTGTTGAAGACGAAGCTCCAATTCGTGAAATGCTCTGCTTCGTCCTTGAACAGAAAGGTTACCAAGCGGTGGAGGCTGAAGATTACGACACGGCAGTAACCAAACTGGCTGAACCCTTCCCTGATTTAGTTTTACTGGATTGGATGCTACCAGGCGGTAGCGGTATTAACTTTATCAAGCACATGAAACGTGAAGAGCTAACGCGCAATATCCCTGTGGTGATGCTAACGGCTCGTGGTGAAGAAGAAGACAAGGTTCGTGGATTAGAAGTGGGTGCGGATGATTACATCACTAAACCTTTCTCACCAAAGGAGCTGGTTGCTCGTTTAAAAGCCGTCATTCGCCGTGTCACGCCAACTGCACTGGAAGACGTAATTGATGTACAAGGCCTTAAGCTTGATCCTGTATCGCACCGTGTGACCGCTCATGACGGCCCTGTCGACATGGGACCAACAGAATTCAAAATGTTGCACTTCTTCATGACGCATCAGGAGCGTGTTTACAGTCGTGAACAACTGCTAAACAATGTGTGGGGCACCAACGTGTATGTTGAAGACCGTACCGTTGACGTACACATCCGTCGTCTGCGTAAAGCGCTAGAAGCAGCAGGGCATGATAAGCTAATCCAAACGGTTCGTGGCGCAGGTTACCGTTTCTCGACTAAGGCATAAGTTCTTAAACAGCTGATCGGTCCCATTTTTGGAGTAATGAGTGGTTGAAAGATTAACGTGGAAAAAGCTGGCCTGGGAGCTGGCTTTTTTTTACACCCCTTGGGTGATAGTAGGGTGGATATTCGGTTATATGCCGTGGTTGCTATTAGCAGCCACGGTATTACAGCTTGTGTGGCATTTGCATAATCAAGTTCGGTTGTCCTCTTGGTTATGGGACGAAAAGCGTCTTACGCCGCCTTCAGGTAGCGGCAACTGGGAGTCTTTGTTTAATGGACTATATCGCTTACAGCAGCGTCAGCGTCGTAAACGCAAAGAACTGACCAATTTAATCCGCCGATTTAGAAATGGTGCGGAATCGCTACCGGATGCCGTGGTGGTATTCCGAGCAGAAGGCAATATTGTCTGGTGTAACAAACTGGCTCAGCATCTTTTGGGCTTCCATTGGCCGGAAGATTCCGGTCAACCGATTTCAAACCTGATTCGCACACCAGATTTCATTAAATACCTCAATAAGCAAGATTTCTCTGAGCCGCTAGAAATGCGTTCTCCGATGAATGTGGAACGTATGCTAGAGCTGCGTATCGTACCTTACACTGAAGGTGAGCACTTGATGGTGGTACGTGATGTCAGTCAGTTAAAGCAACTGGAAGGCATGCGTCGCAACTTTTTTGCCAATGTTTCTCATGAACTGCGAACGCCTATGACGGTACTGCAAGGCTACCTGGAGATGACGGAAGATCCAGATATGGTCGTCGGCCCAATGTGGACGAAAGCACACGGCGTTATGACCGAACAGCTTAACCGTATGAATGCATTGGTTAATCAATTGCTGACGTTATCTAAAATAGAAGCTGCGCCAATGCATGAGTTGGAAGATGTCGTCAATGTGCCAGCCATGCTCGAAGTTCTGGAAAAAGAAGCGGCAAGCTTAAGTGGTGATGATCACCATAAACTGAAATTTGATGTCGACAAGAGCCTGCGCGTGTTCGGGGACGATGACCAGCTTCGTAGTGCAATTTCTAACCTAGTGTATAACGCCGTGAAATATACCCCGCCAGGCGCCAATATTAACGTGCGTTGGTATCAGAATGCACAAGGTGCCTGTCTGGAAGTTGAAGATAGTGGTGATGGAATAGAGCCTCAGCATTTACACCGACTGACGGAGCGTTTTTATCGAGTAGATAAGGCACGATCTCGTGACACCGGTGGTAGTGGCCTTGGCTTAGCGATCGTAAAACATGCGCTTAGCCACCATGACTCTCATTTAGAAATACAAAGTGAAGTCGGAGTAGGGAGTAAGTTCTCTTTCGTTCTTCCTGGTCGTTTGGTGGCGAAGTAATGGAGTCTCGAGTGATTAAATCTGCCGGACTCGCGGCGCTGATTGTATTAGCGAGTTCCGGGACGTCTATTGCAAAAGACAAACCTTTGCCAAATTATCAGAAAACAACGGGTATCGTCGGTAATTTGCTGTCGGTTGGCTCGGATACATTAGCTGGCATGACGACGTTATGGGTGGAGGAATTTAAATCCATCTATCCAAACATTAATGCTCAGGTTCAAGCATCCGGATCGTCAACGGCACCGCCAGCGCTGGCTGAACAAACCGCTCAGTTTGGCCCTATGAGCCGCCCGATGCGCCTGAGGGAAGTCGAAGCCTTTGAGAGAGGGCACGGCTACAAGCCAACGGCATTGCGTGTTGCGATCGATGCTATCGGTATCTTTGTCCATCAGGATAACCCGATTTCGGGGCTTAACTTTAAGCAACTGGACGCGATATTCTCAGCCACTTTGCGTTGTGGTGAGAGTAACTTTATTACTAACTGGCAGCAGCTCGGGGTGCAAGCCGAATGGGCTAAACGTAATGTACAACTGTTTGGTCGTAACTCGGTGTCGGGGACTTATGGCTACTTTAAAAGCAATGCCTTGTGCGGCGGTGATTTTAAAACCCGTGTAAATGAGCAGCCTGGTTCGGCCTCGGTAGTACAGTCCGTGGCGTCAACGATAAGTGGTGTCGGTTACTCCGGGGTTGGCTACCGAGTTGCGGGGGTTCGCCTGATCCCTATCGCCAAAGCTGGCACAGACTACATCCGTCCAACGCGAGATAATATTGTGACAGGTAAGTACCCACTTTCGCGCTATCTCTATGTTTACGTAAACAAGCACCCAGACTTTCCGCTCTCGCCTATCGAAGCAGAATTCATCCGGTTTATCTTCTCTGCTCAAGGGCAGGCGTTGGTTGAAAAAGATGGGTACGTGCCAATCACGGCGGATTTCGCAGAAGAAGAGCTAAAAAAAGTCGGCTTATAATTAGCCGACTTCTTCATTTAGAGTGTTGCCTTGTTTTAGAAGGTGAGCACCCACTTCGCGTTTTCCCAACGCTGCTGCTCTTCCTGTAAGTCTGCATGAAGCAACTTATTGTTCTCCAGCCACTCTTCATCCGTACAGGTTAACGTCCAAACATCGTCTTTGATCGATAGAGTGATGTCGGGGAGTGGCTCGTCGTTGCGTTGCCCATTTAGTACAATCGAAATCCTCAGGATTTTAATCAGGCTAAGTACATCACTTTGTTTGTAAAGATTAAAGTCCGGTAATTCATTGAGCTTTAAAGCTTTACGCTGAAAGCGAGCCAGCGTCGCTAACACTAGTTGCTGTTCACGGTTAAAACCTGGCAGCGTTGAGTGCAAGAGAATATAAAACGAGTGGCGGTGAAAACTACGCAAGTTAATGCTTAGACCAACCTCGTGTAGCAGTGCTGCCCATTCGAGTAGGTCAAACAGATCGCTTTTTTTCTTAATACCTAGTTCGGAATGAACGTGTTCTAACATCTCTCTGGCCTGACCTTTAACACGTGCTGCATGTTCAAGATCGACGCGATGCTTCTGCGCTAAGTTTTCAGTGGTACGCATGCGAATGTCAGAACGGGCAAAGCGCTCTTCCATTTCATACAGCAACCCTTCTCTCAATGCACCATCGGAAAAGAACATCTGTTCAACTTTTAGTGCCTGGAAAATGGCAGTAAGAATCGCGACACCAGCTGCAAAAACGGGCTTACGCTCGTCAGTCAATCCGGTGAGTTCAATGTCGTCAATGGAGGAGAATTCGCATAAAGCCTCAATAAGTTTATTAAGGCGTTTTAACGTAATCAAGCCGTCTTCATAGCCCAACCCAATCAATACTTCTTGAATCGCTTTTATGGTACCCGATGAACCAAGCGCGATGTCCCAGCCTTTTTTGCGATACTTACTCGCGATAGATTCCAGCTTTTGCTCTGCCGCCAGCATGGCTTTGCTAAAGTTTTTTCCAGACAGCTTGCCATTTTTGAAAAACTGTTCGGTAAAGCTGACGCAACCCATTTGTTTACTGTTAAGAAGCTCAGGTTCAAACCCCTGACCGATGATCATCTCGGTACTGCCGCCGCCGATATCAACAACGAGTTTAGAATTTGACTCGACCTGAGTATGCGCAACACCTAAATAAATAAGGCGTGCTTCTTCCTCTCCCGGGATAATTTCAATCGGGAAAGGCAACACTTCTTTGGCTCGGTTAATAAACAAGTGCGCGTTTTTTGCTCGTCTTAGGGTGTGAGTCGCGGCAATGCGCACGTTAGACTCGTCCAAGCCTTGCAGACGTTCGGCAAACATTGCCAGGCATTCAAGCGCTCTCTCCATCGAGGCGTGGCTTAAGTTCAGTTCACTGTCCAGGCCGGAAGCCATACGAACTCTTTGTTTATGACGGCTGACTAATTGCAGGTCACTACCGACAACTTTTGCCACCACCATGTGGAAACTGTTAGAGCCGAGATCAATCGCGGCAATATAACGTTCATCTTGTTCAAGTATCTGAGACATCTGGCCTTTGTCTTCTGGTTTGCTTTTCTATATTTTTAAGATAGTCATAGATGGCAACTTGTGAACGAACTTTTTTGCGGTTACCGCGAGGTACGTAGCTGTTACTCATCTCTTTATCTATCAAGCGCGCCTTTACGGTATCGGTAAAGTGGATATTGATTATATCAATAATTCTTTGCTTCAGGCGAGGATCACGAATTGGTGTCGTGACCTCAATGCGGTGATCGATGTTACGAGTCATCCAGTCAGCAGAGGAGATATATACCTGCGGATCGCCATCATTGTGAGCGATGATTACCCTTGGGTGCTCCAAAAAGCGGTCCACGATACTGATGATACGGATATTCTCACTCGCTCCTTCGATACCCGGAACCAGAGAACACATGCCTCGAATGATCATGTTCACTTTTACGCCCGCATTACTTGCCGCGTAAAGTCTGGTGACGATGCCTTTGTCGACCAGGTTGTTAATTTTGATCGTGAGGCTTGCTTTTTTACCCGCTTTTGCGTTGGTGATTTCACCATCAATAAGGCGATAAATTTGTGAACGCGAGTTTCGTGGAGAAACCATCAGGTGGTTGAATTTAACCGGGCGATAAGGATTCTCAATATAACCGAAGACATTGCGAACTTCCGTAGTGAGATCTTGGTCTGCGGTAAGCAGAGCGAAGTCGGTATAAATTCGTGCGGTTTTCTCGTGGAAGTTACCCGTACCGATGTGTGCATAGCGAACAATGTCGTCATCTTCACGACGACTAATGAGCAGCAACTTAGAGTGAATCTTCAGACCTGGCGCACCGAAAATAACGTGTACGCCCGCTTCTGTCAGTACTTTAGACCATTCGATATTCGCTTCTTCGTCAAACCTTGCTTGCAGTTCAACAACCACGGTAACGTTCTTTCCGTTGTGAACAGCATCAATCAATGAATTCATTAAGCGTGAATCTTTGGCGACTCGATACACATTGATTTTTATACCGATGACTTTCGGATCGAACGAGGCCTGGCGAACCAGCTCTGTGATATGGTCAAAAGTATGATACGGGTAGTAAAGCAGAATATCCTTGGCTTTAATCGCCTTGAAGCTGTTGGGATAACCTTCGAAGTCAGCACACTTCATTGGTGGCATAGGTTTGTTTTCTAGGTAGTCACGTCCAACGTTTGGGAAAGAGATAAAGTCTTTGAAGTTCTGGTAGCGACTGCCGGGAATAAGGTTATCGTAGCTCGAAATCTTCATCTT
The DNA here is from genome assembly GCF_033042495.1 of Vibrio sp. EA2. Classification (NCBI taxonomy): domain Bacteria; kingdom Pseudomonadati; phylum Pseudomonadota; class Gammaproteobacteria; order Vibrionales; family Vibrionaceae; genus Vibrio; species Vibrio sp. EA2. Next base: position 212,609 of record NZ_JAWLID010000007.1, on the reverse strand, counting down.
ACTGCACAAAAAGTCGAGCATATCCTGTGGCATTTCGCGCTCATAGACAAAGCGTACTGGCATTGCAGTAAGACGCTGATTCACACCCTCTGACATCTGTTCCAGCAAGCTGTATTCGATTTCATTACGTAAATCGTACTCTGCATCCCGAGTCATTTTCATGGCATAGCCATTTAACTCGTCATAGTCGAAAAAGCCTTTAAACAGCTCGTCTAAGCAGTAGCGAATAATGTTATCAAGTAAAATGATGGTCTTACGGCGTTTGCCTTTTTGTTCTGGTACCATCACGAAGCGAGGCAAGTGGTCGGTTGGAATTTCGATCAACGCGTACTGTGAGTTTTGTTCTTTGCGTAACTCGACCGCGATATAAGCGTATTCATCTTTGAGAAATTGAAGGACGTCGATTTCGTCTTTCATCAGTAGCGGCGTAATATGTGGCATCACTTCGTTACGGAAGTATTTGGTTATCCACTTCTGCTGTACTTCATCAAGTTGCTGTTCATTAACCAAGAAAATGCGACGTCGAGCCATTTCTCGTATTAATTCACTGTAAAGTTCGTCGAATTTTTCGTTAAGCTTGAACGCTTTCGCCTGCATCTTTGACAACAGGCGTTTGGAGCTGTCATTTACTCCGCGTTCTTGATTGATTAGGATTCTTCGTTTTACGTCAGCAAAACGTACTTTATAGAACTCGTCCAGATTGTTGGAAAAGATCCCGAGAAATCGAATTCGCTCGATCAATGGAACGGTCTTATCTGCGGCTTCTTGCAATACTCGTTCATTAAAAGACAACCAACTAAGCTCTTTTTCTACATATAGTTTTTCAGTGCTCATTATCTTACCTAGCCAAAAGGTGAAAGTTGCATATTCATCAAGGAAAATATAGTTGAGTGAGAACATTATGAGATTTTTGTTACAGTTTTATTTCATCGTGCTTGTTAGCTTCCAGAGTTGTTTTCTTTTCAGTTGGTTAATGTGATCTGTAATATAATTGTCATCTAAAAGACATATTCTGGTACTGAGTAAAAAAAGGTAGAGAGATAAATGGCACAAGCCGAGTTTTCATTGCAGGAAAAAGATAAGAAGCGACTGATTAAAGATCGTTTGGTCAGGCTTGCAGTGACGATGGGTGGTGTAGGCGTTCTGGCTGCGCTGATTTTGATTTTTGTCTATCTTGCTATGGTGATCATTCCTCTGTTTTCGGATGCGAAAATAGAGACGAACCATGCTTCCAGAAGTGTTCAGCTAGGCGAGCCATTAGCGATATCTGTTGATGATTATGCCCAACAGGCTTTTGTGCTTACCGAAGATGGCCAGGCTCAGTTCCTGTCGATGGATGAGTCGGCGCCGACTTCGCTTTACTCTCAGCAACTCGTTACTCAACCTGTTTCTTTTTCACAATCAGCACCGGGCCGTGGATGGTACGGATTGGTTGATGAGCAAGGCAAAGCGCATATTTTCAAACCTGAGTTTAATGCGACTTTAAAAGAGGATGCGCGTCCGCCAGAGATCGTTACTTTCCATACCAGTATGGATATGGTTCTAACCGACGAGTCTGATCCCGTGGTTCAATTTGCTTTCAGTGCTAGTGAGCAAGCTCCAACCATTGTCTGGCAGACTCAAAATGGCCAGGTTCACGCTCGTTGGCAGTATTCATCTTCTTTGCTAGGCGACGAGCCAAGTACGATAGATTTTACCTTTTCTGCTGGTTTCAACTATCCCGATCAAATTCTGCTAACCCCGGGTGGAGAAACCTTGTACCTGCGAGATGGGTCCGAACTGATCGTTTTGAAGAAAGATAAGTTCACCTTTGTGGTACGTGAGGTGATTGACCTGACACAGGGCGATAGCAAGCATTCGGTGCGAAACATCGATTTACTCTCTGGTGCTTACTCTCTGCTTGTCACCCACAATGATGGCATGGTTTCACAATGGTTCGATACGCTTCAGGGTGATAAGCGAACTCTGACTTACATTCGTAATTTTAAACTGGCGTCGGAGCTCAAATACTTGTTACCAGACTCCCATCGCAAAGGTTTCTACAGCTTCTATACCAATGGCACAGTACAAAGCCATTACACCACCAGTGAAAAGCTGGTGCTATTTAAGCGTGCTTATCAGCAAGCGCCGGCTCTAGCTGCGATGTCGAGTAATGAGCGTTATTTAATTAGCTGGCAAGAGGACAAGCTTAATGTTGCCAAGGTGGACAACCCGTACCCTGAAGTGTCGCTCTCGTCTTTGTGGCAGGAAGTCTGGTATGAAGGCTATCCTGAAGCGGAATTTGTTTGGCAATCAACGTCGGCTAGTGATGACTTTGAAGCCAAGTTCAGCTTAGTGCCTATCGCGTTTGGCACGATTAAAGCTGCGATGTTTGCCATGTTGTTCTCAGTACCACTGGCGGTATTGGGAGCAATTTATACCGCTTACTTTATGTCCCCGCGTATGCGAAGAGTGGTTAAACCTTCGATAGAGTTGATGGAAGCCTTACCAACCGTGATCATCGGTTTCCTTGCCGGGCTTTGGTTTGCGCCAATTGTCGAGGATCATTTGATTACTGTTGTGGTGATGCTGTTTGTATTACCGCTGGGTACGATGATCATTGGTGGACTTTGGGCTCTCCTTCCACAGTCGTTAAGAAACAGACTGCCAAATGGCTGGCATGCTCTGGTATTGATGCCGTTATTGCTGTTGCTGATAGGATTGGGAGTCTGGTTATCGCCCGCTATCGAGCAGAGCTTTTTCGGAGGGGATATGCGTTTATTCCTGACAGAGCATGGTGTTGGCTTTGACCAGCGTAACGCATTGGTTGTCGGGTTGGCGATGGGCTTTGCCGTTATACCAACGATTTTCACCATTGCCGAGGATGCGATTTTCTCCGTACCGAAGCACTTGTCGGATGGCTCTTTAGCTTTGGGAGCAACACCATGGCAGACCTTAATTTACGTTGTGCTGCTGACTGCGAGTCCCGGTATTTTCTCGGCCATTATGATGGGATTGGGACGTGCGGTAGGTGAGACCATGATCGTGCTAATGGCGACGGGTAACACGCCGCTTATGGACTGGAACATCTTAGAGGGAATGCGCAGTTTATCAGCAACGATTGCGGTTGAGTTACCGGAGTCAGAAGTAGGCAGTACGCATTTTCGATTGCTGTTCCTTGCGGCATTAATATTGTTTTTATTTACTTTTGCGGTGAATGCCCTTGCTGAGTTTGTCCGCCAAAGACTGAGAGATAAGTACCGTGCGTTGTAATAATAGTTTGAACAAAGAGCGAGTGGTTGCGTGTTAAATTGGATTCGTTCTGGCGCACCTTGGATATGGCTAACGGGTGGAGCTGTGAGTATCAGCTTGCTCTCCGTTTTAGGTTTGCTTCTGCTTATAGGCTGGAAAGGATTAACCTTTTTCTGGCCTGCACCTTTGTATCAATGGAACGTAGCAGCGTTAACGCCTGTGCAGGGGGAAGTACTGCAGGAAAATAGTAAGCTGATTGGTCAGGTTTACGAGCGGAGCTTTGTGCCCAAAAGCTACTTACCGCAAGAAGCGGTAAATAAACTCGGCGATGATGAAGATTTTGCGACTCGCCTGAGTATTAAAATTGCTAACCGAGAGCTTTATCCTGCGGATTTTATCTCCGTATTACAAATGCAATTGGATGAGCCAACCACCCCTAAAGATTTAGCCGTCATTGAACGCAGCAGCGGTGGGTACTTTTTTGGCAAAATGATCGCGTTTGAAGATGGGGACAAACGCTATGAAAAGAACCTTCGGACGATACTTGATGACAAGATAGACGATGCTGAGATATTACGCCATGAGATTGATTCGCTGGTGGTCGATCAATTACAGGATCTCGGCTGGAAGTTGGAGCAGTTACGACTGGAAAAGCGTAAACATGAGCTCAACAACACCGTTACCGATGCGTTTTTAGCGGATAACCAGCAGAGAAAAGAGCAAATTGAACAACAGCTAGCAAGCCTGGATTTACAGCTTGATGGTCTTCGCCTACAACTATCTGACTATGCTTTAATTGTCGAAGACATGACTGGCGAGCAGGTCGCGATTCCACTCGAAGACATTCTTGATTATTGGTACCCAAATCAAATGTCTCTGCTAGGTAAAGTGGCGCACTGGGGGAAGCAAGTCTGGAAGTTTTTATCGGATGATCCGCGCGAGTCTAATTCCGAAGGTGGCGTCTTCCCGGCGATTTTTGGCACGGTATTCTTAGTAATCATCATGTCTATCATCGTCATGCCGCTGGGGGTTATTGCCGCGATTTATCTGCATGAGTACGCCAAAAACAACGCACTGACACGCGTGATACGGATTGCGGTAATTAACCTGGCTGGTGTTCCGTCGATTGTTTACGGTGTCTTTGGTTTAGGCTTTTTCGTCTATACCATTGGTGGCTCGATCGATAACCTGTTCTATAGCGAGAAACTGCCAGCCCCGACATTTGGTACACCGGGCTTGCTGTGGTCCGCGTTGACCCTTGCTGTGCTAACGTTGCCTGTAGTGATTGTTACCACAGAAGAAGGGCTTACTCGCATTCCCAATTCTGTTCGTCATGGCTCTTTAGCCCTGGGAGCAACTCAGTTTGAAACGCTTTGGCGTGTGATTTTACCCATGGCGACCCCTGCCATTATTACCGGCTTAATACTGGCGATAGCTCGTGCTGCTGGTGAGGTGGCACCACTCATGCTGGTGGGGGTCGTTAAGCTGGCTTCAAGCTTACCTGTTGATGGCCAGTTCCCATACGTGCACCTAGACCGGAAGTTCATGCATTTGGGCTTTCATATTTACGATGTCGGCTTCCAGACCTCTAATATTGAAGCAGCGCGCCCCCTGGTATATGCGACCTCTTTCCTGCTCATTACCGTGATTGTCGGGCTAAACTTAACAGCAATCAGTATTCGTAATGATTTGCGTGAAAAATACAGAACGTTAGGACAAGATTAAGTATGTTTAATTTTGATAATACATTGGGTTACGAGCCACCGTTAGATGTGCATAACCTCACGGATGAACAAACGGCTATCTCCATTGAGAACCTTAATCTTTTCTACGGGCAAGCTCAGGCATTACATGATATCTCGATGCGTATTCCGAAAGGTCGGGTAACGGCATTTATCGGTCCATCAGGTTGTGGAAAATCGACTCTGTTGCGCTGTATCAACCGCATGAACGATTTAGTTGAAGGTTGTAAAGTCACTGGTGAAGTACGACTGCATGGAAAAAATGTCTACCATCCCAGTGTTGATGTTGCAACGCTCAGACGCCGTGTTGGTATGGTATTTCAGCGGCCAAATCCATTCCCTAAATCGATCTATGAAAATGTGGTGTACGGCCTGCGCCTGCAGGGGGTAAAGAATGGCCGAGATCTTAATGACGCGGTTGAACGTTCTTTGCGCGCAGCAGCCCTGTGGGATGAAGTGAAAGACCGATTACATGAGAATGCCTTTGGTTTGTCAGGTGGTCAGCAGCAACGTTTGGTTATCGCGCGTGCCATTGCGATTGAACCAGAGGTGCTATTGCTTGATGAGCCGACATCAGCACTTGATCCAATCTCCACTTTGACTATTGAGGAGCTTATCAATGAGCTGAAAACTCAATATACTGTGGTTATTGTTACCCACAACATGCAGCAAGCAGCAAGGGTCAGCGACCACACGGCATTTATCCATATGGGTAAGCTTATAGAGTATTCAGACGCAGACTCGATCTTCACGTCGCCGATTAAGACTCAGACGGAAGACTACATTACCGGTCGTTACGGTTAATACCCGGCGACAAGATTAAACAGAAGGAAAATTATGCACTTTGGACGTCATATTTCAGGACAATTTAACGTAGAGCTAGAATCTATTCGTACTCATGTTTTAACCATGGGGGGGTTGGTTGAACAGCAGCTGTCGTATGCTATTCAAGCCTTGAATAAAGAAGATATCGAGCTCGCACGAAAGGTTGTGCGTGATGACCACAAAGTGAATGCAATGGAAGTGTCCATTGATGATGCGTGCACTCGTATTATCGCTAAGCGTCAGCCGACAGCGAAAGACCTGAGATTAATCATGGCGATCATTAAAACGATCACCGATTTAGAGCGCATTGGTGATGTTGCGACACGTATTGCTTATGTTGCCATCGAAAGTCCTTCATCAAAAGAGCGCCAGTTCCAGGTATCGTTAGAGCCGCTGTGTCGTCAGGCGATTCAAATGTTGCATCAGGTCCTTGATGCGTTTGCGCGTATGGATGTGGAAGCCGCAGCCGAAGTACACAAGCAGGATGATAAACTGGATGCTGAATATGAAGCGGTCATTCGTCAGTTAATGACCTACATGATGGAAGACCCGAAAAATATCCCCAACATACTGCAAGTGATGTGGTCGGCGCGCGCCATCGAGCGAGTGGGAGACCGCTGTCAGAATATCTGTGAATACATCATCTACTTCGTGAAAGGTAAGGATGTCCGACACCTTGGTGATCAGAGTATTGATGACGTTCTGAAGTAAACCAAGTGGTATTAAACGAGAAAGACCAGCATAACGCTGGTCTTTTTGATTGGGGGAATAGGCAGCTAATACTTCTCCGGCACAAAGGTCTGATCGTCGAGCGGAGCTCTGACATAACCTTTTTTGTTAAGCTCTGGTAATTCAATTGGCGGGTACTCAAGCGCCTTGTAATCAATTTGACTCAAAAGGTGGCTGATGCAATTTAAACGGGCTTTCTTTTTAGAGTCGGATGGCACGACCCACCAGGGGCAGGTTTTGGTGTCGGTATAGGCAAACATCTTATCTTTCGCTTCCGAGTACTCGATCCAGCGGTGACGCGATTCCAAGTCCATAGGGCTGAATTTCCAGCGTTTTATTGGTGTGTTAATGCGTCCGAGGAATCGCTTCTCTTGCTCCTCATCTGAGACTGAAAACCAGTATTTTATTAAGATGATGCCAGAACGCTGTAACATACGCTCGAACTCTGGGCATGAACGCAGGAACTCCTCATACTCTTCCGGTGTGCAAAAGCCCATGACTTTCTCAACACCTGCCCGGTTATACCAACTGCGATCAAATAAGACGATTTCGCCAGCGGAAGGCAGGTGCGCCACATAACGTTGAAAATACCACTGGGTCTTCTCTTTTTCGGTTGGTGCGGGTAGGGCGGCAACACGACATACACGTGGATTAAGCTTTTCGGTAATACGCTTTATCACGCCACCTTTACCTGCTGCGTCGCGGCCTTCAAACAGCACAACCACTTTTAATCCTTTATGCTTGACCCACTCCTGGAGCTTAACCAATTCTGTTTGCAGCTTTCTGAGCTCTTTTTCGTATTCCTTGTTTTTCAGCTTAGACATATCCAGTTCCTCAATCCTTGATATTCAAGATGTTAACACTCAATATTAGCTGGTGGTTTTTCGAAGTTTTTATTTGAGAGCTGATACTAGGTTAGCAATGGCTTTTGCACTGGTCACAGGGATCGTAAAGTCATCAATATCAGATGCGCCCATTTTACTCTGATTGGCGATAAAACTCATATCACTTGGGCGAGTGCTTTTACCTGATAAGTGTACTTCTTGGACCTGCGTCTTTTCGACTAATGCTCTTACGTTCTCTGCGTTAATGCCTGCTCCTGCCATAATATGAATACGCCCATGCGCTTGTTCTACTAATGATTTGATCACATCGCTGCCGATAGGTGCTGATGGTGCCAGGCCGGATGTCAGTAAACGCTCACAACCTAAGCTTATGACATCTTCTAAGGCTTGCTCTGCATTTCGGCACTGGTCAAAAGCACGGTGAAAAGTGATACCTAATCCGAGCGCCTGAGCAAACTCACACAATGCTGTCGCATACGGTATATGAACATCACCATCTTGAGTCAGTACGCCGAGCACCACCCCTTCCAATCCCGCTTGGTATGCGGCTTCGATGTCAGAGCGCATCATTTCGATTTCTTGTTGGTTATAGAGGAAGTCTCCCTGACGAGGTCGAATCATTGTATAGACAGGGATAGTAGCAAGCTTGGCGGCTTGCTGCATAAAACCGTAGCTTGGGGTCAGGCCACCTAAAGCGAGAGAAGAGCAAAGCTCAATACGTGTAGCACCGCCCAAAATAGCATGGTGAAGAGATTCAATGTTGTCGATGCAGACTTCTAATTGAGTAATCATGTGGTTGTCCCAAATGTAACTTTTCAATAAATAGTAACAAGGACAAGAGTGAGAATCTGTATAGAGGTTTCGTGAAATAGAGGTAAAGTTAGCGCTTGGGCATTACCTCGTTTGTGTTTTGAAAGAGAAAAAAGAAAGCCCAAAGAATATACTCTGGGCTTTAATAAGACTTTACTTAGACTGATTGGCGCTTGCGGTTATTCCGCTATAGCTTTTGCTTTATATATACATCCAACCAATTCACCCGTTGAGCTTGGGTGAGGTCTATTTGATTACGCTAGGTCAGCTGCGTTCTCAGATAGGTAAGAAGCTACGCCAGCTGGAGTATCTTTCATACCTGCTTTACCTTCTTCCCACTGTGCAGGACATACTTCGCCGTGCGTTTGGTGGAAGTTAAGCGCGTCAACCATACGTAGCATTTCGTCGATGTTACGGCCTAGTGGTAGGTCGTTAACTACTTGGTGACGTACAGTGCCTTCTTCGTCGATTAGGAAAGAACCACGGAAAGCAACGCCTGCTTCTGGGTGCTCAACGTCGTAAGCTTTACAGATTTCGTGCTTAACGTCAGCAACTAGTGGGTACTTAACTTGACCGATACCGCCATCAGCGATAGCAGTGTTACGCCATGCGTTGTGAGAGAACTGAGAATCGATAGAAACGCCGATTACTTCAACGCCTTTAGCTTGGAAATCAGCTAGACGGTTGTCGAATGCGATTAGCTCAGATGGGCAAACGAAAGTGAAATCTAGTGGGTAGAAGAAAACAACCGCTTTCTTACCTTTAGTGAATTCTGCAAAGTTGAAGTTATCAACGATTTCACCGTTACCTAGAACAGCTGCCGCAGTAAAATCAGGGGCTTGACGACCTACTAGTACCATTTTTTTGCTCCTAAAAAGTATGGTTAGTTCCAAGACGCATAGAGTTATGTCATCTCGGTCCGTATTAATTCGAGACAAACTATAGTACAGATTGTAGTATTGAAAAAAGCGAATTAAATAGATTAAGTCAATCGAAAAAAGCGATAATAACAAAACTCATAACTCGATCACTGTAGTAGTGGTAGGTAATAACAATATTATGAATAAGTGGCCTAGTTTAAAGCAGCTATATTATTTGGTGACACTGCATGAAACGCGTCATTTTAGCGATGCAGCCGTTCGTTGTTTTGTCAGTCAGTCAACCCTGAGCAAAGGCATTCAGAATCTAGAAGATTTGATTGGCTGTCCTTTATATGAAAAGAAAGATAAAAAAAGTCCGTTAGTGTTCACTCAAACTGGTGAAATGGTCGTGAAGCAAGGTCGTGAACTACTGGCGAAGGGGCAGGACTTAGTTGAGCTGGGGCGAATGTGTCAGGGTGATGAGATGCAGGGGCAGCTAAAAGTCGGCTGTATCCCCACTATTGCTCCTTTTTTGCTGAGTGATCTGGTTCAGGAAGTGAACTATCGTTTCCCACAACTCAACATGTTATTAAGAGAAGACACCACAACGAACTTGCTTGCCGCGCTGCGACAAGGGGAGCTGGATGTGTTGATCTTAGCTTTACCTGTAGAAATCGATGGCATGGAAAGCCGCATTGTCGGCTCTGACCCGTTTCGTATGATCATTAGCCGCAATCAGGCCGATTCGATCAAAGTGCCGATTCGCTACGCTGACCTACCGGATGAATCAGTGTTCTTACTTGAAAGAGAACATTGCTTAACCGAGCATGCGGTGTCGGCGTGCAAACTCACCGATAAAGAGAAGATCAATCCTTTCTCTGCGACCAGTCTACACACTCTAGTGCAAATGGTGGCGAATGGTTTGGGAACCACCTTTATTCCACAAATGGCCATCGACCATGGTCTGATCGAGAACCAAAATTTGGTCGTGGTAGACCCACCAGGTAAGCAGGCACATCGTCATATTGGTTTGGTTTGGCGTCCAAGCTCCTCTCGAACTCACACCTTCAATCAGCTAGCAGATGTCGTTTCTGAACTGCTATAGCTATTAGTATTAGCTTAAACTATCCTGATATCCTTCCAAAAGCACACTATAAATGGTGTGCTTTTTAGCATTTTATTCTGTTCGTAAAGTTTAACTTGTAAAATTTTACAGCTTTTCTTTGATGAAGATTTCATAAAATAGTGAAATTTTACAATGTTAATTTTACATATCTTCTTATGCATTGTGTTTAACCTTTGTTTGAATTCTCTGCTCTCTCCCTTGTGAATACAAGGATCGTCACCCTAGTAAACTATTCATACACCTGTTTTAAATGAGTTTTGTGTCAAAAAAATCATGTAATTTTATTACGTAATAACTTACAAAAGTGCATCAAAAAACAACCGTTTGTTTCGCGCCGAATAAAACTTCGAATTTCAGCTTTTGTTTATCTTAGGGGTTCCTCTAAACCCTTTGTTGATATAGCTTAATTAACGGCCGGTAAGACTTATGTCTAGATTGCAAACGCACGCTTTTTTACGCAATCTCTAGACACGGCCTCAAGAGATGAACACAAATATTCAGGATGTAGTTTGTTGTTCGTAACTTACAAATGTAGCTTTTCGCTGACTGCCCAAGATTGATAAAGCACGTTAAGGATGAATGATTATGCTTGCTCAGACAGAACAAAAAACACAACCAACAAAGCAGACCCAAGGCATGCTTGAGGTGACTGGTGCACTTGCTCCGGAACATCAGGCAATTTTCCCTTCAGAGGCCCAAACCTTCTTATCACTGCTTTGTGAAAAATATGCCGGACGTGTAGAACAACTGCTGCAAGCTCGAGAAGAAAAACAAGCTCGCATCGATGCGGGTGAACTACCTGACTTTTTGCCAGAAACACAAGACATTCGCGAAGGAAGCTGGAAGATCTTAGGGATTCCACAAGATCTGCAAGATCGCCGAGTAGAAATTACAGGTCCAACGGATCGCAAAATGGTGATTAACGCGCTGAATGCGAATGTAAAAGTGTTCATGGCAGACTTCGAAGACTCAATGTCTCCAGCCTGGACCGCAGTACTTGATGGTCAGGTGAACTTGCGCGATGCGGTCAATGGCACCATCAGTTACACCAACCCAGGCAACGGTAAACATTATGAGCTGGCTGACGACCCAGCGGTGTTGATCTGCCGTGTACGCGGCCTTCATTTAAAAGAAAAACACGTTACGTGGCACGGTCAGATCATTCCAGGTGCGTTGTTCGATTTTGCACTGTATTTCTACAACAACTACAAAGCGCTAATGCAAAAAGGCAGCGGCCCTTATTTCTACATTCCTAAGTTGCAATCTCACCACGAAGCGAAGTGGTGGAGTGAAGTGTTCCATTTCACAGAAGAATACTTTGGTCTCGACACTGGCACGATCAAAGCGACAGTGCTTATCGAAACGCTACCTGCTGTATTTGAAATGGATGAGATTCTGTTCTCTCTGAAAGAGCATATCGTGGGCCTGAACTGTGGTCGCTGGGACTATATTTTCAGCTACATCAAAACATTAAAGAACCACCCGGACCGTGTATTACCCGACCGTCAGGTCGTGACCATGGATAAACCATTCTTAAATGCTTATTCGCGATTACTGGTACGTACTTGTCATAAACGTGGTGCGTTTGCGATGGGAGGCATGGCCGCTTTCATTCCTGCAAAAGACCAGGAAGAAAACCAGAAGGTTTTGGACAAGATTCATAACGATAAGTCTTTAGAGGCGAACAATGGCCATGACGGTACCTGGGTTGCCCATCCTGGTCTGGCGGATACAGCAATGGAAGTATTCAGCAACATTCTTGGTGAGCGCTCGAATCAGCTGGAAGTCAGCCGCTCTGAAGATGCTCCTATCACAGCTGCAGAGTTGCTTGAGCCATGTGAAGGCGAGCGCACAGAGCAGGGTATGCGACATAATATTCGCGTTGCGCTGCAATACATCGAGGCTTGGATTTCTGGCAACGGTTGTGTGCCAATCTACGGACTGATGGAAGATGCCGCTACCGCAGAGATTTCTCGCGCTTCAATTTGGCAATGGATTCAACATGGTAAATCGCTGGATAACGGCCAAAAAGTGACAAAAGAACTGTTTGAGTCCTACTTGAAACAAGAAGTAGAAGTCGTGAAACAAGAAATCGGAGAAGAGCGTTATCAGGCTGGTCGCTTTGAGGAGGCCGCGCAACTGATGGCGAAGCTGACAACCAGTGATGAGCTAACGAATTTCTTGACCATTCCAGGTTACGAGTATCTGGATTAAGAATACAAATACATAACCAATAACGTGAAAAGCTTTGAAGGCAGAGAGGGATGTACTGCCTGAGAACGGGAACTCAACGCACATACAAAAAGTGCAAATTATAAAGAGGGATAGACCAATGACATTAACTCGCCGCCAACAAATTGAAGCTCTAGAAAAAGATTGGGCAACGAATCCACGCTGGAAAAACGTGAAACGTACTTACACTGCTGAAGAAGTCGTTGAACTTCGTGGCTCAATGGTTCCTGCAAACACAATTGCACAGCGTGGTGCAGACAAATTGTGGTCACTGGTCAACGGTAGCGCGAAAAAGGGTTACGTGAACTGTCTGGGTGCGCTGACTGGCGGCCAAGCTGTTCAACAAGCAAAAGCTGGTATCGAAGCGATTTACCTTTCAGGCTGGCAGGTTGCTGCAGATAACAACACTGCATCTACTATGTACCCAGACCAATCGCTATACCCAGTAGACTCTGTACCTTCTGTTGTTAAGCGTATCAACAACTCTTTCCGTCGTGCTGACCAAATCCAGTGGGCAGGTGGTAAGTCTCCAGAAGATGAAGGTGGTATCGATTACTTCCTGCCTATCGTCGCGGATGCAGAAGCGGGCTTTGGTGGTGTACTTAATGCTTACGAGCTGATGAAGTCTATGATTGATGCTGGTGCTGCGGGCGTTCACTTTGAAGACCAACTAGCCTCAGTTAAGAAGTGTGGTCATATGGGTGGTAAAGTACTGGTTCCGACTCAAGAAGCGGTACAAAAACTGGTAGCAGCTCGTCTGGCAGCAGACGTAGCGGGTACAACAACGCTTGTTATCGCACGTACTGATGCGAACGCTGCTGACCTTCTAACATCTGATTGCGACCCATACGATAAAGACTTTATCGAAGGCGAGCGTACAGCTGAAGGTTTCTACCGTGTACGTGCTGGTATCGACCAGGCAATCTCTCGTGGCCTGGCTTACGCACCATACGCAGATTTGATCTGGTGTGAAACGGCAACGCCTTGTCTGGAAGAGGCACGTAAGTTTGCAGAAGCGATTCACGCTGAATACCCAGATCAGCTGCTAGCTTACAACTGCTCTCCATCGTTCAACTGGGAGAAAAACCTGGATGCAGAAACTATTGCTAAATTCCAGCAAGAGCTTGCGGACATGGGCTACAAGTACCAGTTCATTACTCTAGCGGGTATCCACAACATGTGGTTCAACATGTTTGAACTGGCACACGCTTATGCGCAAGGTGAAGGCATGCGTCATTACGTTGAGAAAGTACAACGCCCAGAGTTCCAGGCTGCAGAAAAAGGCTACACGTTCGTAGCTCACCAGCAAGAAGTAGGTACAGGTTACTTCGACAGAATGACCAATACGATTCAAGGTGGTAATTCATCAGTTACGGCACTAACGGGGTCGACAGAAGAAGACCAATTCTAATTGGCTAGGCAAATTTCTTAGTTAGGCAAACTTTCGATTTCCCACAACGACGCCAGTAGTGGCATATTGAGCGGCATTATTGCCGCTCTTTTTTATTTTCCTGACGACGCTATTCTCAGTTCTGGCCAACTAAAACTCATACGCTTGTTATTGTATTTCTTCGTCTGGCTCGATCTCTTCTGGTTCAACTTCCTCTTGTAGCTCAAGCAAGTTAATAGCAATCGTCACAAAGTCACTGTCTGTGATAATACCGACTAATTGACCTTTATTGACCACAGGCAGACAGCCGACTTTATGCTTTTGCATATAGATGGCACTCTCTTTTAGTCCGGCGCGCGGTTCTGCCGTCATGATGTTGGTGTGCATCATATTTTCGATAGGGGTATCGAGGGTAAACGAGTGTTCGGCTTCATCCGGGTGTAAGCTAGACTCTTGAGCAGCAAGAATATCGCGCTGAGTCACCAAGCCTTGTAAGTGATTATCGGCATCAACAACCGGAATGTGTCGAATATCAAGCGCCTCCATCATCTCTTTTGCGTCACGCAAGGTATGCGCTTTCGACAGGGTATGAGGGTGGCGAGTCATCATGTCTTCAACCTTGAACATAGAAACCTCCAGCAGCATTGTCCTTAGTTAAATATAGAGAATATTTTGCTGTATATCTGAGAGCCACCCCGTTTTTTATCAATAAAATACAGCGATGAAATAACATCATATTTTGGCTAGGCAATGGACGAATTACCGATAATCTTGTCACTTTTGTTTGGTTAGTTTCTGTGCGATCGAGTTTGCATTTCTACCTGATATTGAATGTGCTGAAAATGTAATCCGATGAATTGAATCGCACATTTATGCTTGTCTGATGTTACCTAGTTAGTCTGTCGAGGAAGATAAGCTCAGGCTTACTAAATTGAAGACGACTATGTACAAAAAACTATTTGCGATAGTGGCCACAGTGCTTAGTGTGCAATCGGCGCATGCCATTATTCTGGGACAAGAGGAAACCAATCCGGCTGATCGTGTGTCAATTCGTATCAGTAGTATGGCAGAGTTACCCAACTGCGGTGGCACAATGCTGACCAACCAGTGGGTAATGACAGCCGCACACTGCGTGGTGATGGGGGAGGGAGCCATCGAAGCGAGCTACTATGTCACTCAACCAGGAGAACTCGCAGTTACTGCGAAGGTCCATAATCTAAACGACACCAGTATCGATAATTATTACTCTGTTTCTCATGTTGTCGTGCACCCCAAGTACACTCCGTTTGCTAAAGCAAAACCAGAAAGTGATGGTAGCGTTACCCCAATTCAAACCGCTCTGGATAGCGATATAGCATTACTTTATCTCGATCGTCCGGTCACTAATGTCAGTACTGCTGATCTGGCAACAAAAGAAGAAATGATCGATATTGAAGCTCGGCTTGCCGCTGACTGGGATGAAAATTATCAGACCAATCAACGCTCAGCTAATGTTCAAGTATTTGGCTGGGGAGTAACAAAGCCAACTTCGGATGAAACATCAACGACATTAAAGACTACCACTATTGCTTTTTTGCCGATTGATAAATGTTATGAACGTCTGGAAAGTGGCAGTATGTTTCCTGTCGCCATTAACTCGCCTACAAGCACCACAAAAATTTGTACCCTACCAACCATTAATGATGTTTTAGAAGAGGACGACAGTACCCAGTATGGTAATTCCGCCTGTAACGGAGATAGCGGCGGACCGCTGATTGATATCGCGACCGGTAAACAGATTGGTATCGTAAGTGGTGGGCCCATAATTACACCGGACTGTGGCTCGCTGACCATTCCGATCTACTATACCAAAGTCAGTCAGTACTATGACTGGGTGCAGTCATACATTACGATGGATGGCCCTCCAAGCAGTTACATTATTGCGCCTGAGTTTCTTACTGACATCGAAGACGGTGATACCGATGCGTGTTACGACGGTATTGCAACCAACAACTGTAATTTCAGAGACACGAGCGACGGTGGTGGCAGTCTAAACCTTGGTCTCTTATCCCTGTTGGGATTGCTAGCATGGCGTAGAGCACAAAACATCTAAGGCTTGTTAATCAAACCTAAATTTGAAAAGCAGCGCAGGTCGCTGCTTTTTATTGTCTACAAACCTGCCAATTTAACTGTTTATTACACTCTTTATGACAGCTTTTACAGCTATATTCTGGGGATTCACTTGCTATTGCAGCATCTAACCATATACTAGTCTGCTGCGAAAAACTCGTCGCAATTTTATCGTCGTATTAGACGTGATTTGACCAATATATAAGACAAGTAACATGCAAGTATCAGATTTCCATTTCGACCTTCCAGATGAACTTATTGCTCGCTACCCTCAGCCGGAGCGTACAGCCAGTCGACTACTGCAAATGGACGGTAATACTGGTGAGATTGTTGATGGCACATTTACCGATGTGTTGGCTCAAGTTCAACCGGGTGACCTAGTGGTTTTCAATAATACCCGTGTTATTCCTGCACGTATGTTTGGCCGTAAAGAGTCCGGCGGTAAGCTAGAAGTACTGGTTGAGCGTATGTTGGATGAAAAGAGCATTTTAGCGCATGTTCGCTGCTCAAAGTCACCAAAGCCAGGCACAACCATTATTGTTGGCGAGAACGATGAATATGCCGCTGAAATGGTGGCTCGTCACGACGCACTGTTTGAGCTGAAATTTAACTCTGATAAGACGGTCCTGGAAATTCTGGAAGAAATCGGCCACATGCCGCTTCCACCGTACATCGATCGCCCGGATGAAGACGCAGACAAAGAGCGCTACCAAACGGTATACAACCAAAAGCCGGGTGCCGTCGCGGCTCCGACTGCTGGCCTTCACTTTGATGATGTTCTACTAGAGCAAATCAAAGCGAAAGGGGCTGAGTTTGCGTATGTAACACTGCACGTTGGCGCGGGCACGTTTCAGCCGGTGAAAGTAGAAAACATCAATGACCACCACATGCATGCGGAGTACGTTGAAGTACCACCAGAAGTGGTGGAAGCTATCAAGACCACTAAGGCTCGTGGTGGCCGCATCATTGCTGTGGGCACGACTTCTGTTCGCTCGCTTGAAAGTGCAGCGCAAGATGCTCTGAAGAAAGGGACGGAGTTGGTTCCATTCTTTGGTGATACCGAGATTTTCATCTACCCAGGTTATGAATACCAGTTAGTCGATTGTTTGATTACCAACTTCCACTTGCCAGAATCAACATTGATCATGTTGGTGAGTGCGTTTGCCGGTTACGAGAACACCATGAATGCTTATAAGCATGCCGTAGAAAACAAATATCGTTTTTTCTCGTACGGCGATTCTATGTTCATCAAAAAGAAAACTGTTTAGTTAAAAATAGATTTACGAGTGCTAGCAGTACGCTAGGAAATAAAGCAGATCGCCTGTTTTATCTCTCGCAAGGAAAAGCGACCGCTCCTTAAGTGGGGATAACCCCGAAAATATCGTCAGACTGTTTCTCTGACACCCGGAGGCTTCGTGAAATTAAAATTCGATCTTAAGAAGAAAAACGGCACGGCACGTCGTGGTCAATTGACCTTCGAACGTGGCACAGTGCAAACTCCAGCGTTTATGCCAGTCGGTACTTACGGTACTGTGAAAGGTATGACACCGGAAGAAGTAAAAGGTACAGGCGCTGAAATCCTGCTAGGTAACACATTCCACCTATGGCTACGTCCAGGACAGGAAGTAATGAAAATGCATGGTGACCTGCATGACTTCATGAACTGGCAAGGGCCTATTCTTACTGATTCGGGTGGCTTCCAGGTATTCAGCCTGGGCAAGATGCGCACTATTACTGAAGAAGGTGTACATTTCCGCAATCCAGTCAATGGTGACAAGATTTTCATGGACGCAGAAAAGTCGATGGAAATCCAGAAAGACCTGGGTTCTGACATCGTCATGATCTTTGATGAGTGTACGCCATACCCAGCGACGCACGACGAAGCGAAAAAGTCGATGGAAATGTCGCTACGTTGGGCACAACGTTCACTTGATCACTTTAATAAGCTGGAAAACCCGAATAACCTATTTGGTATCGTGCAGGGCGGGGTTTACGAAGATCTTCGTGACGTGTCGGTAAAAGGTTTAACAGAAATCGGTTTTGATGGTTATGCTGTGGGTGGTCTTGCAGTCGGTGAACCAAAAGAAGACATGCACCGTATTCTGGAGCATACTTGCCCACAGTTGCCAGAAGACAAACCTCGTTACTTAATGGGTGTTGGCAAACCAGAAGATTTGGTAGAAGGTGTACGCCGCGGTATCGACATGTTTGACTGTGTAATGCCAACGCGTAATGCACGTAATGGCCACCTATTTGTTACTGGTGGTGTGATCAAGATCCGTAATGCGAAACATAAAACGGATACAACACCGCTTGATCCGCACTGTGACTGTTACACTTGTCAAAATTACAGCAAGTCGTACCTTCATCATTTAGAGCGTTGTAATGAAATTCTGGGCGCGCGTTTGAATACCATCCATAACTTGCGCTACTACCAGCGTTTGATGGAAAGTATTCGTACAGCGATTGATGAAGATCGTTTCGATGAATTCGTAGTAGAGTTTTACGCTCGTCGTGACCGCGAAGTGCCACCACTAAGCAAAGCTTAAAAGAATTAAAGCCTTTGGCATGTCGCCAGAGGCTTTTGCTAATAAAGTAGGCTAACGCACGTTATTTTTGAGAGAGTGATCTCTATTACTCACTTTCAGACTTGAATCTCAACAGCGAAAGCCCAACTTGTTGGATTATCAATAAAATATAATGAGGATGTTTCAATGTTTATTTCTCAGGCTCACGCAGCAGCAGAAGGCGCACCAGCAGGCGGCGGTTTTGAAATGCTAATCATGCTTGGCATGTTCGCAGTGATCTTTTACTTCATGATTTACCGCCCACAAAGCAAGCGTGTAAAAGAGCATAAGAACCTAATGGCTTCAATGGGCAAAGGTGACGAAGTTCTAACCAGCGGTGGTCTAGTAGGTAAAATCACTAAGATTGCTGAAGACAATGATTTCATTTCTATCGAGCTTAATGCGAACAATGAAGTTGTAATCAAAAAAGACTTCGTAACTGCAGTGCTGCCTAAAGGTACGCTTAAGTCTCTATAAAACAGCAAAAGGGTCCTCGCTGTGCTAAACCGTTACCCATTATGGAAGTACTTAATGGTGCTTTTTGCGATCTTCGCAGCCGCACTATACGCACTTCCAAATATCTACGGTGAAGATCCGGCTATTCAAGTTACAGGGGCGCGTGGCGCCTCTGTAGATATGTCAACGCTGGATACTGTCACTAATGCTCTTGATAAAGAGCAACTTTCTCATAAATCCATTGCTTTAGAGAATGGATCAATTCTTGTTCGTTTTACCGACACTGATACTCAGATTAGTGCTCGTGATGTGATCAACGAAGCGCTTGGCAATGACACTATTGTTGCACTTAACCTTGCCCCTTCAACGCCTGACTGGCTAGAAGCAATTGGCGCGTCTCCGCTTAAGTTAGGTCTTGACCTGCGTGGTGGTGTTCACTTCTTGATGGAAGTGGATATGGATGCAGCCATGGAAAAACTGGTTGGTCAGCAAGAAGAAGCTTTCCGAAGCGAACTTCGTGACGCCAAAATCCGCTATCGAGCTATCCGCCCTTCTGGCAAAGAAGCGGTGGAAGTACTACTTCGTAATGAAGAGCAACTGGCTGAAGCGAAAAGTACATTAGAACAGAATCACCCAGACATGAACTTTGTCGATTCGGATTCTAATGGTCGTTTTGCACTTGTCGCTACTTTCACTGAGCAACGTCTACAAGAGATTCGTAACTACGCGGTAGAACAAAACATTACTATTCTACGTAACCGTGTAAACGAACTCGGTGTTGCGGAACCACTTGTTCAACGTCAAGGCGCAAGCCGCATCGTGGTTGAGCTTCCTGGTGTTCAGGACACCGCGCGTGCGAAAGAAATTCTGGGCGCGACGGCGACACTGGAGTTCCGCGAAGTCGATGACAAAGCGGATCTATCGGCAGCTGCGAATGGTCGTGCGCCAGCAGGTAGCGAGATCAAGCAAGATCGCGATGGTCGTCCTGTGGTACTGAAAAAGCGCGTTATCTTAGGTGGTTCAAGCATCACGGATGCGAGCTCAAGTGTTGATGAATATGGTCGCCCTCAAGTTAACATCTCGCTAGACAGCGAAGGTGGTAACAAGATGTCTGCGTTCTCGAAGAAGAACATCGGTAAGCTGATGGCTACTGTGTTTGCTGAGTACAAAGACAGTGGTCGTAAAACGCCAGAAGGCAAGGTTATCCTGACTAAGCACGAAGAAGTTATTAACCAGGCGACGATTCAGTCTGCCCTTGGTCGTAACTTCCGTATTACCGGTATCGACTCCGCTGCAGAAGCTCACAACCTAGCACTACTATTGCGTGCGGGTGCACTTATTGCACCTATCTCTATCGTTGAAGAGCGTACCATTGGTCCATCAATGGGTCAGCAAAACATCGATATGGGTATTCAGGCATGTATTTGGGGTATGGTAGCGGTAATGCTCTTTACTCTGCTTTACTACCGTGGTTTCGGTCTGATTGCCAACATTGCACTGATGGCTAACTTGGTACTGATTATTGGTGTGATGTCGATGATTCCGGGGGCAACCATGACGTTGCCTGGTATTGCCGGTATTGTATTAACGGTGGGTATGGCCGTTGATGCAAACGTACTGATCTTTGAGCGTATTCGGGAAGAAATTCGCGATGGTCGAAATCCGCAACAAGCGATTCACCAAGGTTACGCGAACGCGTTCAGTACCATTGCCGATGCGAACATCACGACACTTATCACAGCAATCATCTTGTTTGCTGTTGGTACAGGTGCGGTGAAAGGTTTCGCTGTAACACTATCTATCGGTATCTTAACTTCAATGTTCACCGCTATCATTGGTACACGTTGTATCGTGAACCTTATGTATGGTGGCAAGCGCGTTGATAAACTGTCGATCTAAGGCTGGGAATTAATATGTTTCAAATTCTAAAAGCAGAGAAGACGATCGGCTTTATGCGTTGGTCGAAAGTGGCATTTGTATTCTCAATCTTTATGATTGCCGCTTCTATCTTCACATTGTCAACCAAATGGCTGAACTGGGGTCTGGACTTCACTGGTGGCACGCTGATCGAGGTTGGTTTCGAAAGACCTGCTAACCTGGAAGAAATCCGTACTGCCCTTGATGAAAAAGGCTTTGGTGACGCAACCGTACAGAACTTTGGTAGCGCGCGTGATGTGATGGTTCGTCTTCGTCCTCGTGATGATGTATCTGGTGAAACGCTGGGTAACCAAATCATCGGTGCGATTAAAGATGGCACTGGCGAAAGCGTAGAGATGCGCCGTATCGAGTTCGTAGGTCCAAACGTTGGTGATGAACTGACCGAGGCTGGTGGCTTGGCGATTCTTGTATCGCTAATCTGTATCCTTATCTACGTATCAATGCGATTTGAATGGCGATTGGCTGCGGGTGCGGTAATGGCACTGGCGCACGATATCATCATCACGTTGGGTGTGTTCTCGTTCATGCAAATTGAAGTGGACCTAACTATCGTAGCAGCATTGCTAACGGTTGTTGGTTACTCGCTCAACGATACCATCGTTGTATTCGACCGGATCCGTGAGAACTTCCGTAAGATGCGTAAAGGTGAACCCGCAGATATTATGGACGCTTCAATTACTCAAACGTTGAGCCGTACATTGATTACATCGGGTACCACGTTGTTCGTAGTTATCGCACTGTTTGCTCAGGGTGGTGCTATGATTCACGGTTTCGCAACCGCATTGCTGCTTGGTATTACGGTAGGTACTTACTCTTCTATCTACGTAGCATCTGCACTAGCGCTAAAACTGGGTATCCAGAAAGAGCACTTGATGCCACCTCAAGTAGAAAAAGAAGGGGCAGAGTTCGACGAGATGCCATAAGGCAAATTGAGAATCGAAGTTTAAAAACCGCTGAGCAATCAGCGGTTTTTTTGTACCTGATCAAGCAGGAGTTTTTAGCCTGACCAGATAGTCAAGAATTGGATCGTGTTTTGCATACAACCTTGTGCATAACTACATACAAGGAGAGTATAAATGCAACAACTTAGGATTATCAAAACGGTTTTAGTTTCTGCAGTAGCGCTATTTGCCCTATTAGTCGCCTTTAATAATATTACTGACTACGGTTCAAATTTTGCCTTTGTACAGCATGTGTTAACAATGGATACCACCTTTGAAGGTAATCAACTGATGCACCGCGCTATACACACACCAGCGATACACCATATCTCATACGCCATCATCATTTTTTGCGAGGCTTTAGCTGGTGTCCTTTGTGCGTATGGAGCTTGGAAGTTATGGAAAGCGAGAAAGGCAGAACAACGTGAATTTAACAAGTCTAAAGCACTGGCAAATTACGGTTTAACGCTGGGTATTGTTTTATGGTTTACGGGCTTCATGACCGTTGGCGCTGAGTGGTTTTTAATGTGGCAGTCGTCGACATGGAATGGTCAGGCCGCGGCGTTTAAATTTATTGTGATCTTATTTTTGGTGTTGTTCTTCTTGAATCAAAAAGAACACGAAGAGGCTTATTAAATCCATATTGAATCCTGTCATTGCGGCAGGATTTTTTGCATTCTAATGGGTCAACGAAGTACAAAAAAGGGGCAATAAAACAGCACCTTCAACCCTTCAACATAAAAAAGCCCCGCTCAAAGAGCAGGGCGATTTAAAAGTCATCAGCGTGACGGGCTAGTATGACTTGTAAATCTATTACTTAAGGATCGCGGTGTTACCGTTGTCGCGAATGTGCTTAAGGATAGATTTCACGCCACGAGCGCTAGAAGCAACAATGTTGCCAGACTTCATGTATTCAGTTCCGCCAGCAAAGTCAGTCAGGATTGCACCCGCTTCACGAGCAATAAGCTCACCCGCCGCCATATCCCAAGGTTTTAGACCTAGCTCGAAGAAACCATCCACACGGCCCGCAGCCACGTAACATAGGTCAAGAGCAGCAGAACCGCTACGACGGAAATCAGCACATTCAGTGAATAGAGAGCCAACGATCTTGATGTAAGACTCAGCGTGTTGTTTCTGCTTGAATGGGAAACCTGTTGCCAGAACCGTACCTTGAAGGTCTTTCAGTTGAGCAACACGGATACGCGCGCTGTTTAGCTGTGCACCTGCACCACGTTGTGCAGTGAATAGCTCGTTTTGCATTGGATCGTAAACACAAGCAACTTCAGTTTTGCCTTTGATACGAACTGCAATAGAAACAGCGAAGTGTGGGTAACCTTTTACAAAGTTAGTGGTGCCATCCAGTGGGTCGATGATCCATTGTACGTCTTTATCTTTACCTTCGATAAGACCTTGTTCTTCAGCAACGATACAGTGCTCTGGGTAAGACTGCTTGATAGTATCGATGATGATGTATTCTGCTTCTTTGTCTACGTTAGTGACAAAGTCATTAGTGCCTTTAAGCGTAGATTCAACTTTATCTGTGTTTTCTAATGATTTAGCAATATGATTGCCTGCTTTTCGCGCAGCGCGAATAGCAATGTTTAGCATTGGATGCATACGAATTTCCCAACGGATGTTAAAGAACGAATATAAAAGCGGCGGCGAGTATACCAAAGATAAACGAAAAAGGAAGTGGTTATTTTTTACTCTAATTAACAGGAAGGCGAGCCCCTTTACTGTTTGGTATACGACATCTATTAACGAGAATGCGAATAGGGCACAGCTTCACCCTAGGGTGTGTTAAAAAATTATGTTAATATCCTGCGGTTTTTAATTAGGTAGCAAACACAGATGTTGGATCAAGTAAAAATCGTACTCGTAGGTACCTCTCATTCAGGCAATATTGGCTCTGCAGCCCGTGCAATGAAAGTCATGGGGTTAAGCCAACTTGTATTGGTTGATCCGCAGTGTGACGTGGATGAACAAGCGTTAGCACTGGCCGCTGGCGCCAGTGATATTGCTCAAAATGCGGCAATCGTTGGTACTCTGGATGAAGCCGTTAAAGATTGCGGACTGGTGGTTGGATCAAGTGCACGTTCACGTACTTTAGAGTGGCCAATGCTGGAGCCGCGAGAGTGTGGTGAGAAGTTTGCCGTTGAAGGTCAAAAGCACCCTGTTGCTCTCGTGTTTGGACGTGAAAGAACTGGTTTAACCAACGAAGAGTTACAGAAGTGTCACTATCACGTTTGCATTCCCGCGAATCCGGAATATAGTTCTCTGAACTTAGCCATGGCCGTTCAGACGCTGAGCTATGAAGTTCGCGTTGCGCACCTGAATCTGGAAAAAAGTCAGTTTTCACCTGCTGAGCAAGAGGAATACCCTCGCCACAAAGAACTAGAAATGTTCTTTGAACACCTTGAAAAGGTGATCGTGGAAACCCAGTTTATAAGTAAAGAACAGCCTGGACAGGTGATGAATAAACTGCGCCGCTTGTTCAATCGTGCTCGACCAGAGGCTCAAGAACTCAATATTTTGCGAGGCATTTTGACCTCGATAGAGAAAAAACGCTAAGGGGAAATTAGCCGCTTTTAGTGTAAGGATAAATACTTGAGTAAATTAGTCAGATAAATACTTGACTGAAACACTCAGGTATGGAAAAATCATAATCATTACAAACCATGTGGATACGGTGTGGTATGAAACTTACATCTAAAGGAAGATATGCGGTGACAGCCATGCTGGATGTGGCACTGCATTCGCAACAGAACCCTGTGCCTCTTGCTGACATTTCAGAACGTCAGGGGATTTCGCTCTCTTACTTAGAGCAGTTATTTTCTAAATTGCGTAAAGCAGGCCTTGTTGCCAGTGTTCGTGGTCCTGGTGGTGGTTACCGACTAGGTACAGACGCAAACGACATCGCCATTGGTACTGTTATTGCTGCTGTGGATGAGTCAGTCGATGCAACAAAATGCCAGGGTAAAGGAGACTGCCAAGGCGGGACTCGTTGCTTAACGCATACTCTTTGGCGCGACTTGAGCTCTCGTATCAGCGACTTCTTGAATAACATCACGCTCGGTGAGCTGATGAAAGACAATGAAGTACTAGAAATTTCTGATCGTCAGGACATTGATCTGGCGGTGACTAATGGGCTTTCCAACAAAAATACAACTACCGCGCCCATCGGTATCAACGTCCGCTCATAGCGGTCAGCATTTTACATTGGAGTAGAGAATGAAACTGCCGATTTATCTTGATTATTCCGCTACATGTCCAGTTGATCCACGTGTTGCTGAAAAAATGGTTCAGTACATGACAATGGATGGCACATTTGGCAACCCAGCGTCTCGTTCGCACCGTTACGGCTGGCAGGCAGAAGAAGCAGTGGATACTGCTCGTGAGCAAATTGCTGACCTTCTAAATGCAGATCCACGCGAAATCGTATTCACATCAGGTGCGACTGAGTCTGATAACCTTGCAATTAAAGGTGCGGCTCACTTTTACTCTAAAAAGGGTAAGCATGTAATCACTTGTAAAACAGAACACAAAGCGGTTCTTGACCCATGTCGCCAACTAGAGCGCGAAGGGTTTGAAGTGACTTACCTAGAGCCAGAAACAAACGGTCTGATCGATCTAGAAAAACTGAAAGCTGCAATGCGTGATGACACAGTTCTGGTTTCTATTATGCACGTGAACAACGAAATCGGCGTTATTCAAGACATCGCAGCTATTGGTGAGTTATGTCGTGAGCGTAAAATCGTGTTCCACGTAGATGCCGCTCAATCAGCAGGTAAGTTGCCAATCGACGTTCAAGAAATGAAGGTTGATTTGATTTCACTGTCGGCACACAAAATTTATGGCCCTAAAGGTATTGGTGCGCTTTACGTTCGTCGTAAGCCTCGTATTCGCCTTGAAGCGCAAATGCACGGTGGTGGTCACGAGCGCGGTTTCCGCTCTGGTACACTAGCGACTCACCAAATTGTTGGTATGGGTGAAGCTTTCCGCATCGCAAAAGAAGAGATGCAGAAAGATTATGACCACGCCCTAGCGCTTCGCAACCGTCTTTACGATGGTGTTAAAGACCTTGAAGCGGTAACGGTAAACGGTGATTTTGAGCAACGCGTACCACAAAACCTAAACATCAGTTTTGCTTTCGTAGAAGGTGAATCACTGCTGATGT
Source organism: Vibrio sp. EA2 (assembly GCF_033042495.1). Lineage (NCBI taxonomy): Bacteria > Pseudomonadati > Pseudomonadota > Gammaproteobacteria > Vibrionales > Vibrionaceae > Vibrio > Vibrio sp. EA2. The sequence continues at coordinate 186,631 of NZ_JAWLID010000007.1, read as the reverse complement.
CGCTAAAAGATCTAGCGGTATCTTCTGGTAGTGCTTGTACTTCTGCGAGTCTAGAGCCTTCTTACGTTCTTCGTGCTCTTGGCATGGATGACGAATTGGCTCACAGCTCGGTTCGTTTCTCATTCGGTCGTTTTACGACGGAAGAAGAAGTTGATTACGCAATTGAACAGATCCGCGTTGCAGTGACTAAGCTACGCGACATGTCTCCTCTATGGGATATGTACAAAGAAGGGATTGATCTGAGCACAGTTGAATGGGCTCACCATTAATCTCAGGGATAGATAGAGGATTCGAGGTAATTTATCATGGCATACAGCGAAAAAGTAATTGATCACTACGAGAACCCACGTAACGTTGGTTCATTTGACAAAGACGACTCATCAGTAGGTAGCGGCATGGTTGGCGCTCCAGCTTGTGGTGACGTTATGAAACTACAAATCAAAGTGACACCAGAAGGTATCATTGAAGATGCGAAGTTCAAAACATACGGTTGTGGTAGTGCAATCGCATCAAGTTCACTAGTAACTGAATGGGTTAAAGGTAAGTCTGTTGATGAAGCAGCTGCAATCAAAAACTCTGAGATTGCTGAAGAGCTAGAACTTCCACCTGTGAAAGTTCACTGCTCAATTCTTGCTGAAGATGCAATCAAAGCAGCGGTTGCAGACTACAAGAAAAAACACCAAGAATAATTATTCCGTAATATAATGGGAGCCTTTAACGCTCCCATTCCAATCGTAATTTAGACAGACTAAGGTGCAGTATGGCCATTACAATGACAGAAACAGCGGCAAGTCGCGTAAAAGCATTCCTGGATAACCGAGGTAAAGGTGTCGGTTTACGTCTTGGAGTGAAGACGACTGGTTGTTCCGGTATGGCGTACGTGCTTGAGTTTGTTGACGAGCTTAATGATGAAGAAGATGAAGTCTTTGACCTGTCAGGGGTGAAGATCATCATCGACAAAAAAAGCTTAGTCTACCTAGACGGTACCGAATTGGATTACGTGAAGGAAGGGTTGAATGAAGGTTTTGAGTTCAACAACCCTAACGCAAAAAGTGAATGTGGTTGTGGTGAAAGCTTCAACGTCTAATTGATTGTCCTTCTGGGCAAACGAGTCCGGAAGGCTTTACTAGGACCCGAACTTAATGAATCACTTTGAATTATTTGGGCTACCAAGTCAGTTTAAGCTGGATGGTAGCCTTCTTTCTTCTCAGTTCCGAGAACTACAAAAACGTTTCCACCCGGATAATTTTGCTACGGCATCCGAGCGTGATCGCTTGATGGCCGTGCAAAAAGCCGCGCAAATTAACGATGCGTATCAAATCCTGAAAAATCCAATCTCCCGAGCGGAGTACATCTTGGCCGAACAGGGTATTGAAATTCGTGGTGAACAACAAACCATGCAAGATCCTATGTTCTTAATGGAGCAAATGGAACTGCGTGAGGAACTGGAAGACATTGCTGGCAGCTCTGATCCTGAATCGGCGCTTTTTGACTTCGATTCTAAGGTCAGCAAAATGTATAAGCAGCATTTGGCAAGCGTTGAGCAAGAGCTTAATGACGGTCTTTGGGCAGAAGCCGCAGACCGAGTTCGCAAACTGAAATTCGTAGCCAAACTAAAGAACGAAATTGAGCTGGCTGAAGAGCGACTCCTCAGCTAGTTAGTGTGACAAGGATCTATAATGGCACTACTTCAAATCGCAGAACCGGGCCAAAGCTCGGCACCTCATGAGCATAAGTTAGCGGCAGGTATCGACTTAGGCACGACCAACTCATTAGTTGCTACCGTGCGTAGTGGCGATACCACGACTTTACAAGATAAACAGGGTCGTAGCATTCTGCCATCGGTGGTGAACTACTCAGCAGAAGCAACCATCGTGGGTGATGATGCAAAAGACAAAGCTGAGTTCGAACCTGAAAATACCATTATCTCGGTAAAACGTTTAATCGGTCGTTCACTGAGCGACATCCAATCTCGTTACCCATCGTTACCTTATCAGTTTAAAGAGAGCGATAACGGTCTACCGGTTCTACAAACTGCTCAAGGTGATAAAAACCCGATTGAAGTCTCTGCTGATATTCTAAAAGTGCTGGGTCAACGTGCTGAAGAATCATTAGGTGGTGAGCTGGCTGGCGTCGTAATCACAGTGCCAGCATACTTTGACGATGCGCAACGTGCTGGTACAAAAGATGCCGCTAAATTGGCTGGTCTGCACGTTCTTCGTCTTCTTAACGAACCAACTGCAGCGGCAATCGCGTATGGTCTGGACTCCGGTCAGGAAGGCGTGATCGCCGTATACGATTTAGGTGGTGGTACCTTTGATATCTCTATCTTGCGTCTGTCTAAAGGTGTCTTCGAAGTACTGGCAACTGGTGGTGATTCAGCGCTAGGTGGTGATGACTTTGACCATTTATTTGCAGACTTCCTGATGGAACAAGCAGGTCTTGAAGCCCCGCTTTCTGCAGAGAAAAACCGCACCCTATTAAACATTGCAACTGCAACGAAAATTGCATTTTCCGAGCAAGACAGCGTAGACGTTGATGTATTCGGTTGGAAAGGCACGGTAACGCGTGAGCAGTTTGAAGAGCTAATCCGTCCTCTTGTGAAGAAAACACTGATGTCTTGCCGCCGTGCATTAAAAGACGCAGATGTCGACGCTGAAGAAGTGCTTGAAGTAGTGATGGTTGGTGGTTCAACTCGCACTTTATTAGTACGCGAAATGGTTGGCGAATTCTTCGGTCGCACTCCGCTAACAAGCATTAACCCGGATGAAGTCGTTGCGATTGGCGCAGGTATCCAAGCGGATATTTTGGCAGGTAACAAGCCTGATTCTGAAATGCTGCTGCTGGACGTGATTCCATTGTCATTGGGCATCGAAACCATGGGTGGTTTGGTCGAAAAAATCATTCCTCGCAACACCACGATTCCGGTTGCTCGTGCGCAAGAATTTACCACGTTCAAAGATGGTCAAACGGCGATGAGCGTGCATGTCGTGCAAGGTGAGCGCGAAATGGTGGATGATTGCCGTTCTCTGGCTCGTTTCTCCCTGAAAGGTATTCCGCCAATGGCAGCAGGTGCAGCGCACATTCGTGTCACTTATCAAGTAGACGCTGATGGCTTGCTTTCTGTTACCGCGATGGAAAAGAGCACCGGAGTGCAGTCTGAAATTCAAGTGAAGCCTTCATACGGTCTGAGTGATGATGAAGTGGCTAACATGTTGCGTGACTCGATGGATCATGCAAAAGAAGACATGCAAGCACGTGCGTTAGCCGAACAGCGCGTAGAGGCAGACCGTGTTATTGAAGGCTTAATCGCTGCCATGCAAGCTGATGGTGATGAACTACTATCAGAGCAAGAGAAACAAGATCTAGTAAAAGCCATTGAAGCATTGATCGAGCTACGCAATGGTGATGATGCTGATGCGATAGAGCAAGGCATTAAAGATACCGATAAAGCGAGCCAAAACTTTGCATCGCGTCGTATGGATAAATCGATTCGAGCTGCGTTGTCAGGTCAATCAGTAGACGATATATAAGAGATAAGTAGTTATGCCTAAGATTATTGTATTACCACACGAAGATTTGTGCCCAGAGGGTGCCGTGCTGGAAGCTGATACTGGTGAAACTGTTCTGGACGTAGCGTTAAAGAATGGTATCGGTATTGAACACGCATGTGAAAAATCCTGTGCTTGTACCACTTGCCACGTGATCATTCGTGAAGGTTTTGATTCTCTTGAAGAGAGCGAAGAGCTAGAAGATGACATGCTAGATAAAGCATGGGGTCTTGAGCCTGAGTCTCGTCTTGGTTGTCAGGCGAGAATAGCGGATGAAGACCTGGTTGTTGAGATTCCGAAATACACGCTGAACCACGCGTCAGAAGATCACTAAAACTATCCCTTAATGACAAGGGAAAGAAAAAGGAACATGAGCATGAAATGGACAGATTCTCGCGATATCGCGATTGAGCTTTGTGACAAGTTTCCAGATGTCGATCCACAAACTGTACGTTTTACCGATCTTCATCAATGGATCATGGAGCTGGATGAGTTTGAGGATGACCCAAACCACTGCAACGAAAAAATCCTCGAAGCCGTTATTATGTGCTGGATGGATGAAGCAGACTAATGCTCAATTCGGCGGTAAAACACAGCCGAGTTAACAATTTTTACTAAAAAAAGCGGACCCTTAGGTCCGTTTTTTTATCATTTTGACATTTTTGCCCTACATAATGCTAACATCCGTGAGTTACTAAAAAACAAGCGGCGTAGGCAACGCCGTTATAAGACAAGGAGAAACCATGTCTACACAGATGTCTGTATTTTTAAGCCAAGATTCTGCCGCTCCACATTGGGGCGAAAAGGCCCTGCTCTCGTTTGCCGAGGCTGGAGCAACCATACACTTGGGTGAAGGTCATGATCTTGGTGCAATTCAGCGCGCAGCTCGTCAGCTCGATGGCCAGGGAGTTCATTCCATCCTACTTTCTGGTGATAACTGGGACCTAGAGAGTGTCTGGGCTTTCCATCAAGGCTACCGTAACCCGAAAAAACACGGCTCTCTTGAGTGGGGTGCTCTATCCGAAGAAGATCAATCTGAACTTCAGGCGCGTATTACCGCGACCAACTTCACCCGCGATATCATCAACAAAACGGCAGAAGAGGTTGCGCCTCGTCAACTTGCAACCATGGCAGCGGAATTCATCAAATCTGTTGCACCAGAAGGCACCGTTACTGCGCGTATCGTTAAAGACAAAGATCTTCTAGCAGAAGGCTGGGAAGGTATTTATGCCGTTGGTCGTGGTTCTGAGCGTACATCAGCCATGCTGCAATTGGACTACAACCCGACTGGTGATGAGAATGCACCGGTATTCGCGTGTTTGGTCGGTAAAGGCATTACGTTTGATTCAGGCGGCTACAGCCTGAAGCCTTCTGCATTTATGAGTGCAATGAAAGCGGACATGGGCGGTTCAGGCACCATTACGGGTGGTTTAGGCTTAGCGATTCAGCGTGGTTTGAATAAGCGTGTGAAACTGATCCTTTGCTGCGCGGAAAACATGGTGTCAGGTCGTGCACTTAAGTTGGGCGACATCATCAAATACAAAAATGGTAAAACCGTTGAGATCATGAACACTGACGCCGAAGGTCGTTTGGTGTTGGCTGATGGTTTAATCTTTGCCAGTGAGCAGAACCCTGAACTTATTATTGACTGCGCAACACTGACTGGCGCGGCGAAAAACGCACTGGGTAACGATTACCACGCATTATTGAGTTTTGATGATGAGCTTTCTCATCAAGCTCTGACGGCGGCGAACCAAGAAAAAGAAGGCTTATGGCCACTTCCTCTGGCTGATTTCCACCGTGGCATGCTGCCATCAAACTTTGCTGATCTATCAAACATCAGCTCCGGTGACTACTCTCCAGGCGCAAGTACAGCCGCGGCATTCTTGTCTTACTTCGTTGAAGATTACAAGAAAGGCTGGTTACACTTTGACTGCGCTGGCACGTACCGCAAATCAGCGTCTGAAAAATGGGCTGCAGGTGCGACTGGTATGGGTGTTCGCACTCTTGCTCGCTTTCTTAACGAGCAAGCCGACAAGTAATCAAAGTGCGGTATTGGCTAGCTGATGCCGCATTAATCAGTCACTTTGATATAAAACTATTATTACAAGTACAAAAAAGGAAACTTTATGGCTCTAGAAAGAACGTTTTCAATTGTTAAGCCTGATGCTGTGGAACGAAATCTGATTGGTGAAATTTACAATCGCATTGAAAAAGCAGGTCTGCGTATCGTGGCGGCTAAAATGGTTCACCTGACTGAAGAGCAGGCGAGCGGTTTTTACGCTGAACATGAAGGCAAAGAATTTTTCCCTCCTCTAAAAGAGTTTATGACTTCTGGCCCTATTATGGTTCAGGTCCTTGAGGGCGAAAATGCCATTGCACGTTACCGTGAACTGATGGGTAAAACTAACCCAGAAGAAGCGGCTGCAGGCACACTTCGTTGTGACTATGCGCTAAGCATGCGCCACAACTCAGTACATGGCTCTGATAGCCCGGAGTCAGCGGCCCGTGAGATTGAGTTCTTCTTCCCTGAATCAGAGATTTGCCCGCGTTAATCTTAAATTAACCTGTGCTCGTAACGATAGTAAGCCTTGGAAAAATCCGAGGCTTTTTTGTTTGTCAGCGCAGATTTGCCCTAGCGACAGTGTTGTTTAAAATTTAATCAGAATAATTTTAATGCCTTAGCAAAGTCAGGGTTTTAGACCCCTTGTTGTAGCTGCATAAAGGCTGTACAATTCGCGCCCTTATTCTTGTTTCAGTCATTGAGAGGCAACATGACCACTGAAAAAATTAATCTACTCGACTTTGATCGCAAAGGCATGCGTCAATTTTTCGCGGAAGAACTTGGCGAGAAAGCGTTTCGTGCTGATCAGGTTATGAAGTGGATCTACCATTTCGGTGTTGATGACTTCGACAATATGACGAACATCAACAAGAAACTGCGTGAAAAACTGCAGCACAAGTGTGAAATCAAAGCACCTACTGTAGCGGAAGCACAACACTCATCAGATGGCACTATCAAATGGGCGATGAAGGTGGGTGATCAAGACGTAGAAACGGTATACATCCCGGAAGACGATCGCGCGACATTATGTGTCTCTTCTCAGGTGGGTTGTGCATTGGAATGTAAATTCTGTTCAACAGCTCAACAGGGTTTTAACCGTAACCTTAAAGTTTCTGAAATCATTGGTCAGGTGTGGCGTGCTGCACGTGAAATCGGCCTTGAGAAAGAGACTGGCCGTCGTCCAATTACCAACGTGGTAATGATGGGGATGGGTGAGCCTCTTCTTAATATGAAAAACCTGATTCCAGCGCTAGAAATCATGCTGGATGATTTAGGTTTTGGCTTATCTAAGCGCCGAGTGACGGTATCAACATCTGGTGTTGTATCGGGACTTGATCAGATGACGGGTAAAATTGATGTTGCATTAGCGATCTCTCTTCATGCGCCAAACGATAAGTTGCGTAGTGAAATCATGCCAATCAACGACCGTTGGGATATTGAAGACTTCTTGGCGTCAGTGCGTCGCTATATTGCTTCGTCTAATGCAAACCGCGGCAAAGTGACGGTAGAGTACGTCTTGCTTGATCACGTGAATGACGACATGGACCATGCGCGTGAATTAGCCGAGCTGATGAAAGATACGCCGTGTAAGATAAACCTGATTCCGTTTAACCCGTACCCAGGTTCACCATATAACAAGCCAAGCAACTCTCGTATTGATCGCTTCCAAAAGACGCTGATGCAATACGATCATACGGTGACTGTGCGTAAGACTCGTGGTGATGATATTGATGCGGCATGTGGTCAGCTTGTTGGTGACGTTATTGACCGTACCAAACGTACTGCGGCTTTAAAAGCAGCCCGTGGTGCGGATACGATTGAAGTCAAAGCCGTCTAAGCTGTGTGAATTTTAAAATAGCCAGAGCCATTTGCTCTGGCTATTTTGTTTACAGAGGGCGCCATAAGCAAATGGCTGTCATGGCTGGAGATGCATAGCGTTTCTCAGCGATGTTGGCTGCTAAAAATCACGATGCTAAAGCGAGCGACTGACGTCGCTTGGTAACATAACCCTGTGCTTTGAGTGGAATTGCGTATAATTTCCAATTACAGTGTCAAAGTTTGGACAAAAGCTTGAGCAATCTGTTAGTTTGAGTGGAAAGAGTTTTTGTCTTTGTTATACATTGTCTTATCATGTTGTATAACACTTACAACAACAGTGGGAAATCTCGGCTTTTTCTCTCATACGTTTCGCTGAATTCTGCGAAGCGAGTATTCATATCCAAGCTCAGAGAATTTCTGAAAATTATTACTTTGGTTAACATGATCAGGCTAGCTATCTTTTAGTGGGTCTTAAGAAAAACAACGAAAATAAATATCAGTGTTAACCACTAAAACAGACTAAAAACCATCATTATGACAGAACACGAAAATACCAATGAAGTCCCGCTTTCTATCGAAGCGGGCACACTATTGAAAAACAAACGCGAATCTTTAGGTATGACACAAAAGCATGTTGCTGATCGCCTAAGACTTCGCGTTTCTGTTATTGAAGACATTGAAAATAATCGATTTGAATCACAGCAAGTCGCAACGTTTACTCGTGGTTATTTGCGCTCATATGCCAAAGTGGTAGGTCTTGATGAAAAAGTGGTATTAACGGCATTAGAGCAAACGGCCAATATACAACCGCAAGATCAAGAAATCGAAATGCAGAGCTTTTCTCGCAAAACAAAGCATGAAAAGCACAACAGCCGTATTATGTTTCTGACCTGGGTTATCGCAATAGTGATTACCGGGATCTCCGCTGCCTGGTGGTGGCAAAACCAACAGGATAATAGCCTGACTCAGGTGGTGACAGATTCCAGTGTTGAAGCACCAGCACCGAGCGAAGAAGAGTTAGCCGACATCGACCAAATGAGTGCCGATGAGTTAATCGCGAGCGAGCCAGCAGATGTCGCTTCAACAGAACAACCTGTAGCCACAGACGCAACAATAAGCACTACAGAATCAACAGAGGTTCTTGCCACTATTAGTGAAGAACTAGCAAGCACAGAAGTCGAAGAACCAGTTTCAGTTATTGAAGAGGCTTCGGTTGTTGAAGAGCCTGCTATCATCGTGCCGGAAGGAATGAGCCTGCTTACCATGACATTTAAAGCGGATTGCTGGATTCAGGTTAAAGATACCAATGGCAAAACGTTGGTGAGCGGCACCCATAAACCAGGTCAGGATGTAGAACTTACCGGAAAAGCACCATTTAAAGTGATCTTGGGCGCGCCGGAAGGGGTTACAATGACATTTGCGAGTGAACCTGTCGACCTTTCTGGGTATACTTCAGGCAAAGTCGCTAGATTCACTTTACCGTTATAAAAAATTATGCAACACGAATCTCCTATTATTCGTCGTAAATCGACGCGTATTTATGTGGGTGATGTGCCAATTGGTGATGGTGCGCCAATTGCTGTACAGTCAATGACCAACACTCGCACGACTGACGTAGAAGCGACAGTCGCACAAATCCGAGCACTAGAAAAAGTAGGCGCAGACATCGTCCGTGTTTCCGTACCTACGATGGATGCTGCTGAAGCCTTTAAACTGATCAAACAGCAAGTCTCTGTTCCGCTGGTCGCCGATATTCACTTTGATTATCGTATTGCGCTTAAAGTGGCTGAGTACGGTGTTGATTGTCTGCGTATCAACCCAGGTAACATTGGCAACGAGGAGCGTATTCGCTCGGTAGTTGACTGTGCCCGAGACAAAAACATTCCAATCCGTATTGGTGTCAACGGCGGTTCTTTAGAAAAAGACCTGCAGATGAAGTACGGAGAGCCAACACCAGAAGCCTTGGTTGAGTCGGCAATGCGTCATGTGGATCATCTTGATCGCCTTAACTTTGATCAATTCAAAGTGAGCGTGAAAGCATCCGATGTTTTCCTTGCGGTAGATTCATACCGTCTTTTAGCGAAGAAAATTGACCAACCATTGCACTTAGGCATTACCGAAGCCGGTGGTGCACGTGCAGGTGCAGTGAAGTCTTCTGTTGGTCTGGGGATGCTTCTGGCTGAAGGTATCGGCGATACTTTGCGTATCTCTCTTGCAGCGGATCCTGTCGAAGAGATCAAAGTTGGTTTCGATATTCTGAAGTCCCTACGCATTCGTTCACGCGGTATTAACTTCATTGCGTGTCCGAGCTGTTCGCGTCAGGAATTTGATGTTATCGGGACCGTTAACGCACTTGAAGAGCGTTTAGAAGATATCATCACTCCTATGGATGTATCGATAATCGGCTGTGTCGTCAATGGCCCGGGTGAAGCAGAAGTTTCCCATTTAGGCTTGGCGGGTAGCAACAAGAAGAGTGCTTTTTATGAAGATGGCAAACGCCAGAAAGAGCGCTTTGATAACAATGACCTTGTGAATCAGCTCGAAGCTAAGATCCGTGCGAAAGCGTCTATGATGGACAGCGAAAGTCGCATCGAAGTAAAAATACAAGATTAATCTCAACGAGAATTACGGTAAGTATTGTGGCAAAAACAATTCAAGCAATTCGAGGCATGAACGACTGCCTCCCAACTCAATCACCACTGTGGCAAAAGCTAGAAAACGCAGCGAAAAATGTAATTAGTGCGTACGGTTATAACGAAATGCGCATGCCAATCGTTGAGATGACTCATCTATTCAGTCGCGCAATTGGTGAAGTGACTGACGTGGTTGAGAAAGAAATGTACACGTTTGAAGACCGTAATGGCGACAGCCTGACGCTGCGCCCAGAAGGGACGGCTGGTTGCGTACGTGCTGGTATCGAAAACGGTCTGCTGTACAACCAGGAACAACGAGTTTGGTATATCGGTCCAATGTTCCGTCACGAGCGTCCTCAAAAAGGTCGTTACCGTCAATTCCACCAATGTGGTGTGGAAGTGTTTGGCTTAAACGGCCCTGACGTTGATGCTGAACTTATTATGATGACGGCGCGTCTTTGGCGTGAGCTTGGTATCGACAAACACGTTCGTCTTGAACTGAACTCAATTGGTTCACTAGAAGCGCGTGCAAACTACCGTGAAGCTCTGATTGCCTTTCTGGAACAGCATATGGATGTTCTGGATGATGATTGTAAACGTCGTATGCACACCAACCCACTGCGTGTTCTTGACTCTAAGAACCCTGATGTGCAGGCTATTTTAGGTGATGCTCCTCGTCTTTCTGATCATTTAGATGACGAATCTAAGCAACATTTTGCAGGTCTGTGTGAACTTCTTGATGCTGCAGGCATCGAATACACTGTTAACGAACGTCTTGTTCGTGGTCTGGACTACTACAACCGCACTGTATTTGAGTGGATCACTGAAAGCTTAGGTGCACAGGGCACGGTATGTGGCGGTGGTCGTTATGACGGTCTGGTTGAGCAGCTCGGTGGTAAAGCAACGCCTGCAGTTGGCTTTGCAATGGGCCTTGAGCGTCTAGTACTTATGCTGGAAACGCTAGAGCTGACTGAAGTACGTCGTAGCGTGGACGTATACGTCGTGACTGCGGGCGAAGGTACCATGATGGCAGGGATGAAACTTGCCGAGCAGCTTCGTGAAGAAGTACCAGGCGTACGTGTGATGAATCACTTTGGTGGCGGTAACTTCAAGAAACAGTTTAAACGCGCAGATAAAGTCGGTGCTGTTGTAGCATTGGTTCTGGGTGAAAATGAAGTTGCGGATAATACCGTCGTATTGAAAGACTTGGCTGGTGGTGAGCAACAGACTTACAACCAAGCAGAAGTTGCTGAAAAGATCGCAGCACTGATTTAAGTCTTTTAGTAAGCTAGTAATTTTATCCTGGTTCGTGATTTGAGGCTCCCACATGTGGAGCCTTTAAACGAAATGGGAACAATGGCAGCTTGGCTGCCATTTACATGTTTTAAGAGGACAGGAAGTGGAACTTTACGATACTGAAGAACAACAAGTTGAAGCCATTAAAGACTGGTGGAAAGAGAACGGCAAAGCCGTCATCATCGGTGCAGTTGTTGGTCTGGGTGGTTTATTTGGTTGGCGTTACTACCAGGATTCAGTGATTCAGGCGAGTGAAGCTGCTTCACAAAACTACACAACTGCGATTAATGCATTGCAGGAAAAAGGCGTTGATGCACAGGCTGAAGTTAAAGCTTTCATCGACTCAAGCAAAGTTAAAGAATATTCAGTATTGGCCGCTCTGCAACTTGCGAAATCACAAGTTGAAGCACAAGACCTTTCTGCTGCACTTGAGCAATTAAAGTGGGCTCAAAGTAGTACGCAGGATGTCGCATTGTCTCCACTTATCAGCTACCGCATTGCTCGTATTGAAGCTGAACTGGGTAACTTTGATGCAGCAACGTCTGAGCTGAGCAAAGTAACGGATACCGCATGGACGGGTCGCATTGCAGAGCTTCGTGGTGACATTGCGCTTCGTCAAGGTGACAAAGATGCCGCTTATGCCGCGTATACTGAAGCGCAGCAAGCGACGGATGCGAGCCCGACACTACAAATGAAATTGGACGATCTGGCAAAATAAGGACCGCATTGGATGAAAAGAGTCTTTAAAAAAGCCTTGTTAGGGGCGTTAACGTTGGGAGTTCTTGCTGGCTGTGCTAGTGAAGAAGATACCATCGTAATGGCGCCGCTACCTCAAGTCGACAGTGAGTTTACCACTCACACCGAATGGAGTACGTCGGTGGGTGATGGCGTAGGTCATTACTTCTCTAAACTGTCTCCAGTTTATGCTAACGGTACATTATTTGTTGCCAGCCGAGACGGTGTTGTCAAAGCGCTGGATCCAGAAAACGGCAACTCGCTCTGGGAATCTGACCTGGAAGAAAGCGTCGTTGCGAGGCTTTCTGGTGGTATCACAGCTGCTTATGGGAGCCTATACATCGGTTCTGACAATGGCGACGTAATCTCGCTTTCTCAAGAAACGGGCGAAGTGAATTGGCGCGTTAAGGTTGGTGGAGAAGTACTGGCAAAGCCCGTGGCGGATTCTGGCCTAATCATTATTAATACCAGCCAAGGCAAACTTGTTGCGCTTAATGAAAGTACTGGTGAGCAACGCTGGGCATTGAGCACCGAAGTTCCAAACCTGACTTTACGCGGTGACAGTACACCTGTTGCTATTGGTGGTGGTGTTTTCTGGGGCACCGCAAATGGTCGACTGGCAGCGGCGATCGTAGAACGTGGGCAGATGATTTGGCAACAACCAGTAGGTACGCCAAAAGGTGCAACTGAAATCGATCGCTTGGTTGATGTTGACGCTTCGCCAGTTGTTCTTGGCGGCACTCTTTTCACCATCGGTTTTAATGGTCAGCTCATCGCTGTTGATTTGCGCTCTGCTAATCCAATTTGGAAGCGTAATTATTCATCGGCGAATGATTTAGCAACGGATGGCAGCCGTCTGTTTGTTATCACCGAGAAAGATCATGTTGTTGCTGTTGATGCGCGAAGTGGCACAGAGCTGTGGGAAAACAGCTTGCTAGAGCATCGTCAACTGACAGCGCCTGTTGTAATCGGAAGCTATGTGGTCGTTGGTGACACATTGGGTTATCTACACTGGATAGATCGCTCAACGGGTGATTTCGTTGCGCAGCAATATGTTGATGACAGTGGTTTTGCTGTTGGTCCAACATTGTTGTCTGATGGTTATGTCCTCACTACTCGCAACGGCGATGTAAAGAAACTAACCATTAACGAATAATATCGTGATATAATTCACATTCGGCTCCTGGCTGGTGACAGTTAGGAGCCGTTTTGTTGTTTGAAATTATTATTTATTAAAGTTATTCCTGACGTGGTTATAGGTAAAACCTGGTTTGATTTGGCATTGGGCAAGTCGTTACCTATAACTACAGAAGAAAGATTATTGTAGAGGTTGTTATGGTACCTGTTGTGGCCCTAGTTGGGCGTCCGAATGTAGGTAAATCTACACTATTTAACCGATTAACTCGCACTCGTGATGCGTTGGTTGCGGACTTTCCTGGCCTGACGCGAGACCGTAAATATGGCCAAGCCAGACTTGGTGAAGAGCACGAATTTATCGTCATCGATACCGGTGGTATTGATGGTACGGAAGAAGGCGTAGAAACAAAGATGGCCGAGCAGTCGCTGGCGGCGATTGATGAAGCTGACGTAGTGCTATTTCTGGTTGATGGTCGTGCTGGTCTTACGCCTTCTGATGAAGCGATTGCGGCTCACCTACGTAAAAATGAAAAGCCAGCAATGTTGGTAGTAAACAAAATTGACGGTATTGATGCCGATGCTGCTTGTGCCGATTTCTGGCAGCTAGGTGTCGATGACATGTACCAGATTGCCGCTGCTCATGGCCGTGGTGTAACTGCACTACTTGAGCGTGCTCTGGCCCCGTTCTTTGATGACTTGCTGACCACTGAGTCGGAAGAAGGTGAGATTGAAGATCTGACCGAATTTGAAGATGCGGAGGTCCTGGAAGAAGAGTTCAGCGAAGAAGAGGCGGAACAAGAGTTCCAACGTTTGCAGGAGCAGCCAATCAAGCTTGCTATCATTGGTCGTCCAAATGTTGGTAAATCAACGTTGACCAACCGTATTCTGGGTGAAGAGCGTGTCGTTGTTTTCGATATGCCTGGGACCACTCGTGACTCTATTTACATTCCAATGGAACGTGATGGTCGTGAATACGTGCTGATTGATACCGCAGGGGTTCGTCGTCGTGGTCGTATCAATGAAACCGTTGAGAAATTCTCTGTCGTGAAAACGTTGAAGGCCGTAGAAGATGCAAACGTGGTTCTACTGGTTATCGATGCACGTGAGAACATTTCGGATCAAGATTTGAGCTTACTTGGTTTTGCACTGAACGCGGGTCGTTCGATCGTACTGGCAGTAAACAAGTGGGATGGTCTGGATAACGATGTGAAAGAGAATGTGAAGAAAGAGCTAGACCGTCGTCTGGGCTTTGTTGACTTCGCTCGCATTCACTTTATCTCTGCGTTACACGGCACTGGTGTTGGTCACTTATTTGAGTCGATTCAGGAAGCTTACAATTCGGCAACGACTCGTGTTGGTACTTCTGTGCTGACTCGTATCATGAAGATGGCGGTTGATGATCACCAGCCACCTATGGTTCGTGGCCGTCGTATTAAGCTGAAATACGCACACGCTGGTGGTTATAACCCACCAATCGTGGTTATTCACGGTAATATGGTTCGTGAGCTACCAGATTCGTATAAGCGCTATCTGATGAACTACTTCCGTAAATCTCTGGAAATTATGGGGACACCTATCCGCATTAACTTCCAGAACAGTGATAACCCATATGAGAATCGTACCAACAAACTTACGCTCTCTCAGGAACGTAAGCGCAAACGTATGATGTCTGCGGTTAAAAACCGTAATAAGTAATCGAATTCAACAATACCCAAGTTTTGCTTGGGTATTTTTTTATCTTCAATACTAGAAAAACGACTATGACGATTCCCGCGACTAAAATTCGCTTCTGTCATCAAACATGGCAGTTAGAAGCGCCTGTACAACGAATTCAACATGAAAATGATGTGACTTATTTGGTCACAGAGACAACGCCTTTTCATCCCGTCAGCCACATTTGGCCAGATCACCCAGCTGATAAAGGGTCGGTTGAAGTCAACGAAGAAGTGTTACCCGTTATCGACTGTCAGGTGGGGGCGGTAGAGCTTGAAACAAACACGCTGTATGTTGGGACGACAATCCCTGTAAAGCGAGATACAGAAGGCTGGGTGTTTGTTGTGGTACATGTGCTAACACGGACTGAATCACTTGAGCCGGGAACGATGGTCTCGTTGCGAGTGGATAAACAATATCAGCTTTCTCTGAGTCGTGGTCACAGTGCCGGACATCTGGCTTACTTAGCATTAAATAAAGTACTGACAGATGGATATTGGCGGAAAGATGCCGACCGTAAAGACCCCCATGGTTATTATGACTTTAACAGCTATGCTCAGGAGACGAGCTTCGTTACCCCGGACAAATGTTTGGATACGTATCGTTTAGGTAAAACGCTACGTAAAAGAGGCTTAAACAGCGCAGATATGCTGGCGGACCTTCATGATATAGAGCACAAGGTTAATGTTCAGCTATCCGAGTGGCTCCAGCGTGAAGAGACGATCGTTATTGAATGTTCTGGTCAAACATTGACGGATTCACGTTATTGGAAGTGTGACTTAGGGGAGGGGGAAATAGCGGTCATTCCTTGTGGCGGCACGCATGCCAGTCATTTAAATGAGTTTGGTTCAATACACGTGACCTTACGAGAATGTGCTCCACAAACCATTGAAATGCACACCGAAGTAAAAGCGTTTCTAGATAATTAGATCTTTTTATTAAATTCTATATTTTGTTTTTTAATCTTTCATGTGTGGAGTTTTTGTCTGCTTTAAATTGGAATGCAGAATATGTAACTTATGCTTTCGGTGTGTGGTTATATAAATATTCTTTTAAGGGGTGATCGCTGATCAAGTGGGTAATATCCGAAGATCAGAGTAAGATCTTTATTAGGCCGTACTGATGACGCACAATTCGCTGTTTCCAATACAGTGATTTTGATCAAGGTTTGCGCTGGGAATTTGTGAATACTGGCAAAAAGAAAACTGAAAGGTAAAGACGTATGCAGCAGAACATCTGTCCGACTTGTGACGTTGAATTAGAATGGACGGGTCAGTATCACTGTAATCAGTGTGACTCAGATTTCAAAAAGGTAGGGTTCTGTCCCGATTGTGACGCAGAACTGGAAAAGCTCCAGGCTTGTGGGGCTGCGAATTACTTTTGTAATACGTGTAATGAACTCAAATCAAAATCTCGAGTTCGATTTGAGTTTCAAAAGATCAACTAACTACACTCGCTCACTACTCAGTTAGTTAACCGTAGAGCGTATCTCACCATTTGCCAAACGGGTGACAAGTTGGTCGCCCGTTTTCACATCTTCAGCTTGTGTAATCACCTTGCCTTGCTCCGTTTGCGTGATTGAGTAACCACGTTTGAGTGTGGCAAGTGGGCTAACCGTATCCAGTTTTTCTGCTGCCATCGCTAATTCGTGACGCATCGTCAGTAATTTGCGATCCATAGCATCGAGTAGCTTCTGTTCTGCTCGCTCAAGTTTCGATTTTTGCTGTGTAAGGCGTTTGACTGGGGAGTTCAGCTGCAGACGATATTGTTTACGTTCAACTGCTTGTTGGCGAACACTGATGAAACGCTGCATCGCTCTTTGCAGGCGCATATCCAACTCATCAAGTTGTTGAGACTGACGCTGTAACTGATAACTTGGATGCTGACGTTCTAAACGGTGTAGCAGTTGTGCTGCTTGCTGTTTTTGCTGCGCTAAATAGTAACGCAGAGCGCTTGCCAGTTTATGCTGACGAGCAACAAGCGTTTGATCTTTATGACTGTTATCTCGGCTTACCAGCTCTGCAGCTGCGGAAGGCGTTGGTGCACGCACGTCAGCGACAAAGTCGGCAATTGTCACGTCTATTTCGTGCCCTACCGCGCTAATGATCGGGATTTGACTTGCCGCGATAGTGCGCGCAAGGATCTCGTTGTTAAAGCACCATAAATCTTCTAACGAACCACCACCACGGCCAACAATTAACACATCACATTCGTTGCGACTGTTGGCACGACCAATTGCTTGAGCGATTTCAATGGCTGCTGAATCTCCCTGAACCGTAGTCGGATAGATCACGACCGGAAGAGATGGGTCTCGACGCTTAAGTACATCAAGAATATCGTGCAATGCAGCACCGGTTTTGGAGGTGATGACGCCGACGCATTTTGGGTGCTCAGGTAGGGGGTGTTTACTGGTTTGAGCAAATAGCCCTTCCGACGCTAGCTTCATCTTGAGCGCTTCAAACTCTTGCTGCAGTCGTCCATCGCCTTCAGGCTGCATACTTTCGATGATGAGTTGGTAGTCACCTCGTGGCTCATAAAGAGATAGGCGCGCTTTTACCAATACTTGATTACCATTTGCGGGCTTGAACGTTACACGACGGTTATTGCCACGGAACATGGCGCATTTTACTTGAGCACGAGAGTCTTTAAGCGTTAAGTACCAATGACCAGAGACGGGCGCTGAGAAGTTTGAGATCTCTCCGACAAGCCAGACGATCCCCATTTCATTTTCCAACAGTAGACGGACTTCTGCATTAAGACGGGAAACGGTGAAAATGTTTTGATTGGTCTGGGAGAGCACAGCTAATCTCGTAGACGTGAGTATGGAAATTAGCGGAAATATAATACATAGCAAGGGGGGGATTGCAAGAAAAAAATGAAAAAACTTGTAGTCAAGCGATTGCGTTGAACGTATAATCCGTCCGCAATATCTAATCCA
The DNA here is from genome assembly GCF_033042495.1 of Vibrio sp. EA2. Taxonomy (NCBI): domain Bacteria; kingdom Pseudomonadati; phylum Pseudomonadota; class Gammaproteobacteria; order Vibrionales; family Vibrionaceae; genus Vibrio; species Vibrio sp. EA2. Next base: position 168,745 of record NZ_JAWLID010000007.1, on the reverse strand, counting down.
AATGTAGCTCGTCACCAAAGACAGTTACCCTCATTATGCGAAACGATGAGACTTTGGATTGCTTTTTTTTACTCCTCTAATTGTGAGATATTGCAAATGCTAAGAATTGCCAAAGAAGCGCTGACATTCGACGACGTACTGCTAGTGCCAGCACACTCCACCGTTCTCCCAAACACAGCTGATCTTCGCACTCAGCTAACAAAAAATATTGCTCTGAATATTCCAATGATTTCTGCGTCTATGGATACCGTGACGGAAGCTCGTCTCGCTATTGCACTTGCGCAGGAAGGTGGCATTGGCTTTATCCACAAAAACATGTCTATTGAGCAGCAGGCAGCTGAAGTTCGTAAAGTTAAGAAGTTCGAGTCTGGCGTTGTTACAGACCCAGTGACAGTAAACCCTGACGAAACCATCGCTGACGTAGTCGCTTTGACTGAAAAGCACGGCTTTGCTGGCTTCCCTGTAGTCACTGAACACAATGAACTTGTTGGTATCATCACTGGCCGTGACGTTCGTTTTGTTACTGACCTTTCTAAGAAAGTGTCGTCAGTTATGACGCCAAAAGAAAAATTGGCAGCAGTAGAAGAAGGTGCGACACGTGAAGAAGTGCAAGAAAAGATGCACGAAGCGCGTGTAGAGAAAGTACTGGTTGTGAATGATGATTTCAAACTGACTGGTATGATCACAGCGAAAGACTTCCACAAAGCAGAACGTAAGCCAAACGCATGTAAAGATGAACGTGGTCGTCTACGCGTTGGTGCAGCCGTTGGTGCTGGTGCAGGTAACGAAGAGCGTGTTGCTGCGCTTGTTGCCGCAGGCGTAGACGTTCTACTTATCGACTCATCACACGGTCACTCTGAAGGTGTTCTGACTCGTATCCGCGAAACGCGCGAAGCTTACCCAGATCTAGAAATCATTGGCGGTAACGTTGCTACAGGTGCTGGTGCTAAAGCACTTATCGAAGCTGGTGTAAGCGCAGTAAAAGTAGGTATCGGCCCTGGTTCTATCTGTACGACTCGTATCGTAACGGGTGTTGGTGTTCCTCAAATTACCGCTATCGCAGATGCAACTGAAGTTGCTAACCAATACGGCATTCCAGTTATCGCAGACGGCGGTATCCGTTTCTCTGGTGATATCTGTAAAGCAATCGTAGCTGGCGCGTCATGTGTGATGGTTGGTTCTATGTTTGCTGGTACGGAAGAAGCTCCGGGTGAAGTGATTCTATACAACGGTCGTTCTTACAAATCATACCGTGGTATGGGTTCTTTGGGCGCAATGTCTCAAGGTTCTTCTGATCGTTACTTCCAGTCTGACAACGCTGCAGACAAGCTTGTACCAGAAGGCATCGAAGGTCGTATCGCATACAAAGGTCGCCTAAAAGAGATCGTACACCAGCAAATGGGTGGTCTACGTTCAAGCATGGGTCTAACGGGTTCTGCAACTATCGAAGATATGCGTACTAAAGCTGAATTTGTACGTATCTCTGGTGCGGGTATGCAAGAGTCTCATGTACACGACGTTCAGATTACTAAGGAAGCGCCAAACTACCGTTTAGGTAACTAATTGCCTAGCGTAAACGTTTGCTTTTTCCTTGAAGCATTAATAAGAGGCGAGTACACTCGCCTCGGTTTTAATCACTTAGCCTAAAAAAGACTGCTCAAAATGACTAAAAATATCCATGACCAACGTATTCTGATCTTGGACTTCGGTTCTCAGTACACTCAATTAGTTGCTCGTCGCGTACGTGAAATCGGCGTTTACTGTGAACTATGGAGCTGGGATGTAGAAGAAGCGGATATTCGCGAATTCAACCCAGATGGCATCATCCTATCTGGTGGTCCTGAAAGTGTAACGGAAGAAAACTCTCCACGCGCACCTCAATACGTATTTGACTCAGGTGTTCCTGTTTTTGGTGTATGTTACGGCATGCAGACCATGGCAGAGCAGCTAGGTGGTAAAGTAGCAGGCTCTAACGAGCGTGAGTTTGGCTACGCTCAAGTTAAAGTTTCTGGCGAATCTGCACTGTTTAAAGATCTAGAAGCGATTCAAGATGTTTGGATGAGCCACGGTGATAAAGTAGTAGAAATTCCAGCAGACTTCGTAAAAGTAGGTGAGACGGAAACGTGTCCTTACGCTGCGATGGCGAACGAAGAGAAGAAATACTACGGCGTTCAGTTCCACCCAGAAGTAACGCACACTAAACAAGGTCTACAAATGCTAGAGAACTTTGTTCTTGGCGTATGTGGTTGTGAGCGTCTATGGACCTCTGAGTCTATCATCGAAGATGCTGTTGCTCGCATTAAAGAGCAAGTGGGTGACGACGAAGTGATCCTAGGTCTTTCTGGTGGTGTGGATTCATCAGTGGTTGCTATGCTGGTTCACCGCGCGATTGGCGACAAGCTAACGTGTGTATTCGTTGACAACGGCCTGCTTCGTCTAAACGAAGGTCAGCAAGTAATGGATATGTTTGGCGACAAGTTCGGCCTAAACATTATCAAAATTGATGCAGAAGATCGTTTCCTTGAAGCGCTAAAAGGCAAGTCTGACCCAGAAGAAAAACGTAAGACTATCGGCCACGTGTTCGTAGACGTATTCGATGAAGAGTCGAAGAAACTGGCTAACGCAAAATGGCTAGCGCAGGGTACTATCTACCCAGACGTTATCGAATCAGCGGCTTCTAAGACAGGTAAAGCGCACGTGATCAAATCACACCACAACGTGGGCGGTCTGCCAGAAGATATGGAAATGGGTCTGGTTGAGCCATTACGTGAGCTATTCAAAGATGAAGTACGTAAAATTGGTTTAGAGCTTGGTCTGCCTTACAACATGCTTTACCGCCATCCGTTCCCGGGTCCTGGTCTGGGGGTTCGTGTTCTTGGCGAGATCAAGAAAGAGTACTGTGACTTGCTACGTCGTGCAGACGCTATCTTTATCGAAGAGCTACACGCAGCAGACTTATACAACAAAGTTTCTCAAGCATTTACCGTATTCCTACCAGTTCGCTCTGTTGGTGTTATGGGCGATGGCCGTAAGTACGATTGGGTTGTATCACTACGTGCAGTAGAAACCATCGACTTTATGACTGCGCATTGGGCACACCTACCATACGATTTCCTAGGTAAGGTATCTAACCGCATTATCAACGAAATTGATGGCATTTCACGTGTTGTTTACGACATCTCTGGTAAGCCACCAGCGACGATCGAGTGGGAATAATTCGCAACGATTCTGTTTGATAGAACCAGCCTCCGGGCTGGTTTTTTTTTGTATTTACCTATTTAAGTATTTATGAAATCTAAGTTTCCAATAACGGCTTTTCTCTTTTACATAATGCTCAATTAAAATTTGCGCGCATTTTTTATCAACTTTTTTTAAAGGTATTTGTACATGTCGACAAAACTGGCTAACCCAGCACCGCTAGGTCTAATGGGTTTCGGTATGACCACGATTCTGCTAAACATTCATAATGCAGGATTTTTCCCACTGGACTCAATGATTCTAGCGATGGGCATCTTTTATGGTGGCCTTAGTCAAGTTATCGTTGGCATCATGTGCTTTAAGCGCGGTGACACGTTCGGTACAACTGCATTTACATCTTACGGCCTATTCTGGCTGACTCTAGTAGGTCTGATTGTTATGCCTCACATGGGGCTGCCTGCAAGCCCAGCGAGCTTTATGGGTTGGTACCTGGCACTATGGGGTATCTTTACTGGCTTTATGTTCATTGGCTCTCTTTGCTACCCAACAGCAAAACAGGTTGTATTTGGTTCACTGACTATCCTGTTCTTCTTGCTTGCCGCGCGTGATTTCACTGGTAGCGAATTAATTGGCACTATTGCTGGCTTTGAAGGCATTTTCTGTGGTGCGAGCGCGGTTTATTTCGCAATGGCTCAGGTACTGAACAACGAGTTTGGCCGTGAAGTGCTGCCTGTTGGTAAAGCAAAAATCGCTCGTAAAGTTGAAGCAGTTGCGATGGCGTAAGCGCTAATTTTAGCAAAGTTTAGAAAGCGGACCTTTAAGGTCCGCTTTTTTATTATCTGAGGTTATCTGTATCAAGTGGGAATCGTCTGATTTATAAATTGTTGTGACATTACGCGAGCTTTTTCTCAAAGAATAATTCATTATTTATGTATCCATATACAACGAGTTACATTCTATGAAAAAGCATTTGTCAGCTATTCTCACATTCGCCTTTGCGATTATCTCCTCTCCACTCTTCGCTCAGAGTAGCGACCCACTACCATCTTGGAATGAAGGTGCGACAAAACAAGCCATCATTCAATTTGTTAGTGACGTTACCGACTCAGACTCTGCTAATTTTGTTGCTCCAGCGGATCGCATTGCTACGTTTGATAACGATGGAACGCTATGGTCTGAAAAGCCGATGTACTTTCAGATACTGTTTGCTCTGGACCAAATTAAAGCGCAAGCAGGGGACCACCCAGAGTGGAAAACTACTCAACCGTACTCCCTCGTATTGAATGGTCAGCTGGATAAATTGACGACAGACGATCTGATAAAATTAGTGCTACAAACTCATACGGGTGTAATCAGTGATGAATTCACTACAGTGGTTAAAAGCTGGATCAGTACGGCAAAACACCCAGTAACTGGAGCACCATACACTGATATGGTTTTCCAACCTATGCTCGAGCTATTAGATTATCTAGAAAATAATGGATTCAAAAACTTTATTGTCTCTGGAGGCGGAAATGCTTTTATGCGTGCTTGGGCAACGGATGTCTATAACATTCCGTCGGAGCGCATTATTGGTACCCAACTTTCTGCTGGGTTGGTAAGTCTGGATGGCAGTTATCAAGTGAAGCGTGTGCCGGGCATTGACGTAAATAATGACAAAGTCGAAAAGCCGCTGCAGATTTATCAACATATTGGTAAGCGCCCAATCGCCTCATTTGGTAACTCGGATGGTGACCTGCAAATGTTGCAGTGGACAACGTCCGGTCCGGGGCCTCGTTTGGCTATGTATGTTCATCATACCGATGAAAAACGGGAGTGGAAGTACGATCGTGAGTCGAGCGTAGGCCAACTAGATAAAGGCTTGGATGAAGCAAAAGAAAAAGGCTGGGTCGTTGCTGATATGAAAAACGACTGGGCACAAATATACCCGTCTAGTGTCGCTCAGGATAAGTAAATAGCCAGATAATTCTAACGGAGAAAACAAGAAGAGAGGGGTTAGCCATTGGTTAATCCCTCTCTTTTTATTTGTATACACAGCGTATCTGCACGTTTTAGTGCAAGTTTCAGGTAAAAGCGGACGATGCGTTCGGAGATCGATTCTACTCATTAGAGTGATACAGGATAACGTCTTTGGCCTTCTTTTTTTTATCTATATAATTTTTAGTTAATTTAGTGGAGTTTGGTTTTTATCTTATGTTGTGATTTCTTTTGCTGGTTTTATTGAGTTTAAGCAGTGTTTTATTCTTATGGTAGTGTGAGTTTGCACCTAGTAAGGGCGTTACGATCATTGATTGATCATTTTAGAGAATGCCTATTTTTTATTTTTAGTTATTAAGATAACTTTTGGTTTGTGATGAGGTTTCTTGTCTTGGCTATTATCTAGTCAGTTAATAGCGAATGAGTTGTTATGAGTACAAGGAAGGGAAACCATGAGTAGCACACTATCAAGTTCACTGGAACCAGAATTGACCCACGCGGTTGATCAAACCGATAAGTCTTCTTCAGAACCACGTAAAGCGATTTTTGCCATTTCACTGGGCAATGGATTAGAGATGTATGACTTTACGGTCTACAGCTTTTTTGCCGTCATCATTGGCGAATTATTTTTTAATGTCGGTGGCACTGCTGCTGGCTTATTGTTATCACTTGCGACGTTTGGCGTGGGCTTTGTTATGCGTCCACTCGGCGCGGTACTCATTGGTAACTACGCGGATAAACATGGACGTAAAGCCGCTCTGACTCTGACCATTGCTTTAATGACTATCGGTACCGGAATGATTGCGCTAACGCCTACCTATGAGAGCATTGGCATTGCCGCAACCATAATTCTGGTCGTAGGTCGCTTATTACAGGGCTTATCTGCTGGTGGTGAAATTGGTGCAGCATCAGCAGCACTGATGGAGTCTGATAACTATAAGCGCCGTTGTTATATGGTGAGCTGGCAGTTTGCCAGCCAAGGTGCAGCTGCGTTGTTTGGTGCACTCGTTGCTTTCGCGGTAAATGGCCTGCTCACACCAGAGGACGTGCATAGCTGGGGCTGGCGTATTCCATTTATCCTTGGCCTTTTGATCGGTCCTGTAGGCTGGTACATCCGTCGTCATTTGAAAGAGTCGCATCAGGCGGATTCCCACGCGAAAGATACCCCATTTAAAACCGTTCTGCGTAAACAAGGCCGCACAATATTAACTGGCATGCTAATGATTTGGGGTGGTACAGCATGTATGTATATTGAAGTGTTCTACATGCCAACTTACTTGATTAAAGAGCTTGGCTACGCACCCACTACCGCTTTTGCTGTCGCGGTGATGGCTGGCTTTATGTTGATGATGTTAATGCCCGTGTTTGGTAAATGGGCGGACCGATTGCAAAGCCGTAAAACCCTGCCGCTGATTGGTATGTTCGGTGCTTTTGTCTTTATTTATCCTGCATTTACATTGCTCGGTGGTGAAGCTTCTTTACCGAAAGCATTGTTGATTATTGGTGGTTTAATCACGTTATTTGCTCTGGCTAATGCCTCCTTACTCGTACTGATTATGGAAGCGTTTACTCAGCAGTATCGAGCGAGTGGTATTTCAATGATTTATGGCTTTGGCGTGACGATTTTTGGTGGCTTTACTCCGCTGCTTGTCGCCAGTTTGATCGAGTTGAGTGGCAATAAAATGGCGCCAGCATTTTATCTGATGTGCGCGCTCACCATTAGCGCTCTGGCTATGTTGCGTTTCCCTGCGAGAGTACCTCAATAAGTCTCCCGCTAAAGTAATCGAATAAGTAAAAGGAATTGATGATGACAGTACCTGAATTATCACTACTCAAAAATGTCGATTTTGTTGCCAGCTGTGAGCAATTTATTCAGACTCGCCATGCCATTCATGCCCATCCAGAATTGGGAGCAGAAGTGCCTAACACGGCTAAGCTGGTGGCTGAGCTTTTAACAGAGTGGGGCTATGAAACTCACACTGGTATTGGCGGACATGGCGTGGTTGGCGTGCTGAAGCAGGGGACTTCTCAACGCAGTATTGGTATCCGTGCAGATATGGACGCGTTGCCAATTCATGAAGAGACCGGCTTACCATACGCCAGTAAGATAGATGGTCGCATGCACGCTTGTGGTCATGATGGTCACACCGCTATTTTGTTAGCTGCGGCGCATTATTTGGCGAAGCATGTTTCTTTTGACGGCACGATCAATCTGATTTTCCAGCCAGATGAAGAGGGGTTATCGGGTGCGAAAGCCATGATAGAGGATGGTTTGTTTGAGCGTTTTCCATGTGATGCGGTATTTGCGCTGCACAATATGCCTGGTAAGGAAGTTGGTCAGGCAGCAGTACGCAGTGGGGCATCGTTAGCGTCGTCAGATAAGGTGACGATCCGTCTGACAGGGAAAGGTGGCCACGCAGCCATGCCTCATCTATCAAACGATGTCACGATTGCCGTCGGTCATATCATTCTTGGGCTGCAAAGTATTGTCTCTCGCAATATAAATCCAGCCGATCAGAGCATACTCAGTATTGGCCAGATTGAAGCGGGTAAAACATCCAATGTGATTCCAAATGACGCGATGATGTCACTGTCAGTGCGTAACTTCAGTGAAGCGAATCAGGATCTGATTGAGCAGCGTATTCGAGAGGTGGTCTCCGGGCAGTGTCAGGCGTTTGGTATTCAAGGGGAAGTAGAATACCTGCGTCAGGTCCCATCGGTATTCAATTCATCAGAGGAAACACTGCGTGCCCGCAAAGTGGTCAAGGCGGTACTTGGTGAAGACAATGTCGCCGGGGATGAATCGCCAGTTGTTCCTGGCAGTGAAGATTTTGCCTGGATGCTGAAAGAACGCCCTGGATGTTATTTCTTTCTCTCCAATGGCGTTGGCGAATGGCATGGCTGTTCTGTACATAACCCAGGTTATGATTTTAATGATCAGCTAGTTACGATCGGTGCAGCCTGTTGGGTAGAACTCGTGAATGAGTACCTGGGCAGCGAATAAGTGGTGTAGAATGGCTTTGCATTAGGGACAATAAGGGCAGATATCAGGATGAAGTTACATCAAGTGAGAGCATTTCTGGCGGTGAGTCAGGCAGGAAGTCTGAAAGCCGCAGCGGAACAGTTACATCTGACACAGCCTGCCCTAAGCAAAGCCATCAAAGAACTGGAGCAACAGTATGGCGTTGCTTTGTTTGAGCGTTCTGCTGGCGGCCTCGTTCTGACTCCCTATGGTGAGCGGCTTTTGGGTTATGCGCGTTTAATGAACGAAACGGCTCGGCGTGCCAAGCAAGAGATCGACACCATGCGCGGGGTTCCTAACGGCAGTGTGACTATCGGTGTTACGCCAATTGCTTCATTACTGAAATCGTTAACCTCCAGTCTGAATACATTCATGCAGCGTTACCCAGAAATTTCTCTGAGGATAGTTGAGCTTCGCCCTGCGCCGTTACTGACACAGCTTCGCCAGGGGGAAGTTGATTTCGCGATCACATCGCAAATTCCCGTCATTGATAGTGTGCTGGAGTGGCAGGCGGTGTGTCGTATCCCTAATGTGGTCGTGACTCGTAAGTCACACCCGTTGTGTAATACCCGCTCGTTGAGGGTGTTACACCAAAGTGACTGGCTGACACTGGATTCCCCTGATGATCCGAGTACCTATTTTTATCAGCTGTTTTCCGTCAATGGCCTGCCTCTGCCATCGCGTATTCGTGAATGTACCTCGATGACATTAGCTCGTTCATTAATACAGAATGCTGATTTCGCGGCACTGTTTTCTACTGAGTCGCTTGAGCTGGACTACATTAAAAACGAGTTTACCGTAGTGCCGCTGCTGGATAATATCCCAGACAGCGTCATTTCTGTGGTGCGCCCGAAGCGGGAAATCATGACGCAAAGTGCCACTGAACTATTTGATGGCATATTGCAGGATATGCGAGAACTCTACCCAGACTATTAAAACCAGGCACAATACGAATAAGAAAGGGCCAGCGAATCGCTGGCCCTTGTTGTTGTGTATTGCTGTATTTATTTTTGTAATCTTACAGAGACGTTTCTTCTGCTGTTTTTTGTGTCGCTTCTACAGCGGCGGCGTGAGCAGACTTGCCAGTCTTACGCTTGTATTTCTCTTCCCAGTAATCAGCACCTTTAATACCTAGCGCTACTGGGTTGAACGTATACTCTGTCACCTTTTCTTTTTGTTGTCTTTCATAATCACTCAGCGCTTTAAGTGCTGGTTTAGACATAAAGAAGATGATCAGAATACCGACAATGTTTAACCAAGCCATCAAGCCTACACCTACGTCACCCATTGCCCATGCAAGGTTGGCGGTTTTTACTGTACCGTAGAATACTGCAGACAGAAGGATCAGTTTAAGAATAAACATCAAACCATCGACTTTAAACGTACGGCGGATATAGGCGATGTTTGTTTCTGCGATGTAGTAGTACGCCAGAATCGTCGTAAATGAGAAGAAGAACAGAGCAATTGCAATAAATGTTTTGCCCACGCCTGGAAGTGCACTTTCGATCGCCATCTGAGTAAATACTGGGCCGTTAGCACCAATATCTGCAGGCAGGTTCTGAATCAGGAACGCACCTTCTGCTGCACCATGTACGTTGTAAGCACCAGTGATAAGAATCATGAACGCTGTTGCTGAACAAACAAGCAGTGTATCGATGTAGATAGAGAACGACTGTACCAGACCTTGTTGTGCAGGGTGGTCAACACTTGCTGCTGCCGCTGCATGAGGGCCCGTACCTTGACCTGCTTCGTTAGAGTAAACACCACGTTTTACACCCCAACCAATTGCAGCACCAATACCTGCCATTGGTGTGAACGCATCACCAACGATCATAGCGAAGATGCGTGGCACCTCACTGATGTTAAGCAGAATGATAACAAACGCTGTTACGATATAAGCCAAAGCCATAAATGGAACAACGATTTGAGTGAAGTTTGCAATACGCTTTACGCCACCAAAAATGATGAAAGCAAGAATGACACAGACAACCGTACCAGTGAAAATTTTAGCAAAACTGATGGTACCGATAGCGGTTTCGATCATGTCACCAGAGCCAAATGCCGCTTCTACTGCGTTACCAATGCTGTTCGATTGAACGCCAGGAAGTAGCACACCACACGCAAAGATAGTCGCGACAGCAAAGATCCAAGCGTACCATTTTTGACCCATCGCTTTTTCAATGTAGTAAGCCGGACCACCACGGAATTCGCCTTCATCTTCTTCTTTATAGATTTGCGCCAGCGTTGATTCTGCGTAAGCCGTTGCAGCACCGAAAAATGCCACGACCCACATCCAGAAAACGGCACCCGGGCCACCGAAACCGATAGCGGCTGCAACACCGGCAATGTTACCTGTACCAACACGGCCAGATAGCGATACGGCCAGCGCCTGAAATGATGAAATCCCCTTTTTTGAGCTCTTTCCTGATAGCAATAGACGCCACATTTCAAAGAAATGACGAACTTGAACGAAACGAGTCATGATTGAATAGAATAAGCCAGCACCAAGGCACAAGTAGATCAGTACTGGGCTCCAGATAATTCCATTCAGAAAATCAACTAATGACTGCATGAGTATTTTCCCTGTTAGTTGTGTTTGCGGTTATTTTTCCAACAACACATTACCTTTTTTTGTAACGTAATTGTTAACCTTTTTAGCTTAAAATGCTTGATAGCGTGACGGTGAACACAGAATGATTAACTCTCGTTAATGTCTGGTTACTGTTGCTTATTCGGTGTTATTTCAAGCTAAGATTCCTTGTTTGACTAAGTATGCAGGATGTTGTTATTAAAATGTACTAAAAAATGCAAAAGTTTAATATGCTAATGTAAATGCATATCATGGTTTTATTGGCTATTTATTAATCAGGCGTAACGGAATAAGTTAAGCTCTGATTGCTCAATGACTTTGCTGTTTTCCTTCGTCATGATGCTTGCTAATAGCTGGCCTGAGCCACACGCCATTGTCCAACCTAAGGTTCCATGCCCGGTATTGGTGAACAGGTTTTCGTAAGGTGTTGCTCCGATGATTGGTGTGCCATCTGGCGTCATCGGTCTGAAACCTGTCCAGAACTCCGCCTGGCTAAAGTCTCCACTACGAGGGAATAGATCACGAATGACCATTTCAATGGTGTTTTTCCTCTTTTGCGGGATAGAGCCATCAAAGCCAGCAAGTTCCGCTGTACCAGCAACACGAATTCTGTCGTCAAAGCGCGTCATAGCCACTTTGTACGTTTCATCCATTACTGTAGAGCGAGGGGCGAATTGCTCGTTTTCGATTGGTACCGTCAGTGAATAGCCTTTCACTGGGTAAACCGGAATATTCACATCAAGCTGTTTAAGTAACGCTGTTGAATAGCTTCCCGAAGCCAGAACAAATTGGCCTGCTTTGAACAATCCACGGTTCGTTTGGACACCTGTGATCTTTTTGCCTGCAGTAACCCAATTAGTTACTTCAGTATTGAATTCAAACCTGACACCGTGTGCTTTTGCTAGTTCTGTTAGCTGCTGACAGAACTGGAAGCAGTCGCCGGTCTCATCATCTGGAAGACATAAACCACCAACGATTTTCTCTTTGACTAAAGCAAGCCCCGGCTCTTGTTTGATGCATTGTTCAACGTCCATCAATTCAAAACGTGTCCCGCTTTGCTCAAGCAGTTTGAGATCTTTTTCAATCGCAGTTAGCTGCTGCTCGGTACGAAATACTTGCAGCGTACCGAACTGACGCCCTTGGTATTCAATGGCGTGATCTTTACGTAGCTGTTCAAGACAAGCGCGGCTGTGATTCGCGATAGAAAGCATACGAGCTTTGTTAACTTGGTAGCGTGGCAAAGTGCAGTTTGCGACCATTTTTGAAGCCCAGCTGATCATGTCTGAGTTTAGTGTCGGCTTAATCTTGAGAGGCGCATGCTCTTCCATCAGCCATTTGATCGCTTTAAGTGGAATACCCGGAGCGGCCCAAGGAGATGAGTAGCCATAAGAAATTTGGCCTGCGTTAGCAAAGCTAGTTTCCATAGCGCTGCTTGGCTGACGATCAATGACCGTTACCTGATAGCCTGCCTGAGATAAATACCAGGCCGATGTTAAACCGATAACGCCACTGCCTAATACGATGACTTCCATGCTGTACTCCACACAATAAACAATAATTATTTGTGGCTAGTTTCTTTTGCTTACCTTTTATTAACAATCGATATAAATTACATCTAGAGTTTAGAAAAACTATAGGCTTGAAAATGAGAGGTAATCTAATTAGTGGATTGTGGCTATTTAGTCAAGTTGCTGAACATAACAGTTTTACTGGAGCTGCGAAGTCTTTGCACCTGACGACTGGGGCAATCAGTCAACAAATTATTCACTTAGAAGAAGCATTAGGGTTTAATCTTTTTGAACGCCACTCTCGCGGGATTCGATTAACTGCTAAAGGCAATCAGCTACAGCAGGCAGCCCTGTTTCACTTTTCTGAGTTGGGAAAACTGCTCGATGAGTTGAAGGTCGATAAACAAAACAATGAGATAAAACTAAAGCTGACACCGTCGTTTGCCTTCAAGTGGCTGGTGCCAAAGTTGGAAAGTTTTCATCTTGAATATCCTGATATACAAGTGCAAATCTTTGCCGAAGTCGCGTTGGTTAACAGTGATTTGAAAGATTACGATGTGGCAATTGATTACGGGTTGCACCCTTACCGACATCAAGAGGCAGAGCTGCTGATTGATGAGCAGTTATTGCCAGTCATGAGTCCAAAATACCTTGAGGATCATCGGTGGTTAAAAGCGTCGTTAACTAATGATGATCCTTTATCGACAATGGAGCAGTGGAAAGAAGCCACCTTATTGCATGATGCATTGCCTTGGGATAAAGCCACCCGTGATTATGAGTGGCTCTTTTGGGCCTCATCAATGGGCCTGGATTTTAAAACTGATGTCGGACACTTTTTTAACCGTACGGACATGGCAATGTCTGCGGCTGAAGCCGGAGTGGGAATCGCAATGGCAAGGATGGCGCTAATCGAAGATGAACTGGACACTCAACGCTTGGTATCACCTTTTGACCCAATACCGGCTAACGCGGGTTACTATTTGATCACCAATACCAAAAATGACTCGACAGAAAAGTTTCGTCATTGGCTACTACAGCAAGTGGCAACTGGATAAGTGATTTTCTGCCGTCCATTACCATAACAGTGGCAGGGTTAATAATATGCATTGTGACCAATAGCGACGTTTACTGTGAGAAAAGTAGGCATGATGTGTTCGGCTTTTTTAGAAATAACGAGCAAGGACGAACATGAAAGACGAAACGCTATCGATCCATTTTGGTTATGAAACGGACCCTACCACGAAGTCTGTGGCGACCCCAATTTACCAGACTGTTGCTTATGAATTTGATAACGCTCAGCATGGCGCAGACTTATTTAATCTAGAAGTACCTGGCAACATCTATACGCGCATTATGAACCCAACCAATGATGTTCTGGAAAAGCGTATGGCCGCTTTGGAAGGTGGCATTGCTGGCCTGGTTGTCAGCGCGGGCAGTGCAGCTATCAACTATGCGATTCTGACATTGGCACAGGCTGGCGATAACATCGTATCTACACCGCAACTTTATGGTGGTACTTACACCTTGTTCGCCCACATGTTGCCTAATCAGGGTATTCAAGTGAAGTTTGCCAAGGATGATAAACCGGAAAGCTTGGCGGAACTTATCGATGAAAATACCAAAGCCGTGTACTGCGAGAGCATTGGTAACCCTGCTGGTAACATCATCGATTTAGAGCGCGTTGCGGATCTGGCTCACGCACAAGGTGTTCCTGTGATCGTGGACAACACGGTTGCGACCCCCGTTCTGTGCAAACCAATCGAGTTTGGAGCCGATATTGTGGTGCACTCTCTGACCAAATATGTCGGTGGGCATGGTACAACCTTGGGTGGTGTTATTGTTGATTCAGGTAAGTTTCCTTGGGCGTTGCACAGCAAGCGATTCCCGGTTTTGAATCAGCCTGAGCCGTCTTACCATGGTGTGGTGTATACCGAAGCATTTGGTGATGCGGCATTTATTGGCCGCGCAAGAACCGTTCCGCTGCGCAATACAGGCTCTGCTCTGTCACCAATGAATGCGTTCATGCTAATGCAGGGATTAGAAACTCTATCTCTGCGGATGGAACGCCATACCGAGAACGCACTTAAAGTGGCGGAATACCTCAATCAGCACGACAAAGTTAGTTGGGTAAGTTATGCCGGTTTACCTGAATCAGATCACCATGAACTGGCGCAGAAATATATGAAAGGCAAGCCTTCAGCGATTTTGTCGTTCGGGCTCAAAGACGGTTACGAAGCGGGCGTTCGTTTTTATGATGCACTAAAAATCTTTAAGCGCTTGGTCAATATCGGTGATGCCAAATCACTGGCTTGCCATCCGGCATCTACGACTCACCGCCAATTAAGCGAAGCAGAACAAAAGCAAGCCGGCGTGTCGCCAGAGATGATTCGCCTGTCAGTGGGTATTGAGCATATTGATGATATCTTGGCCGATTTAGAGCAGGCACTAAACGCCTAAAAGCGTACCTGAACAGAGCTTTTAGTCACCCATAGGCCAGCCTTTAATAAAGCTGGCCTTTTTTGTTTTTATTACTTTATTTTCAGTTCATTAGTGGCTTTTGGTTTCCTGTATTCCAAAAGCTCATACCGGTCGAATTTTATTCCCTTGTGAGAATGGCGTTTGTTCAAGATGATGTGACGAGACGGCATTCACTTGAAGGAACTCACATGTCTTATGTTTTTCATCGTCATTGTCACAATACGTTGCCAGTAATCGACCGCGGAGAAGGGGTGTACTTGTTTGATAAACAAGGTAAACAATATTTAGATGCGTGTGGCGGCGCTGCGGTATCGAACCTTGGTCACAGCCATCAAGCGGTTAAACAAGCGATGCTAGCGCAGATAGAGCGAGTTCCTTTTGCTCATACGGGCTTTTTTACCAGCGAAAGCGGAGAGCAGCTTGCTGAGTTAATTTGCCAGCACATGCCAGAACAATTCAACCATGTTTACCTTGTTAGTGGTGGTTCTGAAGCGGTGGAATCGGCGCTAAAAATGGCGCGCCAGTACTTTGTTGAATCCGGCAAGCCAGAGAAAAAATATTTCATTGCCCGCCAACAGAGTTACCACGGCAACACCCTCGGGGCATTGTCGGTAGGAGGGAATGAGTGGCGACGTGAACCGTTCAGGCCAATTCTTCACTCTGGCCAACATATTGCGCCTTGTTACGCTTATCGCTATCAGAGAGAGGATGAGTCAGAGTTGGAATATTCACTGCGCGCTGCGAATGAGTTAGAAGCCAAAATTCTTCAACTGGGCGCGGAAAATGTGATGGCGTTTATCGCTGAGCCAATAGTGGGAGCGACTGCCGGGGCGGTACCTGCAACCGACGGTTACTTCAAACGTATTCGAGAAATCTGCGACAAATATGATGTACTTCTGATCATGGATGAGGTTATGTGTGGTGTTGGTCGCAGCGGTAGCTTCTTCGCTTTTGAACAAGAGCAAGCTGAACCAGATTTAGTCTGTGTGGCAAAAGGGTTAGGTGCGGGCTATCAACCAATTGGTGCCGTTGTGGCTAACGACAGAGTGTACCGAGCTATTGAGTCGGGGAGTGGCTTTTTCCAGCACGGTCATACCTTTATGGCTCACCCCGTGGCTTGTGCAGCTGCGGTTGCTACGGTCAAAACAATCTTCGAGGAAGATCTACTCACAGCCGTGAATCGACAAGGTGCGTTATTGCGAAATGAGCTTAGTTTAGCGCTTTCTGAGTTGCCTTTTATCGGTGACATCCGGGGAAAAGGGCTATTCTTAGGCATTGAGCTGGTGGCGGATAAAGAAAGCAAAGCACCTTTAAACAAAGCCACGATGGCAGATAAGCGTATTAAACAGCGAGCGATGGAAAATGGTTTAATGTGCTACCCAATGGGCGGCACAATCGACGGCGTAAACGGACACCATATTTTGCTCGCGCCGCCTTTCATTTTTCAGCCAAGTCACGTCGATGAATTGGTCGAAAAACTGGCTCGTACACTGCGTGAGGTATCAACAACATGGCAATAGATTCTGTATCCCTTCGAGAGCCCGTTGCGATCATTGTTGCACCAAATGGCGCGAGAAAGACCAAGCAAGATCATGCCAGTCTGCCCATGACCACTGAGGAATTGGTAGTGGAAGCGCTAGCCTGTCAGTCGGCAGGGGCTGCGATGATCCATTTGCATGCGCGTGATGGTCACGGCAAGCACTCTTTATCTGTCGAGGATAACTTACCCATTTATCGCACAGTAAAAGACGCGGTTGGCGAAAAGATGATTGTTCAGTTAACCACAGAAGCCGTCGGTCAGTATTCCCCAAAGCAGCAGATAGCATTAATTAAAGCGGTGAGGCCAGAAGCGGCTTCATTTGCGTTAAGAGAATTGATTCCAAACAATGAAAGTGAAAAAGAAGGGCACGATTTTTTTCACTGGGTTGCCGGGCAGAATATTCTAAGCCAAATGATTCTCTACGATGAGGCAGATATCGATCGATATTTTCAACTACGTAAATCGGGTGTTCTACCTGCTCACAACCAGCATGCACTTGTTGTTCTTGGTCGATACAATAAGGAGCAGCAGTCTTCACCATGGGATCTACGAAGCTTGAATCTAGAGCGATTTAGTCATGAAAGTATTCGTTGTGCTGTGTGTGCGTTTGGGGCAAAAGAACTGGACTGTTTGACGTCTGCGATGTTGCTTGGTCTCGATGTTCGGGTTGGCTTTGAGAATAACCATCTGGACGCGAATGGAAGATTAGCCAAGAGCAATGCCGCACAAGTACAGATACTCAGCGATATGAGCCGACTTTTTAATCTTCCCCTAGATGATGCTCGTAGCTTCAGATCTTCTATTTGCAGTTAAGCAAAGAGGCTTTGTCACCATTAAAAAAGGCTCCAGTTGGAGCCTTTGTTGTGTTCGTCTTTACTGTTCGGTTTGTGCTTCTGGCTGTCGAGCTTTGTGCTGAACAAATACCGCAGCAATTGCCGCAATAGCAAGCGCAAAACAGTAGTAAGAATTTGCAACCACTTCCAGCGGTGACAAATTAAATACTGAGCCGAGTAACAGCACCTGCGCACCGTATGGCAGAACGCCTTGTACAACACACGAGAAAATATCCAGCAAGCTTGCAGAACGACGAGGAGACACATTGTTCTCTTCTGCTAGTTGACGTGCAACGCTACCCGATACAATGATCGCAACCGTGTTATTCGCAGTACAGCCGTTGACCATTGAAACTAGGCCTGCGATACCCAACTCACTTGCACGACTGTTTGCATGCTTAGAGTGGCTTGAACCGAAAGTTTTGATCATACCGCTTACCAGGTTAGTCAAGAAAGCGAGGCCTCCTTGACGACGCATCAGTTCACTCAGACCACCTATGAGCATCGACAACAGGAAGATCTCCTGCATATTGCCGAAGCCAGTGTAAACATCTTGCGCCATATTCGTCAGGCCATAACCTTCGATAGAAGCAAGACCAACGCCGCCTGCAAGCAGAATACCGATAGTCAGAACCACAAACACATTCAGACCAGAGACCGCTAACACCAGAATAGTGACGTATGGCAGGACTTTCAGCCACTCAATCGGGCCAGCTTCCGGCACTTGTGTCGCTGTGCTGTTGTAAGCAAAAATCGCAATTGCAACCAGTGCTGCTGGCAGGGCAATGCGGATGTTCTCTCTGAACTTGTCTTTCATTTCACAGCCTTGAGAGCGCGTTGCTGCGATGGTGGTATCAGAGATGATCGACAGGTTGTCACCAAACATAGCACCACTGAGCACGACACCTGCGGTGAGTGGTAAGCTCATTCCCGCTGATTCCGCAATACCTAACGCGACCGGTGCCACAGCAGCAATCGTCCCCATTGAGGTACCCATTGACGTCGCGATGAAAGCTGAAATGAGGAACAGACCTGGTAAGATCATGCTGGTTGGAATCGCTGACAAGCCTAGATTCACCGTTGCATCTACACCACCAGAGGCTTTGGCTACGGCTGCAAATGCACCTGCAAGCAGGTAGATCATGCACATAGCAATGATGTCTTGGTGACCTACGCCACGCATAAAGTGTTCGATCGAGCGATTGAGCGTATCTTTACTCAGTAGAAAAGCAATGATGATCGCAGGCAAAACTGCAATTGGCGCGGGCAGCTGATAGAAGGCAAACTCTACCCCTTGTAGCGACAAGTAGGTCCCTACACCAATGAATAGTGCAAGAAAGACAATAAGTGGAATGAGTGCGACCGCAGAAGGTGCAACTGCTTGAGTAGTGTGCTGAGAACCGGACATGTAAAACGACAAATCTAATAACAATGAAGGCGAGAAGACTAATCTCACCGCTAAGAGAAGTCAACGTCTAGACGTCTAAATGGCTGGTCAGTAGTGTGCTACGAGCAAGTAAAAACACCGGTTAATGTTTTATCTTATTGATACTATTCGCTTTAATTTTGAGCTTAATTATTCAACAGATTTTGCTTTTTTTCGTTTGATAACCCAAAGTATCATCCATACAAATAAAGCGGCGGTAATTACCCAGACAAAGTACTTGTATTGGGTATATAAATGACTCAGAGAGCTGATGTTCTCAAACGCAAAGTGAGCCAGCAAGCTGAACACCATCACCCAAATAGTTGCCGCGAGCGCATTGCCTAACAGGAATTCTTTACGGGGCATTTTGGCTATGCCACAAGCCAACGGCATAAACTGTTTCATACCTTCAATAAAGCGGCTAACGACCAGGCAAGCGGGCCCGTACTTTAATATTGCTCCCTGAAGCTTCTGCATTTTTGGCCCAGAGATGTAGCCTTTTTCGTCTAACCAGCCTTCAAAGTAGTAGCCAATTAAGTAACCGCAAGTATTGCCGAAAAAGCAGCTTAACCAGGATACCGACATTACAAGCGTGAGGTTCATGACTTTTTCGGAAGAAAGAATCGAAGCCGCGACCATTAAAGATTGGCCAGGCATAGGAATGCCGATACCTTCGAGGAAAATGCTGACAAAAAGCGCTAAGTAACCATACTGCTCAAGCAGCGGCTTCATGGTGATAAGGAGTTCGTTGATCTGTTCCACAAGCTTTACCGTACTTTCCCGGAATAAAGGCAAAAGGCAGCGTTGCCCCAGCGACTGGTTGTCATGTTAAGTTGGTTTATTATTCGAGAGTAAATGATGACTCTCGAATAATGGTTTATAAAGTTTGCAGAAAACGTCCGCCAGCCTCTGTAAATACAGTAGGCTGGCGAGAGTTTGTTATTGCTCTTTCGCCAGGGTAAAACCACCATAAAGGTCGAGACGACGATGACGCAAGTTAGTCACGGAGCCTTCTGTATTAAGTTGCTTGAGCTTGGTTAAGTCGACATCCGCGAAAATGATCATTTCGGTATTCGCGCTTGCTTCTGTCAACGTTGCATCGTGTGGGAAGTAAATGTCAGAAGGTGAAAATACGGCTGACTGGGCGTATTGAATATCCACGTTGTCGACGCGAGGCAAATTACCTACACTGCCGCCAATCGCCACATAACACTCGTTTTCGATCGCGCGGGACTGAGAACAAATTCGTACGCGCTGATAACCGTTTTTGGTATCCGTCCAAAATGGCACAAACACGATTTGTGCGCCCTGTTCGGCCAGCATTCGACCCAGTTCTGGGAACTCACTGTCGTAGCAAATCAGAATGCCAACTTTACCGGCATCTGTTTCAAATACCTGAACGTTATCGCCACCGTCAATGACCCAGTCTCGTTGCTCGTGGGGTGTGATGTGAATTTTGTACTGGGCGTTTATCTCACCGTCGCGTTGGAGCAAGTAGGAGACATTGTAGAGTTTACCGTCCTCTTCAATCACCGGCATGCTTCCCGCAATGATATTGATGTTGTAGGTGACCGCCATTTGCGAGAAGCGATTTTTAATTTCTTCTGTGAAGCTGGCGAGAAAACGGATTGCCTCGACGGAGTTTTGATCTTTTTGTAGTCCCATTAGCGGGGCGTTAAAGAACTCCGGGAAGAGCGCAAAGTCAGCTTTGTAATTAGCTAAAGAAGAGATGAAGAATTCCGCTTGATCCAGCAAATCTTCCAAATCGTTCATTGCGCGCATTTGCCATTGCACAACACCAATACGAATCAGCGTTTTTTCGACATCGTGGACAGACTGAATATCCTCTTCGTAGAAAAAATTGTCCCATTCAAGTAGCGTCGCGTAGCCCATAGACGCATCGTCCTCTGGCAGATAACCACGCATAATACGCTTTACATCAAAATCGTTGGCCAGTTGGAATGACAGGATCGGATCGTGAAGTTCACGTCGCTTAACTTTATCGATGTACTCGGCAACGCTGAGTTCATCCGCGTATTTATGGTAATTAGGAATACGCCCACCGGCTAATATCGCTTTAAAGTTTTTACTGCGACACAACTCTTTACGCGCATCATACAGACGACGTCCTAAGCGTAAGCCGCGATAATCTGGATGGACAAACACATCTAGCCCGTACATGGCATCGCCAGTGACTTTGTTTTGAATTACGTTATTTTCAGTGATGATGTCGCTGTAGAGGTGGGGGAGTGAGATTCGATTGTAATCGACTTTCATAGTCAGCGCCGCACCAACAATCTTACCGTTATCTTCAATACAAATTTGGCCATCCGGAAACTGGTGGATGAGATCCATGATGGTCAGGCGCGGCCAGGAACCTCCTACATCCGGAAATACCAAGTCCATTAATTCTGCGAGCTCCGGGTAGTCCGTAGGCTCAATAGTACGTAAAGAGAGTTTCGGCGTGTTGCTGTCCATATACTACTATCCATTTATCCTTTTTAAACAGTATGGATGAGAATGCCATATTTTTAAGCATACATACACCCAGCTAGGGTTAAGGTTATGCAATCAAAATAGGATTCTTTAAACGTGATGGGGCAACTTACTCTTTAGCCAATCGTAAAACAGTGACACTTTTCTGGCGTTTAAACGGTAACTCGGAATGATCACGTAGTAGCCGTATCCACTTTGCAGAGTCATATTATTTATATGCTGAATATCTCCTCGCTGGATAGAAAACTGCGCCATAAAATCAGGCAACAGTGCCAGACCTTTTTCCATCCTTACAGCTTCACAAGCCAGATAGAAATGCTCAAACCCGACCGAGTGATAAGTGATCGGGTTTTCTAGTGCGTGTTCAATCTTGAACTGTTCCCAAAGCTGAGGACGAGTGGTTTGGGGAATGAACGGATAATGACTAATTGCCTGTTTGTCTTTAAGCGGTGGGTATTGGGTACTGCCAACCAGCAGCAAGGTTTCTTCACACAACAAATGGCTGTACTCGTAATGCGTAGAGAGTGGTAGGCATCTCACGCTGAGATCGTTGTCATTGTTGAGATCTTTGATGGCACCATCACCGGTACGAATTTTGACTCTGATATTTGGGTGCAGCTGGTGGAAGTCATCAATGTTGGGCACTAACCATAAGCTGGCAAAAGAAGGTGTGACATCAACCGTCAGTAGCTCTTGTTCAGAGTTGAATTGAATGAGGCTTGCCGTGGCGTGTTGGATAATCTCAAGCGCTTCCGTTATCTGTGGTAAGTAGCGTTTGCCTTCAGCGGTCAGTTCCACGCCATGAAGACCCCGCTTAATTAACGGTAAACCTAAAAGTTGCTCTAATGAGGCGATTTGTTTGCTCACGGCACCTTGAGTTAAACAAAGTTCATCCGCGGCTTTGGAAAAGCTCAGATGGTTAGCGACAGCCACAAAGGTTCTTAATGCACGGATGGAAGGGTACTCACTGCCTTTTAACATTCATTCTGTTCCATTGAATGGTGATTATTTTCAGAGTAGAAGATTTGCCGGTTGAAGCAAAGTGAAGGAATCAGACAATGACAAAGCGGGTTAGCTGATGAGGTGTTTGGATTTAGAGGCGCTAAAAAGCAAAGGTCTGGTTTGTCACCAGACCTTGCCCCTACGCTTCGAAGCATGCGAATTGTCCACTCTCTGTGCCCCTTACATCACAAAGCGCGGACCTCTAACATCCCCCCGAAGTAAAAGTACGGTTTGTACCGCTGGGTTACCTTAAGCTAGTCATCCTTAAAGGTTGAATTCTTGCTTGAGGATTTCCATGTTTTCTTTAGTCACACCTTCTGGCTCATAACCAGCGGATGTACACATCAGGTACAGCTTGGCACCCTTATTAGCCACATCAACATAATCAAATGCTTGTAGAACATCTGCACCAGAAGCTGTTGCACCGTGTTTTTCCCAGATCGCGACATCATGCTCTTGCAGCGCCGCAGTTGTTCCATCCGCCATCTCTTCTGAAGAAGGCAGGCAGTATGGGATCATACCGATACCACGTGGCACGAATGCGCGTACTTCTGGTAGCATTTTCCAACAAGTATGTGTGAACAGTTCGCTGCTCTTAGAGATATCTGGGTGATGAGATAAAGCGATCAGCTCTAGTGGGTGAGTGTGAACCACTGATCTGTGATCAGAGCCAGACTTGATTTTATCGACCAAGATTTTGATATGGCTAATGAACTCAGAAGTCGGTGCGAAATCATCACTCGCCTTACCACCCCAAAGAATTTGGTAGCCGTTGGCTGCTGAGTTGATTTTAAGTACACAACCAGCGTAGGCAGGATCACGTAATTCACGAATACGTTGACCGGTACCTTTTACGTAGTAAATGCGGTTCGCACTTTCGATTGGTAGTTGTAGTGGCAGTGCTTTTTCTTGCACGTTGACTTGAGGAATCTCGTCGAATAAGTCAGTCACGTCCACGGAGATGTTGCCGCCATTACGTTCAGCCCATTCACGTTGCCACAAGTATTGAGAAACTTCGCTGACTTTCTCGATTTCGCGCATCACTGCATCGTTTAATTGAATCATAGTATTAGCCTTTATATCTAGTTAACCAAACAAGCCAGATAGTGAATCTGACTTGTTTGTTGTTGAGCGATTTGAATTAACGTGTTTCCAGAATGGTTGCTTCGTAGTCTTTCACGTCGTTGATCCAATCAAAGCCAACAGGGACTTCGTTTTGCAGACAGTGGTAGTTCCATACTGCTGCCCATGGTAGAGAGTGTGTTTCTTCGATTAGACCCAAACGAGTGGTGTAGTCGAATGACTCTTCTGCCGCTTTTAGTTGCGCTACGGGTTCTAGCAGCGCTTTAAGCAATGCTTTTTGTGCGTTACGAGTACCGATAACCCAAGCAGCAACACGGTTGATTGATGCATCAAAGAAATCCAGGCCGATAGCGACGCGGTCGAGCAGGTTGTTGCGTACGATTTCACGCATGATTGCCTGAGTTTCGTCGTCGAAAGAAACCACGTGGTCAGAGTCCCAGCGTACCGGACGCGTAACGTGCAGTTGCAGGTCGTTTACGTACAGTGAACATGCGCTGATTTTGTCACTGATGACTTCTGTTGGGTGGAAGTGGCCCGCATCCAGACAGAGTGCCGTACCTCGAGTTGCTGCGTATGCTAAGTAGAACTCGTTACTGCCAACCGTATACGCCTCTGCGCCGATACCGAACAGTTTGCTTTCTACCGCGTCTTTGTGGAATGCAGTGTCGATTTTCTCAGCCAGTGCTTTATCCAGAGAATCTTGCAGACGAGCACGTGGAGACAGGCGGTCAACGGGTTGATCTTTCATGCCGTCTGGGATCCAGATGTTCATGAACGATGCAGAGCCAAGCTCACGACCGAAGTATTCAGAAATCTTACGGCTCGCTTTTACGTGGTCGATCCAGAACTGACGGATCTCTTCATTTGGGTGAGACAGCGTCAGGCCGTCATCTGCCTTCGGATGAGAGAACAGAGTCGGGTTAAAGTCCAGGCCTAGATCTTTCTCTTTTGCCCACTCGACCCAACGTGCAAAGTGTTCCGGTTTGATTTGATCACGTTCTACGTACTCATCAGCGTCGATGTAGATAGCGTGTAGGTTTACACGTTTTTTGCCTGGAATGAGTGAGAAGGCTTTTTCCATGTCCGCACGCAGTTGCGCTGGTGTTTTTGCTGCGCCAGGATGGTTACCCGTCGCTTGGATACCGCCACTTAATGCCGTATCTGGAGATTCAAAACCACGTACATCGTCGCCTTGCCAGCAGTGCATAGAGATTGGCGTTTGGTTTAGTAGTTCTAGTGCTTTGTCAGTATCCACACCGTACTTTTCGAAAACCGCTTTTGCTTGCTCGTAAGCTGAAATGATCTGCTCTTTGCTCATGGTCAGGTACCTTATTTAGTGATTTGTTGGAATTGGGATTTGATTTGTTCCAATCCCTCAATATGGTTTGCAGTAAAGTTCTTCACATCAGAAGAGGCATCGATAATTTGGCGGCCTTCTTCCAGCGAGGTAATAATGTCGGACGCGATAAATTGATTAATCACGTTGCCTAATGCGGAGGCTTCTGTCGGTTCGGTCGAGACCTTGATTTGACAGACATCCGCACAAAGTTGGTTAAGGAACTGGTCTTGCGTGCCACCACCGACGATGCGCAATTCAGTAATTGGTTTGCCGGTGACTTCTGATAGCTCAGTCAGTACCTTATCGTATGCCAGTACTAAGCTGTCGTAGATACAGCGAATGACTTCGGACAGGGTTTCTGGCGCTTCAAGGTCACGTTTCTTAAACCAGTTTTTAATCGCTTGGGTCATCGATGCCGGGTTTAAGAAATCGTTGTCATTTGGGTTGACGATGTACTTAAACGGCTCAGCTTGACGTGCAAGGCTGGCAATATCAGGGAAAGTCAGTGATGGGTTTTCTGCTTTTATGCGCTGAATCAGCCATAAACCCATGATGTTTTTCAGCACGCGATAACGACCGTCAACACCACCTTCATTGGTCAGGTTGTATTGATAAGCTAGCTCACCAGTGTACGGTTCGAAGCTTTCAATACCTACCAGTGACCATGTGCCTGAACTCAGGTAAGCCATGGTGTTATGTGCGATAGGTGTTGCAGCTACTGCTGAAGCGGTATCGTGACTTGCTACCGAGCAGACCGGAATTTGCACGTCACCCACATGGTATTGACCAATAATGCGGTTAGGCATTTTAGGTGGCAGGAACCACTCCATCTTCGCGCCACAAGCATCCAGTAATGGTTTGTTCCAGATCTTATCTTTGCATTCCAGTAATTGGCTGGTGGACGCATTGGTATACTCACAATGCTTAACGCCACTGAGTTTGTAGTTCAGGTAATCAGGAATAAACAACAGAGTATCGATATCTGAGAACCATTCCGGTTTCTGATCAGCAATCGCTTTTAACTGGTAAAGTGTATTGAACGGTAGAAACTGAATCCCAGTTTGCTGATAGATTTGCTCACGTGTCAGTTGGCTATCTTCAAGTAGTTTTTCCAACGTACCTTCAGTTCGCGCATCACGGTAGCTGACGAACTCGCCTAGGTGGCGGCCAAACTTGTCCAGCAAGACAAAATCTACACCCCAGGTATCAATGCCCAGAGAAGTAATCTCTATTCCAGTCGCAAGTACTTTATTGATGCCTACTTTGATCTCTTCCAAGATTGAGTAGAGATCCCAGCACGACTCATTACCATGCATCACTTGCTGGTTTTGAAAACGGTGAAACTCTTCGAGATCGATTTTTCCGTTGTTCAGATAACCGACCATGACACGTCCGCTTGACGCCCCAAGGTCTATTGCAATCACAGCCTTCATCATGATTCACACCTCTTGTTCTTTAGAGGTATTACACCGTGTTTTTCGCTTGAATAACTTCAAAAATCCCCCTGAAAAAACCTATTTGGTGCGTTTTTCTCAAGAAGCTCTTGCGGTATTTCAAACTTTTGATAACTAGGTTCTGCCTTAGTGCGTTGAGGGCAGATAGAACGGGGGAATCGGTATGGGGTACACCTTTTTTTAGAGTGGTTTTTGTCTCTTAAATAAGGGGTTTTGCTGTCGAATTGAAACTGTAGAGAATAGAGTGGGTAGGACAAAAAACTAAGCCCCGCGAAATGCGGGGCTTAGATATACCTTTTCAACCTTAAGCTAGATAAAACACGGAATCTAGAGCGACAGACTGTGGCGAGTTGTCCGGGTTGGTCGCCATAATGTCTTGCATAAAGGACCACCATTTCTGGCAGGCTTCCGTTTCGGCAACTTGCTGCCAGCGCTCCTCGTTCTCGATTTCGACATAGCCAAACAGTTGATTGGTGTCTTCATGGAGAAAGATGGAGTAATTATGGCCACCGTGACTTTTTAATACATCTACCAACTCTGGCCAGATCTCGTCATGTCGTTTTTTGTATTCCGCCTTACAGCCTTGATTTAACTGCATGACAAAGGCTTTTCGAATTAGATTATCCACGCGTTAGTCTCCTATGCTTTATCACGCAGAGTGATCCAGGTAGTTGCTGTAATAAAGTAAATGACGGTCGGATAAATCGCGAAAGATTTAAAGGATTCGAAGGCCGCTTGATAGTCAGCGCCAGATCCCCACACATTCAGTGCCGAAATGACGATTGCTGCCAAAGAAGCCAGAGCAACTGCGCCAGATACCTTCTCCAGCATGCTGGCTGGTTTCGCTTCTGTCTGTTGTTCTTCTTCACGTTTTGCTAGCTCCGCATGGTACGTTTCACGCTGTTTTAGCTCTTCGTGATATTCCGCTTCCTGCTGAGTGTAGTCATCAGCCGCACCCATGGATTTTGCTAACACGATGTAGATCGCCATCGATAGTAGGTAAGTCGGTACGAATAGGAAGAACAGGTGTAAGAAGCCTAGCTGTTCACAAGTCACGGCGAAGACGACGCCAATTGCCCAAGTGATCAGTGCGGCTTTGTTTAGGTCGTTACCTTGGTATTTTGACCATAGTGGTGTCAGACCAATTTTCTTAAATACCCAATGCTCCGAAACGATGATCGCGCCAACCGGTGCAAGCAATAGACCCATGTAACCAACAAAGTCTAATAGGCGAGTAAATACGAATGGGAAACACGCAATAACCGCAGTAACCACACCAACGATAGTCGTGATGTATGCACGTGATTTATTCGGGAAGATACTTTGGATAGCCAAACCTGCGCGGTAGATCGTTGGGTTTGAGGTTGTCCAGCCTGCGATAATAACTGCAACAATACCTGTAGAGCCAAGCACTGCGTAAGCGATACCGCCTGCGTCAAGATTAGCCATGCCAGTTTGCATTAGCAGCATCGCACCTGCGCCCATTACACCAGCACAAATCCATGCAATGTAGTGGCCGAAGAACATACCAAACGCTGAGAAGTAACCGTATTTTGCACTTTTCGCGAAACGTAGTAGCGCCATGTCACCCAAAGAACCGTGCATTGCCAGATTACATACCCAAGCAAAAGCCGCGATTTGCCAGAACGTCATTGATGGTGAACCATCTGGTGTTTGTCCTGTCCAGATGTATTGATCCGCCAGAGATAGGAACTGGCCAAATCCAGTAAAGGTTTCACCGTTACCAACGTTGCTCAGTGCAGGAAGGGCTACCATGCCGCCAGTCACAAAGATAATCAGCAGCCAAGGTGAGCAGACGGTTGCGAACTGAGCACATTTTTGAAAGCCCAATACCGCAATTGCTACCACGATAGCACCTACAGCGAGTGCAACGGCAATAAACGCGGCACTATTTGGATACCAGTGAGTTTGCGCTGGAATATCAAATAAAATACGTACTGCAGAGGCCGACACGGTAATCATCGCCCCGCCCAATGCACAGAACAACACGGCGTTGACCACGTTGTAGACTTTGTTGAAGCCAGGGCCAGCGACTCTGCGCAGATATTCGTAAACGGTTAAGCGAGATTGGGTTGCGATCGGCGCGGTGATCAATGCCCAGGTCAGTACTGCCATTACGTTACCAACCAGCAGCCCCATCAGGATATCAAATGTACTGGCTCCCCATGCGACAAAAGCGGCACCGATAACAAATTCGGTACCGGCTACGTGTTCGCCGGAATAGGAGCCAAGAAAGTGCCGCCAGCCAAGCAGTTTATGTTTGGGCACTCGTTCTTGTTCATATTCATTGAGGGTAACTTCTGTTTCTTGCGTTTGTGTAGAGGTAATAGTTTCAGACATGATTGTCTCCTTGCTATTCGTAAGCTTTTGTTTCTTATGTCTTTATTTTTATAATTTAAAATTTTATTTTCTGTTTCCCCTCTGAACTTCTGACAGTTGTAATCTTTGTCATCAGAAGGATTAGTGTCAGCTTACAAACTTGGTAAATTTTAACCTTGGAGAATTAACATAGATAAGAGGGTATTTTGGTGAGTTTTTTAAGGTGAGCAACTTTGCCTTCACATTTTTGAAAATATCATTAAAAGAGTGATGAAAAGTGAGATACTCGGCTAAGAAAATAGATAGCGAAGCCTCTACATTTAGCCCGTAAAATAAAGAGGTGTAAAATGATCTATCTTAAATCGAGAGAGTTCTTTATGAACTCAAATAGTCCGGTCACTACCGAGCTTAGAGCTCCTCAGGAACCTTATCCTGAGCATGCGCACTCATTTGAAGAAATCATTATTGTTTCAGAGGGTTGTGGTACACATGTCATGAATGATGTACCTATGAATCTGAGCAAAAATTACGTCTGTTTTGTTAAAAAGGAAGACCGCCACTTATTTGATTCAGTCGATGATCTTTATTTGAGTAATATCCTGTTTGAAAAGGAGAAACTCCAAGTTTGCTCGGAGCTTAAGCGATTCATGCCCAGTGAATCAGATAAAGAAACGGGCTGGTTTATTAATCAAAAGACGGCACAGCAAGTGAGTCAATTAATAGATCGATTGCATATTGAGTCTCATATTAATAGTGAAGAGTCGAGAATGATTGCTCAATTCATTTTCCAGCAGATTATTGTTGAACTCTGGCGCGGAAAAATACAAGACGTTGATTTACTGAATAGTAACGATAAAGTTATTTACGCTTTATCACATGTTCAAAAGAATTATTCTGAGGTCAATGAGATTGATGAAGTTGCGCAGGCGGTAAAACTATCATCACGCCAGTTGACGAACAGTATCAAGAAACTAACTGGAATGAACTTTAACCAATATTTACACTATACGCGCGCCAGTAAAGCGCTTTCAGATATTCTTTATACTGATCAATCTATTACTGATATTGCTTTTGGGGTTGGGTATCAGGACAGTAATTACTTCTCGACTAAATTCAAGCAAGTCTTTAATCAGACTCCACGAGAAGCACGAATGCGCCATTCCGGTAATTAATCTTTTATCCTAGCCTCTAATTGCCTGAGCTTAATTATAAAATCCGGATGTAAGACAATGAACAAATAAAAAGACCACCCTAGGGTGGTCTTTAGTTTATGTGGGCTTAATAATTGGAGCAGCTTGTGATAGTGGGGTAACTATCGTATGAAAATAGAAGTGAGCGTCATTGACTGACGCTCAGGTATTTTTACTAAAATGAAACACTTGAAATATTTGAGCAGTTACCGCTTGATTGGTCACATACTTTATAGGTGTACATACCGTACGCATCACTTGCTAGTGAGTCAGAGTAAGCGCCGTCATTATTGGTTGTAGAAATGATCGTACCATTACGGTACACATCTACTTTACGCGCGCTAGCGTTAACCCATTCCAAATCAACGCTAGAACCTCTTTTGCCATTGGATACGGAGGTAGAAAGTTCAATGTATGCTGCTGTTTGTGCATCACAGCCATTCTCTAGTAAGTACGCGTTGGCATCCGCAACTTTTACAATGCCATAGCCGAAGTAGTTATCGTGGCCAGACGAGCCCGCATCAAACGCCGTTTCTTTTAGTGCTTCACGGATTTGAGAACCAGTACATTCTTGATGATTTGACCACAGTAACGCAGCCATACCAGCGACGCCTGGTGTGGCCATTGAGGTACCACTCATAAACCCGTAATCTGAGCTACTAACCTCTACGTTAATCGTCGAAGATGCATGCAGTTGAGCACGATCTTCTAGCGCGGCTCCCACTGCAGGAATAGAAGTCGTGGTTGTTTCACCCAGTGTACCATTCAGCATACCTTCAACATTGTTGACGACAACAGCACCGATACCACCTGAGTTTTCACAGTTCAGTACTTTTTCATCAAAGGTTATTTCACCACGATCTATCAAACAAACCTTGCCGTTAGCATCGGTATCAACAGCGTTGCCTAATCCCATGTAATGTACTTCACCTAAAACATCACCCTGACCTGAGTAGGTAAAGCCAGATGAAGCAACAATTTGCTCGCCAGCCATTAATACTGACGTAGAGGCCATGTCTGCAGGGTAAGTGGAAAGCGTGTTTACACCGCCAGCGGTGACTTCAACACAGGTTGAGTCAATGATCTCTTGGCTGTGTTTGCCTTTTTTACCGCTATACGCGATGGTACATTCTGGGAACTGAGAGAAGGCTGCGATTTGATCGTTATTGTCGTTTGCGCCGATCATCATTACCGATTGGTAGCCAGCAGGGTAAGAAAGGACATCATTGCCATCGTTACCTGCTGCCGCAAGAACTAGCCCGCCGTTGTTAGTAAAGGCTTTAAACGCATTTTCTTCTGCCGTAGTCGGAGCGCCACCACCTAAGCTCATATTGATGATATTAGCGCCAGCATCAGCACATTTTTCTGCTGCGTAGGCGAGATCTGAAGAGTAACCCCAACCATCGGCGTTAAATACTTTAACGATGTGCATTGGTACGCCTGGTGCCATACCGATAATACCATAGCCGTTATCTGCCGCACCTATGGTTCCAGCTACGTGCGTACCATGTGGACCACCGTGCTCATTCCACTTGCCTGTGCCTGAGTCATCATCACCCAAAATATTGTCCCATTCGAAGTCCGTATTAGAACTGTCTAACCCCGAGTCAATAACACAGACTTTAACGGAAGTATTCGGTTGAAAAGTCAGTTGGTCTGCTTGTGATTGATACACGGCGTAGGGTGTTAACTGAGTTTCACGTGCATCTCCGAGGTCATCGCTGTAGCTAAGTAGCTTACGTTTTGCGTCTTCTTCAATAAGCTGAATATGTGGGTTGTTTAAAAGCCCTTTAACGGTTTTTAAATCTTGACCGGTGAAGGTCGCGGCAAAAAATTCTTCACCTTCGATATTGATATCAGCACCCAGTTTTTTGGCTAGGTTTTTAACAACGCCTTTGTTTGCGCTGTCGACTTGAATGATGTAACGATCATCGGCTGCATGCGCGCTAAAAGATAAGCAAATGCCCATCGCGATTAGCGATTTATTTAATATTTTCATAATCATCCCTAAAGATTGTAACGTCCAGTAATCCGCTGAATATTCAATGAAAGCGGTGTGGTGTGTTTCTTTTCTGAATTATCCTCTTCTGCAAGGATAATAAGGTGTCCGTTGAAACTATTTCTGTTTTTTTAAAAGGTGGCTACCCTTTCGTTAGCCACCTTTCATCCATTAGAAATTAATCAGTTAAGTGTTCACAGCGACCAAATTCAGCGCCAGCTTTCACCTTATTAACTAACCCATTCGGGAAACCTGTTTTCACTGAGGCGCCGTTTTCACAAACATACACTTGAGACATGTCAACATGGAAAGCAACAGAGTAACCAGCCACACCACCTGTCATTTTCGCACCTGCACCTGATAGTGACATTGGGTTATCCATGTAGGCGTTTTGCGCTTCTAATACACCTTGCTTCTTGTAGAAATCATCTAATGTCATCCAGCCTAAGCCTTTGATGTAGATTGCACCCGTAAAGCCTGTACGAATATCTCCAGCACGGCCAATAATCACGTCACCGTTATCGCTCATATCACTAGGCGTCAGCCCTGTGTATTTACCAACTGCGGCATGAACCCAATCAACGCCTCTGCTTTCACAGAAGTCACTTCCTAGCATGACTAGCGGTACATCGTTACACCATTCTAAGCCGCCAATATCAGTAAATGCTGCATCGCCTTCTTTAGTGTGATCCCACAACAGAACGTTACCTGTTCTCGTTTGAAGTGCTACTTGCTTGCCATCGTGAGAAGAGGTGTACGCGCCCATTGCACCAACAGCGTCATAAAGGTTGATCATTTCACCTTCATTGACCCATGCTACCGCTTTGTAGCCGCCAAGAGCGCCCAATACTACTTCACCGTTACCTGAAACAGCATGTGCACGAGCCCAAGCATCATTTGACCAGTCAACATTTCTGGTATCTAGCTCGCGCATACCTTCTTTAGGTGTCCAGATGAACGGCACAACATCACCGGTAAAGTAAGTAGTACAGGTTCCATTACCATCAGCATCTTTATAAGCGGTACCAACTACCGTATTTCCTGATGCATCAATATCCCAACCTGTTGCTGCTGATTTACCTTGCTCACTTGCACCACCACACGCATTGCCCGTAAGGTCACCCAGTGGCATCACGCCATTTGCGTCTGTCCAAATAGCCGGTTCGTTCACGCCATTTCTGTCATGATCAGAATTGACAAGGAGCTTGTTACCATTAGCGCTCATTTTTGCAGAGCCAGTGCTGAGATAATCAGGAAGAAGCTTAAAGCCCTTGTTTTGGTCCCAAACGAAAGGAGTGCTACCTGCCATACCTATTGAAGATTTACCATTTTTTGCTAAGTCACTGAGATGTGCAAAGACAACTTGTTTGAAGTCCACGCCATCTTGGTAGCCGTTAAACACTAAATCCGCGGTTTTCGTTTGACCCGCTTCGGCAACGATAGGTGTTACGTCACATGGGTCATCTGAAACTGGGTTACTGCTTTCGTTGTCATTCCAGTATTCAGCAACGGAAAGGATCTCAGATGTTGCCGTTGGGTACGCACCGCTGTTAATTTCTTCTGTATACAACACGTAACGTTGACCCGGAGTCAGGCCATTGATTTTATAGTAACCATCAGGACCGACTTTACCCTGTGTTTGGTTACCTGATTGTGCCGACACGGCATCAAAAAGTGGATCATCGACATTACGTGCGATGATATTTACACCACTGTATTCCGTTGAACCATCTTTTAAGCGCAGCTTACCTTCAATCGAACCATACTGACTCAGATACTCTTGCGTCGGATAAAGGTTAGAGATAGCAACTCGGTCATCTGTGATGTTTACTGTACTTTGTGCTATCGCACCAGCGCCATGGTGGCCAATGAATGGGTACATGGTTTCAATAATCTCAGGATCAGCACGATTAACCGGTACGGTGTAGTAATCACCAGCGTCATGAGCGTGAACGGCTTCGACGTTACAACCTTTTACGCCAGGGAACTTTGGTGAAGATGGCGTACTCGTATAGGCGATATGACCGTTTGTTTGCGAGTGCGACAGGTTGATTGCGTGTCCAATCTCGTGGGAGAACACGCCCGCAATTTGCAGACCTGCATTGTCATTGGCGTATACGTTCCAACCGTTGATGACGGTCGTCGCTTCGATAATCTTATTATTATCATCTGCTATTTCAGGGAAAGAGATACCTAATACAGCTTGTCTGGACACACCAAAGACATTTTCTAAGATGCTGCCATCTGTATCGTAAAGTACCCAAAAGCCGTAGCCATTCTGCTGGGTATAAAATTGCAGTGCGTTAGAGCCGTCAACGTCAGCAACACCTGTTTGCGACTCAATTGTGATTAGGTTTTCGATATCAGCGCTAAAGGTTGAGGTTTCAACATTATTCCATTGAGCGAAAGCAAACTGAGTGATTTGCTGTGCTCGCTCTGTCGACAAAAATACAGAGCCATCATAGTCATAAGTAAATGCGTCACCGCCATCGACGTAGACTGGAATAGGGCCATTAGAGGTGTCCCATACGAAAGGGGTCGGGGCGCCATCATCAGTGGTATATAGTGGACCACCCGCTTGTACTGCACTTGCAGAAAGTAGAGCGGCAATCGCAATTGTTAATGTATTACGTTTCATTATTTCATCTTCCCATTGCTGATCCATTGCTCTGATACCGCTTTACCAAGCAGACTCATAAAAACCGTTGCGTTGTAAGCACCTTGTGTATCCACCATTTGTTGCTCAGCAGGAGCAAGAGCGCCTTCGGCAAATTCCAGATTTTCGAAGATACCTTGGTTATCAAACTCGTTGACCACTTTGCCACCTCGGATAACGAATTTACCGTTCGCCAGACCTGCCGTTGAACGTAGACCAGTCAGTGATGCCGCTTTGTGCATGAACACAACAACGACTTCATCTTGATTCCAATGTGGGAAACCTTCTGGAGCCATCGCTAGCATTTTGTTGCCATTTGGCAGAGTGCGAGGCTTGAGTAAGCCAAACTGACGAAATGTGTATTCAGAGTCTTTGGCATGATTACCTAATGCAGACTCGCCAACTTTGATAGTGACTTCCGTGTAAGGAAAACCTTGTTCAGAAATGCCATCAGTGACGCTTTGAACCTGACCTGAAATGATACTTTCAGATTCAGTAATGAGTTGTTTGAGGTTTTGCGGATTGAGCTTGGCGGCTTGTGCGACGGGCGCAAGCAGCATAAACGCTGACAGCAGCACAGCCATTTTTGATCTGAGTTTCATTCGTTATCCTTGACTATATATTTTTAGCAATTTATTCAGGTAGATCCTCTACCATCAAATCAAAATAACGAATGGCACTTAATTGCGATATCAGGGATTCCCTGATTTTTTGAGAAATATATCATCACGACAGGATTTATTTAATGAGAGTAGATGAGGGGAGTTGGTTGGGAGTATTACGGGCTACAAGTACATCTTTGCTCGATATATTGTTGTTTTTGAAAGGGGGAGCCTTTATGGGTATTTTTCTTCCATTTTTTGTTTTATTTTTTAATGGTAGAGTTCTTGCTCAACTTTTCTTTGCACAAGGGTTGACCTTGCTTCCATAAAATTGCGTCTATCCTTTGATTTTGCAGCATTACAAATGTCTGATTTATTCTGTTTAATTAGATTTGTTCTCTATCTATTTTATGTCTTTTGCAGATATTGATTTATTAAAGGTGTTAATATCAATACATATTGTTGTGAGAGCGATGGTTAATCATTTATTTATTTAAGTTGATGTAAAAAAATAATGGTGTTATTCAAATGTTAATCAATGCATTAAAGGATTAATGCATCACGCTTTAGACACGTATAGTTTATAAGTGTACTAGCTAACTAGTGTAATAGAGTGTTGAGTTTTTTGCTAGTTGAATGGTTCTATAGATCGAGGTAAGAGCCACATGGATTGTGTCAACTTTGAAGATCCAGATAGATGGATACGTTTTCTTAATCAAAAATTACAAAACATCAAGGAGGAAGAGAGAGCAAGCATATCGAGGGAGCTACATGATGACCTTGGACAGATATTAACTGCCGTCCAAATCAACTTACAATTACACAAAAAAGAGTGTTGTCATAGCCGCGACCGAGTAGATGACTCAATAGAGCTAATTGAAGACCTGATAGAAAAGGTGCGCCATAAGTCTGCCGAGCTTAGGCCAGGTATTATTAGTGAACTGTGTTTTATTGATGCAATAAAACGACTTCTTAAGAAAATGTCTGCTTCACAATCAAATAAAATAGACTTTACATCTAAGCCAAACTTTCCGGATGTTAGTCAACAATTAAAAATAGACTTATTCAGAATAATTCAAGAATCTGTAACTAATGCTATTCGCCATGCTAATGCGAGTACTATCTTCGTTAATCTAGACTTTAATGCCGAAAAAATAACCGTTTCTATTTCTGATAATGGTATTGGTTTTGAAATAAAAAAAATAAAACGCAAAGTAAATACTTATCTACATCTTGGACTGTTAGGTATGGAAGAGAGAGTTAAGCGTCATAAAGGAAAAATCCATATCCAATCAGAGATAAATACTGGAACAAAAATATTAGCGGAATTGAAATATGATCTACACGAGTAAAGTATTCATTGTTGACGACCATGATATCGTCAGAGCAGGTATTTGCAGTATTTTAAACACATTACCAAACGTTGAAGTGGTTGGAGAAAGTGGGACTGGAAGCAACTTGATACCTAATTTGAAACAATCTAAAGCAGATTTACTTATTCTGGATGTTTCAATCAAAGGCATCAATGGAATCGAGCTGGTAAGTATGATCCGAAAGCATAAGATAGCCATTAATATTTTAATGCTATCGATGCATAAAAATATTGAGTATGTAGCCAGATGCTTAAGAAATGGGGCGCAAGGCTATTTACTTAAAGACTCTGCCGTAGAAGAATTGGAATTAGCGGTTGCCTCAGTGATGAGTGGCAGCAGTTATATTAGCCAGAAAATCGATAAACCTATGCTTAAGGCTCTGTTAGCTAAAACGCAAGATACCGAGCCTTTGGACTTATTAACTAGCAGGCAGAGGCAAATCCTTCAGCTAATAGTGGAAGGCTATTCAACAAATAAGATTGCAGATGATACCTGCATAAGCATTAAAACCGTTGAAACTCACAGATCAAACATCATGAAGAAATTGAATATTAAGGATATCCCCAATCTTGTTAGGTTTGCCATAGAGAACAAACTGTTGGTTACAACGAGCTGAGATTATTTAGTTTTGATAATTCCCCCTAAGTCTCAGACAAAAAGATTCGACTTCGAATCGTGTTTGGTTAAGGTTGCCATTACAAATTCTTGAACATTTATCGCCATGCTCTCGACCGCTCAACGCAGAAACGAAATTTTGCAATATATCCAAACTCATCAGAAAGGTGAGGTGTCCTATTTTGCTGAGCGATATGGCGTATCAGAAGTGACCATCCGCAGTGATCTTAACCAATTAGAGCGACAAGGCTGCGTTACTCGTTGCTATGGTGGCGCGCTGTTAAACTCTCAGTTTGCTTTCGAAAAACCGCTCAACGACAAAAAGCAGCTCAATAGCGATATCAAGGCGAAGTTGGGGCAATACGCCGCATCTTTGATCCACGATGGCGACAAGATCATCCTTGATTCTGGCTCAACCACAGAGCAAATTGCCTACCACCTGAAAGGCAAAAGCAACATTACCGTGATGACCAACGGGATAAACATCGCTTACCACCTTGCCAATCAGGAAAATGTGGAGGTGATGGTAACGGGCGGTTTAATGAGGAAGAACTCTTATTCCTTATACGGTGCAGGTGGCGAAGCATTTCTCTCAGGTTTTTGCTTTAACAAACTGTTTTTAGGCGTCGATGGCTTTAACAAATTGACGGGGGTAACAACACCGCACCAAGGCGAAGCGGATATTAACCGACAAATGGTTGAAGCCGCGCAAAGTATTATTGCGATTACCGATTCATCGAAGTTCGACCAGCAAAGCTTTTGCTTAATCGCTCGTCCGGAGCAGCTCAATATGCTGATTACTGATAGCGGAATTCCACAAGACTATGTGGCAGAACTCTCTTCTCTCGGCGTAGAAGTACATATTGTTGAATAGGTTGGAGTGACAACCTATTCATTTATTGTTCCCGTTTCCACTTTTTTCATGTTTCATTCGGTCAATCAATAATTTACCCTAATATAAAAACTGTGAAATCACGCAGTTTTAACTTCGAAACCCTATCTTTTTCAACTACTTGCTTGCAGCTTTCACTGTGAAATATAGACAGCCTTTATTTACCTCGATTTCGGCACAGAGTCTTCGTTTTTGAGTGAAAGTTTTACCTTTCACTTCCTTCCAAACGAAAGGCTTTTTTGGCTTAAACCGAAAGGCAAGCGAATGTGAACTCGCTTTAAACTTCACTTTCTGACAGCTGTTTTAATACCAATCAAGCTAAGGCTATCTCTCAACATAAAATTCAAAATCTGCCCGCTGAAATTGTGATGCACAAGATCATGGAAGTCACTGAGGTGTATTCCAAAGCCTGTTATTCCAACGCAGTGGCGCAAAAGGAGACTATTCAATGACTGCTTTTTTAGGCTACGAACGCTCTTGGTTAGAACAGTACAACGGTATTCACACCGCGCAAGAAATCAGCCACCAACCTCGTTTATGGCGTGCTCTCGCGACGATTCTCGAACAAAGCTACAACCAGTTAAGCGCATTCATTGACCCATTACTCGCTCGCGAAGATCTGCGCATCATCCTAACCGGCGCAGGTACATCCGCTTTTGTCGGAGATGCCGCAGCACCTTTTATCCAAGCGGGGTTACGCTTCCAAGTAGAGTCGATTCCGACCACCGATTTGGTATCGAACCCAGAGCAATATTTAGACCCGAGCCGCCCGACGCTTTTAGTCTCCTATGCTCGTTCGGGTAACAGCCCAGAAAGTGTTGCCGCGGTCGCGCTGGCCGATCAATTGGTCGAAGATTGCTACCACCTATTTTTGACCTGTAACGGCGACGGTGAGCTCTCTCGCTACGCAGAAAACGCCAAGAATGCGTACTGCCTGCTGATGCCGGAAGGCTCAAACGATAAAAGCTTTGCCATGACCTCAAGCTTCAGTTGCATGTTGATGTCGACGTTGACGCTGCTTGGTGGTGGAACTCCGCAGCAGTGGCAACGCCAAATCAGCGCTACCGCCACATTATGTGAAGCCAAAATTGACCAGTGGCAAGCAAGTATCAAATCCCTTGCGGCTCTGCCTTACCACCGTTTGGTGGTATTGGGCAGCGGCGGTTTTGCCGGACTTGCCCGTGAAGCCTCTCTGAAATCTTTGGAGCTGAGCGCAGGCAAGGTGATGACAACCTTCGACTCGTCTTTGGGTTTTCGTCATGGGCCTAAGTTCTCCATCAACGAGCAGACACTCGTGATCCAGCTGCTTTCCAGTGACAGCTACACCCGTCAATACGATTTGGATCTGTTTGATGAGATTCGTCGTGACAACCAAACGCTCGCACACGTGGCGATCAGCGAATTTGCTATGAGTGAAGACGCGGTTTTTGAACTTGGTCAGTTTGGTTTAAGTGACCAATGGCTCTGCTTCCCATTCATTCTGTTCTGCCAAATGTTGGCGTTTGAAAAGTCGCTCCAGTTGGGATTGGGGCCGGATAACCCGTGCCCGACAGGTGAAGTTAACCGTGTGGTGCAGGGTGTCACTATCTACCCATTCAATTACTCATTTTAAAAGGAATAAACCATGCCAAATATCGTTTTAAGTCGCATTGATGAACGCCTTGTTCACGGACAAGTAGGTGTGCAATGGGTAGGTTTTGCCAACGCCAACATTATCGTCGTCGTTAACGACGAGGTAGCTGAAGATTCCATTCAGCAAAACCTGATGGAAATGGTACTCGCAGACGGTATCGCAATCCGCTTTTGGACGGTGCAGAAAACCATCGACACCATTCATAAAGCCGCTGATCGCCAACGCATTCTGTTGGTATGCCGCACGCCAAAAGACTTCCGTCAATTGGTGGAAGGTGGCGTACCAATTAGCAATATCAACGTAGGTAACATGCACTACGTGGAAGGAAAAAAACAAATCTCCAAAACGGTTTCAGTGGATGCTGTAGACCTGGCGGAATTTGAACAATTAAAAGCGCGTGGAGTGACCTGCACTATCCAAGGTGTGCCCACTGAAAGCGCAACAGACCTCTTTACTCTTATCTAAATATTAAGGACACCAATTATGGAAATAGGACTATTTCAGGCGTTGATGCTCGGCATTTTAGCCTTCTTGGCCGGCCTAGATTTATTTAACGGTCTCACCCACTTCCACCGTCCGGTTGTACTCGGCCCTCTTGTCGGCCTCATTTTAGGCGACTTACAAACCGGTATTTTGGTCGGCGGTACTCTAGAACTGATCTGGATGGGGCTCGCCCCTCTAGCGGGTGCGCAACCGCCAAATGTCATCATCGGTACGATCGTCGGCACAGCCTTCGCCATCACAACCAAAGTAGAGCCAAATGTCGCGGTTGGTGTCGCGGTGCCATTCGCTGTCGCAGTTCAGATGGGTATTACGCTACTCTTCTCAGCGATGTCAGCGGTGATGTCTAAATGTGATGAGTACGCGCAAACCGCCGACACCGACGGTATCGAACGTGTCAACTATATGGCGCTTGCAGTACTAGGGGCGTTCTACTTCTTATGCGCATTTTTACCTATCTACCTAGGTGCAGAGCATGCTGGCAAAATCGTGGAAGTTCTGCCAAAAGACCTCATCGACGGCTTAGGCGTCGCCGGTGGCATCATGCCAGCGATTGGTTTTGCAGTGCTGATGAAAATCATGATGAAGAACGCTTACATCCCTTATTTCATTCTTGGTTTTGTCGCAGCGGCGTGGATACAACTACCAATCCTAGCGATTGCTGCCGCAGCCACCGCGATGGCGATCATCGACTTTATGCGCAAATCAGAACCAACCCCAGCAATGACAGCATCAGTAGAGGACTTTGAAGATGGAATCTAATGTAAGTGTAAGTAACGAACTCGACCTCCGTGGCCAAACTACTGATGTGCAACCTGCACCTGGAGTGTCTCCTGACGAGTACGAGAATAAAGAGATTGGTGCTGAGTTAACCAAAGCCGACATCAACCGTATGGCGTGGCGCTCACTGCTGTTACAAGCGTCTTTCAACTACGAACGTATGCAGGCATCGGGTTGGTTATACGGCCTGATCCCTGCGCTGAAAAAGATCCACACCAATAAAGCTGACCTGTCCAAAGCGATGCAAGGCCATATGGGTTTCTTCAACACCCACCCATTTTTGGTGACATTTGTCATGGGCATCGTACTGGCGATGGAGCGTTCAAAACAAAACATCAACAGTATTCAAAGCACCAAGATTGCCGTAGGTGCACCAATGGGCGGTATCGGCGACGCCATGTTCTGGCTCACGCTATTGCCGATTTGTGGTGGTATCGGCGCAGACTTAGCGCTGCAAGGTTCCATCATGGGCGCGGTGTTCTTCTTCGTATTGTTTAACGTGGTGCACTTTGGTTTGCGCTTTGGTCTTGCTCACTATGCCTACCGTATGGGGGTTGCTGCGATCCCTGTCATCAAAGCCAACACCAAGAAAGTTGGGCATGCGGCCTCTATGGTCGGTATGACGGTGATTGGGGCATTGGTTGCGACTTACGTACGCCTGTCAACAACCGCTGAAATTACCGCAGGCGACGCCGTGGTGAAGCTGCAGGGCGATGTTATCGATAAGTTGATGCCAGCGTTTCTGCCACTGGTATACACCCTTACGATGTATGCCCTTGTTAAACGTGGCTGGAGCCCTCTCAAGCTTATCGGTATTACGGTTGTTCTTGGTGTTGCTGGTCGCTTTATGGGCTTCCTATAACTCTTATTTCCACATGCAGTATTGGGGCTGTTAAGTCAGCCCCTGTAAGGACAGAAACATGATTGCAGTTATTCTTTCTGGTCACGGTGGGTTTGCATCGGGCATTGAGAAAGCGATTCACCAAGTGATTGGCGAACAACAACAATTCATCGCGTTAGACTTTCCTGAAGCATCCACCACGCAGCAACTTGAAGCGCAGATGCGCCAAGCGATCCAAGAGATCGACTCAGGTGAAGGTATTGTTTTTCTCACTGACTTGCTCGGCGGCACGCCTTTTCGTACCGCATCGCTGCTCAGCCAACAGCGCGATGATATTCAGGTCGTAACAGGCACCAATCTACAAATGACCGCCGAAATGTTGTTAGAACGCGACGAGCTCAAGCTTATCGAATTTCGTGACCAAGCAATTGAATGTGGTCATCGCGGCATTACCTCACTTGCCGCTGAAATGGCGTTGAAAGACAAAACAACCACAGCGGAAGAACATGATGGTATCTGATA
This sequence comes from Vibrio sp. EA2, assembly GCF_033042495.1. Lineage (NCBI taxonomy): Bacteria > Pseudomonadati > Pseudomonadota > Gammaproteobacteria > Vibrionales > Vibrionaceae > Vibrio > Vibrio sp. EA2. Next base: position 126,855 of record NZ_JAWLID010000007.1, on the reverse strand, counting down.
CTCACCGCTACCGAGCCCAAAGAGTGTTGCACGGCGAGCATTGGCTAGACGACGCCGTGGTCACCGTTGTTGATGGCATCATTGACGCCATTGAACCTTTTGACCAACAGCAACACGACAACACTACCGATTTAGGCCAAGTCAGCCTGATGCCAGGTCTAATTGACACCCATGTGCACGGCGCAAAAGGCTGTGATGTGATGGATGCAGAGCACAGCAGCTTAGACACCATGTCTCGCTTTTTTGCCAGCCAAGGCGTTACCGCTTTTGTTGCGACAACCGTGACGGCTCCGGTCAGTAAAATTCGCGCAGCGTTACATCAAGTCGCCAAAAGCAAGCAATGCGGCGTGCAAGGTGCTGAAATTCTTGGTGCGTATTTGGAAGGGCCTTATTTCACCGAGAAAAATCGCGGAGCTCATCCAACCGAATGGTTTAGAGAACTGTCTGTTGAAGAGTTAGAACAGTGGATTTCATACAGCGATAACCAGCTGATCACATTCGCACTTGCACCAGAAAAACAGGGCGCTCTAGATGCAATTCGCTACTTAAAAAAGCAAGGCATCAAAGTCATGCTGGGGCATACCGATGCCAGCTATGACCAAGTTCAGCAGGCACTCGATGCGGGCGCGAGTGGCATCGTGCATTGCTATAACGGCATGCGTGGACTCCACCACCGAGATCCAGGCGTAGTGGGCGCTGGCTTGTGTCATCCCAACAGCTACATCGAGATGATCGCCGATGGTCATCATGTGCACCCTTGCGCGATTGATATTGCCCATCGCTGCAGCGGATCACGCATGACCTTGATTACTGATGCTATGTGCGCAGCAGGTATGCCTGATGGTCAATATACCCTTGGTGAGTACACCGTAGAAATGAAAGACGGCGTGGTCACTACCGATACTGGTAGCCTTGCGGGCAGCACTCTGACTTTGCTCAACTCCGTCGTCAATATTCAGAACTGGCTCAATTTACCGCTTGAGCAAGCGTGGTTGATGGCTTCTTTAACTCCCGTGCAATCACTCAATTTACAACATCAACTCGGCACTCTGGAAGTGGGCAAACGCGCTTCTATGGTGGCGATTCACTCAGATTTCTCAATTGCAAAGATTGGGTTAACGGACGTCTAGTATTCGACCACGACGCAGTATCCAGTCAGGAGGCTTTATGTATCTAATTTCTTCTCGTGAAATGCTTAAACGTGCTCAACAAGGCGGCTACGCTGTACCGGCATTTAATGTTCATAACCTTGAGACAGTGCAAGTCATCGTCGAAACCGCCTCTGAATTGGGTTCACCCGTTATCTTGGCTGGCACACCGGGAACGTACGACTACGCTGGTATCGACTACCTAGTCAGCATTTGTAAAGAAGCGGCGCACAAACACTCAACTCCATTAGTACTGCACCTTGACCACCATGAAGACTTGCAAGACATTCGCAATAAAGTCGAACACGGTATCCGCTCGGTGATGATTGATGGTTCTCACCATGCGTTCGAGCAGAACATCGAGATTGTTCGCTCTGTGGTCGAATACTGCAGCCGATACGATGCCAGCGTTGAAGCCGAGCTTGGTCGCCTTGGTGGTCAGGAAGATGATCTGATTGTCGATAGCGCAGATGCGTTGATGACAGACCCAGCCTCTGCGGCTGAATTCGTTCGCCGCACTGGTATCGACTCACTGGCAGTCGCGATCGGTACCGCGCACGGCCTGTACAAAGCAGAACCTAGACTGGATTTTGCTCGCCTAGAGCAGATCCTCGCAGTGGTCGATATTCCATTGGTACTGCATGGAGCGTCAGGCGTACCGGATGAGATGGTGCGTCGTTGTATTGAGCTGGGTGTATGCAAAGTGAATGTGGCGACAGAGCTGAAAATCGCGTTTTCGAATGCCGTTAAACAGCATTTCTCTGAAAACCCAGATGCTAACGATCCACGTAAATACATCACGCCGGGCAAAGCGGCAATGAAACAGGTCGTGATGGATAAGATTTATATGTGTGGAAGTGAAGGAAGATTATGAAAACTTGCCGTTTACTAAAGGTACTTTTATTGCCTGTCATTCTAACTACACGTATTGCCATTTATTTACCTATTTGAGTCTCCCAAAATACCCTAGATTCAATAAGAGGATAAATCATTGGGTACTAAAAACGTGAGTAGATATGAGACAGAATAAGACAGAGAAGTAAGTTAACTATCTGAATTATGAAGCTTTTAGATACAAAAAAGGCCACCCGAAGGTGGCCTTTCCAAACGTTTGGTGGAGCTGGCGGGAGTTGAAATGGTTTCTCGACTTTCATAAATTCAGTAACTTATATCGATGTTACCAATTTGGTGTTGCATCAAATGTTACATCAGTTTCCTACTTAAAAAGGAACTGAACCCGCGTCCACTTATGCGTTTTTGTATTTTTTAGGCGCTGTCGATAGAGCAAAATGTTCTAACCAAGGCGGCTAGTGAACTGCACAATGAGTAATCCTAACGTAGCTGATTTTAGAGTGCTTGTGCAAGCAAGTTAAGAAAAGCAGATGATTCCTCATACGTGAATTTCGAGTTGTTTTTCATCTCCCTGCTAAGCACATCCATCAATGCTTCTTTTTTAAATAGCTCCTCTTGTAGAAACTTTTTAGTTGGCCCTGAAGCTATAACAGCGATATCGGCACCAAGTTTACAAGCACAGGCTTTTAACTCATCATAATCTTGTGCATCCATGAAACCTTCTTCGTAGAGAGCATCATAGACTGAAGGTATCTTGCTATAGGTGCTAATAAGATATAACAGGTCAGTGGCATCTTTTTTTCGTTTGTCGCTGTCTCTATCTAGCCAGGCAATTAACTTTAAGATCGCTATGCCCGCTGGAGCACAAACAGGCAGAACCAACTCAGGATCATCTTGCACTAGAACTTGCCATGAACTGTCCAACGCTTCTTGAAACCCCAGAACATTCATAACGAAGTCTCCTTTCGGAGGCCAAGCAATATTATTGTCATTTGCTATTTCACCAAATGGAACGATATCCAGTTCCCATGTCATGCCGTCACTGCATTGTCTATGAAACCGATGACTTACGTGTTCATCTTGAATGAAGCCTATGGCAATCAAGTTGGTAGCCAGATTATTGAATAGATCCCAAGATTCCACGCAGATCCCAAAGTCTACATCTCTAGTTCCTCGTTCGATCTTTGCGTCAAATCCATGGACGAGCACTAGGTCACGAGCCATTGCCCCTACGATCATATAAGGGATAGCTAGTTTTTGTGCTTCACTGTTTACATCAGCATAGAGTTCAGTAAGGCCTTTGGGGAACTTTTTATTAATTTTGACGTAGGTATTGGTCATATAGCTTCTCTGCAACCTCAAGGTTTCTCACGTCGTCTGACGCTAGTAGTTCTGCATAAACAATTAAAGGGTTCACTAAATTTCCGACAGGACCTTTTAAGACATCTAATTCGGTAAAAGGCTCTATAATCTCTATTTTTACTGAGGAGTGCTCATCTTCACGAATCTGCTTTAAGCGACCATAACGTAGTAGTAACTTGGCGTTTTCTTTGGATATATAAACTCGCGCTTTATTTGAGCTTAGAAAGTGGGTGTATCGATCAGCTGCTGCATCTCCACCTAACAATGCGTTGCATTGATTAAGCAGCTCATTGGTACACCAATCGATATTGTCAGTTGTGTACTGGATGTTAGGTGCGTTTTTTACTAGGAGATAGCCATACTCTTTAGCCCATCTCTGCATAAGGCTTTTTCCGTTTAGAAGCGTTTTTCTGTTCTTGTCAATGTAGCCCTGATTATCTAAATCCAGCATGACATCTCCAATAGTACCAAGGGATACATTTGAGGTTTTGGCTAACTCTCGATAAGGCAACGTTATAGCTTCGGGTTTGGTTAGCAAAACATATATGACTTGTAAGCCTTTCTTTCCAAATGCTTTTCCTAATACTTGCTTTTCTTTCAGTACGTTACGAGTTTTTTGTTTGTTGCCTTTGACAAAAATAAAGAATTTACCTTGGTCAAGGTATGCATTTCCACTGTGATCTATGAACTGGATTTTAGCCTCTTTTAGTCGTTGAGCTAGAGCTGGGTTTACATGATCAGTTAGAAAAACATATTTGCAAGGTGATGGAGATTGGTTTTTATAGTCGGCTATCTGCACGACAGTTAAAGGTGTTTTTTGAGTTAAACAATGAACAAAGAGTGGCTCTTTTGACCATTGATAGCTAACCTTGCCAACTGTGCCATGGCTAGAGTTATGGATGATGTCTAAACTGGAGACTGGTACGTGGTATTCATCTTTTAGTAGTGAATATGCACCTTCAAGAAGCTCTTCTTCTGCATTGTAATAGGTGTGACTATTCATCCATTTTCTCCTAACTCCTACGTTAGCTATAAATGTAGTGGAATACTGTTCACTTTTCTATAGCGTTCATTTTAAATGAACGTAAGATAAAAGTGAACATGGATGTTCATTTTTATATATCGTTCAAATTAAATGAACGTAATAAACTAATGAACAAAAAATGGTTGGGAGGAGAAAGCCAAAGGCTTCCATAAATCAAATAAAAGTATGAACTTTCCTTAAAGGTAGTATGCCTTGATCTTCAAGCCTCCTGACTTGAGTGGGATAGAGCCTTTTGGATTGCAAATGAAAGTGGTGCTGCCAGCAATGATCTTTTCTACGGGATCGTGTTGATGACCAGCAATCCAGTATCGTGCTTTAGATATCAGTTCGTCGCTTAAACTAGCATGGTAGTACGGAGCATAATCGCTGCTGGCATTTTTCTCGACAGCAAAAGCTTCTTTTGTTGGAAGGTGATGAGATATTGCTATATCAACTTTCTCTGGAAAGTTGTTAATGAATGCCTTGTGCTGATCTTCAATTATTTGATTGCTGATGTACTTTGTATCATTCATCAGTTCTGAGTACGCATCTATCAGAGCAGGTGAGTATGTGTGGATAGGAAACCAAAGAGTGCCTCCATAAATGGTATATCCATCTAAATCAATTGGTTCATTATCCAGAAAAAACAAGTTCGCAGTTGTGTCACTGTGCGTCTTAAGCTTTGCTATAGGGGAATATGCTTGATTATTAATACTGTCTGAGAAACTTATTGAAACTTGTTTGCGCAGATAGCCAGAACGGTAAGATTTACTTTTACTACTGTACCACTCGTGATTTCCTGCAACGAGGACAACGGCTCTAAAGTAAGAGCAAAGAACATTTTTTACATACGCAATGCCATTGAGTGCATTTGCAGTGTCACCTGCAATAATCAAAACTGCGTCATTATCGAAGTTATGCCAGAAGCTTCGATGGATGCCGTGTAAATCTAAGTGCAAATCAGATACCGCGTAAAATTTCAATGTATCCACCTGGCTGAGTTTGAAAATGTGTCCTTTGCGTACAGTATACCTCCTACTAATTAAGAGTTAGCTATTCCTATACGCGCCGAGGATGAAAAATAGCCAATCATCACGCTTCAAATTAATTTCATCATCTCATTATTTGCATTTTTTGAGATGAAATTGATTTATGGTATGCGTGTATTTGTTCCAGAGCACACAAAATAGGAATTCCATTGGTGATCGATAGGGAGGAGTTGTCACCTCTAATGATACCTTTCCTGCTCATAATTTGGATGTAAGTTTGTTTATGAAACTTTAACTACTCATTAGCCGTTTTCAGAGTTTGAGTCTTTAGAAACAAAAGCTAGGAATATCATTAGGTGGTGTTCATTTTATTCTTCTGTTCATAAAAAATGAACAGAAGAATAAAATGAACGCTTGATGGGGTTCTTATCTTGATGAGATCTCGCTAGCGTATAGGTGGCTATGGCATTTAGGGCAGATTGGTTTACTAGGTAGTGTAACTTGCCAATGGCATTGACACATGATGCACTCAAATTGAGCTGAACGCGTTGGCATTTGCGTTGACTGGTTGGCTTTCGTTGCTGGCAGCCATGAGTCGGAACGATGAAGCTCGAAACTCCTTGGATTGCGATTACGATGTTGGTCATTATGAAAACTCGGAGTAGGGGGCGGAGTGTACTGAGATGCTTTTAAGGATAATCGCTCAGTCGCTTCTTGCTCCGATTGAGCGTAGCGTGGGTGAAATACCCACACTTTAGATTCGACATCGTGTTGAAGGTAATCTTTCAGTCTGTCTAGTTGCCGAATCCCTGAGACTTTATCACGTGTAAATAGGTGATGTGTATCATCTAGCTTGATTTCGAGTATACCGCATTGCCTGTTATGTGGAATGAGCAATTCACTTGGAAGTGGACGGTTTGGGTGGGTGAAATAAATAACAAAGGTGAACTCACCTACTCTGCCCATGACGTCTACAACACATTTCTCAAATGAAGCTTCTTTATCGACGTTATCAAGTAAGATGGTGGATGACTTAGCAACCAAAAAATCTTCTTTGAAGCACTTTCCCTTCGCTTGTTTTGTGAGGGAACTCCTGTACTCAGGAAGAATAATAGATATACCTGTTTCTATCACTTGTCTCGCCATCATGCGAACAGAAACAAAAAAAGAAAAATCACACTCTTTATCAGTTCCTTCAACCTTGCGGCTCGCATGAGCAAAGTGCCATTGCTTTTCTTCACCTTGTCTCGCAATCAGTGGTGTGTGGCAAGAAGGGCATATACAGCCGCAATTTTTCCCTCGCACAACATCTGCGACATCCACGAATGTCTGATCTTGGGTTCTTAAGCCGAAAGGTACATGTTGCAGCATCATCAAAACGTTAATAACTCTCAATTTAGTGACGGTATGTACTGATTTTAGGCAAGAATGCTTTATAAATATGTTAAATAGGTTATGAACTGTGCCTTTGTTTTCGTATTGTCTTTTATACAATCGATTATTAACTGCATGAAAGTGATGTAATAGTCGGGGCTATATATGGATGAGCTTGAGATAATTGAACAAAAGATTCATGAGCTGAAAAAGGAGCTTGCTCAACTTGAACAGCAGAAGCAGCGTCTATTGACGCAGGAAGCGATTAACAAGGCACCTGCATGTGAAATGTCACCTCAACAAAAACTGTCTATCTATCAGAGTTATTTTAAAGGCAATACTCAATGCTATGCACATAGGTGGCAGAATCAACAAGGCAGAAGTAGTTATGCAATCGCTTGCGAAAACGAGTGGCATCAAGGTGTATGTGGCAAACCTAAAGTAAAGTGTTTGGAGTGCCCCAATCAAGCATTCAAGCCGTTAGATGATGCCGCTGTGTATACCCACCTTACTGGTAAAGAAGTTGTTGGTTTGTACCCTATGCTAGCGAACAACACCTGTTGGCTACTCGCGGTTGATTTTGACAAAAGTGATTGGCGAGAAGCCTCTCTTGCATATGTCGAAGTGTGTAAAGTAAAAGGTATCGATTGTTTATTAGAGAGGTCTCGTTCAGGTCAGGGGGCGCATGTATGGATTTTCTTTGCACAAGCGACTGACGCAAAAGTGGCTCGACAATTAGGGTTCTATTTACTTGATGAAGCCATGAAAATTCATGGCGCTTTGTCATTTGATTCCTATGACCGCCTATTCCCCAACCAAGACGTGCTACCTATCGGGGGAATTGGGAATCTGATTGCTTTGCCGTTACAAAAACAAGCTCGTGCAAACGGAAACTCGGTGTTTGTTGATCAGTCCTTTACACCATACTCTGATCAATGGGAGGTGCTAGCGTCGATGGGACGACTATCTATTGAGAAAATAGAATTACTTCTCGAAAGCAGAGTGGAGCATCGAAATGATGCCGAGGACGGTGTATCAATTAAGCCCTGGGAACGAACATTGAACACTAGAGTTTCCATCCCAGACAAACCTAAGGTGCTGGACATCGTTTTTGCTAACCGATTGTACTTACCGATAAGCCAAGTTCCGAATCCTTTAATCGCCCAGTTTAAGAAATTGGCATCCTTTTCGAATCCTAAGTTTTTCAAAGCCCAAGGGCTGCGTTTATCTACCAACGGAATTGCACGTTTTATATGCTTGGCGGAATTAGACAGTGGTTACTTGTGCTTGCCAAGGGGCTGTTGGGATGACTTAAAGGCTATTTGCTCAGAATTAGGTATTGCTCTCCAAGTAACGGATAATCGTTTTGTTGGTCAGACGCTAGCAGACATGACATTTGTTGGCTCTTTGCGCTCAGCGCAAAGTAAAGCGATTGATGTGCTAATGCAGCATGACATCGGTGTACTTCATGCTCCTACTGCCTTTGGCAAAACGGTAACAGCAATTGGTTTAATACAAAGGCGAGGAGTCAATACTCTTATCTTGGTGCATAACAAGCAGCTTGTTGACCAGTGGCAAGAGCGTTTAAAAGCTTTCACCCAGGGTATCGATATCGGCGTGTATACAGGAACCAAGAAGAAACCAACAGGACAAGTTGATATCGCGACTTATCAAAGTTTGATAAATAAGAGCGACAATAGTGTGCATTCGTTGGTGAAAGAATATGGTCAAATCATTGTGGATGAATGCCACCACCTTTCTGCACCTCAATACGAACAGGTGTTATCTGAAGCGCATGCTAAGTATGTCGTTGGGGTTAGTGCAACACTTGAAAGGCGAGATGGGCATCAACCGATAATATTTATGCAAGCTGGTAAAGTAAGGCATACCATAAAGTCAGACCGAAACAATCAGTTTGCTCAGGTATTAGACCGCCGAGAGCTGAACCTAGAAGTGCCTTTACATTTATCTTCGAACGAACCTAAACCTCATATTTCTGAGATTTATCGTTGGTTAATGCTTCACCCTATACGTAACGCCACTATTGTCGAGGGAATTCAAAAGGAAGTCTCTAATGGCCGAGTTCCGATCGTGTTAACCGAGCGGAGAGAGCACGCCAATATCATTGCAGGTTTGCTTAATGATGTGGGGATCACACACCAAATATTAGTGGGTTCGATGAAGAAAAAGCAGCAAGCTGAGGTAATGTCGAAGCTAGACAGTACACAAGTCATTGTTGCCACAGGACGTTTTGTAGGTGAGGGTTTTGACCTTCCACGTCTAGACACTTTGATATTGGCGTTGCCTGTGTCTTGGAAAGGATCGTTAATCCAATATGTAGGGCGAATACAACGCGATTACAAAGGAAAAGAGGAGGTGAAAGTGATCGACTATGTTGATGCAAAAATTCCAATGCTGCTCAGGATGTTCAATAAACGAGAAAAAGGGTATCGGGCACTTGGCTTTTCATCAGAATCAATAATCCAAGAGCAATTGATTTAGTCTTGGTTTTACCTCGATATCTAACAGGTATCGATAAACGTTAAGTACTCTACAGAAGTTACTTGAAGTGTAACTTCTGTACAGGTAATGACTGGAAGTGTTGTTTTATTTTTCAGCACTAAGATTTAGACACTAACTTTTAGTGTCTAAATCTTAGTTGACTTTAACTGTCTGAAATTGTTTTCTTTTATTGTTTCTAGTTAAGATTTTTTGATTAGAGCGACATCGCTGAGACTAGTGAGAATGTCATTGTGCTACCGTAACTACGGGTAGGCATATTTATGAATGAGGTTTATATGACGCATAAGGCTAAAAGAAGTGATAGTGAGCAAGCCGACTCAAATGATAGTGACATTGCGCTAAATGGGTTTCTTGACTTGCTTGATCACGACATTTCTAACAACCCTGAAAAGCTAGTTGAAGTAACTGAAGCCCTCACAGAAGAACTGGATGAGATAATCGGTGGCTATCAAGTTGATCTCGACGGTAAGTATTAAAAACAGTCTTCACTTGAACCTGCACAGCATAAAGCTGTGCTATGTAAGCGGCATGCGCCGCAGTAACGAGTGATGGGTATCATGCATGATAGCTTTCTTGCAGGGTATTCTCTAATTCCTTGCCGAGAATAATCTCAAAGTCAGTAAATACAGCAATAGGGCGGCAAGCGCTGCCTTTTTCCTCGAACTGGATGAATCCTTTTGATGATAAGTCGTCGAGTGTTCGTGAGAGTTCGCGGATATGATGATCGCTAATCTCCGCAAGCTCAGCTAGGCTTTCAGGCTTTTCTCTACTGATCAGAAGCATTAGTTCGATATTATCATTAGATAGTAGCTTTGAAGCTTCATTTAGTGACGTGAACCAAAAAGTGGGGAGATGCTTGCTATGATTAATGTTGCCTGCGGCCACATTAATCATGTGCCTACGAATGAGATCTTCCGATGTAACCCCAATGCGAGCTTTCATGAGTCATCCTTCTCAGAACGAAGTAATAGAATCCTAGTGTATACGACGCTGTTCTGAAAGAAAAAGTGGATAGTTATATTCGCTATGCTAATTGACGCCCCTTTCACGAGTAAAAGGTCAAGAGACTATTCTCATCGAACCCCTTTCGATTCAGCGACCTAAGGTCTACGAGCGATCTCAAGAAACAATTTTCTGTGGTCTATGAGCGATCCTCTCCATAAAAGCCAGGTGCAGGAGCGAGCAGAACGAGATGCGTGAGTGGTTAGATAGAATAGAAGAACAACGATACCAAAGTACTATAAACTCTCATTAACTAACTGATAGTAATGGAAATTATGATATTTTACGATCACGTAACCTTTGACCGATCATAAACATCGTTGGGTAACGATTCAAAAATCTATCTTAGAGATCAAGGAAAACAACGATACCAGAGGACGCCACTTTCATGATCGAGAGGTCAAGAGAAACAACGATGCCCTATTCTCATCGAATCCCTTTCGATTCAGCGACCTAAGGTCTACGAGCGATCTCTAAAAGCAAATTGCTATGGTCTAGGAGTGATCCTATTCTAGATGGATATAGCTATAAACTATTGTATTTACTTTATTATTTCTTTAAAGGCTTTTGGTCTACGTGCGATCTCAAGAAACAATTTTCTGTGGTCTATGAGCGATCCTCTCCATAAAAGCCCAGGTGCAGGAGCGAGCAGAACGAGATACGTGAGTGGTTAGATAGAATAGAAGAATAACGATACCAAAGTACTATAAACCATCATTAACTGACTGATAATAATGGAAATTATGATGTTTACGATCACGTAACCTTTGACCGATCATAAACATCGTTGGGTAACGATTCAAAAATCTATCTTAGAGGTCAAGGAAAACAACGATACCAGAGGACGCCACTTTCATGATCGAGAGGTCAAGAGAAACAACGATGTCCTACTCTCATCGAACTCTTTTCGATTCAGCCCCCTAAGGTCCACGAGCGATCTCTAAAAAACAAATTTCTATGGTCTAGGGGTGCTCATCTTCTAGATGGATGTGGCTATAAACTATTGTATTTACTTCGTTGTTTCTTTAAATGCTATTGGTCTACGAGCGATCTCAAGAAACAATTTTCTGTGGTCTATGAGCGATCCTCTCCATAAAATCCGAGGTGCAGCAGCGAGCAGAACGCTATACGTGAGTAGTTAGATAGAATAGAAGAATAACGATATAAAAGTACTGTAAATGGTCATTAACTCACTGATAATAATGGATATTGTGATGTATTGCGATGACGTAACCTTTGACCGATCATAAACATCGTTGGGGAAGGTTCAAAAATCCATCTTAGAGGTCAAGGAAAACAACGATACCAGTTGACGCCACTTTCATGATCGAGAGGTCATGAGAAACAACGATGTCCTACTCTCATCGAACTCTTTTCGATTCAGCCCCCTAAGGTCCACGAGCGATCTCTAAAAACAAATTTCTATGGTCTAGGGGTGATCCTCTTCTAGATGGATGTAATCATAACCTGTTGTATTTAAATTATTATTTCTTAAAAAGGATCCTGGTCTACGTGCGATCTCAAGAAGAAATTTTCTGTGGTCTATGAGCGATCCTCTCCATAAAGCCCTGGTGCAGGAGCGAGCAGAACGAGATACGTGAGTGGTTAGATAGAATAGAAGAACAACGATGCCAAAGTACTGCAAATGGTTATTAACTCACTGATAGTAATGGAAAATGTGACATTTTTCGATCACGTAACCTTTGACCGATCATAAACATCGTTGGGGAAGGTTCAAAAATCTATCTTAGAGGTCAAGGAAAACAACAATACCAGACGACGCCGCTTTCATGATCGAGAAGTCAAGAGAAACAACGATATCTGAATAGCCACCGACTTTATAGACATGCTTCGGTTAGACTCGTTTACTTGGTTTTATCCAATTCAACTTATCCGAAGTGCACGATTTTGATCACAGATTTTGAGCACCAACTATAACTCGTTTCTGCCCCTTTCCTTGTTAACGAATTTACTCAGTGGTAGATCGTGTCACTGGAAACACACTACTTTTCCTCATGGCTGGCGGTTGAGGAAAAGTGCCAGAAAACCTCCAGAAATTATGTGGTAGCGAGTACTCGTACGCTAATAGTTGTTCTTCTTTGACTCAATTCCCCTAAATCTCTTACTATGCAATAACACGTCTATAATGTTGATGGTAATTTATAGGGGCTAACCATTGGATACTTCATTCGCTAGCAGCATAACTGCCGATTTGTCTAACGCTTTCTTTTACTGTCCTAAGGATGGAGTTCCATCTATTCAGATAGGTAAGCCCATGGCTGGAGATATCATTTTCTGGCTTAAATATAATGATGAAGATGTAAACAAATGTGCTAGCAGACTGATTCAAGAGTTAGGGCGTGAATTAGGTATCAGTAATATCCAGAGTGCAAAGGAGATACTTCTAAAATTCTGCTCGTATGCGTTTAATACTATTGATGCGGATTTTTTATCGTTAACTAGTCTGGATAAACCAGTAAGTACCATATTCTCACAACAGCATCGCAATAATCTAAGTGCTTTGTTTGTAGACTACATCGACTCTCAAAAAGCTCTTAAACCATACGTCTACAATATTCGGTATGCTAATACAGACGGGGTGCATAGGCTCACTAATAACTTATGTATTTATGGTTCAGGTCAAATAGAAGGCCTACTTGACGATATGAGAACGCGAACTGGAATAAACTTCCCTTTAGAAGCACTGGATGATAGAAATTTACGCGGTGATCCTATCGGGAGGTATAAGCGACTGCCTGATAGTTCTGCTGTTTTGGTTTATGCACGTTCAATAAATGAAGCTGTCGAAGAGCTAGACAGTTTGTTTGGTGCACTATGCGCGACTATCGATGCTCCTTTGAGAATCAATCAAGATACAGTTGATTGCAGAATAAATTCTTTTGATTCTACGAGTATTACCACTTGCCAAATAAGATCTAACCTACCTTCTGTTTATGAAATAAACCTGAGTAACGAAGTTGTTGGCAATCTAAAGAAGATTTTTTCTTCTCCCACTAAGAGAATGAAATCTGCGCTCTCTTTTATCGCCCATGGGTGGACTCATGATAAACGAGAGAGGTTCCTGAACCAATTTATTGCTTTAGATGCACTGTACGGTACAGAAAGAAGTAACAAGGCTTCTATAGTTGGCGGAGTGAGTAGAGACGCCAGTGATATCGTAGGTATCGAATCAAAAATAAAAACTATTTACGAATTGAGGAGTAAGTTTGTACATGGAGAAATATCAATATTTTCAAATCACGGCAAATACCCTAAATTTGTTGATGAACACGGTATCGACCCAATTGAATCATTGTTTGAGATTTTAAGAGTATGCGCTCTCAACTATCGAGGGATATACAAGGTAGAACAACCTGATACGGTTAACCTTCGAGTACCCAAAGGGCTAGTTAGAGAGTTTGAGAAGAAGATAAGCGCATATTGCAGAACATAAAATATTCACAAACTGAACAGTGCCATCAACGAGCTTAGTGATCAGTTGTTGCAAGATTTGCACTAACTGGTTTCTGCCCCTTTTCTTCTTAGAACTGTTGCTCGCAACATCTTGAGTTATCCCTGTTTGACCCAATTTAGCTAATGTTTCATTATGTGTTTAGTTGATTACCATTCAAACTTTTCGATGAGCTACAAATAGGGTTCAGGCCCACTTCGTACTAGAGGACTGTATGGATACACACACATTAGTTAAAAGAGCAAGCGCATTTGCAAGGGACAAGGATTTTAACAAAGCTATTGAGGTATTGAATGAGGTATACACACAATGCGAGCCTGATGAAGCGGCGCTGATAAAGGTTATCCCCTACTTTCAGAAAGCTGGACGATACGATGAGCTTAATGAGTATTGTACAGAAATGCTGATCCCTAAAATCTCCATCTATAACAAGACTTGTTTTGCTCATACATGCCAAGAAATCCAACAAGCATTTGAAAACTTGGGATTACACAGGCTTTACTCCAAGCTTGAGCTATGTGCTAAACGGGAGAAAAATGAGAAAGATAAACTTTCCTTCCATTCATTAAGCACCTTTCATTATGCCGAATATGAAAGGCTTCTTGCCATTGGAGAAAAAAACGAGAAAAGTAAAGAGTATGGTGAAATGGTATCTATCTTTGGTAAAGACACAAGTAAATGGCCAGAGAACATAAGGAAAATGTACACAGGCAGTTAGAAACTGAACGTAGTTCCTTTGTTTAAGGCGGTATGCAGCGGCTTCGGTATTGGGTTGTTCACCCCTTAACTGTCCATGTGTAAAGGAGTAATCCAGAAATGTCTTTAGAGTTTTATGATGAGTTACTCAAAAGTGAGCGTTTCTGTGAAAGCTTGGGGCGATTGTTATTGATGTCTGGAAAGTTGGAATCGGCATTAAAGTCAATTGTTCTCGCGAGTAGTATTAAAGTGCGATACAACCTTAGCCGAGCTATGTTAGGTCAACTTGTTGGGAGCTGTAAAGAACATGAATTAGTCACTGAGGAGCTTAGTGAAGTTTTGGCGTTTATACTGGTTCGTCGGAACTACCTTACTCATAATCTTTACCCTTTGTTCAACGATGAAATTGAATACACATTATTGCCTAAAGACAACTTACACCCTGATGATGCTGAGTATTATTTCCCTCAATGCGTTGAAGAGTTAATAGCATATATAGAATTTGCAATCGACTATATCAACGAATGGAATTAACACATAACAAGGCGCTCAAGTCGGACTGCAAACCTGTGGCAGTTTTGGTTCAAGTTGGCTAATGTGATTACGGTGGTTATTTGAGGGATGGTGGTGTTTGCAGCCACTTAGCTTAACGTTAGGCACCAGCAGAGCAGTACGTAGAAAAATAGTTATATGAAGACACTCGAATTTGTAGCATCAATAATCGATTCCCTTGCATGGCCAATAACAGTGCTCCTATGCATACTGATCTTGAAAGAGCCTATGGGGAAGTTACTTGGGCGCGTATCTAAGTTTAAGTACGGTGAAATAGAAGCAGAATTCCAAGAACGATTAGAAAAATTAGTCTCGTTTGAACAAAGTGAGGAAGTTAAGGTGGGGGTTGATACTGCAGGGACATCTGTGGCTCTTGAAGACTTAGCTGAAACATCACCTAGGGCTGCAGTTTTGGAAGCATGGCTGAAAGTGCAAAAGGCAACTAGTGCCTTTTGTATTGCCAACGGATTTCCTCAGGATATTTCTCATCAAGGTCTGTTCAAACTCGCAAGAGAACGAAATTTAGATATCGACGCATTCCAAACCGCTCATCAAGAGCTACGTTTATTGCGTAATAAGGCGGTACATGCGACTGACTCAGATATAACCACTGCAACAGCACGTCAGTATATAAAGAATGCCAATTTCTTAGCTGACGAATTCAACATGAGGGCAAATAGTGCCTAACAAATTGTTCAATGTTGAAGTGCAATGCGGTGGCTTGGTCATTGCGTGCTTCACCCTTTAACTGGGCCTTATATTGTTTTTGGAGTTCAGCGTTTGGAAATTGATGAAATAATAGCTTTGACTCGGGAGATTATCTCTGACCATTCTTGTAATGTTGACCATGATGAAGAGCTATATCCCATAGTATCTGTGGCTACGAGTGACGCTTACAACTCAATCATTGACAGTTTTTACCTATTAGAAGACACCCAATTAGCAAAACATTCGTTCTTCGAGCGAAATCAGTCGCTATCTTTTGGTGAGTTGTATTTGTACTTCTATGGTGTCCTTAATGCTGTTTATATGCAGCAGCAAGCCATGTTAGTTCTTCTTAGAAAAATGGGGATAGAGTTTGAATTAAGCGAAATTCAAGGCTGTACAATCTTTGATATTCGAAACAGTTTTGCTGCTCATGGCGCAAATCGCGGTGGTAGACAAGTCAAAGAACATAGCTTTATTTTAGACCGTCATGCTCTTCGACAGGGCAAATTGAAAGGTTACTCCGCCAATCATGAAAGCGGTTTTCTATATCATGATGCAGATGCTTCAACTTTAATTTCAGAGTGGGACAAAATCTTTTCTAGGTATCTAAAGCGCATACTAGAAATGGTTAAAAAGAACTACGAAGCCACAATATAACACGTCGCTTAAGTCGGACTGCAAACGCGTGGCGGTTTTAGTTCAGATTGGCTTTATGTATCTACGGTGGTAATTTTACGTTTAGTGGGGCGTTTGTAGTCACTTAGCTTAGCGTTATGCACCAACGGCTCAATTTATAGAGGTATTGGCTTGAAATCTATTAATATTGTAACTCTCCCAGTCTATCGAATCGAAAAACGAAAGTATTACACTCAACGAGAGTTATTTATAGAAAAGTCGATATTTGGTGGACCAGATGAGCAGTTTAAAAGAGAGTACGCTATCAAAGACCCTCATTGGTTTAATCGTTTTAGAGCACACCTATGTGATACATACGGTGGGGCATGGGACTTTAATGAGGTTATTGGGTACATAGAGATACATATCATGGGCAATCAAATACGTGGTTCATATTGGCAGGATGATAAGAAACGTTTTGTAAAATCACGTAGAAAGCAATTTAAGTATGTGACTCATAAGTTAGTGCCTGAGATAAGTTTTCCCCGTTCGGCGGATAGTGATCAGGTTTATCAAGCAGTTTTAGAATATGTTTCTCTTTGTCAACGATACCTCAAGTCACGTTATATTGACCAAAGTAATCTAACCAACATCGGTAAGTATGTGGACTGGAAAGCGCTGATAAAAGGTGTATAACATTTAAGGTTTCAGGTACTTTTTCTTATCTGAACAGCTAGCTCTAAGCCTTATGAGCTAAGAAGGTTTTGTCCAAATGAGTTGTGTGTTTTTTGGGAGTGCCAGCATCTGCCTACTTGTGATTCGTCACAATTAAGTGTGTGTTTCTGCCAACCCTTTTCAAATCTCGAATCGCAGCTTCTTTTTTCGCAATCCGCAGGGGCCGATCTGAAGTTATAGTATTGTTGATAATGTCAATATCATCACGTTTGGTATGCGTGAACTCGATAACGCCGTAGGAGGTTCTAAACTCCCCTTTGCGCCCCGTTGTCATGATAGTAATTCGATCGAGCATCACTTGAGAAATGACACTGTATTCTGAAAGCGCCGATTCTAGAGAGATGTAGTTGTACTCTCCTCGTCGCAAGCATTTAGCAATGTATTCAATGGTATAACCGTCCTTATGACGACTGTATGAGAATACATAAACACCGTTGCACACCCGCTCTAGTACTCCAGCTTTCACCAAACGAGGTAAACTTTGCTGGAATGCTGTAAGTGAGTCATCAAAAAATAATCTCCTGAGGTCACTTTTTCGGTAAACGTGTATACCTCGCCTGTCAAATTTATGCAGGCGCTCCAATGCATCCTCAATCTTCACTTCAATGCTCATAAGTAGTCATAAAAAGTAAGTATGGCATATATTTTTGTACACTTGTGATTGAAGATAGTAATTGGTGGTCGTTAATACCCTTCCTGATCCCTGATTGGTTTTTCCGAGTTAGGATCCTAACTTGGAATTTGTAGTGATGAATGTGGTTGCTATGAGACCAAGGAAATGGCAGTACCAATAGTCAAAAGCTGATTCCCTATTCTCGGTTAGGATCCTAACTCGGAATTTATGGGGATGATTATGGTTGCTTTGAGGTGAGGAAATGGCAGCACTAATCGTCAGATACGATGTTCATTCTCGGTTAGGATCCTAACCCCGAATTTATGGGATGAATATGGTTACTTTTAGGCTAGGAAAATAGCAGTACTAAGCGCACAGCCAGACTCCGATGTCCATTCTCGGTTAGGATCCTAACTTGGAATTTATAGTGATGGGCGTGGTTGCTATGAGGCTAGGGGAAATAGCAGTACTAATCGTAGCTAGAATCCGATGTTCTTTCTCGGTTAGGATCCTAACCGAGAATTCATGGTGATGAATATGTGGTTCTTTGAGGAGAGAAATCGCATCACTAATAGCCCAGAATCTGATCTTTTTCATTTTTTTGTAGGAGTTTAACTAATTATTATTTCTCTAATTTAATAATTAAAAAATCAAAAGGTTTTTATTTAATAATTAAATGTTAATGTGAGTTAAAAATAGTAATTAGAGGTCCTTTACAAAGATAATATTACTTGATAAATATAATGGTCATTGAAATTATCTATATATATTAAGAGGGTTGTCGGATATGTCTCAAGTCCTGGTTTATTCTAAGCGTAATCGTGAAATGAGTTATCTATCTGCAAGAGAAGAATGTGAAACTAAGCCAAATAGATTTCAAGTCGTTTATAACGATATTTCGGATGAAGAAGCATTACGTAGAGCAAATGCTATTAATTTAGATGAAAAGAACAATGTTCCCCAGATTCGTTCAAAAAGACAATCTATTAAAGAAAAGAAAGAATGTCGAGTGCCTGGTTTGTATGGTTGTAACCGTTATAAGTCAAGAAAAAATGAGACATTCAACGTATTCTAACGTTGCTTTTTTTTTGCACAACGTTAAAGCCTATTGAATTGTGTTAGGCAAGTGATAAAAGCCTTGGAAATTCCGTAAGTAAAGATCTTGGCAAGAGAATTTGCCAAGATTGGCAATCAATGTGTCAATGCAGGCATTGAAAGTGCCAATAGTGGCAGAAGAATTTTTGCAATAATTTAAGCTTGTTTCGTCTTAAACTTCATTTTTTAAAAGGCCAACCTTATATTAGAATTATAACTTTATAATAGTTATAACAGTTATAATAGTTATATCATGAAAAATTAAATAAATAAAATTTAATTTTTCATGTTGGATTTTAATGTCAAGGTTTTTTAAACTGAATTTGTTTTTTATTATACATAAATAACTCCAGAGTAATGCTGTTTATCTATTAGTAATGATTTATTTACTCGATTTTTATTAAGACAAAGGTGGTTTGCCAAAATTATTGACTTAACTAGTCAACTTTAGCGAGATGTAAACACCCCTATAGTATCAACAAACATCCGTTTTCTGACACTAGAAGGGAGTGAGCTGTTTGCAGTCTCATAAAATAGGGTTTGGATTTTTATGATACCCAACTGATTGATGATACTAGTTGTGATACCAAAAAGGAGAGTATTGTGGAGAGTATGGGACGGACATTCGCTTATTGTCGTGTATCGACTAGCGAGCAAACTGTGTCAAATCAGATCTTAGCTATCAGAAATGCTGGCTACGATGTTCAAGAACACCGAATTGTACATGAAACAGTTTCTGGTAGTGTGCCTGCAACTGAACGACGTGAGTTCAAAATGTTGATTGAGCATAAACTAGAGCCAGGGGACAAACTAGTTGTATTAAAGCTAGATCGACTTGGAAGAGATAACATCGATGTTCAGCATACGATCAGTATGCTGTTAGAGAAGGGCGTTACACCAATTTCTCTGGATCTGCCAACCGCTGATCTAAGCTCAGCGGAAGGACGATTGATGCTGCAAATGTTCTCAGCATTTGCTGAATTTGAGCGAAACCGAATTCGAGAGCGAACATTGGAAGGGCAGGCTAGGGCTAAATCTGAGGGTAAGCGGATTGGCCGACCAGAAGCCATCAGTACAACTCAAAAAGTTCAAGAATGTAGGGTAAGAGGACTGAGCCAATCCAAAACAGCTCATGCTCTAGGCATCTCCGTCCCCACGGTCAAGCGGCATTGGAACAAGCGGCTAACTGAAAGAGTTCAATGAGAACAATGTTCCATGATACCGAGAGCTACCAGAAGTAGTTATTAGCTAAGAAGTTTAAACGATATTGTAAGAACCTTGTTCTCGCTTAGCTTATCGAATAATACCAGGTTCTCTCGCCGACATTCAGTGGAAGTCTTATCTTTCGCTAGTTTTGAGTAAGCTGCTAATTGATGCCTGATAATCATATCGAGAGTGAACTGCTCTTTACTCGGAACAATGTTCTTATGCTAACCCTAAAATAGTAAAGATTGGTTATTTGAATAATCAATAAAAACTGTGTAGAAGAACAATGTTCCGAATGATAAGTAGGAGGATCTTCCTTTTAATAAGCTAGGCTTCCAGAGTTAATCATTAAAACTAAAGAGATAATCTTCTAAAAATAGAATTAATTAAAGATCCTGAGAACAGTATTACAATTAATAATAAAGGCCGAGATAAACTCGGCCTTCTATCCAACGCTTAACCGCCAGTTGGCGCGGAAGTGTAACCATCTATTAGCGGATAAAATAGTGATACATTTACTTGTATTAAAACTAATTTTTCTTTAAGCCACCAGTGAGGTGGAAGGAATTACTTTTACTGTTAAAGATGAAGTAATATTAGTTTAAATATATCTTTAAGCCACTTTCTAGATAGAAGCTCTGCTTCTTGCTACGGGATTTAATATATTAGATTGTTTTTTCTTAATCAAGAGTTTTTTCAACTTGACTAAAAAGTTTTTTATGTATAATGAAAAACATTAAAAACTATATTGAATTAAAATTTGTTAGTTGAGTGGTTTTAATTGGTGTGTATGTATCATAAACCTATTTGAACACCTAAGTTTGATACTGCGAGAACATTGTTCTCGCTAGGTTCCTAAAAGATGAAAGTTATTCAATTAAATTAGCGAATAAAAAGTCGTGAGTAGAGGGCGAGTGAAAGATTTAGAGCAATGGGCAGTGCCTCCTGACATTTTTAAAGTGCAGTAGACTCCGCTAGATCCCCATCCCTGAACGCTCTACCTCTTCATGCAGCTCTTTCCAGTCAGGACAATACTTGGCGACTAGTTTCCAAAAGTTTTTGCTATGGCTTTTTTCTACGGTATGACATAGCTCATGAAGGATTATGTAATCCATCACCTTATTGGAAAACTCCATGCAACGAGGGTGGAACTCCAGAACATTGTTCTCGGTGCAGTTAGCCCAACGTGCATCAAACTTTTTTATGTGGAAAGTCGTGGCTTGCATGCCCGTTTCCTGCTGCCAATAGCGTAAGCGAGAAGCGATTTTTTCTAAGGCTTTCTGTTTGTAGAAACGTTCTAAAGCTGGTTTGAATCGCTCACGGCTGACGAAGTGGCCTTCGGGAGAAAGAACTTTAAAACGGCTTTGGTTAAACTTCACTTCTACCGTCGATAACTCTGGCGCAGGGATCACTTCACAATAGAAAGAACGACCACGGTAGGGCGCTCGGCTACCTGTGACGATTTCTTCTTTTAACGGTTGATTGACTTCCGCTAAGCGCTCTTTAATCCATCTTGCTCTGTAACGAATCAGCTCACGTTGCTCATCCTCAGAGGCACTTGGGCCTCTGAGAAGAACAGTCTTACCTCGTTCTACAGTAACGTAGTGGTGACTGAGTTTTGAGTCGAGCTTAAATTCCCACTCGATTTCAGTTGTACCGTATTGAAAAATTGGCATGTGTTTCTTTCGTCATTGATGAAGCAAAGGATCAGTTGTTCAGCATAATACTGAAAATTTCAGCAGAGTGCTGACGTGCTACAGTCATATCCCAGCCGCCAAGACCACGTAAAATCGTTCTGATTGTTTTTTTGATCTCATTATGAATATCAGTCTGCTTTTTCCATATCGGTGACAACATGACTTCAGCGATATCAGGGTGGCTAAAGATGCCTTTAGTCCATGCTAGAGCTTCAGCTTCCTCTACTTGCTTTTCCAAGTAGTTGAACACGGCTCGCTCTGTTGCTGTTCCCAGGCCCATTTCAGATGGCTTGGCATCTTTATCACGAACACGCTGAGCAAAAAGCTCTAGCTGTTCTAGGAATAGTGCTTGTTCAATACGTCCTTCACGTTCATCTTGGATAAGCTTTTCTAGCTCTTCTTCCAAGTCGCCAAAGAAGGCAGGATCTTTACCTTTCCCCGTTTTAATGGTGTGCTTGAGTTTGTTCTTCATGACCAACGCTGCACTCCCTGCACTTTTCTGTTTGCGGAGTAGATCCATATCCGCAGCATCCAGAATTGAAACTTCACGGCCTAGCAAGCTCTTAACTTCACTCGCTTCTATATGCTCGTCGAGCATGTTTTTAAGCAGCTCAGATTCAGATGCGGTGATGCGAACCGTATCTGCACTCTCAGGCATTTTGTTGCGCAGTTGGAGTTTTATCTCATTCAGCACTTTGAAGTAAGGCTGATATTTAGATGCGCGTTCGTCGGGTAACACGATATCTAAGCGGCTATTGAATCCAGCGAGAGCAACGAGGAAGTCTTCAACAATATCTAGGCGAGTATCTGGGTCTAGGTAGAGATCGGCATCCTCTTTGTAAGGTTCAGGCTGTTTCACTGGGTTGTGCTTTTTCGGAAGAATGTCTAACACTTTTGTCAAAGCAGATTGAAGACGTGGCAACTCCGCTTCGACGTCCGTCCACACTTGGTCGGGTTGTACGTCACCACCATAAACTTTCAGTGCTTCATCTAGGTACTCAACCACACCGAAATAATCGACAATGTAACCTGCTTTCTTGCCTTTTCGAGTTCGGTTTACACGAGCAATAGCCTGAAGCAAAGTATGTTCTTTTAGCGGTTTATCCAAATATAGAGTGCTGACAATAGGCGCATCCCAGCCAGTTAACAGCATGTCAGAAACGATGATTAACCCAATGTTGTTAAACTTGGTTTCTTCTTTGGTATTAGCAGACTCATCACCATAAGGCAGCTTAAATTCATCATTCACGAAGCTTGGGATCTTTTCAGACGGTAGGGCTATCGGTGTTTGGCCTTGTTTGAGTTCCCGTTTGATGCGCTCTTCGATAGTTTCAAGTTTTGATGTTGAGCCTGATGCTGCATGAGCTTGTTGGTCGCTAATACCTGTTCGCTTATCTGTCATACTACCGAGAGATATAACCACTCGGCTTTCAAAGGTCGGTAGACCTTTGGTTTGACGCTCCTGCATGATTTGGTTTAGTACGTCTTTATAGCGAACAGCCATATCACGCCCGTCACATACCAGCATGGCTTTAAAGCCGCGAGGCTTCACACTTGATAGAAAATGTTCGACGAGATGGCGAGCATTCTCCTCAATACGCCCGATAGCACCACGACGTTTTTTGAGTAACTCTTGCTTTAGCTTTTTCTTACGGGCTAAAGGCTCATTACCAAATTCATCCTCAAAAGCTTGTTTTAGCTTTCCGTCGCTACCCCATTGCGCCATACCTTCAAGATATTTAATAGGCAGTGTCGCGCCATCTGCAACCGCCTCGTCGAGGCGGTAAGTATCGATGTATTCTTTACCGCCGAATGTACCCAGGGTTTCTTTATCGTCTTTAAAAAGCGGGGTGCCAGTAAATGCTATGAACTTGGCATTAGGTAAAGAAGCACGCATAAATGCAGCAAGGAATCCATACTGGCTGCGGTGAGCTTCATCAACCATCACGAATAAGTTTGGCTTGGTACTCAGAACTCGAAAATCAACTTTCTCTTCGCTGATGAGTTCCCATTTGGCTTTTTTAGGGGTGCCATTAGCATCAGTTTGGCCGTGAAGAACATTGTTCTCCTTTAAAATCCAGCATTGTTCTTGCCCAGAATCATCCTTCCTCAAAACGCGTCTGACACGACTTTTAGAGTCTGCAATGGAATCCTCATCTTCAGACTCTTTTGCGGCCTGTATCTGCTTACCATCGCTTTCTTGAAACTTTTGAACGGTCGAAGTGAAAATCGTGCCGTAGTCATTGCTGAGCATGGCTTCTAGCCCAGCGACGGAATCTGCTTTAATCGATTCAAGGCCGACATTAGTAAAGGTATTGTGGATCTGACGGTCAAGGTCAGTGCGATCGGTAAGAATCAAAATACTTGGGTTATTGAAACCAGAAATTTCGGCTCGCATTAAACGGGCAAGTAGTGCCATCGTCAGTGATTTACCACTCCCTTGCGTATGCCAAACTACGCCGCCAAGTTCTTGGCCTAATAGCTGTGGGTCTTTACCCTGTAGACGGAGTAGCGTCTTCTCTACGGCACGCCACTGTTGGTAACGTGGCAGCTTTTTGATCATGACGCCTTTTTCTATTTCATACATAGGGTAGAAACAGACTAAGCGCACGAAGCGGGAAGGCTCGAATAATGCCCACAGTAGTTTGTCTTGCTCTGTAGGTTTCTTTCCTAATTGGTTTTCTAACTCGGTAAGAACAATGTTCTCGTCAGGCTTTTTCGGATCAAATTTGTAAGTTAGATAGAACTGTTCTGACGCATATATAGCGCCATACTTGGCTTGGCTGCGGTTAATGGCAGCACAGACCATATTAAAGGCAAAGTGTTGAGTAAAAGTGCCTTGGTAGCCATCAATTTGTGCAATGCCTTTGCTGAGCTTAATTGAGCTGTTTTTACACTCAATCAAGCCAAGGGGTAAGCCATTAATGAATAACAGTAAATCGGGTTTAAAAAGTTCATCGTTAGCATTTTTGCCGACGTACTGATCCACCACATGGAATAAGTTACCCTCGGCACCTGTTTGGTTGATAAAACGGATGCTACGAGGTTGACCATATTTGTCTTTTTG
Organism: Vibrio sp. EA2; assembly: GCF_033042495.1. NCBI lineage: Bacteria > Pseudomonadati > Pseudomonadota > Gammaproteobacteria > Vibrionales > Vibrionaceae > Vibrio > Vibrio sp. EA2. Next base: position 102,125 of record NZ_JAWLID010000007.1, on the reverse strand, counting down.
TTGCAGGTTCGATTGAAACAGAACATGCTTCCAGAACGCATGGTTAGCCAGCATTAAGTCGCTGTTATGCTCAAACCATATGTCTCTGAGCTGTTTAATCGCTTTGTTTGCACCGTTTGGAACCTCGGCCAGCCAAGGGTTAAGGGTGTGTAGTCTGTCAGTTAACACCGACTCTAGAATAACAGGCTCGGTCTTGTGAGCTTGCTCTACATCTCGACCTTTAATGTGCTGATAACCAAGAGTTTTTAACCATTCAATCGCTGGGCGTTCTACCCCGACGAGTTCTGGATTCGATGATTCAGCCTGACCTGACATACCTTGTTCCTTTATTTATTGTTATTCATTTTTTATTGTTCATTTAAATTACGTTTTTTGTTTTTTTAGATGCCTTCGCTTGAAGGCATCATGAGGCAATTGCTAAGCGGCTTCAGTTTCCTCAAGAGGAACTCGCCATTCGCCCGTAAGTAACTTCTGCATCAAGCCTTTTTTTAGTTGCTGGGTTTCGACTTTTTGCTGCACAAGCAAGTCAATTTTTGAGCTAACACTAGACAGTACTTTTCTTATAGATTTTTGCTCTTCAAGTGGAGGAATAGCAATATCAAAAGACTCAATCTGTTTAGTACTTATATTCGGTGGATCTGTTCCAAGAATAACTTTAGATATGCTATTTGCCATTCTTTTATCTTCGAACAGATAGTAAACAAATCCTGGATCAGCAACACTACAGTTAACATTAATTCTTGCAACTCTCTGGTTTAAAAGCGCAGGTGCATCTTTGCCCGATAAACGAGCAACCTTTAGTTCTCCACTTAAAACTGGTCTCGTCAGTGCAATTACTATATCACCTTCATTTAAAAGGAAGTCTGAGTGTTCTTCTATAAACTTTTCTGGTAAGTAACTATCATTATCCCAAGTAACTCTTCGCTTGCCTACGTTCGCTATTTTTAACCACCTAACACCTGATTCAGTCGCTGATTTACTTTTAAAAGCATAACCACCTTGCAGTGGTGATATATCTTTTACTGTTCCTAAATTCCATGAGTCAGGTATTTTCCCTAACTTAGAATCTTTGAACTCAGTATGTGGTTGCCAGTTTCCATTCTCGTCCTGAACACCGACACCTACTGAAAACAGCTTTTGCATTAAGCCTGTTTTAAGCCTTTCGGTTTCTGCAATTTTCTGGTCGATAAGGTCGATTTTCTTATCAACTGTTGAAAGGAATTCTGCGATTTTTTGTTGTTCTTCCTTAAGAGTTGGGTAGCTAAAAGGAATTTTTTTTAATTGTTCAAGGCGAATTCCTTTAACCGTTGACCCCGATCCCAAACTAGCTATTTGTTCTGCATGAAAGATCAGCCACTGAAAAAGATAGCTTTTGCATACTTCTTTGCTCGGAAACAGAGCCTTCAGGTCTTGGTTTATTGCCATCGCCTGAGTTGTTATTGCTACTTTACCTAAAGCCATACGAGTTGGAATAACGATAGTCTCAGCAGGAATTAAGTTGCTCGCACTATTGTTCAGTCCCTTTTCGGATATTTTGTCAGCGGTATCATCAAGCTTTGTTGAAGATAAGTCTTTGACACTCGCCCACGGAATATCTCCGTCCCAATATTGGGGGTTAGCTTTTGATGGAGTGCCACCGCCCACAATTTTTTCTAAGATGTAGCCTAGTGACTTAGATTTCCATTGTGTTAATGTCATTTTGCAACCTCAACAGGAAGGCTCTCTAGCATTGAATTCAGTTTTATATCCAATTGTTCTAATTGGATATCGATTTTCTCCAGTTGTCTGAGGCTCTCACTTACACATATGATCTCTTCATCTTCTGAAGTATCAATATAACGACTGATATTGAGATTGAAGTCATTTTGCTTGATTTCAGCGATATCAACGACACGCAGGTACTTATCAACAGTGACAGTGTCCAGTAGCTCCGAAAGCTTATCTTCCGTTTGCTCTCCTGCATCAACTAAAGTTTGTTTCGCTTTGCTGTACTCGGTCGTGATACGTTTAATATCACTTTCACGAAGGTAGTTCATCGCTTTACCTTCGCCAAACTCGGCTGAAGCATCAACGAAAATAACCTTGTTCTTCAGTGCCGCAGGTTTGTCTTTATTAATGATTAATACCGCAGCCGCAATACCTGTATTGAAGAAAAGTGCAGGCGGCAAACCAACGACACCTTCGATCAAGTCGCCTTTAAATTCATCGTTGCCGATAAGCATACCTTTACGAATTTTACCCTCATCACCTTCACGGAAAAGTACACCGTGAGGGACGACAACGCCGATGCGACCATCATCTTTCGTTGAGGCAACCATATGCTGAACAAAGGCTAGATCTGCTTTCGTCCTCGGTGCAACGCCAAGGCCAAATCGACCATAAGGATCTTTAAGGTCAGTGCTGTATTTAACATTTCTTTCTTTGTCGTTATCGCCAACTATTTTGCCGCCATTCAATTCCAATGGTTCCCACCAGTTTTTGATTGAAAATGGAGGGTTGGCAATCACACGGTCAAACGTTTGAAGGCCTTCGCCATCTCTATGTAATGGGTTAACCAGTGTATCGCCGCGCTTAATGTCACCATCTAGGTTGTGCAGGAACATGTTGAGTTTGGCAATTGCCCATGTTCCTAGGTTCTTCTCCTGACCGTAAAGTTTACAGTTAGGTTTACCCATGATGGTGCCATTCTCGTAGTTCTCTTTGATGTGACGAGCGGACTCAACCAACATGCCGCCACACCCACAGGTCAAATCGTAAATTTCATGGCCTGGTTGTGGGTCAATCAGCTTAACGATAAGTTCTACAACTTCATGAGGGGTGTAGAACTCGCCGCCTTTCTTACCAGCATCATCAGCAAACTTGCCAATCAAATACTCGTACGCATCGCCAAGTAGGTCGGCTTTGTAGAGGTTTTTATTGCCCAGCTTGTGCTCGTTAAAGTGACGGAGTAGGCGAGTTAGTAACTCATTGCTGAGCTTCTCTTTATCGCCAAACTGAATAGCCGTAAGCACTTTTTCTAGTGATGGGTTTTGATGTTCGATTTCAGCAAAGGCTTCATCGATGTACTCACCAATATTTTCCGTTCTTTCGATCAGCTTGTTCCAACGTGCATACACAGGAACGAATTGCTCTGGATTATCTTCCTGAATCTGCGCCATTGCTTCTTCAGCGTTGCAACCTTCTTCTTCCATCACGGCTTCTACACGCTCGTCAAACACGTCTGAAAGGCGTTTTAAGAACAGGAGGCCAAAGATATAGTTTTTAAAATCTGAGCTATCTACGGTGCCACGCATGATGTTTGCGCTGCCCCAAAGCCATGTTTTTAGCTCTTCAAGGCTGATTTTTTCTACTGCGGTATTGGTTGTCATAAGAATCTCTTAAACGTTCACGGCTCGCTCAGAACCTTGGTTTGAGCGAAGAACAAAATTGTGGGCATTATAACGCAACAAGCGTCGATTAAGAGACTTTAGATCCAGGAATTGAGCGCTGTAGTAAGATTATGATTTGATAGGGGATACTCCCTGCTACCTTATGAGTGTCGTGGTAGCAGGGCTGTGTTGGTTGTTAAGCTGCGGACTTGGTAGTTTCGGATAGGGCTGAATTAAAGCAGGCATAATTACGAGCGTTTTTATGCATCTTTACTTTTGCTTTCTTGCTACTGCTGCGGAATGTTCCAACTTCAAAGCCCAATGAGTTTAAGAGTCTTTTAAGGTATGACGTCGCCTTGTTTGGTTTTGCCTCCTGATGAAGAGGCTTGGTAATTTGTAAGCTATCTTTAAAAGCCCAGTTCAATAGCTTTCGGTTAACATAACAGGTTTTTACAATCTGGCGAACCTCATCTTTATGAATCCAAAAGGCGTCACCATCGACAGAAAATCCATACTTTTTCAAAATTCGGTCATAGATGAGATGAGCGGTACTATGGTGCTTCGTTTCGATTTCCACTTTGTCACTAGAGCGATTCACGAACGGGAATGAATCAAACACACTTCGATTGGCTAAGAATCTGAAGTGGAAGTTAACATCATCTTCTGTAACCCTTTTCACTCCGTAATCCCGTTTGATCTGAAACTTAGTTAAAGAAGCGTTATCAGAAGATGTCCTTCTGTCTTTAGCCCATAACCAGGAAGCTTGTTCTTGAGTTAAATCAGGTGAGGATACAATCGCTTGCACTTCTAACTCTTTGTACGCTTTGGCTGCTTTAGTAACACTCTTTTGAGCAAACAGTTGTGCCGTAAAAGAGGATGGGGCCGATGTGGTCATAAAACCGAGTTCTTCCAACGTTAAATGCAAATGCAGCGCTAAGGGAGCGAAGAAGCGCTTTTTAACGTTGTTGAATGAAATGTTCAACTTGTCAGTTGGTTGGACATGGACTGCTGGTTTGTACGTCGTCTCTTTGACATGTGGCGTAATGAAATCTTTGTATGCATCTACGGCAAACCAAATTTGTTTTGCTGTACGAAATCGACGTGCAAAATTAATCAGTTCTAGAGGTGTCAACGTCTTATCGCAGAAAACCACAACTTTGTTAGTAAAGTGCGTAGTAATTGAAAATCCTGAACTTAAGCAAGGAGATGCCATGATTGCTTTATACTTTTTAATCTCCTCGTTTGGATTCTCCAAAAAGGCTTTTTGAGCAGGCATGTCTTTATTGTGAGCGTGGATAATTAAGACACCTCCTTTTAGCGCTTCATCTTCACTATCTAGCTTATTAGAATCTTCATAACCTAGGGATTGAGCCACCTGACGAAGTGTGACGAGAGAATCAAACAGGAACACTTTATCTTCTTCAATGAGACGCTCTTTAAGATAAACGTTAGAGAGGTACTGGTTTTTATCTGTGATCACAGCTTTGATTGAAGAATACGGGTTCTCAGTGCAATCCAATAGCGTCACTTCGCTTCTTAACTCTTTGATGTAACTCAAGCTAATATCTGAAAGATCAGCGTCACCCACAATCAATTGTGGGACATTACGAATGGCTTCTGACAAGCTTTCAAAAACTTGTTGTTTGGGTAATTGTTTACTTGGTTCAGAACATACGACAGTCGTCAGTACTTTTTCGAACTCATCAATGATAAGAATATCCGCCTGATTAAGCACAGAGCGAATATGAGATTTCCAAATGCTGTTTACAACAACCCCCATTGCATCCGCCTGTTCTAGCTCGCATAAATCTTGGTTGTAGCTGACTGCGAGATTGTCATTACAGTATTGTTCGACCAGGGCGGTCAGATAAGACAGGTAAACGATCTTCTTGCTTTTGCTACGAGCCGCTTTCGCTAATGGACCAAATAGATGCTTGGTCTTCCCAGTGCCTGTTGCCGCTCTTACTGCAAGAGTTTTGCTGTCGTTGATAAGCTGTGAGCACAGAGGAGAGCGCAATGAATCAACGGTGATAGTCTTAGTTTGAAGAGTTGGAGACATGAATTTTCGCACTCTATTGCGATTCTGTTCGAGTTGCTCATCAAGTGCAGCTCTCAATAACTCAATACTCTGAACGCCCTGTAAATCTGACAGAAAGGTGTTAACACATGCCTCGGTTGTGCTGTTTGTAAGCGGAACAGTACGAATCAATTGTCTGGAAAGCCACTGCGATGTCTCTTTGCACGGTGATAGAGAGTTGCAAAGGGTTAGATAAGTCACAGTGCTTCTAAAGTTCTCTAGGCTGTAGTAAATCCCTGTCGCGCTATCTAACATTGGAACACGACTTCCACAGTAGTTGCTTTTCATTAATCTAGCCGTTTGAGTCGGGAACAGCTTTGAATCGGCGACTAATGTAATCGTATAGCCAGCATCTAGATAATATCGGACGACATCCATCGCATTGCTTCTGTCGTTGCGTAGAGCAACGACTCGATGATCATTCGAGCGATGCTGAAGGCACGGGTCGAGCATAATGAAAACCGACTTAGCTTTTGAGGTTTGAAGTAGAGTGTGTTCTGTAGCTTGAGATTGCGCGATGACGTTCATTTATTCTAATTCCTGCTTGAACGTAAAAGTGCAAAATTTCTAGATAATATATATAACTAAAAAATTCTGCACTTTTACCAGCATGCTAAAGCATGCAGTAAACGATTGATTTATTTGTGCTTAGTGAGAGTTTTTAGTTATGCGGCTAGTGCATAGAGACTGTTGTCGAAAAGAGACTGTCTTTGCTCAACAAGATGAGAAACGATTTGCTGTAGATCTTTGCCTAGTGCCATGGCTGCGATAATTGCATCGACCTCATGAGACAAGAAACCAACAGAGTTTGCACCCAGAGGGATTGACGGTGGGAAAGTTCCATCATTGATTTTGCGATGGAGAGTCGCTCTTGAGAATGGAACGCGCTGTAGAACGTCAGATTTACGTACGATTTTGATTTGTTGTTCAGTCATAACTAACACCTTTGTTATTTTTTAATTTTTCGTTTGTGTTAAAGACCGCTGGCCAGCGACGGAATTGAAGTTATGACAAGTGATTGGTCAAAAACAGATGGGGGTTTTTGACCAGTCGTTAATTTAGAGAGGTTTTTTGTTTATCTATCTGATTTTAAAGGCTTTGATAATGAAAAGAAGTTAGAAAATACGGCTTCAGCTTCAAGATCATCAGAATATGACAAACTAGGCAGTTGGTTTATGGACTGAGAAGAGTAGTACTTCCGTAGGTTATCTCTGTAACGTTTGAACTCATTATGTTCCTCAGAAAAGCCGATATGTGAAAATAGAGTCATACGTGGGTAATCTGATTTTTTGTATAATTTCAGATGGTTATCAAATTTCATTAAAGATTGTATCGAACTTGGTGTTTCTTTTGATGGGAAACCTAAGTAATGACGTTGGGAATGTTCAAGCACCTCATCAATGCATGAAGCCATGTCAAGGAAAAAATCTTTGTAAGATGGCAAAAATTTCACCTCAAGCTCAAAAATTCTCATTCTGTGCTGATATACCTCCCTTTTAGATTTGTTTCGTGCTCGGTAAAGAGTTAGTTCTGGTTGTTCTTTGTTCAGTTGGATAAAAGAGTAGTATTTTTTCTTGACTTGGCTTTTTGAAAGCTTGGTGATCTTTGTCACATTTTCTATTTTTTCATAGATTTTTTCTAAAGATTTTTTAGGAAAAATTTCTTTTCCTAGCAAAACCATTCGATAAATATCCTCATCATCAATCTTTTTAGGCTTTTTACTCTTTGTTAAGCCTAACTGATTTGAGTAGTCTCGAATTATTTGGTTAATTTCTTCGGCGTTTTCTGAACATAAAATATCTAAGGCAGCTGCAAATGTGTCATCGATTAAATACTGCAATTCTGTATAAAATCTTCTATTAGGCGCAGATTCGATTAGGCTAAACCCAAGGTAGAGAAGAAAGAGGGCTGTATTTTCAGGAGTTTTTGTCCTGTCTTTAAGAATTCGTTCCCTGTGTTTATGTACAAATTTGTAGAGTGCTGAATTTTTATACGAAAGGTCATCATATATTCTACTCATTGCCTTTTCCCTTTTTCTTAGCAATTGTGTTAGCACTTTTAGAAGCATCAAGTATGAAGTTGCTCCACCATTCCATTATCTTGCGTCTCTCCTGGAGATATTCAGCATTGTTGTAGATGTCACGAATCGTGTTCTTGTCTACGTGTGCTAAACACAGCTCAATAGCATCTTTGTTGAAGCCCTGTTCGTTGAGCGCTGTACTGCCGATGGAACGCATACCGTGACTTACCAGCTTTCCTTTCATTCCTGCACGTTTTAGAGCTGCGTTGACGCTCTGACTGTTCATATGCTGGTCAACTGATTTTGAACTGGGGAAGACATAGCGTTGTCCGTAGGAGATGGGCTTCATAAAGTTTAAAAGTTGAATCGAAGCGTCTGAAAGAGGGATTTTGTGGTCGCGCTTCATTTTCATTTTATCCTTGCTAATGACCCAAAGTTTGTTTTCGAAATCAATTTCACTCCATTCAGCGGCAGCACATTCAACGGGACGGGTCAGAGTGTGGAGTTGGAATTCAAAAGCGCAGCGGGTAGCAAGCTTGATATTGGCTAACGACATCGCTTGCATAAGAGTATGGAGTTCGTCTGGGCTGATAGTACTCATGTGATCAGCTTTCGATTTTTTAAATGCATTCTTTATCCCAAATAATGGGTTGGACTGAATCTTTCCGCAATTCACCGCGTAGTTCATCACTTCATTTATTCGTTGACATACTCGTTTAACTGTCTCTAATGCGCCCTTTGCTTCCACAGGCCGTAATACTTGAATCACTATTGGGGCAGTTAATTCACTTATCGGCATGTTACCGAGGTTAGGAAAGATATGTAGCTCCAGAGATCGCCAGATATCGTTGGCATAGTCTTCGGAAACGTCATACTTTTTTACTTCAAACCATTCTTCGGCAACTGATTTAAGAGTTGATGACTGAGCTATCTGTGCGGTAATGAGTTGGTTATCTCTGTGAGTTTTTGGATCAATGCCTTCAGCGACTTGCTGGCGCATATCTCTTGTTTTCTCTCTCGCAGATGCGAGAGTGATGTCAGGAAATGCACCAAGACTGATGTTCTTACGTTTTTTAGTCGTTGGGTGGATGTAGTTGAAAATCCAAAGTTTTGCGCCATTGGGCTTTATACGTAAGTAAAGGCCGTTGCCATCGGCTAGCGAATATTCTTTCTCTAAGGGCTTAGCTTTAGTTACTTGAGTTGGTGATAAGGGCTTGATTTGCTTGGCCATTTTAATAGTTCCTCTCTGATGTAACACCGATTTGTGTTGTTATTGGTTAGTGTTACGAGGAATGTTACTAAATGACTGAGATTAAGTGAATCTTGATGAGACGCCCTGAACCACTTAAAGCTAGATAGAACAAGGGTTTAGAAAAGAAAACGGGACGTCCTGAGACGTCCCGTTACTAGTGATTGGTGGAGCTGGCGGGAGTTGAACCCGCGTCCGAAAACCTTTCATCATTGGTACTACATGCTTAGTCGATCTTTAAATTCACCACCCACCTGCGAACCGACACGCTAATGAATGACTATCCTGAATTATAATTCGCCGTTCATCTCTCAGGCGGGAGAATCCGGGCTAGCTAGTTTGGGTTTGACTCTTTGTAATTCCCCGTCTTACAAGCGGAAGCTAGGGCAAAGAGGCTCTGAGCAGGTTATTAAGCTGCTAGTGCGTAGTTTTCGTCGTTTGCGACTATTTTTTTGCGGTTTGTTAACGAGGCCTACCGCACCTCGGCATGCACCTCAGACTTCTGAATTCCCGTCGAATCCTAAATCAGCCCCAAGGTATTGTTGGCATAGTAACAGAAAAGCATTGGCTGTCCAGTCCTATGCGTTTAAGTGGTTAAGATTAACGCAGCGCACTCTTCATTACACGTGCTTTTTCTCTTGCCCAATCTTTTTCTTTTAGATCCGTACGCTTATCGTGCAGCTTTTTACCTTTTGCTAAGCCGATTTTTAGTTTCACCCAAGAGCGAGACCAGTACAGAGAGAGGGCCGTTAACGTCATACCTTCACGGTTTACACGTCCGAGTAGGTTATCAAGTTCACGGCGACTCATGAGTAGTTTACGCACACGAGTAGGATTCGCCACTACGTGTGTCGATGCCTGATTCAAAGGAGTGATTGTCATGCCACTCACAAAGGCTTCACCGTCACGCATGAATACGTAACTTTCAGAAATATTGGCTTTACCTTGGCGAAGGGCTTTCACTTCCCAACCTTGGAGCTCCATGCCAGCTTCGATTTCATCTTCGATAAAATATTCGTGGCGAGCTTTTTTGTTCAGCGCGATAGTGTTACTACCCGCTTTTTGTTTTGATTTTTTCTTTGCCATAATGGTGTCATTATACGACTTGGATATCGGTTAGGAAATCCTTTTATTTGCGCAATCGCGGAATAAAAGTAAAATTGGCTCTCGCTTTTTATCTCAACATGTATCGATAGGAGTAAGTATGAAGCAAATCAGCCGTTCTGCGTTGGTGTCGTTTAGTGCAGAGCAGATGTTTGATCTGGTCAATGATGTTGCTAAATACCCAGAGTTTCTGCCTGGTTGCTCAGGTTCCAGAATCATTGATGCTTCTGGCGATGGTATGGTGGCTTCTGTTGATGTCGCGAAAGCAGGCATCAGTAAAACCTTTACCACGTCTAATGAACTTATTCCTGGTCAGTCTATCATGATGAACTTGGTTGATGGGCCTTTTAAGACGTTACGTGGTGGCTGGTTTTTTACTGCCCTGGATGAGCAAGCATGTAAGGTTGAGCTTAAACTTGAGTTTGAATTCTCAAGCAAAATGATCGAAATGGCCTTTGGTAAAATTTTTAACGAGTTAACCAGTAACATGGTCAATGCCTTTACAACACGCGCGAAACAGGTCTACGTGTTATGAGTATTGAATCAGATATGATCCATGTGGAGGTCATTTACGCCTTACCGCATGAGCAGCGTGTTTTCAATTTAGTCGTCAATAAACATGAAACGGTAGAAGAGATCATTCGTCAATCTGGTGTGCTTGAACTGTACCCGGAGATTGATCTATCGAAAAATAAAGTGGGTGTGTTCAGCCGCAACGTGAAGCTGGATGCGACAGTGCGTGACAGAGATAGAATAGAGATTTATCGCCCATTACTTGCTGATCCTAAAGAGATTCGACGTAAACGTGCCGAGCAAGCTAAAGCGGCGAGTAAGGCTGATCCGGTTACTGGTGGTAAGTCAAACGCTCAGCGAAAAAGCGACTGATTGTTAACAAGTTAGCTTAGGCTGCTATTTATTACTGTTTAGTGCGATTGATACAAATACAAAAGTCATTAAAAAACCTCCCGTCGGGAGGTTTTTTTGCATAAAGGTTTTGTTACTGAATCTGCTCGTAAAACGCATCACTTTTCGGGAAATCACCACCAATATCAGCAAGCGTTCCCTGATCATCGAAGTCTACGACAAGATCTTTCTGAACTGGATCTCCGTGTCCCGGAGTATGGTGGTATATGTAATACCATGTGTTTGGATAGCCGTTTTCGATAAGCATTGGTGATCCAAGTACGAAGCGAACTTGTGCTTTAGTCATCCCAAACTTTAATTTATCTACCGCACTTTGTTCTACATAGTTGCCTTGGTTGATATCAATGCGATAAACCAGTTTTTCAACTACCGAACATCCTGTAAGCAATGTCATTGCTAATGGTACGGCAACTAACCACTTCTTTAATTGCATAATAATTTCTTACTAACCTTTAAAATACTGCGCTGATAATAAACAAGCTCGACGCAGATGTAAAAAGCTATGCGTCGTATGGTAGGGAATCTGACAACGAATTTTGAGTTGAGTTGCATTTATTGGCAGATATTCGGGCGCGTTCATTCTGGCAGAGAATTGGAACGAAAGAATACAACGTAGTCCAAAGTGTGTGGAAAGCAAAGAGCCATGATTGATCCCATGGCTCTTGTTACTATTTTTAAGCGGCAATAAGCAGCTCCTTGGCGTTTGCGAGGGTCGAGTCGGTGATCTGGCTGCCGCCCAGGAGACGGGCTAACTCTGCCACGCGTTGTTGTTCATTCAGAGCATGCATCTGGGTTTCTGTTTGCCCTTTTTTGGTCTGTTTGGCGACAAACATTTGCTGATGTCCACAACCCGCGACTTGAGGAAGGTGAGTGACACACATTACTTGAGTCGACTCTCCCAACTTACGTAGCATTTTTCCGACTACGGCTGCGGTTGGGCCACTGATACCAACATCCACTTCATCGAAGATAAGGCTTGGAGTATCGACTTTCTGAGCGGTAATGACCTGAATCGCTAACGATATTCGGGATAGCTCACCACCGGACGCGACTTTCGCAATTGGCTGTAGTGGCTGACCCGGGTTGGTTGAAACCAGGAAGCAAACGCTGTCCATACCCAATGGCGAAGGGTGGGTATTGTCGTTATTGACTTCGATGCTAAACACGGCTTTTTCCATGCTTAATTCGTGCATGCTTTGGCTTATCAGTTTATTCAGTTCTTTAGCGTAACGACTGCGCGATTTATGTAGTTTTTCTGCCGCGTTTAAGAAGCTTTGGTACTTTTGCTCCACTTCTTGCGCAAGTTCATCCAGTTTTTCATCAGAACAATCTAAGGCTTCTATCTGGGCCAGCAGATCTTGATGGTGTTGATAAAGCTCTTCTGGCATCACGTGATGCTTACGCGCCATCGACATAACTTTGGAGAAACGTTCTTCGACATAAGCCATGCGACCCGGATCGACATCAATGCCGTCAAGGTAACTGCGAAGTTCGTTTTTGGTTTCTTCCAGTTGAATCATGGCTTCTGCCAGCATATTGGGAAGTTCTGCTAATTTTTCGTCTAACTCAGCTAATTGAATCAGGGAGTGATTGGCCGATTGCAAAATACCAAGCGCATTGACTTCTTCACCTTCGTAAATAAGTTCGATGGCTTGCTGACAGGTAGCGGCGAGCTCACCGCTATTGGACAGACGTTTGTGCTCCTGTTCGAGCTCTGCAAATTCTTCTTCACCTAGCGATAACTCATTCAGTTCTTTGATTTGGTATTCAAGCAACTGTTTTTGTGCCTGATTCTGCTGGCTATTTTCTTTTAGTTGCTTGAGGTTATTGTCAGCCTGACGCCAGTGCTGATAGGCACTTCGAGTACTTTTTAGTAGATTCAGGTGACCCGCATATTGATCCAGCATGGCCATTTGATGATCACTTTTCATCAACTGATGATGAGCGTGCTGACCATGGATATTAATCAGAAGCTGGCCGAGAGATTTGAGTTGTGAAAGTGGTACCGGGCTGCCATTGATGAAGGCTCTTGAACGGCCTTCTTTAGTAATGATACGACGCAAAATACACTCACTGCCATCAAGCAGGTCATTGTCTTCTAGCCAACGCGTTGCATGTAAGTTGTTATCCAGTAAGAAAGCCGCGCTCACTTCGGTTTTTTCTTCGCCTTGTCGCACCATTCCTGCATCTGCTCGCCCTCCTAAGCAGAGACCGAGAGCATCAATAGCAATAGATTTACCCGCGCCTGTCTCACCGGTAATGGTAGTCATGCCCTTAGACAGTTCGAGTTGTAGAGACTTAACAATCGCAAAGTTATTAACACTTAGATGAGCCAGCATTTTTATTTACCTGTATAACTGAACAATACTGTATAAGAAAACAGTATATACTGTTTGTTCATACAGTAAAGGTGAGTGTGAAAATTTTTGTGGGCGAAATGTTTTTTTGTGATGGATTAGCAAAAATCAGGCGATAGAAGGCAATGACTTATTTAAATTGAAAGAGTTACGGTGTTTTGAATTAAAAAGGCAGGAGAAGTTAAGTGATGAAGATTGGTGTGTTTTAATGTCTTCTTATGACAGAAGTTAAAACGCAGACATGTGGAATGCCTGCGTTTGTATAGAGCAAAGCTGGATTAAAATAGCTTACTAGACCAACCTAATTTGTTGCGTAAAACGTGGTAGTAGCTGTAATCCTTTGGATGGATAAGCTTGAGAACATTCGGGCTCTGATAAATGTGAAGCTCATCACCTGGAGACACCGGCAATGAAACTTGTCCATCACAACTGACTTCTTGTGTACCGCGATTCTCAGGAGAGACAATCAGTTTGATTCGGCGTTTTCCATCAACGACCAAAGGCCGGCTGGAAAGTGTATGCGGGAACATTGGCACCAAAGAGATCGCGTTCAAGCTTGGAGAAAGAATTGGACCACCGCCAGAAAGTGAATAGGCGGTTGAACCGGTTGGAGTTGATATGATTAGACCATCAGCACGCAGTGAAAAAGCGAAGCTTTCGTCGATATAAACTTCAAATTCAATCATATGGGCGATTTGGCCAGGGTGAAGCACGGCTTCGTTTAAAGCGGCGTTGTGACTTTTAATTTGCCCATGGCGATGCACTTCTGCTTCCAGTAGAAAACGCTCTTCTTCAATATACTCGCCATCGAGTACATCTTTAAGAGCGGCTTGGAAGTCATCTGGATTTAAATCAGTCAGAAAGCCCAAATTACCTCTATTGACCCCAATTACGGGAACGTCAAAGCGCGATAAAATTCGTGCGGCTCCGAGCATGTTACCATCACCACCGACTACAATCGCCAGGTCTGCATTTTGTCCCAGCTCGACTAGACTAGCAAACTGCTTTGGCGGGATTTCGTCTAAAATTGCAGTAAGACGATCGTCAATAAATACTTGGTAACCTTCTGAGGTCAGCCATTGGTACAACTCTCTATGAGTTTGAATAGCTTGTTGATCTCTTGGTTTACCGATAATCGCGATCACGTTACATGGATTTTTCATAGCATTTCCGCATTAAAGAGGCTTGAATCAGGAATCTTCATCCCCATAATAATGGCAAGTTACCTAAATATGCGAATTTTTATGTGTTTAAAGCCCACAAAAAACGCATGGCTTTACGAGCATTACGTTGAATTCTGGAGATATCATGAGCAACGAAGAAAACAAAGTTACAGAAGAAGAGCTTGATCAAATCATCGAAGAGGCTGAGAAAGTGGAAGCAGCAGCTCAAGAAGCTGAAGCGGAGCTTGAAGACATTGGTGATGAGAAAGACGCCAAAATTGCTCAACTAGAAGCTGCACTACTGTCTAGCGAGACAAAAGTGAAAGATCAACAAGACGCAGTTCTGCGTGCAAAAGCTGATGTCGAGAACATGCGTCGTCGTACTGAGCAAGAGATCGATAAAGCTCGTAAATACGCTCTTAACAAGTTTGCAGAAGAATTGCTTCCTGTGATTGACAACTTGGAGCGTGCGATTCAGGCCGCTGATACGGAAAGTGAAGTCATTAAGCCAGTCCTTGAAGGTGTGGAGCTGACTCATAAAACCTTCGTCGATGTGGTTGCTAAATTTGGCCTGAAGGAAATTAATCCAGAGGGTGAGGCATTCAACCCTGAACTGCATCAGGCAATGTCTATCCAAGAAAGCCCGGATCACGAATCAAACACGGTTATGTTTGTTATGCAAAAAGGCTACGAACTAAACGGCCGAGTTGTTCGCCCAGCAATGGTAATGGTTGCTAAGTAAGCGCCACGACCGCTGAGTATAATTTGCAAATGCCCGTCACCTTGGTGGCGGGCATTTTTTATTTGTCAAACCGCCTTTATCGCTTTCTGGCGTTTAAAACGAAATTTGATCTTCTTCAAATATTTTCTTATTGGGGATTAACTTTCCTATAGTGAAAATTTGTTCAAATTATAGACCGTGTTTTGATGTCAACTTTCATAACTTCCTGTAATCACTCGTTTTGCCAACGTTTGTGCTGGGTTTTGACTGTATATTTAGTGATTTTTGCTGGGGTCTTGTGTTAACAAAAATGCAAAGTTTCACTTTATTTTGTAACTTCTCTGTGTATGATTTGCGACGAATGCTTTAAATATAAGCATATATAACTACAAAAGCGTTAATAGCAAACACAACATATCGGAGATTTATAATGGATAAATCGCTTTCTAGTAAGATTTTTGTCGGCTTGTTTGCCGGCCTCATTTTGGGAACGGCAATCCAATACTTATTTAACGGTGTTGCGATTTTTGATACTTATTTGCTTGGGGCAGCAGAAGGTGCAGGAGGCATGTTTGTCTCGTTGATAAAACTACTCGTTGTTCCTTTGGTTTATGTTTCAATCGTCTGCGGTATTGTCGATCTTAAAGATATCAGTGCATTCGGGCGCCTTGGTGGTAAAACCTTTGCGCTCTATATTGTTAACACGATTATTGCGATTACAGCGGCACTGACCGTTGGCCTTATTTTCCAGCCAGGTGCTGGCGCTAATTTAGCCGGTACCGTTTCTGAAACCGTTAAACTGACCACAACTGAAACGCCAGACATCTTTTCATTAGTCGTTAATATTGTCCCTAGCAACCCGGTTCAGGCGTTCGCGAATGGCGATATGCTACAAATCATTTTTATGGCGATTCTGACAGGTCTGGCTATTCAAGCTTTGGACTCTCGTGGTGGTCCGGCTATCCGAACCTTTAAGATGGCCAATGAGATCATGATGAAGCTGGTTGGCTTAGTGATGAGTCTAGCGCCTTTCGGTGTTTTTGCTCTGATGGTTCAATTAGGCGCGACACTGGATGCAAACACGCTGATGTCTGTGGCTGGTTATGTGGCTTTGGTTGTGGCGATGCTGGTGTTCTGGATTTTCTTCTTCTACCCAATGGCGGTAGGTATCGCAACCGGTACGTCTCCTAAAACGTTTCTTCGAGCAACTCGCGAGCAGGTCCTATTCTCTCTCTCTACGGCAAGCTCAAACGCGACAATCCCTGTAACGATGCGTACTCTGACAGATAAGCTGCAGGTGTCTAAATCTGTCGCTGGTTTCGGTGTGCCACTAGGTGCGACAATGAACATGTCTGGCGTATCAATTTATATCGCTCTGGCTACGTTGTTTGTCGCAAACGCATTTGGTCAGCCAATCAATACTTCAGACATTTTTACCTTAGGTTTGACTATTCTTCTGCTATCGATTGGTGCGGGTGGTGTTCCGGGTGGTGGTGTTGTCATGGTTGGGGTTCTGCTTCACCAACTCGGTTTACCACCAGAAGGTTTAGCCATTGTTGCCGCGGTTGATCGTATTAATGACATGTTCTGTACCTCATCTAATGTAGTCGGTGATACAGCAGTCAATACTATCGTTGCAAAAACAGAAGGTGAGATTGGCAAAGAAGAAAGTGTGGATGCAGAACCTGCTCAGGCAAATACTTAATAATTTTACGTAATCTTCACTACGTTACTTAATCAAGATGGAAGCGAGCTCTTACGGTTCGCTTTCTTGCTTTCAGGGCCCTGAGCATCGGATTTTTATTGGTTAGTGATGATTTGTTGAACGACAACGGTGTGACCTAATCCCAACTAATCAGAAAGAAAGCGATTAAATCAGAAAAAAAACGCTTTTTTTTAATTCTGCCCTTGAAAAGCATTTTGCCGCCCTTATCTATGTGGCATAGAGAAGCAAACATTGATTATTTTTGTTTGTGAGCAAGGGTTGAAACCCGATTCTCCTCCCCCCACATTGGGGTTATAACCAAACGAAAATAGAAATTTATTCGGAGATAGCCAGATGGGTAAAATCATTGGTATTGACTTAGGTACTACTAACTCATGTGTTGCTGTATTAGACGGCGACAAACCTCGTGTAATTGAAAACGCAGAGGGCGAACGTACTACTGCATCCGTTATTGCTTACACTGACGGTGAGACACTAGTAGGTCAGCCAGCAAAACGTCAAGCAGTAACTAACCCTGAAAACACGCTATTTGCAATTAAGCGTCTAATCGGTCGTCGTTTTGAAGACGAAGAAGTTCAGCGTGACATCGAAATCATGCCTTACAAAATCATTAAGGCTGACAACGGTGACGCTTGGGTAGAAGCAAAAGGCCAAAAAATGGCGGCTCCTCAGGTATCTGCTGAAGTTCTTAAGAAAATGAAGAAAACTGCAGAAGACTTCCTAGGTGAGGAAGTGACTGGCGCAGTTATCACAGTACCTGCTTACTTTAACGATGCTCAGCGTCAAGCTACTAAAGATGCTGGCCGTATCGCAGGTCTAGAAGTTAAACGTATTATCAACGAACCAACAGCAGCTGCGCTAGCTTACGGTCTTGATAAGAAAGGTGGTGACCGCACTATCGCTGTATACGACCTTGGTGGTGGTACATTCGATATCTCAATCATCGAAATCGATGAAGTTGAAGGCGAGAAGACTTTCGAAGTTCTAGCAACTAACGGTGACACTCACCTAGGTGGTGAAGACTTTGATAACCGTCTGATTAACTATCTAGTTGATGAGTTCAACAAAGAGCAAGGCATCAACCTTAAGAACGATCCACTAGCAATGCAGCGTGTTAAAGAAGCAGCAGAAAAAGCGAAAATCGAGCTTTCTTCTACTTCTCAAACTGACGTAAACCTACCTTACGTTACTGCGGATGCAACTGGTCCTAAGCACATGAACATCAAAGTGACACGTGCGAAACTAGAATCTCTGGTTGAAGACCTAGTACAACGTTCTTTAGACCCACTAAAAGTGGCTCTAGCTGACGCTGACCTATCGGTAAACGACATCACAGACGTAATCCTAGTTGGTGGTCAGACTCGTATGCCAATGGTTCAAGCGAAAGTTGCTGAATTCTTCGGTAAAGAAGCTCGCCGTGACGTAAACCCTGATGAAGCCGTAGCAATGGGTGCTGCAGTTCAAGGTGGTGTACTTGCTGGTGACGTTAAAGACGTACTGCTTCTAGACGTAACTCCACTGTCTCTAGGTATCGAGACAATGGGTGGCGTAATGACTAAGCTAGTTGAGAAGAACACAACTATCCCAACTAAAGCGAACCAAGTTTTCTCTACAGCAGAAGACAACCAGAGCGCGGTAACTATCCACGTTCTGCAAGGTGAGCGTAAGCAAGCGATGTACAACAAGTCTCTAGGTCAATTCAACCTAGAAGGCATCCAGCCTGCACCACGTGGCATGCCACAAATCGAAGTAACTTTCGACCTTGATGCGGACGGTATCCTGCACGTATCAGCGAAAGATAAGCAGACTGGTAAAGAGCAGAAGATCACTATCCAAGCTTCTGGCGGTCTAAACGACGAAGAAATCGAGAAAATGGTTCAAGAAGCAGAAGCTAACAAAGAAGCGGACAAGAAGTTCGAAGAGCTAGCAACTGCACGTAACCAAGCAGACCAAATGATTCACGGTACTCGTAAGCAAGTGGAAGAAGCAGGTGAAGCCCTTCCAGCAGATGAGAAAGAGAAGATTGAAGCTGCTATTTCTGAGCTAGAAGAAGCGCGTAAAGGCGAAGATAAAGAAGCTATCGACGCTAAAGTTCAAGCGCTAATGACTGCGGCTCAAAAATTGATGGAAATCGCCCAGCAACAAGCTCAAGCACAACAAGGTGCTGAAGCTGGCGCTCAACAACAGTCTGCACAAGACGATGTTGTAGACGCAGAGTTCGAAGAAGTTAAAGACGATAAGAAGTAATTCAACATTAGGGTAATTGGATGCTTTGGTAGAAATTACCCTGTTGGAAACTCTTATTGGAATCTTTGCGGGCGTTTGAGGTGACTCTAACGCCCGCATGTTTGTAAATAGCCCCGTCTTTCTAGCTAAGCGCTTTTCAGAGAAAGCTTTTATCTAAAACGATATTAACACCAAGCGGCAGTGGCCGTTTGCAGTACTACATTGGTGACGAAGAACATGTCAAAACGTGATTTTTACGAAGTATTAGGCGTAAGCCGTGATGCATCAGAACGTGATATCAAAAAGGCGTACAAGCGCCTTGCAATGAAATTCCACCCAGACCGTAACCAGGGTGATGATTCTGCTGCGGATAAGTTTAAAGAAGTAAAAGAAGCGTACGAAGTTCTCACTGACCCTCAGAAAAAAGCAGCGTACGATCAGTACGGCCACGCAGCTTTTGAACAAGGCGGCGGTGGCTTCGGTGGCGGCGGCTTTGGCGGCGGCGGTGCTGATTTCGGCGATATCTTTGGTGATGTTTTCGGTGACATCTTTGGTGGTGGTCGTCGTGGTGGCGGCGGTGGTCATCGTGCACAGCGTGGTGCCGACCTTCGCTACAACATGGAGCTGACGCTAGAAGAGGCTGTTCGTGGTGTAACAAAAGAAATTGAAGTTCCAACACTGGTTCATTGTGATACTTGTGACGGTAGCGGTGCGAAAAAAGGCACGTCAGCAGAAACCTGTGGGACCTGTCATGGCCATGGTCAAGTTCAAATGCGTCAAGGCTTCTTTGCCGTGCAGCAAACCTGTCCAACCTGTCATGGTAAAGGTAAGATCATCAAAGACCCTTGTAATGAGTGTCATGGACAGGGTCGCAAACAAAAAACTAAAACGCTTAATGTTAAGATCCCAGCTGGTGTTGATACTGGCGATCGCATTCGTCTGTCTGGCGAAGGTGAAGCGGGAGAAATGGGCGCACCAGCAGGTGATTTGTATGTTCAAGTTCACGTAAAAGACCACCATATCTTTGAGCGTGACGGTAATAACCTTTACTGTGAAGTACCAGTAAGCTTCGCGATGGCAGCATTGGGTGGTGAAGTAGAAGTACCAACCCTAGATGGCCGTGTAAGCTTGAAAGTACCAACAGAAACACAAACGGGCCGTATGTTCCGTATGCGTGGTAAAGGTGTGAAAGGTGTTCGCGGTGGCGGTATCGGCGATCTGATCGTTAAGTTAGTTGTTGAGACACCAGTGAACCTAAGCTCACGCCAGAAAGAGTTACTAAAAGAGTTTGAAGAGTCTTGTGGTGGCGAAGCGGCGACAAAGCACAAGCCTAAGTCAGAAGGTTTCTTTAATGGTGTGAAGAAATTCTTCGATGACTTGACGAGCTAAAGCGACCCAAGTTTAAAAATTACAAAGGCCTGCAGCAATGCAGGCCTTTCTACTTTTGGACGAAGGTCAGTTCCAACATGCGCTTGGTGATTCGATGTTGGTTGCTGTTAGCGTGATGTCATTCACTCCAGAGGGGAAACATCGGTCTCCATTTTGACCTAAATCGGACTTGGCGGTTGCTTTGATGGTATAGACCATGGTTGCGGAACTCACTATTGAAAAAGTAAATCGATCATTATCTGAGTCGCAAATGACACAACGGCCACCTACAATAATCGAGCTCCAGTCATACCCACCATCGTAAGAGGTTTCCAACGCTAACTGGATACGGTTGATGTCACTGAGTGCCACGGTCCGGTGCGACTTGATGACATGGTTTGTATACGAAGGGTATGCAATTGCTGCAATGATGCCGACAATCACGACCGCAATCAGTAATTCGATCAATGTCATCCCCCCTAATCTTATTTTGTAGCTGTTACAACGATATATCCGAATCATTCCGAGTTGTTCCCTTTTCATTTTCCGCCTATTTTTCGCAGGTGATAGCATCTGTGCAAGATGAATTACAGTTGACTAGTTATTTGCATAGGAATCTGGGAAATGCCTCGCGGGATTACGTTGTTGGAGCTACTTATTACGGTATCGGTGCTGAGCATTTTATTAGCAGTTGCGGCGCCAAGTTTTAAGCCCGTTTCACAAACCGTGCAAATGCAGGGACTCGCGACAGAACTCTTTGGGTTTCTGAATCAAAGTAAATCAGAAGCGGTAATGAGAAATAAGAAGTTATATGTACACTTTTCGATGGATAAAGGTAACACCGTTAATAAAGGCAATTGGTCACTCAACTTGACTGATTCACTCACTGCAGGCGGAAATACCATATTACACTTTTCCGGTTCACCTTATTCGGAGTTATCGATAAAGCATAACTATGACGCCAAATATATAAGCTTTGAAGAAGTAAGGGGGAGGCCGAATTCTGGGAGTATCGAGTTATTTTCGACTAACAATCAGAGCTTAAAATTGAAAATCAAACTTTCTAACCCACCTGGGCGCATCAAGGTTTGTAGCGAGTCTGGAGCAAAATTATATGACTACCCAAAATGTTAGTAAGCGCTATCAGGGTGGTAGTTCTTTGATCGAATTAATGATCAGTTCTTTAATTGGTTTAATTCTATTAGGTGTGATTGG
Organism: Vibrio sp. EA2; assembly: GCF_033042495.1. Classification (NCBI taxonomy): domain Bacteria; kingdom Pseudomonadati; phylum Pseudomonadota; class Gammaproteobacteria; order Vibrionales; family Vibrionaceae; genus Vibrio; species Vibrio sp. EA2. The sequence continues at coordinate 80,607 of NZ_JAWLID010000007.1, read as the reverse complement.
CTCGGTCTTTCTTAGCTTGCAAAAAACAGCAAGAGATAAAAGTTTGGAATTGCATCTCCTACAGGGGATTAACCTTACTTTTGCAATGATGAAAGAAGATATTCAACGAGCGGGTTACGATGGCGGAAACGGCAATTCGCTCAAGGTATCTGGCTCTATAAATACAATAACGTTGAGCGGCGCTTCTTCTGTTGGTTTTGTTTATTTCAAACAAGGTTCTCCGGATAACAAAGACTATCGAAATGTTAAGTATGAGAAGCGCGATACTCGACTTTTAATATGCGAAAAAGGTGTGGTTTCACAAGCTCAAATATTAACTTTTGATGGTATAGATTTTTGTCGATCTTTATTTGATGAAGATATTTTGCACGTCACTCAATTTTCAGTGAGTTCAGGAACCGTTACGAATGGAAAAACGACAAGTGCATTAACCGACATCCAATTAGGTTTACAGACGGTTGATGGCTCTTTTAGCAAAGTGGAAACAGTCTCAATTAAGCAAAGGAACTGGCAATGAAATTTAAGTCTAATCAATCAGGCTATGTCGCACTGCTGGTGACTTCCATTCTTTTGCTGCTTGCTTTGATTGTGGTTCTTGCTTCATCAAAAGGTATCTTTTTTCAAATCAAAGTTGCTCAGAATGAGTTAAGAGCTCGACAGGCACATTGGAAAGCTGAGGGTGGGCTGGAATGTGCATTTTCTAAAGCTAAACTAGAGAAAAAGATACCCGCCACGGTAGATGATTGTAAAACTGCAATGGAACTCAATGGATTAACTTTTTCTGCTGGAGAATTTAGTGTCGTTACTTCTGAATTAGAAAACGCAAGGCTTCGGAAAACCATCAAGTTTCCAGCTGTTGGCGGGGCTGGGGCTATAAAATCTACTTCTGATCTTGTTATTAATGGTTCCTATACGAGTTCTGCTGATCCCGGAAAAAGTCTCGGAAATAATTTATGGGAATGCACGTCGGTTCTCTACTCCAATTATTTCTATGCTACAAGCGTGAGCACACGTCATCCCTATCAAATATCGCAAAAACCTTACGCAAAATTTCCTGATAGCCCGGCTGGCCAAGAGCAAAAATGTGCATCAACTCATTACAGTTGGGCAAAGAGTGTTGCTAACTCTGAAGATGACTATCGAAAATCTTCAAGCATGGATCCTTTTAAGGATGTATTTGATGTGCCACGAAGCGAATGGTTTGATGTGATGTCTGACAACTCGCTGTTTGGTTATGTGCCACTCTCATTAAACCCTGCCAAATTGGACTCTGAGAAAGATTTACCTACGCCTAGTTTCAACGACAAGTGTGCGGAAAATATCGTAGACAACATTAAAGCCGGCAAAGATCTGGTTTGGGTCTTCGGTGGATGTGAAATAGATACGGCGGGCTTTTCCAGCATCAAATCTGCTATTGATAAACACTTAAGTGGTAGTGGCATTATTTTAGTCGTTCAAGACGGGATTTTATCTACGAGAGGAACTCAGGACTTTACTGGCATGCTCTATCACTTTATTTCCCCCCTATATGCTGATCCGAAGGGGGTTGTTCCGGACTTTGCTGGTTGGGATAAACTTGAGAACCATAAAGATTTAAAAGGGGTGATTTCTGCACTTGCTGCTACCGTACCAATGAAAAAGGAAAGAGTCGGCTACTTCCAACATGGCTCTTTTAACCCTCTAGGAGGTTTTGTAATGGATGCACCTGGCACTTTCGCTCTTTTCAACGCCGCATTAGATTTTCAGTACAATCGTGATGTGATTGATGAACCATTGAAAAAGATCAAAAAAGTATATTGGAAAAAAGGCTCCTGGAATGATCTCTAAACAGCAAGGGTTTAGTTTACTCGAAGTCTTGATTGCTTTTCTGCTTCTCGGAGTAGGAGCATTAGGTTTAACAAAGCTAAATGTGTACTTAGAACGAGAGTCGGAATACGCCATTAAGAGTATTGAGGCTTTGCGCCTAGCAGAAAATAAACTCGAATGGTTTCGCACCCGAGGTGCTTCTGCGGCCACCCCAGCAATGCCCATCGCTGACTTTGATTCTATCGCTACGGGTTCTTCAATTTCGGGGGCTTATAGCCTTCAATGGCAGGTACCTCCCGCTACGGTATCGGGGTCATTAAAGACCATTATTATAACTTCAAGTTGGGAAGACAGGATGGGGCAGACTCAGTCTGTTAAGTTGAAAACGATGATTTCTCGTTATAGTGAATTTGATAAATAGCTCCTTTCCAGTGTGTCACTATCGCTTTTAAAAGCATTATCACCTTTTTCCTACGTCCTTTTCGGCTTTATATCCATCAGTTAATAGAGGGTTTGAGAACTGTTAACGTGAACGGTGTGCCACTGTTTTTATTATGTTTCATTTGGTTGCCATTTTTGCAAAATGTGTCTCCAAATATGAAAAAATATTAGCATCTTGTACTTTTTATCTGGGTTTTAACTAGAATACTTGGCTGAAAACTGGCCGCAATAAATTATTCCAAAAGGCCATAGCACCAACATCATTTATTATGGAGTTACCACATGAGTAACCAAGCAATTAATAAAGCGCCATCTTCTAAGCCGAGTGGGATGGATCGCTTTTTAAACTTTATCGAGCGTGCAGGTAATAAAATTCCTGATCCGGCGATTTTGTTTTTCTGGGCACTAGTTATCACCTGGGCTGCGTCTGCACTTTTGTCGAATGTCTCTTTCGATCTTGTAAACCCTCGAACTGGCGAAGCGTTAACAATTACTAACTTGCTGACAGGTGACGCGCTGGCTAGCTTCCTTGCAAACATGGTGACAACATTCACTGGTTTTGCGCCACTAGGTATTGTATTGGTCGCTATGTTAGGTGTGGGGGTTGCAGATTCATCGGGTTTTATCACCACGGGTCTGAAGAAGATGCTGAGCTTTACACCTGCTAAGCTGCTTACTCCGATGCTTATTCTGGTTGCGATTGTATCGCATACTGCAGCAGATGCTGGCTATGTTCTGGTTATTCCTCTGGGTGGTATCATTTTCCATGCCGCTGGTCGTCATCCTCTAGCGGGTATTGCTGCAGCGTTTGCGGGTGTATCTGGTGGTTTCTCAGCAAACTTTATCCCTTCTGGTATCGATCCACTACTGGCTGGTTTCACACAAACGGCAGCACAAGTACTCGATCCAGAATACGTTGTTAACCCACTTGCTAACATCTTCTTTACTGGTATCTCTTCCGTAATCATTGTGGCTATCGGTTGGTACGTTACTGAGAAAATCATTGAGCCACGTTTGGCGAGAACACCTGTCGATGAAGACGCAGAAACTGCTCCTGATCTAGGTTCATTCTCTGAGACTGAATCAAAAGCATTCCGCTACGCGGGTTGGTCTATGATGGCCGGTATTGCACTTCTTGTTGTGGCTTTAATTCCTGAAAGTTCAGCATTGCGTTCACCAGAAGGTGAGATCACCGCATTCTCAGCACCGATCATGAAGTCGATCGTTCCTTTAATCTTTATCCTGTTCATCATCCCAGGTTATGTTTACGGTAAAGTGTCTGGCACTTTCAAATCGAGCAACGACATCATTAAAGCGATGGCTGACACTATGTCTACCATGGGTGCATACATCGTTATGTCTTTCTTCTGTGCTCAGTTCCTATCAGCATTTGCTCAGTCAAATATTGGTACTATGCTGGCGCTATACGGCGCAGAAGGCCTGAAAGCAATGAACCTTCCAGGTGAAGCAACAATTGTTGGTATGATTCTGCTAACGGCTTCTGTAAACCTACTTATTGGTTCTGCATCGGCTAAGTGGGCGCTAATCGGCCCAATCTTAGTGCCTATGCTAATGGCGGTTGGTATTTCTCCAGAGTTGTCTCAGGCGGCGTATCGTGTTGGTGACTCTGTATCAAACATCATTTCACCTCTGATGGTATTCTTCCCGCTTGTTGTGGTTTATTGCCAGCGCTATGTGAAGTCGACAGGTATTGGTACGCTTGCATCACTGATGATGCCATTCTCTATTGCGATGCTGATCGGTTGGTCAATCTTCCTAATTGCTTACTGGATGATTGGTATCCCGTTAGGTATTCAAGCACCATACACGTACACCATGTAAGTTGTATTCGCTTAAATTCGAAAGCGCAGATCATCAGGTCTGCGCTTTTTTGTGCTTGATAATATAGGGGGTCACTAGCGTTGCTGTAGCGTGCGGTCAGTTAATGGTAATATTGACGTGTTCCAAGCTAATTTATCGATCAGGAGTCCCTTTGTCAGACCTTCAATTTACGCCTCAAGATGAACATTTTATGCGACGAGCTATCGAGCTAGCAGAGCTGGCTGAAGCGGAAGGAGAGGTACCTGTTGGTGCGGTGCTAGTCAGAGATGGGGAGATCATTGCAGAAGGTTGGAACCGTTCTATCTGTACTCATGACGCAACGGCCCATGCCGAGATTCAGACATTGCGTAAAGCGGGGCAAGTCTTAGAGAATTATCGCTTATTAGATACCACACTTTACGTGACGTTAGAACCATGCCCGATGTGTGCCGGTGCACTGTTACACAGCCGCGTGAAGCGAGTGGTCTTTGGTGCTCCTGATCTGAAAGCAGGTGCCGCAGGAACAGTGTTAAACCTGTTTGAAAGTCAGGCTGCATACCATTATGCAACGGTCGAGAAAGGGCTGTTAGAACAAGAGTGCCGAGGGCAGTTACAAGCTTTTTTTAAGCGTCGTCGCAAAGAAATTAAAGACAAGAAACAGGCTGAAAAAGCGTTACAGAGTGATCAGGTAAAGCGTGAGGATTAAGGAAGGTTCAGCAAACATCCACAGTTTGGGTAGATGTTTGCTTCTGTTCCTCAGTGGTTCACTAAGTGAACGAAAACACGATGGCGTGCACTGATTTTCTTCTTTATGTTCGTCAGCTTGCGCTTACGACGGATTGCCGCCACTGTATTATGTAAACGCTTTGACTGAACCTTACGTCTTCTCATATTCGAAACCTCTAGTAGACAAGACCACGAACACCCTCAGTTAGACACTAATTGTGTCCGACTAATCAAAACTCGACGTTCTCAAGCCTGTCAGGCCACTATTTTCACGCGTAACGTTATCAACACCTGCAACACAATACGAGGTTTGTGATTGATAGTGATTTTCGGTTAGGCATAAAAAATGGCAACACTAATAATAGGCTGAGTGTCATCGATATCGTCATGAATCGTTACGACATTCATATCCCGATCTCAGATTAGTGAACAACCATTAGATGACACTCTAATGATACGTATCATGTTTAATCGGGAGAGGGTAACCAGCCGAGTATATTGCTCCCGAAATATCTTAAGAAGCTATAAATATTAAGGGGTTACAATGCCGGTCACTAAGTTTGTTGGCACATACTTATTGATATTGACCTAACTCGGAAAGATCGATTTTAGATAAGTTTGTTCAAAGACTCAACAAAAAATGGCGAGCTATTCACTCGCCATTTTTTATTCACTGGTTGGGTCTTATTCCGAGGGGACTTCTGGATCTGACTCGTCATCTTCAGTTGTGTCAGAGGCGCTTGATACCTCAGGCTCTTCTTCCTCAACTGACTCTGATATTTCTTCAGATACACTCTCTACAGCACCGGATACTTCCTCGGCAATACTTTCCACTGCACCAGACGTAATAGTATCAGGGTCGAGCGGTGGGATGACTTGCAGGTCTTCTGTGGTTTCATCTGTCGCTGGCTTCTGACTTACATGGCCAATAATTGACTGATAGTAACGACGAATATTCTCGACGTAATTACGCGCTTCATCTCCTCGGGCATAACCGTAACGCGTTTGGCTATAAAAGCGTTTTTGACGCAGTAGAGGCAGTCTGTCTTTTACATCTGCCCAGGCATTTGGATCGCCCCCTTGAGCTTTCGTTAGTCGTCGAGCGTCCAACATATGACCATAACCAATGTTATAGGAAGCAAGTGCGAACCAAATTTTTTCGTGATCGCTGATCGTTTCGGGTACGCGAGCAACAATGCGACGCAGGTATTCCACACCACCACGGATAGACTGCTCAGGATCGAGACGGTTGGTTACGCCGACGCTTTTTGCTGTTGGTAACGTGAGCATCATCATGCCGCGTACACCGGTTGGTGACTTAGCTTTTGGTTTCCAATGAGACTCTTGATAAGCCAAAGCGGCAATTAAGCGCCAATCAAACTCTTCACTGTATTTTTGGAATAGGGGTGACCACTTAGGAAGTTTGTCATCCAGAGCTCGAATGAAGGCACGAGTATCCACATAATCGAAGGCTTCGATATGTCCAATGTATTTTTCTTCCAGCGAGGCCAGTTCACCCGATTGCTTGATGTTACCAAAGAACTCAATCAGCATTGCGTACAAGCTTTCGTCCTCTGAACGACGAGTAAACCAAGATACAGGTTGGTCTTCTGTTAGCTCAAAAGCCAAAGCCAGATCAGGATAGAGGCGCTGAGCCAGTGACAATTCAACGGAGTCAGTTACGGTAAAGCGCAGATCGCCTGTAGAAACACTTTTCAGCAAATCACTAGTGTCGGCATCACCGACGATTTCAAACTGTAACTCAGGGTACTGTTTTTTTAATGCCGTCAGTGTCGGAACATATTGTGACTGTTCGACGATTTGAAGTGTACCTGCCGCCGCACTTTTATCTTCTGTGTCCTCGACTTGGCTCGCTTGATACTTGATTAAGCGCTTAAGACTACGAGGACGAAGTTGCCCTTTTTTATACACGACTTGCTGGCTGACATAGTAGTAAGCTGGACCTGGTCGAAAACGCTTTACCGCTTGAGAAGTCTGGTTCAACCCCGTCGCTATAATATCAATGTCGCCTTTCTTGAGTGCCGGAAAAAGGTCGGCTTGACGGAAAGCGGGTTTGATCTCAAGTTTTACGCCGAGTTCTTCAGCGAATTGACGAGCAAGCTCATAATCCAAGCCTGCGGGGCCATCGGGGCCAATGTAGTAAGATAGTTGGTTGTTAAGTGTACCAACTCGAAGAACGCCACGTTCCTGGATTTTCTGGAATTCACTTTTTGGTGCCGACTCAATTTGGCAGGCAGAAAGTAGTAGCACAGATGCGAAAAGTAAGACGCTGCGCTTAAGTCGGTTGAACTGGCTAATTTGCATTAATTGGTACTTCTCGAAAAATTTCTATCGTCCTTTATATCAAAGGGAAGTGGTGGGGCAAAGGGAATCGCATAGATAGAGTGCGACATTGCGTGTTTTATCGACATTTTGGCGATAATTCAAATTTGAAGAAAAAATTGACGCAAACGGTTGCTTTTGGTGTTACATCACAAAAACAATTACTATATAATGCGCTCGCAAAGGAGAGGTGGAATCGGTATAAGTTCGGGTTGTCAAGCCTAAGTGGCTGAATTTATTCCAATATCACCTTAATCAATTGCATAAGAGACCTAAGCACATGAGAATTTTGCGTGGCTCCCCAGCTCTTTCTGAGTTCCGTGTTAATAAACTATTGGAACTTTGTCGTGAACAAAATCTGCCTGTAACCGGCATTTACGCCGAGTTTATGCACTTTGCGGATCTAAAATCTGACCTTGATAACCAAGAGTTAGAAAAGCTTGAAAAGTTGCTGACTTACGGTCCAACGATCGAAGAGCACGAGCCTGAAGGTCTTCTACTTCTTGTTACGCCTCGTCCTGGCACTATTTCGCCTTGGTCTTCTAAGTCTACCGATATTGCTATCAACTGTGGTCTGGACAAAGTTAAACGTCTAGAACGTGGTACAGCGTACTACGTAGAAACCTCAGTGACACTGTCTGATGCTCAAATCAACACAGTAAAAGCTTTAATTCACGATCGCATGATGGAAACGGTGTTTACTGAACTTGAAGCCGCTTCTGCACTATTTACTGTGGCAGAGCCAGCTCCAGTGGCACACGTTGATATCCTGGCTGGTGGTCGTCTTGCGCTTGAAGAAGCAAACGTTTCACTTGGCTTGGCGCTAGCAGAAGATGAAATTGATTACTTAGTAGAGAACTTCACTAAGTTAGGTCGTAATCCAAACGACATTGAGCTAATGATGTTTGCGCAGGCGAACTCAGAGCACTGTCGTCACAAGATCTTTAATGCAGACTGGACTATCGATGGCGTAGACCAAGAGAAGTCTCTGTTTAAGATGATCAAAAACACATTTGAAACGACGCCAGACCACGTTCTGTCTGCTTACAAAGATAACGCAGCAGTAATGACAGGTTCTAAAGTGGGTCGTTTCTTCCCAGATCCTAAATCTCGTCAATACACTTACCACCATGAAGATGCGCACATCTTGATGAAGGTAGAGACGCACAACCACCCAACGGCTATCTCTCCATGGCCAGGCGCATCAACCGGTTCTGGTGGTGAAATCCGTGACGAAGGCGCGACCGGTATCGGTGGTAAACCAAAAGCGGGTCTGGTTGGTTTCACAACGTCTAACTTACGTATCCCTGGCTTTGAACAGCCTTGGGAAACCGACTTTGGCAAGCCTGGTCGTATCGTAAACGCACTGGACATCATGCTTGAAGGCCCTCTGGGTGGCGCAGCATTCAACAACGAATTTGGTCGTCCAAACCTATTAGGCTACTTCCGCACCTACGAAGAGAAAGTGACTTCCCACGCGGGTGAAGAAATTCGTGGTTACCACAAGCCAATCATGATTGCTGGTGGTATGGGTAATATCCGTGACGAACACGTACAGAAGAAAGAGATTCCAGTTGGTGCAAGCCTAATCGTACTTGGTGGTCCGGCAATGAACATCGGCCTTGGTGGCGGTGCTGCATCTTCAATGGCGTCTGGTCAGTCTGCAGAAGACCTGGATTTTGCTTCAGTACAGCGTGAAAACCCAGAGATGGAACGTCGTTGTCAGGAAGTTATCGACCGTTGTTGGCAGTTAGGTGAAGAGAACCCAATCGCATTTATCCACGATGTGGGCGCGGGCGGTATCTCTAACGCACTTCCTGAGCTTTGTGACGACGGCGAGCGTGGCGGTAAGTTCCAGCTACGTGATGTACCAAATGATGAATTGAGCATGAGCCCGCTGGAAATCTGGTGTAACGAATCTCAGGAACGTTACGTTCTTGCAGTTGCGCCAGAACATATGGAAGCATTCGATGCAATCTGTAAGCGTGAGCGTGCACCTTACGCAGTGGTTGGTGTGGCAACAGAAGAACGTCATCTGACACTAGAAGACTCTCACTTCGACAATACGCCAATTGATATGCCAATGGATATCTTGCTTGGTAAAACACCGAAGATGCACCGTGAAGCAACGACATTGAAAGTAGATAGCCCAGCGATTACACGTGACGGTATTGAAATCAACGAAGCGGCAGATCGCGTACTTCGTCTTCCAACGGTTGCTGAGAAAACGTTCCTGATTACTATCGGTGACCGCTCAGTAACAGGTTTGGTCGCTCGTGACCAGATGGTTGGTCCTTGGCAGGTTCCTGTAGCGAACTGTGCAGTTACGGCGGCAAGTTACGACACATACCACGGTGAAGCGATGTCGATGGGTGAGCGTACTCCGGTTGCTCTACTAGACTTCGGCGCGTCTGCTCGTCTGGCGGTAGGTGAGTCTCTGACTAACATTGCTGCGACTGACATCGGTGATATCAAACACATTAAACTGTCTGCTAACTGGATGTCTCCAGCAGGCCACCCAGGTGAAGATGCAGGTCTTTACGAAGCAGTGAAAGCGGTGGGTGAAGAGCTATGTCCAGCGCTTGGTCTGACAATTCCAGTTGGTAAAGACTCAATGTCAATGAAGACCAAGTGGGAAGATAACGGCGAGAGCAAAGAAGTCACTTCACCGCTATCACTTGTTATCACTGCGTTTGGCCGTGTAGAAGACGTGCGTAAGACAGTAACGCCTCAGCTTCGTACACCTGATACCTTGGAAGGACTAGGCGAATCTTCACTTGTTCTTGTTGACCTGGGTAACGGCAAAAACCGTCTGGGTGCAACAGCACTGGCACAGGTTTACAAGCAACTTGGTGACAAGCCTGCAGACGTAGACAACGCAGAGCAGCTAAAAGGCTTCTTCGATGCAATGCAAACACTGGTTCGTGATGACAAGCTTGTTGCTTACCACGATAAAGGTGACGGCGGTCTATTCGTTACTCTTGCTGAGATGGCATTCGCGGGTCACTGTGGTGTGAAAGCGAACATCGAAGGTCTGGGCGACGATGCACTAGCAGTTCTATTTAACGAAGAGCTGGGTGCAGTTATTCAGGTTAAGAACGAAGATCTGGACTCAGTATTGGCAACGCTGTCAGCGAATGGTCTGCAAGCATGCTCACACGTGATTGGCTCTGTTGAAGCTTCTGATAACTTTGTTATCACTTCTGGTGATGCAGTTGTGCTTGAGCGTTCTCGTACCGACCTTCGTGTTATCTGGGCAGAAACGACGCACAAAATGCAGGCTCTACGTGATAACCCAGCGTGTGCAGACCAAGAATTTGAAGCGAAGAAAGATAACTCAGATCCAGGTCTGAACGTATCACTAAGCTTTGATGTTAACGAAGATATCGCAGCACCTTACATTGCAAAAGGCGCGAAACCTAAGATGGCAATTCTTCGTGAGCAAGGTGTTAACTCTCACGTTGAGATGGCGGCGGCGTTTGATCGTGCTGGTTTTGAAGCAACCGACATCCACATGAGCGATGTTCTGACAGGTCAAGCGGTACTGGATGAGTACCAAGGTCTTGTGGCTTGTGGTGGCTTCTCTTACGGTGACGTACTCGGTGCGGGCGAAGGTTGGGCGAAGTCTATCCTGTTTAACGCACAAGCTCGAGAGCAGTTCCAAGCGTTCTTCAACCGCGAAGAGACTTTCTCTCTAGGTGTGTGTAACGGTTGTCAGATGCTTTCTAACCTGAAAGAGCTTATCCCGGGTGCAGACTTGTGGCCACGTTTTGTTCGCAACGAGTCTGAGCGTTTTGAAGCTCGCTTTAGCCTGGTAGAAGTACAGAAATCGGATTCTGTATTCTTTGATGGCATGGCTGGCTCTCGTATGCCTATCGCGGTTTCTCACGGTGAAGGTCGTGTAGAAGTACGTGATGGTGAGCACCTGAACGCAATTGAAGCATCAGGTACGGTAGCGCTGCGTTACGTCGACAATAACGGTAACCCAACGCAACAATACCCGAACAACCCGAATGGTTCGCCAAATGCAATTACCGGTCTGACAACGGCTGATGGCCGTGTCACCATTATGATGCCTCACCCAGAGCGTGTATTCCGTACGGTTGCAAACTCTTGGTCTCCAGAAGGTTGGGGTGAAAACGGTGCTTGGATGCGTATGTTCCAAAACGCACGTAAGAACATCGGTTAATTCAGTTTTTATAGAGACTGTATATAAACCGCAAAGCGCAGATCGAAAGATCTGCGCTTTTTGTTTATCCAATAAAAATTCTCATCTACAGTTAAAAAAATCGCGCAAAGATGGGCCAATTATGCTCTAATACCGCGCTTACCAAGGGATGGTGTTAAACAGCTTAGTTGAAGTTATCAAGTTGACCGAATCCCTCAAATCCCTAGGAAATGAAATAAATGTCAAAAAATCAAAAGTTTGCTATCCGCGTATCTGAAAAACGTAACGGTTGGAGCGCAGAGATCACTCGCCAAGTCACTTCTCGTAAGACAGTGGTATCAAAACGTGAAACTGGCTTTGAAAGTGAAGAAAAAGCACAAGCTTGGGCTGAACAAGAGCTAGCTGGCTTTGTTCAAAACCAAGTGGTTCGTAATGAGCGTAAAGCTGCACAACGTCAAGAGCGTGAAGCAGAGCAACTTGCTGCTAAAGTTCGTAAAGAAGAAGCTCGTAAAGCGCGCGACGCTGAAGCAGAAGCTGACGAAGAATAAGACTTCGTATCCGACGAGTCTATGTCGGTAATTCTGAGTGGTATAAAAAAGCCCGGCTATCTAAGCCGGGCTTTGTCGTTATTAAATTCTCTCACCATTACTGAGCGTCGAACGGTATTTGCCCTGTAGTGACTTGGTCAAGATCATACTCGTTCAGTCCCTCAATGTAGTTTTCTATCGCTTGACCGAATTCGCTATCCTCTTGCTTGAAGTAAGACAAGTGGAAAATCGCATCACCTTCATTGACTAACGGCAGAGTGTGTTGGCCAATGACCAGGCCACTTTTGGGTGCTTTAAGCTCTAACTCATCGTGCCCAAGCGGCGAACTGATATAGGCGAGCGTTTCACCTCGTTCAACTTTGTCGCCTAAATTCACCACAGTACGCAAAATGCCATTTCCTGGTGAACGCACCCAACTGGTGGATTTAGCGATCACAGGCTCTGGGAATTTTTTGCGGCTTGCTCTTAACATGCCGATTGCCTGCATGACTCGTCGAATGCCAAGAACGCCAGCACTAATTGAGAATGGATCAAAGCGTAATGCCTCGCCAGCTTCGTAGGTGAGGACGGGAATATCGCACTTTTCAGCCTCACTGCGTAAAGACCCATCACGTAACGCTGAATCGATGATCACTGGGGTGGAAAAGGCTTTCGCAATTCGCAGTGTTTCTGGGTTACTCAGGTTGGCACGAATTTGGGGTAGGTTGGTACGATGAATCGCACCAGTGTGTAAATCGATAATATAGTTACAGCGTTTGGCGATGTTATTAAAGAATCCATAAGCCATACGAGATGCCAGTGCACCTTTTTCACTACCTGGGAAACAGCGGTTTAGATCGCGTCGGTCTGGCAAATAACGAGATTTATGGATAAAGCCGAATACATTCACTATTGGGACTGCAATGACCGTGCCTTTCAGTTTTTGTGGATCCAGCTGGTTAATCAGCTGGCGCACGATCTCTACGCCATTGAGCTCATCGCCATGAATTGCGGCGTTAACCATCAGCACTGGGCCCTCTTGTTTCCCATGAATGATTTCTACGGGAATCGATAAAGGAGAATGGGTATACAGCTGTGCGGCTTCGAATTCGATCTCCAATCGCTGACCTGGTTGGACTTCATATCCGAGTAACTCAAAGGTTTTGCTTCTTTTACTTCTGACCATAAAACCATCTCTTTCCAATAGTTTTCTAACAATGTAACAATCACGTCATAATCAAACTAATCATTTTGATTAAGGATACGACAAATTATTTTTATTACCGAGAGTAATAAGCCCTGTGTGAGATTTATGTTGTAAATATGACGCCACTTATAAGGGTTATATCTGGCTGGCTTTATATCTTAATAGATAACCATTTTCTAGCTAACTACTTGAGTCTTAAAAGTAATAATAAAACTTTTAGACACAAAGTTTGTCTTTGTTCGCCATTTTTATTTCGCTAATATCCGCGCCGGATTTTGACCGAATAAACTCTACCTTGAGGTTTTAATGAAAAAGGCAATGGCTAAAATTGGCGTAATGACTGCTGTGGCAGTTGCGCTTTCAGGTTGTGTGGGCAGTAATGCAGTGACTGGTTATGTTATGGGCTTTAACTTAAAAGCTGTCGATAACCGTTATGCTCGTGGTGGTCTGAACATGCTTATGGCACCCGTTTATGGTGTAGCGATCGCAGCTGATTATATCGTATTTAACTCATTGGAATTTTGGACAGGTAAAAACCCGTTAAACGGTAAGCCGCATATTTTTGATTCTAAGGTGGACACTTACATTGATGTAAACCACCAATTAGATAAGTCTTTGACAACCGCTCCAATTAGCCCTCTGGCGAATAATCGCGTGATTGAGCAAGGCCAAATGGAACAAATCGACGAAAACACCATTCAAATGGACATTTCTTACAGTAATGGTGACAAAGCATTGTTGACTGGCGTACGTGAAGGCGACTTTGTTACTTACTACATTGATGGTGAAGTGATAGCTAAGACTTCAATGGATGAGTTGGCAGCCTACGCACAAACGCGTGTGTAATCAGCTAGCATTATCTGCAATAAAAAAGGGTGCGATTGCACCCTTTTTTGACTTTATCTTATTTTCACGCAATAAGTGATTATGCTTTTTCAGGAATCGCTTCCAAAAGAGCGACCATTTGATCCCAGAATAGCTGAACGGTATCGATCTTCACTTTTTCGTCAGGAGAGTGAGGGAATTTGATCGTAGGACCAAAAGATACCATGTCCATATTAGGGTAAGGCTCTTTAAATAGGCCACACTCCAGACCTGCATGGATCACCATGATGTTTGGTTTGTGACCGTAGATACCTTCGTACATATCACGGAAGATTGCCATGATCTCTGAATCCGCATCTGGTTTCCAACCCGGGTAAGCACCTGAGAATTCGATTTGAGCGCCAGCCAGTTCCGCAACGGAGTGGAGCATACCAACCACTTGGCTGCGACCTGAATCAATCAAAGAACGGATTAGGCAAAGTACGGTTACTTTGTTCTCTTCGGTGGTGATGACACCCACGTTCAAAGAGGTTTCTACGACACCTTCGATCTCGTCACTCATACGAATAACGCCGTTTGGACATGCATTAAGCGCCGCGATAAAGCGCTGTTGGTCTGCAGAAGCAAACGCTTGAGCGTCGGTTGCAATCTCTTCGTTGAAAGTAACAATACCGGTTTCTACTTTACCTAGCTCTGCTTTCAGTAGCTCAGTGTAGTAGTTGAATAACTCTGCAAGCTTGTCTTGGTTTTCTGCTGGAAGTGCAACAGTAACGAATGCTTCACGAGGAATCGCATTACGCAAGCTACCACCGCGGAATTCAACCAAGCGAAGATCTAATTCTCGAGCGTGACCTGCCAAGAAGCGACCCAGTAATTTGTTGGCATTACCGCGACCTGTGTGAATATCACAACCAGAGTGACCGCCTTTTAAGCCTTTTAGTGTTAGTTGGCGAGTTACAAAGCCTGCTGGGATCGCATCACGGGTGATATCGAAAGTCATCGCACCGTCGATACCGCCAGCACAACCCATGTAGACTTCACCTTCTTGCTCAGAGTCTGTGTTTAGCAGGATCTCACCTTCTAACCAGCCAGACTCAAGCCCGAATGCGCCTGTCATGCCTGCTTCTTCATCAATCGTCAGAAGTACCTCAATCGGGCCATGCTTAATGTCGGTAGAAGCAAGAACCGCAAGACAAGATGCCATACCGATGCCGTTGTCAGCGCCGAGAGTTGTGCCTTTTGCGGTTACCCATTCGGCATCGATGTATGGTTGAATTGGATCTTTTGTAAAGTCGTGGTCCGTGTCTTCGTTCTTTTGTGGCACCATATCGATGTGTGCTTGCAGAACCACGCCCTTTTTATTTTCCATGCCGGGAGTTGCGGGCTTTTTGATGAATACGTTACCCGTTGGATCACGACGAACATCAAAGCCTTGTTCCGTCGCCCAGCCAATAATGAATTGCGCCAGTGCTTCCTCATGTTTAGAAGGATGAGGGATAGAACAAATCTTATCGAAAAAACGCCAAAGTGGGGTAGGTGATAAGGTACTGATTTCGGAATGGAATTCAGACACAGAAAGCTCCTTTTTATCTATATTTCCAGATGTTTTTTGTTAAAAATACATACTGTCAGCATAAAATACTGCTCACATCTGGGTAGTTAGCTAAAGGATACCACCTGAAAAGAGAGACGAGTAGTCGCCGGTACAAGGATTTCTTTCTGTATTGTCACAGTTTATGAATAAGATCCATTACCTAGTATTACTTCCTGGTTGAAAAAGCATCAATTAATGTGTGTCTATTTATAATTGTGTAATTAAATTACACAATGGTTCTTTTTTTGAGCGTGATTGGTGATTTTGTGTGATATTTATCACTAAAATGCTTGTAATTAAATTTCTTGGTGGTATATTTGTAACCATCTTCAGAGAGAAGAAGAAAATGCTCAAAGGATGAGTCCGTTAATCGCCTCCAAGGAACTGAGAATCAACAACTGGATTAATTGATTGAGAAGGTGATAGTTATGAAAGGTTTACCAAGTACAATGTTCTGGAATAGCAAATCTGTATATACCGGTAGCTTTGTATACCCAACAAGCTTTGTATACCCAACAAGCTTTGGCTACTAAATAAGTCGTCATCGCATGTGACTTGAACAGTTTGTTCACCCCTATAATTTGGAATTTTTTTTCAGTAATAGTTCTGACATGATTCGCCGCCACTCAATTTGAGTGGCGTTTTTTTATGTGCATTGCTCTGGTCTGGCTAAAAACTCACCTCTAAGTGTCTATTCCCTTATCGCTTGCCTGTTAATGCGATATCTTGACGTAATACACTTTAAAACTTCCACACAAAATCGGCCTTTCCATGTGAAAGTTTAGAACATCGTTCAGTTTGTACACTTTATGCGTATTTCATCTGAATTTGCTAGTTGTTGTTTCTTAAGCTTTAATTCTTATACGTGTTCAAAACCCTAGTAAATGGGTCTCATATCCTGCAAAAAAATCCATTTAGAGTGAAGATTCTATCTGGAATTTGCTATTTGATAACTTTATAATTCACCCCAATCGATTACGCAACCGTTTACTTTTTACCTTTAACAGGACTCGATAATGCTCGAAAGGCTCTTTAAACTCAGTGAAAATGGCACAAATGTGCGCACTGAGATCATCGCAGGTATTACTACCTTCCTGACCATGGCTTACATCATTTTTGTAAACCCAGCAATCCTGGCTGATACAGGCATGGATCGTGGTGCTATTTTTGTTGCCACTTGCCTTGCTGCTGCCGTTGGCTGTTTCATTATGGGCTTGGTCGCTAATTACCCAATTGCACAGGCTCCGGGGATGGGGCTTAACGCATTTTTCACTTATTCTGTTGTATTGGGAATGGGTTACACATGGCAAGTGGCACTGGCAGCTGTATTTGTTTCCGGTGTTTTGTTTATTCTATTGAGTGTGTTCAAGATTCGTGAATGGATCATCAACTCAATTCCTCACTCTCTACGTACCGGTATTTCAGCGGGTATCGGTCTGTTCCTTGCGTTTATTGCACTAAAAAATGCAGGCATCGTAGTTGATAATCCAGCAACACTGGTTTCGATGGGTAATATCACGTCACTACCATCTGTACTAGCAGCTATCGGCTTCTTCCTGACAATTTCGCTTGTCCACCGTGGTGTGAAAGGTGCGGTAATGATTGCCATTCTTGGTGTGACTGCATTAGGCCTACTTTTCGGTGATGTACAGTGGGGCGGTGTGATGTCGACACCACCAAGTATTGCTCCAACGTTTCTACAGCTAGACTTCTCTGGCTTGTTTGAAGTTGGCATGATCTCCGTTGTGTTTGCTTTCCTATTCGTTGACTTGTTCGATACTGCAGGTACGCTGGTTGGCGTTTCTCAAAAAGCAGGTCTAACCGACGAAAACGGCAACATTCCTCGCCTGAATAAAGCTTTACTTGCTGATTCAACGGCAACTTCGGTAGGTGCTCTACTTGGTACATCAAACACTACTTCTTACATTGAAAGTGTTGCGGGTGTAGCAG
Organism: Vibrio sp. EA2; assembly: GCF_033042495.1. NCBI lineage: Bacteria > Pseudomonadati > Pseudomonadota > Gammaproteobacteria > Vibrionales > Vibrionaceae > Vibrio > Vibrio sp. EA2. The sequence goes on along the minus strand of NZ_JAWLID010000007.1, from coordinate 63,199 downwards.
CGGGTGGTCGTACTGGCCTAACTGCTGTTGTTGTTGGCGTACTATTCCTACTGGCTCTATTCTTTTCACCTCTTGCAGGTATGATTCCAGCGTACGCAACATCAGGCGCTCTATTTTACGTAGCGATCCTAATGCTGTCTGGCTTAGTAAGCATCGATTGGCGTGACCTAACTGAAGCGTCACCAGTGGTTGTTACTTGTCTGGTTATGCCACTGACTTTCTCTATTGCTGAAGGTATCACTCTAGGCTTTATCGCTTACTCTGCTATCAAGCTATTTAGTGGTAAAGGTCGTGATGTATCGCTCAGTGTTTGGGTGATGTCAGCCATCTTTATCGTGAAATACCTGGTAGGTTAATTCTATTTGGTTCCAAGCCAGTGAGGACATCTGTTCTTACTGGCTTTTTATTTTGATTTTGTTCACCGAAATCGATGTTTCTGCGCTCTATGTGGAGAAATTTGATATCACCATTGGTATTAATATTAGCTTTCGGTAGAATAATCGTTTGCGCTGCTTTAAGCCCCGCCTCAAGTTTCATTTGAGAGCTTAGTGAATATGTCGTTTATCCGTCTTTATCACTGACTATTGGGGATACATATTTTTAAATTATTAGGTTATTACAATGAGTAAAAAATTCATTATCACTTGGGATGCGATGCAGACTTACTGTCGTGAACTGGCTGAGAAGCAAATGCCAGCTGAGCAGTGGAAAGGTATCTGGGCAGTAAGCCGTGGCGGTTTGGTTCCTGGTGCAATTCTGGCTCGCGAGCTGGGCATTCGTTACGTTGATACTATCTGTATTTCAAGCTACGACCATGACCATCAACGCGATATGTCTGTGCTTAAAGCACCAGAAGGTGACGGTGAAGGTTACCTAATCGTTGAAGACCTAGTAGATAGTGGTGATACAGCACGTCAATTGCGTGAAATGTACCCTAAAGCAAAAATGATTGCTGTATGTGCTAAGCCATCAGGCAAAGAACTTCTTGATGACTACGTTGTTGATATTGAGCAAGATACTTGGATTGAGCAGCCGTGGGATATGTCTATCCAGTATGCTGAGCCAGTAAACCGCAAGCAAAAATAATTGCTGTCAAAGAATATTGAGAAATGCCCCTGTTTAGGGGCATTTTTTTTATTATTATGGTAAGCATTGCAAATAGCTAGGGCTCTTCATATGTCGGAAGATATCAGCAAAAACCTGTCTGAAACTTTGTTTGTCAAACACAAGCAAGCCAAAGAAACCTCTGCATTAACTCAGTACATGCCAACCAGCCAGAAAATCCTCGACGAAAGAGAAGAGCTGGGAGACCGTGCTTGGTATCGTCACTTACTTCGTCTGCAGTGGGCATGGCAAGGCGTATCTCCAATAGAGATAGAAGAGGTGCTGTCTAGGATTGCCTCTTCACCGCACTCACGCACTAAAGATGAATGGCTAGACACGGTGATGGGTTACCACAGCGGAAACTGGACATTCGAGTGGATAAAGTTGGGCATGGCGCATCAAAAGCGTTCGGAAAATATGCAAGGGGACGAAGCAGCGGATGAGCTTTTTACGGCGGCGTTATGTTTCAGTATTGCGGGCTATCCGCATTTAAAGAACGACAGCTTAGCGCTGCAGGCCCAGGTATTAGCCAACAAAGCGTATTCGGAAGGGGCAGAGAAAACCCAATACACGATTAAGCAAATCGAAGTGCCGTACCAGAATCGCAAAATTATTGCGAATCTACACCTGCCTAGAACAGATAAGCAGTTGCCCGTGGTAATGGTTAGTGCGGGGCTAGATAGTTTACAAACTGACATGTGGCGATTGTTCCGTAATCACTTCGCACCGAAAGATATTGCCATGCTAACGGTCGATATGCCTTCGATAGGACACAGTTCATTTTGGCCTTTGACCGAAGACTCGAGTTGTATCCATCAGGCGGTACTGAATGAGCTCTATTCGATTCCTTATGTTGATCATCATAAAGTGGGGTTAGTCGGATTTCGATTTGGCGGCAATGCAATGGTTCGCCTTTCATTCATCGAACAAGAGAAGATAAAAGCCTGTGTTGCGATGGGCGCGCCTGTGCACGATCTATTTACCTCTTCTCAAAAATTACAGCAGATGCCGAAAATGTACCTGGACTTATTGGCATCACGGCTGGGCAAAAGCGCGGTGGACATCAACAGTATGGCTGGGCAGATGAAAGCATGGTCGTTGAAAGTTCAGGGCTTTCTAACCAGTCGTCGAACTAAGGTGCCAATTTTAGCGTTAGGTTTGGAAGGCGATCCGGTCTCGCCATACAGTGATAACCAGTTAGTTGCCATGTTTAGCCAGTATGGACAGGCGAAAAAAATCAGTGCTAAGTCAATTTCAAAAGGTTATGAGCAATCCCTCGATTTGGCGATAAAGTGGCTGGAAGATGAATTATTAAGATGACAAACCTTCCCATTGAGTTAAAGTGGTATTTGAACAAATATTAAGCTGATGATAATTAATAACAATAATCATTCTTGAGTATTCACTTTTTATTATGGAAACGGAGATTCATATGTCAGAGACGACTCAGGGGCCAACTCACTTTCGCTTGATGTCTAAGTTAAAGGCGATAGGACCTTACTTACGTGAACCGCAATCAGAAGAAGGGCGCTACTATTTTGATTGTTTGTCGGTTTGCGTTGACGATAAAAAATCACCAGAAAAACGAGAGTTTTGGGGCTGGTGGATGGACTTAGAAGCCATCGAAGGGGGATTTACTGCGAAATATCATATTGGTAAATACAATAGAGAAGGGCAATGGGAATCGGAAGCGTTGCCTAAAAAATCAGTAGAGGAAGTTTACTTAACACAAAGTACTTTTCATCAAAAGCTTGTTGATACCCTCGAAGAACATTTCAAATTAGAGGTTGAATACCACACAGAGTCATTTGACTTTGCCTAATTCTCCCCTTTTCTTCTATTCAAAAACAAAAAGGTGCGTTTTCGCACCTTTTCTCTTGTTAAATCCCGATTTGATTGTTAAAACATCTCCTTTAATTTGTTTTTCACTTCAGAAGACATCATGACAACGAATCAACAAAATGCAGTCGTTTCACAACCAAAAACCGTCGTTGTGAAACTGGGTACAAGTGTGCTGACAGGCGGTACATTGGCGCTAGACCGTGCTCACATGGTTGAGCTAGCGCGCCAGTGTGCTGAGCTTAAAAAACAAGGCCATTCAGTGGTAATGGTTTCGTCTGGTGCAATTGCAGCAGGCCGTGAGCACCTTGGATACCCCGCATTGCCCAACGAAATGGCGAGTAAACAATTACTTGCTGCTGTGGGGCAAACTCGTTTGATTCAAACGTGGGATTCTTTGTTCAGTATTTACGATATCAAGATCGGCCAGATGCTTTTAACTCGTGCTGATCTGGAAGATCGAGAGCGGTTTCTTAATGCTCGCGATACTATTAACGCGTTAGTCGCAAACGATATCGTTCCAATCGTCAATGAAAATGACGCCGTCGCGACCAACGAAATTAAAGTCGGTGACAATGACAATTTGTCTGCGCTAGTGGGGATTTTATGTGGTGCAGATAAGTTGCTGCTCCTCACTGACCAAAAAGGTCTTTTTACAGCAGATCCGCGTAAAGACCCAAATGCAGAGCTGATCAAAGAAGTTAAGACTATCGATGATACGCTGCGTAAAATCGCGGGCGACAGTGGTACGACGCTGGGAACCGGTGGTATGGCAACTAAGCTTCAAGCGGCAGATATCGCTCGTCGTGCGGGCATCGAAGTTATTATTGCGGCGGGCAGTGCGAACAATGTAATTACGGAGTCATTGAGTCCGACACCACATGGCACACGCTTCCTACCTTGTGCTGAAGCACTCGAAAACCGCAAGCGTTGGATCTTGGCTGGTCCTGCTGCATCAGGAGATATTATTATCGATGATGGCGCAGTAAACGCAGTTGTTGGTAAAGGAAGCAGTCTGTTAGCTAAAGGGGTGACGAAAGTAAGTGGTGATTTTGCCCGTGGTGAGGTAGTGCGTGTCACTAATACTCATGGCAAACTGGTGGCTCGTGGTATTAGCGCTTACTCAAGTGAAGACCTAACCAAAATCTCTGGTAAGCACAGTAAAGATATCATCAACATCCTGGGCCATGATTACGGCTCAGAAGTCATTCACCGTGATGATCTTGTCGTCATTCAGGAATAGAAATTAAGGGAAGCAAAGTGGATTTAACGAACATGGGTAAAGCTGCAAAAGATGCAGCTTTCGAATTGGCGACAGCGTCAACATCACAGAAAAACCAAGCTCTAGCCATCATTGCTGATGAGCTGGAAGCAAACTCAGCGGCTATTCTGGCGGCGAACGCAAAAGATATTGAACTTGGCCGTGAGGCAGGTCTGACGGATGCATTACTAGACCGTCTTCTTCTCAATGAAGAGCGATTAACTGGCATCGCTAACGATGTGCGTAACGTGATCAGCCTTAGTGATCCAGTTGGTAGTGAAATCGACAGTAAAGTGCTCGAAAATGGCATGTCTTTAGCTCGTCGCCGCGTTCCTCTTGGTGTGGTGGGGGTGATTTACGAAGCGCGCCCGAACGTAACTATTGATATTGCAGCCTTGTGTTTGAAAACAGGAAACGCAAGTATTTTGCGTGGCGGTAAAGAGACCTTCTTCTCTAACATGGAGCTGGTTAAAGTTATCCAGTCTGCATTGGCTAAAGCGAATCTTCCTGCGGCTTCCGTTCAATACATTGAGAAGCCAGACCGTGAACTTGTTTCTCAATTGTTAAAATTGGACGACTACGTGGATATGATCATTCCTCGTGGTGGTGCTGGCCTACACAAAATGTGTAAAGAAAACAGTACCATTCCGGTTATTATTGGTGGTTTTGGCATCAGCCATATTTTTGTTGATGAATCAGCAGATCTTGAGAAGTCACTTAATGTGGTTGAAAACTCAAAAGTACAGCGACCATCGGCATGTAACTCACTTGATACCTTATTAGTTCACAAAAACGTGGCGCCTGAATTCTTGGCCTTGCTGGTTGAGCGTATGAACGAGAAGGTTACTTTTGTTGCTGAACCAAAAGCCAAAGCGCTGATGGCAAATGCGCAGCAAATTCGCGATGCGGGCGAAGGTGATTTTGATACAGAATGGTTGAGCTACACGCTTGGTGTGAAAGTCGTTGATGATGTCAAAGACGCCATTGACCACATGCGAGTGCATAACGCCAGCCACTCAGATGCGATCATGACTAACAGCCTAGAAAGTGCAGAATTGTTCATCAACTCTGTGGGTTCTGCGGCAGTATACGTTAACGCGGCAACACGCTTTACCGATGGTGCACAATTTGGTCTGGGCGCTGAAGTCGCCGTTTCTACTCAGAAGCTTCATGCGCGTGGTCCAATGGGCTTAGAAGAGCTGACCAGCTACAAATGGGTAGGTAAAGCCAACTACTTAGTACGTAGTTAACAGATTCCACTCGATATTGATTGAAAAAGGGGCGATAACGCCCCTTTTTGTTTTCTCTCGCATTGCAATTCCGCTACACTAGTTTGGCTTTTAAGAGCGCATTGATTGGAGGTGATATGCATTGTCCTTTTTGTTCGGAAAACGAAACAAAAGTTATTGATTCTCGCTTGGTTGCAGATGGCCATCAGGTTCGTCGTCGTCGCCAGTGTCTGACTTGTAGTGAACGCTTTACGACGTTTGAAACCGCTGAGCTGGTGATGCCTAAGGTCATTAAATCCAATGGCAACCGCGAACCGTTTGACGAAGATAAAATGGTCGGTGGCATTCAGCGTGCATTAGAAAAACGTCCGGTCAGCGCTGACGCAATTGAGTTGGCGATCAGTATGATTAAATCCCAGCTACGCGCTACAGGTGAGCGTGAAGTACCAAGTGAGATGATTGGCAACTTGGTGATGGATCAGCTGAAAGAACTGGACAAAGTGGCTTACATCCGTTTTGCGTCTGTTTATCGCAGTTTCGAAGATATCCGCGAATTTGGCGAAGAGATAGCCCGCCTGGAAGACTGATTAAACATGGATCAAAACACGCCTCAAATTACCTTCTCTCCTCAAGATTTCTCCATGATGTCGCGCGCTATCAGGCTCGCTAAGCACGGCATCTATACCACGGCCCCTAACCCAAATGTTGGTTGCGTCATCGTTCGTGATGGACAGATAGTCGGCGAAGGTTATCACCTCCGAGCCGGAGAGCCACATGCCGAAGTCCATGCCCTGCGAATGGCTGAAGGTAAAGCGGAAGGCGCGACTGCCTACGTTACTCTCGAGCCTTGTTCTCACCATGGGCGAACGCCTCCTTGTGCCGAAGGGCTGATTAAAGCGAAGGTGGCGAGAGTTGTTTGTGCGATGCAAGACCCGAACCCAAAAGTCGCAGGGCGAGGTATTCAAATGCTTCGCGATGCTGGCATTGAGGTCCAGGTTGGCTTACTGGAAAGCGACGCTCTCGAATTGAATCGAGGATTCATCAAGTTTATGCAGACTGGTATGCCTTTCATCCAATTAAAGATGGCGGCTAGTCTCGATGGTCAAACCGCACTTGGTAATGGGCAGAGCCAGTGGATTACCTCCCCCAAGGCTCGTCAGGATGTTCAGCGTTATCGTGCCCTGAGTGGTGGGATTTTATCGACCAGCAAAACGGTGATTGACGATAATGCCTCATTGAATGTTCGCTGGGACGATTTACCTCAAACGATACAAGAGCAGTATCAACCTGAAGCGGTGCGTCAGCCAGTACGCATCATTTTAGATCGCCAATGCCAGCTGACAGATGATCTTAAGTTGTTTAATACCGATGGTGGGCGCATTATCGTCAGTAAAGACGGTGATATCGCTCCTCAATTGAATGAAGCTGGCCAGATTGAACTTGCGACGACGTTGAAAACCGTTGCCAATCAGCATCAGGTCAATCATTTATGGGTTGAAGCAGGAGCGACGCTCGCGAGTGCACTCATACAAGCTAATCTTGTAGATGAACTGATCGTTTATCTTGCTCCAAAGTTGATGGGAAGTGATGGTCGCGGGCTGATTGGGGCACTTGGTTTAACGTCAATGGATCACGTTATCGATCTGGAAATTACCGATGCTCGTATGGTTGGCGTGGATATCCGTATCACCGCAACGATTATACGAAAATAGATAGAAAAGAAGCAATTATGTTTACAGGTATTGTAGAAGCAGTAGGTAAACTCACTGCGATTACGCCGAAAGGCGAAGACATCACCGTAACCGTCGAAACGGGTAATTTAGATATGTCTGACGTTAAGTTAGGCGATAGTATCGCGACGAATGGCGTTTGCTTGACGGTTATTGATTTTGGCAGCAATTATTACAGTGCGGATCTGTCGTTAGAGACACTGAAAATGACGGGTTTTGCACAATATCAAGTCGGTGACAAGGTTAATCTAGAAAAAGCCATGTTGCCTACCACGCGCTTTGGTGGACATATCGTGTCTGGTCATGTTGACGGTGTTGGCGAAATTGTTGAACGTAATCAAGTGGGTCGAGCGATAGAGTTTTGGGTAGCGATGCCTGCTGATATTAGCAAGTATGTCGCAGGAAAAGGCTCAATCACCGTCGATGGTATTAGCCTTACGGTAAATGACTTACGTAAAAATGCATTCAAGTTAACGATTGTTCCTCACACGAGCGAAGAAACCACGATTGATCAATTTCAGGTGGGTCGCAAAGTTAACTTAGAAGTGGATGTGTTAGCTCGTTATATGGAGCGCTTACTTCAGGGGCAGCAAGAAGAGAAGCAAGAGTCGCGTATTACAATGGATTTCTTGCAGCAGAACGGATTTGCCTAGGACTGTATTCACAGAACATCCGTGGGGCAATTGACTTACCGTTTGTAAAGCTCAAACTATTGCCGCAAGTCTGCTTGTAGTCAGGTTCCAACACATTGTTGCCGCAAAAATAAATTTTAGAATAACGGGAAACAGAATATGCCAATCAGTACACCAGAAGAAATTATTGATGATATTCGCGCAGGTAAAATGGTCGTCTTGATGGATGACGAAGACCGCGAGAATGAGGGTGATTTGATCATGGCTGCCGAGCATATCACGCCGGAAGCGATCAACTTTATGGCTACCCATGGCCGTGGCTTGATTTGTCTTACTATGACGAAGGAGCGTTGCTCGAGTCTAGGGCTGCCACCAATGGTGCAAGACAACAATGCGCAATACACGACAAACTTTACGGTTTCTATTGAAGCAGCAGAAGGGGTAACAACGGGTATCTCGGCTGCGGATCGAGCACGCACTGTTCAAGCGGCTGTAGCGCCAAACGCGAAAGCAGCGGATTTAGTTCAACCAGGCCATATCTTCCCACTAGCGGCTCAAGATGGCGGTGTGTTAACGCGAGCAGGCCACACTGAAGCTGGCTGTGACTTAGCTCGTCTTGCTGGTCTGGAACCTGCGTCGGTTATTGTTGAGATTCTAAATGATGACGGCACGATGGCGCGCCGACCAGACCTTGAAATCTTCTGTGAAAAACACGGTATTAAACTGGGCACGATCGCTGACCTAATCGAATACCGCAATAACACAGAGACAACCATCGAACGTGTGGCTGAATGTAAGCTGCCGACCGAGTTTGGTGAGTTTAAGCTCGTGACCTTTAAGGACACGATTGATAACCAGGTTCATTACGCCATGTGTAAGGGCGACTGGAAAGATAAAGCGCCGTTAGTTCGTGTACACCTGCAAGATGTGTTTACAGATTTATTGCGTAGTGATCGTAATGCTGAGCGCAGCTGGACTCTGGACAAAGCGATGAAACGCATTGGCGAAGAAGGTGGTGTTTTGGTTGTGCTGGGTCATGAGGACTCCAGTGAACTGCTTATCCACCGCGTGAAAATGTTTGAAGCGCAAGACAAAGGTGAAGCACCGACGCTAGCGAAGAAACAAGGTACTTCACGTCGTGTGGGTGTGGGTTCACAGATTCTTGCTGACTTAGGCATTAGTGACATGCGTCTGTTATCGTCATCCAATAAAAAATACCATGCGTTAGGCGGTTTTGGCCTGAACGTCGTTGAATACGTCTGCGAGTAGCGATTAAACGATAAGTTGCTGGTCTGGAACAGGCCTTCTGTCCTTCTAGACCAGGAACTCGTTGCTCCCACTAATTTCCATTAGATATTGCTCACACAATTGTGCTAGAATCCGGCGATTCTCACTTGATGAACATATTTCACTTAAAAATAGAGTTAAAGGAAAGCTTATGAAAGTGATCGAGGGTGGCTTCCCAGCGCCAAATGCAAAAATTGCTATCGTTATTTCTCGTTTCAACAGTTTTATTAACGAAAGCCTACTTTCTGGTGCGATCGATACACTAAAGCGTCACGGGCAAGTAAGCGATGACAACATTACGGTTGTTCGTTGTCCAGGTGCCGTAGAACTACCTCTAGTCGCCCAACGTGTTGCTAAAACTGGCAAATTCGACGCTATCGTATCTCTAGGGTCGGTTATTCGCGGTGGAACGCCTCACTTTGACTATGTTTGTAGTGAAATGAATAAAGGTCTGGCACAAGTGTCGATGGAATACAGCATTCCTGTCGCATTCGGTGTTTTGACTGTTGATACTATCGATCAAGCGATTGAACGCGCAGGAACCAAGGCTGGTAATAAAGGTGCAGAGGCTGCACTAAGCGCACTTGAAATGATTAATGTACTATCTGAAATTGATTCCTAATGGGGGCCAGTGTGAAACCAGCCGCACGTCGTAATGCACGTCAATTCGCTCTACAAGCGATCTATTCATGGCAAATTACTAAAGAGAATGTTGCCAAGATTGAAGAACAGTTTTTGTCTGGTGACAAATACGATGAAGAAGAACTTCATGCATCAGAGCCGGCTCTAGCAGCTCCAGAAACTGACGTAGAGTACTTTCGTGAACTACTAGGCGGTGTTGTACTTAGCCACGCTGAGCTAGATAGCAAAATTCGTCCGTACATCTCTCGTCCGATGCAAGATCTTGATATGATGGAACTTGCTCTTCTTCGTCTTGCTATGTACGAGATGACTCGTCGCGAAGATGTACCTTACAAAGTCGTGATCAACGAAGCGATTGAGCTTGCAAAAGTGTTCGCTGCGGAAGACAGTCACAAATTTGTTAATGGTGTGCTGGATAAAGCCGCGCCCCATGTACGTAAGAAATAACGATTTCTTGAGTAAAAAGGTCAGCATATGCTGACCTTTTTTGTGTCAAACGATAGATAAGTAAATTATGTCTGGTGAATTTAACCTGATAGACAAGTACTTTGTTGGTCGTCAAAGCCAACGCAAAGATGTTCATCTGGCGGCAGGGGATGATTGTGCGCTGGTCAAAGCGCCAGCCAATGTGCATATTGCGATCAGTACCGATACCTTGGTCGCGGGGACACACTTTCTTCCCGAGGCTAACTCCGCTTGGGTTGCGCATAAAGCACTCGCTTCAAACATCAGTGATTTAGCTGCGATGGGCGCGACACCCGCTTGGGTCAGCTTCGCGTTAACCATGCCGGAGCCTGATGAAGAGTGGCTTGCACCGTTCTGTGATGCCTTCTTTGAACTGGCGGATTACTTTGGGATTCAGCTCATTGGTGGGGATACCACAAAAGGACCATTGAGCTTAACGCTGACGGTACAGGGCTTTGTTCCTGAAGGGAAAGCCTTGACTCGTTCTGGAGCCAAAGTTGGCGACTGGGTCTACGTAACCGGGAATCTTGGTGATGCGAAAGCCGGACTGGATGTTATCTTAGATGACGCTCTTCGTACTCGCGTAGGGGCAGACAGCCTGGAAAAAGCGCATTACTTGAGTACACCTCGTGTATTAGCTGGTCAAGCTCTAGTCGGGCTCGCGTCTTCTGCTATTGATATATCAGATGGCTTGATATCCGACATTAAACACATATTGAAGCGTTCACAGGTCGGTGTCAGTATCGATGTCTCTCAATTGCCTATATCTTCGGATTTGGCGCAGTTTTTAGATGATAAGGTCAGCGCACAGCAGTATGCTTTATCGAGTGGCGAAGAATACGAGTTGTGTTTTACCGTCTCAGAACAAAACCATGGCTCATTACAAAGTGCTCTGTCCCATATTGGGTGTAAAGTGACATGCATTGGTCAAATTCGACCGAATGGTACTTTTGAGCTTCACGACAACAATCAACCTCTTGACTGGGACTTAAGCGGCTTCGACCACTTTAGGTAACCAAGATTGAAACCAAACTAGCAGTTATAGGTTTAAGGATATGACCAACCCTCTTTCTCTTATTTCGTTAAAGAATCCGTGGCATTTATTGGCAACAGGGTTTGGTAGCGGTTTATCACCTATTGTTCCAGGAACCATGGGAACACTCGCGGCGGTACCGTTCTTTTTGTTGTTAGCTCAGCTTCCGTTTTCTGCTTATGTCGTCGTGGTGCTTATTTCATGCGTAATTGGTGTGAAAATCTGCCAGGTTACGTCAGATGACATGAAAGTTCACGATCATGGCTCGATTGTCTGGGATGAGTTTGCGGGCTTTTGGATTACGATGAGCATTGTACCTGCACTGAATATCCCGGTAACTGAATGGAAGTGGCTTTTGACGGGTTTTATCCTGTTCCGCTTCTTCGATATGGTGAAGCCTTGGCCTATCGGCTGGCTTGATAAGCGCGTGCACGGCGGATTAGGCATCATGATCGATGATATTGTGGCTGGCATTATGGCGGGCATTGTACTGTTCTTAGTCGCGCACTATGCAGGCTGGATGAGTTAGTCATTAAACTCAAGTGAATTAAAAAGGGATGCGATAGCGCATCCCTTTGTTTTTCTATACTTCAGTTTTTCACTGCTTCAGTGAAGATTACTTCGCCAGATAGTCACTGATGGATTTCTCAATCCCTTCTGCGTCGAGGCCAAGCTCTTTATGCAATTCTTCTTGTGTGCCTTGAGGAACAAACTCATCTGGTAAGCCAAGGTTCAGTACTGGCTTGATGATTTTTTCTTTCATCATGAATTCAAGAACACCAGCACCGGCACCGCCAGCAATCGCATTCTCTTCTAGCGTAACGAGCACATCGTGTTCGCTTGCTAGCTGACGAATCAATGTTTCATCTAACGGCTTAACAAAGCGCATGTCTGCCACAGTAGCGTTCAGGCTTTCTGCTGCTTCTAGAGCGTTAGGCAGGAAGGTACCAAAGCTCAGGATAGCGACTTTTTCGCCTTCACGTACGATTCGGCCTTTACCAATTTCAAGTGCGGTAAACTCACTTGCGATGTCGGTACCCATACCGTTTCCTCGTGGGTAACGAACCGCACTTGGACCGGTATGTTTGTGGCCGGTGTAAAGCATTTGGCGACATTCATTCTCGTCACTTGGTGCCATGATCACCATGTTAGGAATGCAGCGCATAAAGCTTAAGTCAAACGCACCTTGGTGAGTCTGACCATCTGCACCCACCAAACCGGCTCGGTCGATAGCAAACATCACTGGCAAATCCATAATAGCGATATCATGAATAAGCTGGTCATAACCGCGTTGTAAGAAAGTCGAGTAAATGGCAACAATTGGGTTATTGCCAGCAATCGCCATACCCGTTGCAAGCGTCACCGCATGTTGCTCAGCGATAGCGACATCAAAATATTGCTCAGGGTACTCTTTTGAGAAACGTACCATGCCCGAACCTTCACGCATTGCTGGCGTAATCGCCATCAGCTTAGGGTCTTGCGCGGCCATATCACACAGGAAGTCGCCAAAGATCTTTGAGAACGTTGGCTTACCACCACTACTCTTTGGCAGGCAGTCATGTGTTGGGTCAAACTTCGGTACGCCATGGTAGCCAATAGGGTCCTTTTCTGCGGGTTCATAACCTTTGCCTTTCTTAGTCATGATATGCAGGAATTGAGGGCCTTTCAGCTCACGCATGTTCTTCAGTGTCTGAACTAGCTCATTGACGTCGTGTCCATCAACCGGACCAATGTAGTTAAATCCGAACTCTTCGAACAGAGTACCTGGCACGACCATGCCTTTTAGGTGCTCTTCCGTGCGACGAACCAGTTCTTTAATTGGCGGAACGCCAGAAAGCACTTTTTTTCCGCCTTCACGGATCGATGTGTAGAGATTACCAGACAGTAATTTCGCTAAATGGTTGTTCAATGCACCAACGTTTTCTGAAATCGACATCTCGTTGTCGTTCAGAATCACCAGCATATCCGGGTGAACATCGCCAGCGTGGTTCATTGCTTCGAAAGCCATACCCGCAGTAATGGCGCCGTCACCAATAACACTCACGACCTTACGCCCTTTGCCTTCTTTCTGTGCACTGATAGCCATGCCAAGTCCAGCACTGATTGAAGTGGAAGAGTGACCTACCGACAGTGTGTCGTATTCGCTCTCAGGGCGCCAAGGAAACGGGTGTAGCCCGCCTTTCTGTCGGATAGTCGGCATTTTGTCACGACGTCCGGTCAAAATTTTATGCGGGTAAGCCTGATGACCAACATCCCAGATCAACTGGTCTACTGGTGTGTTATAAACATAATGCAGGGCAACGGTGAGCTCCACTGTGCCTAAGCCAGACGCTAAGTGTCCGCTGGATTGGCTCACTGAATTTAGCAGATACGTTCGAAGTTCATCACACAGAGCTGGTAATGTTTCTTTAGGAAGAAGACGCAACTCTTCCGGTGTATTTGCTAACGCCAGTGTTGGGTACTTTGAAATATCAAGAGTCATATAAATGCGCGCTTATAGTGTTAATTTTTGCGCTCGATGACATATCGGGCGAACTCTTCAAGTAACTGAGTATTGTATGGGATAGCTTCCAATGCTTGAAGTGCTTCCTGTAACAGAGAGTGAGCTTTCTCTATCGCTCCCTCTAAACCCAGCAGGGAAGGGTAAGTGCTCTTATTGAGTTCTTGATCAGAACCCTGAGGCTTACCCAATGTTTCTGTGTCACTAATGATATCAAGAATATCGTCTTGAACCTGAAACGCCAAACCAATTGCTTTCGAATAGCGCTCTAAATGTGGTAAAACTGCGATACCTTTATCACCAGCGGCCAAAGCACCTAATTTAACTGCACAGTCAATCAGGGCTCCGGTCTTTTTACGATGGATTTCTTCCATTTCTTCGAGAGAAATTTGGCGATTCTCTGCACTTAAGTCCAGTGCTTGACCGACGCACATACCGTTAGAGCCAGACGCATGAGCCAGCGCTTTTATCATATTGATACGCTGCTTTTCAGCTTCTGGATTTAAAGGGCCGTCCGCCAAGATAGTAAAGGCGAGTGTTTGTAGTGAGTCACCAGTCAGTATTGCGGTCGCTTCATCGAACCTAATATGGCAAGTAGGTTGGCCACGACGCAATTCATCATCATCCATCGCTGGCAGATCGTCATGAATAAGTGAGTAAGCGTGAATGCATTCAATCGCTGCAGCTGGCGTATCGAGATCGTCAGACTGACAACCGAGCATTTGACCTGTGATGTAAACAAGAAAAGGACGAACGCGTTTACCGCCGAGCAAAAGACCGTATTTCATTGCATCAATCAATGGCAGGTCTTGATACGGAAGCTGTTCTAGCCACAAATTTAATTGCTGATTGTTTCTTTGTTGAAAAGAAGTCAATGTCTGTTGCATCACATCGCTCGCTACTAATAATTATTCTGAATCTGGTTTGAAGTCACTCAATGGTGCTTCATCATCTTCACTGAGAAGAATACTTACGCGTTGTTCAGCGTCGCTTAGCTTTGTTTGGCCAGCACGAGCTAAGGCAATGCCTCGCTCAAATTTACGTAAGGCATCATCCAGAGCAAGATCGCCACTTTCTAATTGATCAACCAAGCTATCAAGCTCTTCAATGGTTGCTTCGAAGGTCATGTTTTCTGGTTTCTTAACCGCCATCTCTTCTCTGCCTTTATTAAGCCTCTCATAAGATGCACGAAAGTTACCTTAGCCTAGTAACTTGGTCAAATTTAACCTTACATAATTGTCACAAAATTGGCTCTAAATGTGTCTGAGCGACGAAAGTGTTCATTTTACTAAAGGTTAGGGGGTGGAATTTGTGATCGGCTAGCTAAGATTTTTCTAAAAATTCTCCCCGAGTTGTCGATACAAGGAGTAATTCGTTAGCAACAGATAAATAGAGCGAGAGGAGTGCTGTGTGGATTTAGCAACCCTAATAGGTTTGATAGGCGGTTTTGCATTCGTTGTGATGGCGATGGTGCTTGGTGGCAGCATCGGTATGTTCGTCGATGTCACATCAATCCTCATCGTTGTTGGTGGCTCAACCTTTGTCGTGCTGATGAAGTTTACTATCGGGCAGTTCTTTGGTGCGGCTAAAATCGCGGGTAAAGCTTTCCTTTTTAAAGCCGACCAGCCTGAAGATTTGATCGCAAAAATTGTTGAAATGGCCGATGCGGCGCGTAAAGGTGGTTTTCTCGCCTTAGAAGAGATGGAAATAAATAACAGCTTTATGCAAAAAGGTATCGACCTTTTGGTTGATGGTCATGATGCTGATGTCGTACGTGCTGCGTTAAAAAAAGATATTGCTCTGACAGGTGAGCGACATACACAAGGAACGGGGGTATTCCGCGCGTTTGGTGATGTCACACCGGCGATGGGAATGATCGGTACCCTAGTTGGTCTGGTTGCGATGCTTTCAAACATGGATGACCCTAAATCGATTGGACCTGCGATGGCCGTTGCGCTTTTAACTACGCTTTACGGCGCGATTTTATCCAACATGGTGTTTTTCCCGATCGCCGATAAACTCTCGTTACGTCGTGATCAGGAAACACTAAATCGCCGCCTGATTATGGATGGTGTTCTTGCCATACAAGACGGTCAGAATCCGCGAGTCATCGACAGTTACCTGAAGAACTATCTCAATGAAGGCAAGCGTGCCTTAGAGATCGGTGAGTAATCAGGAGCATAGTGATGGATGATGAAGAAAATAAATGCGATTGTCCGCCACCTGGACTTCCTCTGTGGATGGGGACCTTTGCTGACTTAATGTCACTATTGATGTGCTTCTTTGTTCTGTTGCTCTCGTTCTCAGAGATGGATGTGCTCAAATTTAAACAGATTGCAGGTTCGATGAAGTTTGCATTTGGTGTACAAAGTCAGCTCGAAGTGAAAGATATTCCGAAAGGAACCAGCATTATTGCTCAAGAGTTCAGACCGGGGCGGCCTGAGCCGACGCCGATTGACGTTATTATGCAGCAAACCATGGATATCACTCAGCAAACATTGGAATTCCATGAAGGTGAGTCTGATCGAGCAGGCGGAAGCAAGCGTGACCAAGGAAAATTAACCGGCGGTCAGTCACCGGAGACCTCGACGAGGAACAACCAGGCGACAGAATCCGAGATGGAACAGCAGCAGTCTCAAATGATGTCGCAAGAAATGGAAACTCTGATGGAGAGTATCAAGAAGGCGCTGGAGCGAGAGATCGAGCAGGGAGCGATCGAAGTGGAGAACTTGGGTCAGCAGATCGTCATCCGCATGCGTGAGAAGGGCGCTTTTCCAGAAGGCTCTGCGTTCTTGCAACCTAAATTCCGTCCTTTGGTACGCCAGATTGCTGAGTTGGTTAAAGATGTGCCGGGGATTGTGAGAATATCTGGACACACCGATAATCAAGTGCTGGATTCTGAACTGTATCGCTCTAACTGGGATCTCTCATCTCAGCGCGCGGTTTCTGTCGCGCAAGAGATGGAGAAGGTGCGGGGCTTCTCTCATCAGCGCTTACGAGTTCGAGGGATGGCTGACACTGAACCGCTGGTGGCCAATGATTCTGATGATAATCGTGCCCTTAACCGGCGTGTGGAAATCAGCATTATGCAGGGTGAACCACTTTACAGCGATGAAGTGCCAGTTATTCAACATGAGCAATAAAAAGCGAGTTGGAAGCCTAATACCGTCCGCTTAAACGACTTTCATTTATTGGCGTCATTCCGAGGAGCCATAGCGACATCAGGAATCTACTCACTTTAAGCATGTTGTGAAATAGGCACTTTCAGCGTTAACACGCTCGGTAAGTAGATCCTGAATCACGCTCCTTCGTCGCTGTTCAGGATGACTGATTGGTTTTACAAATAAGCGAGCGGCGTGAAATCGACAGTTCGCTTTTTTTGTCTTTCCAATCCGCTTGGGTGTATAATCTTGCGCCTTTGAAGTGAGCTCAGACAACCTTTTGTGACCAAGACGCAGTTTTACTGCGTATGAAGGATCGAAGGCGAGTATCATTCTTTGTTGATTGCGAAACTAACCTGCGAATTAGACTATGAAATTTATTGTAAAGCCCCATCCAGAAATTTTTGTAAAAAGTGAGTCTGTGCGTAAGCGCTTCACAAAGATTTTAGAGTGTAACATTCGTAATATCGTCAAGAGCCGCACGGAATCTGTCGCAGTATTTAACCGTCGTGATCACATTGAAGTGACCTCTGAGAGCAACGAATACCACGCTGAAGTCTTAGAGATTCTGACCCACACCCCAGGTATCCATCATGTACTTGAAGTGAAGCAGTCTGAGTTTAAAGATCTTCACGATATCTTTGAGCAAGTGCTTGAGTTAAGCCGCCCTTTGATTGAAAACAAAACCTTCGTGGTTCGCGCTAAGCGTCGTGGTAAACATGACTTTACCTCTATTGAGCTAGAGCGTTACGTTGGCGGTGGTTTGAACCAGGCGGTCGAAAGCGCCAGCGTGAAGCTGCACAAGCCAGATGTAACCGTTAAGGTTGAGGTATCAGGTGACAAACTTAACCAGGTGCTTGCGCGTCACAAAGGACTTGGTGGCTTCCCACTAGGTACACAAGAAGACGTGCTAAGCCTGATCTCCGGTGGTTTCGATTCTGGTGTATCAAGCTACCTGCACATTAAGCGTGGCTCAAAAGTTCATTACTGCTTCTTTAACCTAGGTGGTCCTGCGCACGAAATCGGTGTTAAGCAGGTTTCTCACTACCTATGGAATAAGTACGGTTCTTCAGCAAAAGTGCGCTTTATTTCAGTCGACTTTGAACCTGTCGTCGCTGAAATTCTTGAGAAAGTAGATGATGGCCAGATGGGCGTTATTCTTAAGCGTATGTTTATGCGTGCAGCTGGTATGGTTGCTGAGAAATTCAAGATTGAAGCTCTGGTTACGGGTGAAGCACTTGGTCAGGTTTCTAGCCAGACGCTAACGAACCTTCGCCACATTGATAACGTGACAGACACTCTGATTCTGCGCCCACTGATTAACTGGGACAAAGAAGACATCATCAATCTGGCGCGAGACATTGGTACTGAAGACTTTGCTAAGACGATGCCTGAATACTGCGGTGTTATTTCTAAGAAGCCAACAGTAAAAGCAATCAAAGCGAAGCTAGAAGCGGAAGAAGAGAACTTTGACTTCACTATTTTGGAAAATGTGGTGAAAGAAGCGCGTGTTATGGATATTCGTGATATCGCGAAAGAATCTGAAAAAGCAGCGCCAGAAGTAGAACAAGTTCAGGCTGTTGAAGAGCATGCGATTGTCCTTGATATCCGTAGCCCTGAAGAGGAAGACGATAACCCTCTAGAAATTGACGGTGTAGATATTAAGCACATCCCGTTCTACAAGCTGGGTACGCAGTTTGGTGACTTAGACCAGGCTAAGACTTACCTGCTGTACTGTGACCGTGGTGTTATGAGCCGGCTGCAAGCGCTGTACTTACAAGAGCAGGGCTTTAACAACGTGAAGGTTTACCGCCCATAATAAGGCGAAAATAAATCTCCTTTTCAAAACGCAAACTGAGCAATCAGTTTGCGTTTTTTTATGTCTTTTTATTCAGTCATAGGGAAGGTTTTTGCATGGTTATATTGAAGTGCCTCGCAATCTTTTTCATAGATACTGATATAACGTCAATTAATCCGAAATGCTCTATCAACTATGATCTCTGTTCCGAGGATAAGGTCGAGGGAGATTTATCTGAGAGGGTGGTATTCTAGGTTTACCAGTATTGGTTGCAGTGAAGGTTAGAGTAATAACTCTGTTAATGGCGGCTGAGTTTTGACTAAGTATGCATTTTCAGGATAAGTTGACTATTGTAGTGAATACAACTGAGATTATTTTGTGGGTTAGTGTGTTGTTTTGTTAAACTTGGATAATCTAGATAAAAAAACACCGCCCAAATGGGCGGTGTAAGAAATTTGACAGACAGGTCAAAAATAAATACAGGAAGTATATGTTTTGTCCCAGGGATAGTAGACAAAACAGTTTGGTAGAAATCTACCTAACTCGAAAAACGAGTTTGCAAACACAACATCGCAACAACGAAGCCAATTGATTTCGAGAGAAATCAAGCCGTTCAGGCCCGTGTTGCGGGGTGAAATATAGAATTTATCTGGCTGTTCGACAACGTTAATTTTATAATGTTTCAGATAAAAAAAACTAATCCTAATTGAGGTTCCCTATGTCTCGCAGATTGCCTCCTTTGAATTCTCTTCGAGTATTTGAAGCTGCAGCACGTCATCTTAGTTTTACACGGGCGGCCGAAGAGCTCTTCGTTACCCAAGCTGCAGTGAGTCATCAGATCAAAGCGTTGGAAGAGTTTTTATCACTCAAGCTATTCCGCCGCCGAAACCGCTCTTTGCTGTTAACGGAAGAAGGTCAAAGTTACTTCTTAGATATCAAGGATATCTTTACTTCTATCGCAGAAGCGACCGATAAGGTACTGGAACGTAGTGAAAAAGGCGCTTTGACCATCAGTTTACCACCCAGTTTTGCGATTCAGTGGTTAGTGCCTCGCTTAGCCGATTTCAATGCTCAGGAGCCAGACATTGATGTCAGGATTAAAGCCGTAGATCTGGAAGAGGGCTCGCTGACCGACGACGTCGATGTCGCTATCTATTATGGCCGTGGTAACTGGCCGGGACTTCGTGCGGACAAATTATATCAGGAATTTTTGATTCCACTTTGCTCTCCATCGTTACTCTTGGGGACGAAGCCGTTAGAATCTCTGAGTGACCTCAGATTACACACATTGTTACATGATACTTCGCGTAAAGACTGGAAGCAGTTTACTCGTCACTACAACATCGAAGGCATCAATGTAAATCATGGTCCAATTTTTAGCCACTCGACGATGGTGTTACAGGCAGCTGTCCATGGGCAAGGTGTGGCACTTGGAAATAACGTGTTAGCTCAACCAGAAATGGAAGCAGGGCGACTTATTGCGCCGTTTGATGAGGTATTGATCTCAAAGAATGCGTTCTATGTCGTGTGTCATGAGCAGCAAGCAGACATGGGCCGTATCGCGACATTCCGCGATTGGATGCTTGCAACGGCAAGAAAAGAACAAGAGGAAGTATTGGATGAACCAGTGGATAGTTGAGGGGCCAGAAGACGGGCCATTATTTATTTTTGCTCATGGTGCTGGAGCCGGCATGGATCACGGGTTTATGGCAACCGTCGCTCAAGGGTTAGCTGAGCAGGGCATTCGTGTCGCTCGCTTTAACTTTCCCTACATGGTTAAGCGTGCTGAAGACGGCAAAAAGCGTCCGCCGGATCGTGCGCCAAAACTGCTCGAAGCCTATGAAGAAGTCATCACTCACTTTACGGATAAACCAGTGGTCATTGGTGGTAAATCCATGGGCGGTCGAATGGCGAGTTTGCTGGCTGACCATGCGCTGGTGGCGGGCATTGCCTGTTTAGGCTTTCCCTTTCATCATCCGGGTAAGCCAGAAAACTACAAAGGTGAACATCTCGCAACGCTTAACAAGCCGACACTGATTCTGCAAGGTGAGCGGGATACCTTTGGTAAACAGGAGGAATTTGCTGACTTTGCGTTATCGGAGCAGATTACAGTAACTTTTGTACCAGATGGTGACCACAGTTTTAAACCGCGCAAGCGCTCTGGTTACACTGAAGAAGGCAATATTGCGCTGGCAGTTGAACACTTAGCGAAATTTATTAAAGAGGTGTACAGTGAAAAGTAAGTGGTTACTCTCCTTCTCTGGTCTTTCTGGCTTGATGTCTGTAGCGCTGGGAGCGTTCGCAGCTCATGGCTTAAAAGCAACACTTGCCCCGTATCTTCTTGATGTATTTGAGACTGGTGTCCTCTACCAGTTCATCCATACTTTTGCGATCGCTTTTTGTGCCATTCTGTTGTTGATGAATTTGGAACAAAAAGCACAAAAGTATTTTTTCATCGCTGCAATTTGCTTTATCATCGGCATCTTTTGTTTTAGCGGCAGTCTATACGCGCTGGCGCTAACAGGCATTAAATGGTTTGGACCGATTACTCCTTTAGGAGGGTTAATGTTCATGATCGGCTGGTGCTCGTTCTTTATTGCTGCGTTTAATATCAAAGAGGTCTCCAAGTGAAACAACTAATGCTCTATTGCCGTTCCGGCTTTGAGAAAGAGTGTGCTGGTGAAATTCAGGACAAAGCGACACAGTTGGAAGTCTATGGCTTCCCTCGTGTGAAGAAAAACTCAGGTTATGTTGTCTTCGAGTGTTACCAGGATGGAGACGCAGACAAACTGGTAAAAGGTCTGGACTTCGGTACGTTGATCTTTGCCCGCCAAATGTTTGCGGTTGCAGCCGAGTTTGAATCGTTGCCAAGCGAAGATCGTATCAGTCCAATTCTTGATGAGATGTCTGAAGTCGAAGATTTCCCTCGTTGCGGGGATCTGCGTATTGAAACGCCAGATACCAATGAAGCGAAAGAATTACTGAAATTCTGCCGTAAATTTACCGTACCCATGCGTCAGGCTCTGCGTGGTAAGGGCCTGATGTGGAATAAAGACAACGCTAACAAGCCAGTATTGCACATCTGCTTTGTCGCACCGGGTCATTGTTACGTAGGTTATTCGTTCCCGGGTAATAACTCGCAATTCTTCATGGGCATTCCTCGTCTCAAGTTTCCGGCAGATGCACCAAGCCGTTCAACACTAAAGCTGGAAGAAGCCTTTCATGTCTTTATTCCACGCGAAGAGTGGGATGAACGTTTGGCACCTGGTATGTGGGGCGTTGACTTAGGCGCTTGCCCTGGCGGTTGGACGTACCAATTGGTCAAGCGTTCGATGTTCGTGCACTGTGTTGATAACGGTATGATGGCTGACAGTCTGATGGAAACCGGTCAGATTAAACACCACATGGTGGATGGCTTTAAGTTTGAACCAGACCGCAAGAACGTGACTTGGATTGTGTGTGACATGGTTGAGAAACCAGCGCGCGTGGCACATCTTATGGGACAGTGGTTACTAAAAGGTTGGGCAAAAGAAGCCATTTTTAACCTCAAGCTACCGATGAAAGGCCGCTATGACGAAGTTTTGCAAGATCTTGAGAACCTGAAGATGTTCCTAATTGAGAACAAGGTGAAGTTCAAGCTGCAGGCTAAGCACCTTTACCATGACCGTGAAGAGATCACGATTCACATTCAGTGTCTGTCTAACATCTCTCCGCACTAATCTTCTAGGATCAAAAAGCGCCTTTTGAACTGGCCGTGCAGCTTGCTTATCGAGCAGCATGGCCATGCCACCTCGTTATTCTGAACAGCGAGGCACGAGCGTGATTCAGAATCTACTCTCCGAGCGCTTTGTCGCTAAGGTCGACCCTAATACTTCACCGTACTCTGTATTAGATTCCTAGTCTCGCTAAGGCTCGCTGGAATGACGGTGATGAGTGTAAAGGGAACTATTTCAATCTATAGAACCCTATTCCTTTCGAATAGGTACTTTTTATTACATGATGTTTGCTTGTTACTCCACTTTGTTGGGACCAGTAAAGCGGATGTCTTGCAGATTGAAACCAAGCTCAATATCGCATTTTAGTGCGGCCACCTGCTTACATAAACGAGCCGACTCGATATGCTCATCCAGTTTTTTGCGATACTTTGTCGCGAGTTCATCGCTGGCGTAAGCTGACTCAATATCTTGGAATTGCGTCAGGATTTCTTTCGCCGCTTTGGGGCCGATTCCGGGAACCCCAGGGACCTGGCTAGAGCTGATGCCTGTCAACCCCCAGTAATCAGCCAGCTGATTTGGCTTAACCCCAAACTCGTTGTCAATAAATGGCTCATCTAACCAGCGATGCTGAAAGTAATCACGGATTTGAAGGGTCGGCGAAAGCAGCTGGCAGTAGCCTTTATCTGTAGAAACAATGGTGACCTTTTCACCATGACCAGCGACTTTGGTTGCCAGTGTTGCTACTAAGTCATCGGCTTCATCGCCGTCAGACAATAATGAGTCAATACCTTGCTCCCACCAAGCTTGCTGAATCGCATCGAGACCCAGCATCAAGGGCTCGGGCATAGGTTTACGATTTTGCTTGTAGTCCGGTAGTATCTCGGCACGCCAACCTCTATCTTGCTCATGATGATCAAACACCGCAATAATGTGGGTTGGTTGCGCCTCTGACAGGATTCGAGTCAGCGTTCTTTGAGTGGTGGTGATGGTTCTTGCTATGTCAGTTGGATCGGGTTGAGCGGAGTGCACTCGGCGGATCAAGTTTAGGGCATCAATAATAACAAGATGAATAGACATAATGACTTAGCAATAAAAAAGGGGCGCAATGCCCCTAGTGTAACGAATGCGAGCCTGACTATCGACCATCATTTTCAGGATGAGCGATTCGGTAGCAAGGTTCATAATCGGTGCCACCTGGTAATTTCATCCGATGTTGATCGACGAAGTCTTGCAGTAATTTGTCGAGCTTCTTCATCAGTATTGGTTCCCCATGGATGGTGAACGGACCTTTAGCTTCGATTTCTTTAATGCCTTCCGCTTTTACGTTACCAGCAACAATGCCTGAAAACGCCTGACGTAAGTTTGCTGCGAGAACTTGAGGTTCCTGATCCATATGCAGATCCAATTGCTCCATTGCGTCATGATTTGGCTCAAATGGTAACTGGAAGTGCGGCTCGATTTTTAGTGACCAGTTGAAACTGTAGGCATCGCCTTTTTCTTTCCTATGTGTGCGAACATCGTCCATGCCGCGTTTCATAATCCGGGCAACTTCTGACGGATTATCAATCACGATCTGGTAATGTTTACGACCTTCTTCTCCAAGCGTGTCACGAATAAATTCATCGATAGCAAGGAAGTAGTCCTCACTTTCCTTAGGCCCAGTCAGTACGATTGGCATTGGTTGATCGGCATTTTCTGGGTGCATCATAATACCCAGAATGTAGAGCAGCTCCTCGGCAGTTCCCGGACCACCCGGAAATATCACAATGCCATGCGCCATACGGACAAAGGCTTCCAGACGTTTTTCAATGTCTGGCATGATCACCAATTCATTCACGATCGGATTTGGCGGTTCAGCCGCGATGATAGACGGCTCGGTCAGGCCTAAGTAGCGCTGGTCGGTATAACGCTGTTTTGCATGGCCGATGGCTGCCCCTTTCATTGGCCCTTCCATCGCACCGGGTCCACAACCGGTACAAATATTCAGTTCTCGTAGGCCTAACTCGTTACCCACTTCTCGGGTGTATTGATACTCTACTGCGTTGATAGAGTGTCCACCCCAGCAAACCACCAGATTAGGGGCTATGCCGGGCGTAAGTGCTCGGGCATTGCGTAAGATACCAAATACCAGGTTAGTAATATGAACAGGATTCGTCAGGTTTAAACGTTGACTGTCAGCCAAGTGCATATTCACATACACGATATCGCGTAAGACTGAAAACAGATGCTCCTGTATCCCCTTAATCATTTCACCATCGACAAAAGCGTGCTCTGGTGGATCGGTCAACTCTAATTTGATGCCGCGTTCACGGCGAAGCACATCAACATCAAAGGATTGGTATCGGTCTAACAGCTCTTTTGAATTATCGGTATGGCTGCCTGAGTTCAAGACCGCTAATGTACAGTTTCGGTAAAGTTGGTAAAGATCACTCGATGCGGTCTTTTTTAAACGCTCAACTTCCAGTTGGGATAGCAAATCCATGCTACCTGCGGGGCTGATATGGGTAATCATAGCGCCTCCTTGTTGTGATTATATTTGAGGTAAAGTACTCCATCACCTTTGGTTTATACGTGTCGTTTGTGAGTGGTGATTGGAAGGCTGGATAATTGAAGCTTAGCAGACTGGAATGGAAGAAATGTGATAACTCGTTGAAAAATGGCGGATATAAGTAAACTTAAGGGATGAAATCTGTTTGTTTGCTTATATTTTGAACGAATCAGCTCCAGTTGAGCTGGTTTTTGCCAAGCTTTTTGGTGTCACGTACCATCTTTGTAAGACGCCCTAGTACCTGCTCTGGAGAATCGGACTCTCTAAATGAAGTGGAAACAGCAGTAAGGGTGATCATGATGCTTTGCTCGCGGAACTTAAATGGTAACTGGCCAATCTCACGCTGGATGCTTTTCATCAATTCTAAAGTGTACTCTTCTGACTGCTCTGGAATTAATAGTATAAACTCTTCTCCGCCGAATCGAGCCACGGTTTCTAATTCAGATAACCGTTTACTGATGGTGCGGGCGATGATCTTGAGAGCTTTGTCTCCGGCTGTGTAACCATAGCTGTCGTTGACGGCTTTGAAGTTGTCCACATCAAACATCACCAGACGTAAGTTTCTCTGAGAACGTACCCAGCGTCGGTATTCCAGTTCGAGGCGATCGTTAAATGCGGTGCGGTTGTACACTTTAGTCAGTGGGTCAAGTAGCAGGCGCTGAGTTTGATCATCCAACCTGCGTCGGTGGTCTTGTGTGGTTTCAAATACGGCTTCGAGTTGATTCTTGCTGTAAGTCATTCGCTCTTGAAGTGCCTGCTCCCGGGCCTCTGTCATCTCCAGACGTTCCGACAATGAGGCCATTTTAGCAAGCAGTGGGGCCATCTCTTTCTTAAGGTTCGCTAAGTCCTGAGACTGACTTAAAGAGCGCTGACTTTGTTCAACCAAACTACTCATTTCTGAATTCAGCTCATGGCGGTGCTCAAAGTAGGTTTGATGCTGATCGGCGTTTTGGTGGATGGTTTTTAGGTTACTTGCAAGGGATGTATTTAGCTGGTCGAGAAATTGGCTGGAGGTTTCACGCTCAAATTTCGTCGCTTTTACCACTAACTTTAAGGTTGCCAGTGTCAGCTCCATTAATGACTCTGCATTCACTCCCATCAGTAGTTTCGCGCGGATGTCGAGCAGTTTGTCACCACACTCGCCCTCAAAATCCAGCTCTGTTATGGTGTGTTGCAGATCGCTAGCAAGACTCTCAAGTTGTGACTTTTCTGGGGTGCTCTCAAATTCACTTAGATGTAAGCGTGAGTTCGAAGTGATGATTTTCAGTGCACGTTCGTAAATACTGAGCAGCTTAGTGGCTTGACTGATGTTGGTTACCGAGTTCGCTTCTGAAAAGCTCATCAGATTCCGCAGTTCACGCTTAAGTTGAGCGGGTAAGCCAGTCACACGCTGTAGTGTTTCACCACTGCGTTTGATTTGAGCGTCAAGGTTGTCGTGCTGCTTTTCCATCGTTCTGGACTGCTGTTTTAGCTTTCTCTCTAATACCGCGAAACGCGGGATCAAAGCGCTGATGTCCGTTTTATGTTGCAGCTCTTGCTGGATTTCTGACAAGTAGTTGGATAGTTGAACATCAGAGCCAGGACAGGCAGACGACAAAGACGCCAGAACGCGCTTAAGGATTTGTTGCTCACGTTTAAACTTTAGCGAACTATCGCGATGCGTCAGTTTAAGTTGGTCTAGTTGACAACTTAACTGATGCAGCTGTGCCTGAATATCGGATTCCAAGATTCCCATGAAACGACTACGTTTAAATCCATGTGAGATGACGGTCACTTGATAATAACAAAAAACCTTATAGCGTCATCAGTTATTAATCCTAAGTGGCGCTTAATTATCCATTTTTTAATATTTTCTTGATGTCATCCTCATTCTTGTAAGAAGAGTGAATCTTGATTAACCCTTGATTGATGGCGTGTTGGCAGGCCTTTCTTATGTCACCGGTAGCAAAGCTTGCTGCTGGTGCATTATCAATGGCTTTGAGGAATACCCAGTGGCTTTGTTTGTCTTTTAGGCTAATTTCACGCGCAATATGCGTAGCAAGAAGCAGTAAATCCAGTAGCTCCGCATCATTAATCGCCGTATAAGCTCGTGGCAGGAATGGGTAGTCACTGATTCCCATGCGAATAGTACGATTGACATTATGCTGGTTAGCAAAGTCATCCACCCAAGCCTGAAACTTATCAAACATCATTTCTGCTGATGCATCTCTATCAGCGTTGGGTTCGATATAAAGTAAGTTCGCATCTGAGAAGTGATACAAACGTGCGGGTTTTTTGATCTTTTCTGCCAGAAACTCCCCAAACGCTCGCTCTAACTCCAGCCCGGCTTGATAACCGTTTTGAACGTACATACTGCGTAAGAATGGCAGGTCGATCATCACAAAGCGCAGACGGTCATTGAGTGGCTCGTGGATTAACTCGCCAAGCTGCCACTGTTCGAAGGTGTCACTCGATTTCTTCAACGAGCGTGACAGTTTTACATTCAACATGCGTAAGTTATTCAGGCGAGATCGTGAGTGGGTGAACAGATCATTACGTAGTTTATCTATCTGACCCGACTGACGCTGAATGATGACGCCACGGCGCATGATGAACAAAAACATCACTAAAACGGTAATAAACAGAGCAAAAGAGATTTTTTGGAATTTACGGTGCTCTCCCTCAACCAGTGCCAAGCGCTCGGTTAAGCCAACGTAGTGAATAGTCTGCTCTGCGAACTCTTTTTGCTGACGGAATGCATCTTCACTGATCTGGTTTAACTGCACCTGCTCCAGTTTTACTAAATTGGTATACTTTTTATATGCCTGTAACGAAAGCTGGTATTCACCTGCCTGTTCATAGCCCAGTCCAAGATAACGGTAAGACTGCTGCTTAATAAAGTTATTTCCTGTAGCAGAAGCATCAATGAACATGAGCGCTTTTTGCGCGTTTTCGATGACGCTTTTACTGTCATTCTGATGATAAGCAAGACCCGAGTGAAGCAGGGCAGCTTTGGCCTTAAGCGCTGGAATGTCGGCATATTCGAGCAGTTCCGTCGAGCTGTCCAGATATTGCCCCGCCAGAGCATAGTTATAGAGTTGAAGGTAAGTCGCGGCAAGACTCAGACGAATATTGATCATACGGTTGATACTTTTACTCGTACTCTCGTGATCCAATACATTGAAGTAGTGGACCAGTGCCAGGTTAAATTTACCCTGATAAAAGTAAATGTCACCCATCTGCTCAAGCACATCCGCCAGGATTGGTGAATTTGGGTAAGAGTCGTAAAAGTCTGCAGCCTGAGATAAGTACTCGACCGCTTTATCGTATACGCGTCGCTCTTGGAATAGCCTTGCCAGTAATCGGTTAACTTTGGCCAGTCTGGCGCCACTATCGCTTTCAATCGATTGCCAGTAACCGTATAAAAGCTCAGAAAGCGCTAGATTGTATTTTTTCTCGTTGAGGTAAAACTCGCCAACTGTGGTGTAGTAATCGATGAGTGCCAAGCTGGAGCGAGTTTGTTCCAGCATCTCCTTGGCTTCCGCATAATAACTTTCTGCTTTGACACTATCACCACGATAGGATTCTAAAAGCGCACGTTGCATGACTAAGCGATAACGAATGCTATCAGCACGCTGTAAAACGGCATCCTCTTGATTAAGCGTATTCTCTATTTGGTCCAGAGCTTCTTCCGCAGCAGCGTAATTTTTATTTCCAGTCCAGATCATCTGGTTTCGGATCAGTTGCACATCCAGATACTGGTATGGAAGCTCGTATTTTTGTGCCAGAGTTTGCGCTTCATTGAGGCTTTTGATTGCTGCACTGCCATCCCCCAAAGCGAAGTTTGCTTGGGCAATAATTTTATGTGCTTCGATGGTGCTGTTCGGGGTTCGGATACTGCGGTCGGTTTCCTCACGAGACATGGCAGACGGACCGTCACTTTCACTGCGTTCTATCAACTCTCGTTGCAAAAGGTAGTTGGTTGCGGCTTGTCTTGCTTGTGAGGGATCGATTTCCGCCAGTTGTTGGGCTTCATTAAGTAAAGTGGAAGATAAAATGGTCGCGTGAAGCGGCTGTGCCAGCAGTAAGCAGAAAAAGCCAATCAATTTGAATAGACGCGATCTGTCCCAAAACATCCTTTCGTTCCCTCGAACTGGTTTAGATTTTTTGATAATACCATGCTTAGGTATTAAAAACGTTCGGCAATCCAATAGATTGCCGAACTTGTTTTTACCACTGAGTAATTACTGACGAGCCATGCGGTGGTTGTGCTCTGGCTTGGCGTTCTCGGTGGAGCGGTAAGGGTTGATATCCAAACCACCACGGCGAGTATAGCGAGCAAACACGGTCAGTTTGCTTGGGTGACAATATTTCATCAGGTCAGTGAAAATACGCTCGACACATTGCTCATGAAACTCATTGTGCTCACGGAAAGAAACGAGGTAGCGCAGCAGCTTCTCACGGTCTAGCTTCGCACCCTGATAGCGAATTTCAACGCTGCCCCAGTCTGGCTGGTTGGTGATCAGGCAGTTTGATTTCAGCAAGTGGCTATGTAGCGTCTCTTCGACTTGCTCTTCACCAGCCGCGCCTTCCAGCAAGGATGCATCAAAATCGTAGCTGTTGATTTCAATGTCTTGATCATCAATACATTCACCTTCCATCGTGACGATCGGCTGGTTGGTGTAATGAGTGACCGGATTTACTTCGACGATGACTTGTTCACCAGCACAAGCCGAAAGATCCTGAACTAAACGCTCGGCAACCTCCTGCCAACTCGCAAAACGAGTTTGGTTGTAACTGTTCAGATACAGCTTAAATGACTTGGACTCAATTAAGTTAGCGCTGGTCGCAGGAATGTACACTTCTGCAACGGCCACTTGTGGCAGGCCTTTGCTATTTAGCCACGACAGCTCATATAAGGTCCAGATGTCATGGCCCATAAACGGCAGGTCATCACCTAACTCAAGATCATCACGGTTCAGGCTACGCGGGACAGGTTGCAGCAAGCTCGCGTCGTATTGGTTCGCGTACTCGGTCTTTTTACCCAGAGTCAGCCCTGCAAGCTCTTTAGCGTCAGAATATTTGCTCATACTTTGTGGTCGTTTTCGATTAGAATGGAGAGAATTTTACTGAATCCGCTGATTAATTGCTATCTGGCAAATATTGCTAGAAGACAAACAAGGAATAGGAGAGCTTCATGACCCAAACCGTTACTCAGGCGCTACAAGATTTTAGCCTGCGCTACCAACAAGCCTGGCAAACTAAGCACAATGAATTGCCAAGCAGTGAGGAGCTTGCTGATCTTGTATCACCATGTGTTGAAGAGAAACGTGATGGGGCGGTCTTATGGAAAGCGTGCCTGCGTGAAGAGCAAGCGGATTTCACCAATGTTGAAAATGCGATTGAACTGACGTTACACGATGACATTAAAACGTTTTATGGTTCGCAATACAGCGCGGACATGGAAGCGACCTGGAAGGGGAATGAACTCACTCTATTACAGGTGTGGAGCGATGATGATTTTGATCGTCTGCAAGAAAATATTCTTGGTCATTTAGTGACACAGCGTCGTCTTAAGCTTAAACCAACCGTTTTTATTGCTGCAACAGACGCAGAGCTGGATGTTATTTCTATCTGTAACTTGACGGGCAACGTCATTCTTGAGCGACTGGGTACTTCTCAGCGTGATGTACTGGCCGATAATGTCAGTGAGTTTCTCGCTAACCTAGAGGTCGTGGTGTAAGTATGTACGTTGTTGAGTTGCAGTTTGAGTGCTTTGATAACACTACCGTCAGCGCAGTGGATAAGGCTATCAATGGGTTGATGGATGCGCTTCGTTATAACGGCCAGGTACTCGGTCGAGAATTTCCTATTGTGATGGGCGATGGCGAGTTTTTTGTACGTGTGGTTTGCCCCGAGCAAGAGAGCCTGCACCCGCGATACCATTCAGACTTTGTCAAAGTGTGCATGACCCGCTTGTCAGAGGCCTCTTTGCTGGCGCCAAAAATGCGCTTGCTTGGTCGTGATCTTAACTCTGAGCAAGCAGCAGAAGACGATACACCAAGCTGGCAGGTGCTTTATACCACTTACGTGCATACTTGTTCGCCACTGCGCAGCGGTGAAACCTTATTGCCAATCCCTTTGTATCGTAATGAACCAACACTAAACGGTGACCATAAAGCCGTCATTAAGTGGCAAACGGAATGGCAGGCGTGTGATGAAATTCAAATGGCGGGTGGATGCCGTGCTGAGCATGCCGCGCTGCACGAGATATGTGATTCCGACAGTGTCCTGTTTCGCCGAGGTTGGGATTTACGCGGTCGTATTGAATACATTACTAAGATCCCAACCTACTATTACCAGTACCGCGTGGGCGGTCAGTCTCTTGAAAGTGAAAAAGCGCGTAAGTGCCCGAAGTGTGGTGGGGACTGGCTATTAGATGAGCCCTTGCATGACATCTTCTACTTTAAGTGCGATGACTGCAGAATTGTTTCGAATATCTCTTGGGACCATCTCAAGTAGCCGTTTGGGACTGTCTAATACCAATCTGGAAAATTAACGGGTCAGGAAACAGGGTTTGATAAACAAACTCTATTTGCCATGGATGGCAAATCGAAGCCCCATGGATGGGTTGATGCGTGTTTGTGTTCGATGCCTGTTTTCTGGTTCTCTATAATTAAGTATGACCACTTTCTTACGTAGGTTTGTAGATAAGTATATATAGTAAAAGGGCTGATGTTTGCACATCAGCCCTTTTTGCGTTTATTGACAGCGACTGGTTATATTACCAGCCTTTTACAACGCCGCCTTTGAATAGTTCTTTCGCTGCTTCGTAAACTTCTTCAGTTTGGTAAGCTTTTACGAAGTTTTGTACGTTTTCAGCGTTTACGTTTTCTTCACGTGCTACAACCAGGTTTACATATGGGGACTCTTTGCCCTCAACGAATACGCCGTCACGCTCTGGAGATAGGTCAATTGAGCTTGCGTAAGTGGTATTGATGATAGATAGCGTTACGTCATCCAATGAACGTGGAAGTTGTGGCGCTTCAAGTTCAATGATTTCGATGTTTTTAGGGTTACCTACGATGTCACGTACTGTTGCCAGTAGACCAACGCCATCGCGTAGCTCAATCAAGCCTTGTTGCTCCAGAAGAATCAGTGAGCGACCTAGGTTAGTTGGGTCGTTTGGTACTGCGATACGCGCACCATCTTGGATTTCGTCAACCGATTTAACTTGCTTTGAGTAACCAGCAATTGGGTAAACGAACGTGTTACCTGCGATAGCCAGTTTGTAGCCACGGTCTTTAATTTGTTGATCCAGGTATGGCTTGTGTTGGAATGCGTTAGCGTCAACTGAACCGTCATCTAGTGCTGCGTTTGGAGTAACGTAGTCAGTAAAAGTGACCAGCTCAACATCGAGGTTGTATTTTTCTTTAGCAATTTTAGCTGCAACTTCCGCAACCTGTGCTTCAGAGCCAGCGATTACACCAACTTTTACTTTGTTGACATCAACTTCTTTATCACCACAACCAGCAAGTGCTAGAGCAGAAGCGGCGGTTACGACAGTCAAAAGACCTTTAAGGCTAAATTTCATCGGTATCTCCTTATAATTTATGTAATTTGATGCTTATCTGTGGTCCACGCGGCGTACCACTGCGTCGCCGATAGACTGAATAATTTGTACCAGAACAATGAGCATTACCACGGTAACAGCCATGATGGTGACATCGTAGCGGTGGAAACCGTATCGAATTGCCACGTCGCCAAGGCCACCGCCACCAACAGTACCTGCCATCGCAGAGTAGCTGACCAAGGTTACGAGTGTGATTGTTACTGAGTTAACAATAGTCGGCATTGCTTCAGGTAGCAGAACTTTTGTTATGATTTGTACTGGTGTTGCACCCATAGATTGTGCTGCTTCCACTAAGCCCGTTGGTACTTCAAGTAGAGCACCTTCGATAAGACGCGCAACAAACGGAATGGCACCAATGGTTAACGGTACGATGGCTGCGGTTGTACCAATAAAGGTACCGACCAGCATTTTAGTCACTGGGATGATTGCAACCATCAGTACAAGGAAGGGTACTGAACGGCCCACGTTGACAATAGCGCCGAGAATGCCATTGAGTTTAGTATTCTCAAGCAGGCCACCTTTTTTAGTAATATGCAGAATGACCCCTAAAGGGATACCGACAGCGAAGCCAACGATGCCAGCAACGGCCACCATGTATACCGTTTCCCAGGTTGCACCCAGAAGAAGGTTGCTGTTTAGGCTTAGCCACTCAGAAACAGTATTAAAGGACATAACCAAGTACCTCTACTTTCACGTTGTGCTCACGCAGGTATTCGATTGCTGCGTTGTCATCTTGTTCATTACCAAACAGTTCAGCGACCATCATGCCGAATTTCACGCCACCGGCGTAATCAAGATCTGAACTTAGGATACTTACATCAATATTGTATTTGCGTGAAATCTGAGACATCAATGGAGCGTCAACCGTTGCGCCTGTGAACTCCATACGGACTAGCGGGTAGCTGCCCTCAATACGGCTTGATTGAAGTCGAGCCTGGTAATCTTCAGGAATAGACAGATCCAGAGTCGAGCGAATGAACTCGTGCGCCAGTTCTGTTTTCGGGTGAGCAAAAATTTCACCCACGGTGCCTTTCTCAACCAGTTCACCACCACCGATGATCGCCACTTCGTGACAGATGCTTTTTACCACTTCCATTTCATGCGTGATAAGCAAAATAGTGATGTTGAGTTTACGGTTGATCTTCTTTAATAACTCAAGGATTGATTGAGTCGTTGCCGGATCCAGTGCGCTGGTGGCTTCATCACACAATAGCACGCTTGGATCAGAGGCTAATGCACGAGCAATGGCTACACGCTGCTTTTGGCCGCCACTTAAGTTAGCTGGGTAGCTTTCATGTTTGTCTTCTAACCCTACTAGTTTCAGTAGTTCAGTGACTTTCGCATTGATATGCGATTTATCTTTACCTGCGAGTTCAAGAGGTAGTGCAACGTTGTCGAAAACGGTACGAGACGACAGCAGGTTAAAGTGCTGGAAAATCATGCCGATATTACGACGAGTTTCTACCAGTTGTGTTTTGCTTAGTTTGGTCAGGTCAACGCCATCTACGATGATGGAGCCAGAGGTCGGAGCCTCTAACATGTTCACACAGCGAATCAGAGTACTTTTACCAGCACCTGACGAGCCGATCACCCCAAAGATGGTGCCCTTGGCGATATGTAGGTTAATGTCTTTCAGAGCCAGAATTTCTTTATTGCCCTGGTAGAACACTTTATTGACGTTTTCTATTTCTATCATGTTTCAACCTGCATAGAGATATGGGGAACTTCGTTGTCAAAAACGGCTTTTGACAGAACTTAATTTTGAGCTCTATCTCAATTTTCAGTTGATGCTATGGGTTAAGAAGATTGAAGTCAATAGATATTTTTACGTCTAGACGTCTAAATGTGCAAACGTTCTGATATAGGAATGTGATGATATCAGAGGTGTTTTTTCGAACATTAGGTGGAAGCCCCCGATATTCAACGATTCTTGCGATGTAGCGTGCTGATTTGTCGCAATGTCAATCTAAATAGATAGTGTTGAAGTTTATAAGGTATGTAATAATCTGCTTAAACCGAGTTAATAGAGAAATACGTTTTGGCAAAACCTGCTGTTTTTATCGACCGTGATGGCGTGATTAACGTCGATCATGGTTACGTTCATGACGAACATGATTTTGAGTACATTGACGGTGTGTTTGAAGCGACGAAAGCGCTGAAAGACCAAGGTTACATGTTGGTTCTTGTGACGAATCAATCTGGCATCGCACGCGGTAAATTCAGTGAAGACCGATTTTTATCTCTGACTCAATGGATGGATTGGAACTTCGTAGATCACGGTGTCGAGTTTGATGGCTTCTATTACTGCCCGCATCACCCTGAAGAGGGGATTGGCGAATACAAGCAAGATTGTGATTGCCGTAAGCCAAAGCCGGGGATGTTCATTTCTGCACGTGACTTCCTTAAGATCGACATGGAAAACTCGGTCATGATTGGTGATAAAGCGGAAGACATGATGGCAGCAGAAGCGGCTGGTGTAGGGACCAAGATTCTTGTACGTACCGGAAAACCAATTACTGAACAGGGTGAAGCGCTAGCGACGGTAGTATTGGATAGCATTGCTGACGTTCCTGCATATTTAAACAAATAACATCATCGCTATATTTTTAAAGGGAAGCACTGGCTTCCCTTTTCTCTATTTGTTGTTAAAGTTCATTTATCTAAGTTTCTACCCACTTTAGTTTGATCACCTATGAACAAAAAACTCACCATTCTTGATATCGCAAAACTGGCCGGCGTTGGTAAGTCGACGGTAAGTCGTGTGCTCACGAACGACCCCAAGGTAAAGCCAGAAACGCGCGAGAAGGTGGAAAAAGTCATTAGTGATTCAGGCTATGTTCCTTCTAAATCCGCGCAGTCAATGCGTGGCGGCCGACAAAAGGTCGTCGGGGTGATTATTTCGCGTTTAGACTCGCCATCAGAAAACCAAGCGGTAGGCACCATGCTCAGTGAGTTATATTCTGCTGGTTATGATGTGGTGATCATGGAAAGCCAGTTTGATCGCCAAAAAACCATTGAGCACCTTGAGGTTCTTCGACGTCGCAATGTAGATGGCGTGATTGTATTTGGTTTTACAGGTTGCGATGAGAAGGCGCTGGCTGAGTGGGGCAGTCGCATTGTGGTGATTGCCATGGACACGAGTGATGTCTCCTCCATAAATTATGATAACCAAGGCATTATCGATATGGCTCTCTCTCATTTAGAGCAGCAGTCGCTTTCTCGTATTGCCTACATTGGTGTGGATTCTGACGACAGAACAACGGGCTTTGCACGTTTGAATGCTTACCAGTTGTGGTGTCAGCGCAGGAATATCCAACCTTGTTTTCAAACGGGAGCGCTTAGCCATGAGAGTGCCTATCAGCTGGTGGACCAAGTTTTACAACAAGACACTCAAGCCATTGTGTGTGCCAGTGATACGCTTGCGCTTGGTGTCATCAAACGTCTACAAGAGTTAGGGCGTGAAGACGTCGTCGTAACGGGCGTGGGCGGCAATGAACTCCTTTCTTTCCTCTTTCCTAATATCTTCAGTGTCGATCCTGGCTATGCACATGCTGGTCAAAAAGCCGCTAACATGCTGATTAATCAGTTGAATGGTAACCAATCTTTAATGCACTTCACCCAGAAGCCGGTTAGTCAATAGTGGCGCATCGATATGCGATAGTCGCATAATAGGCATTCTGCTCTAGACTTAGTTTGTGATCCTTTTCAATTAATGGGACTGTTCCCATTTTGTTTTTTATCATCAGGTGGCAATATAAAACCACTTCGTGGGAATGTTCCCATCAATAATAAATACAAAGAAAAGTTAAACATATCCAATACAGGGTGGGCAAAGTTATGAGTAAGATTGCGCGTCAAGATGTACAGCGTCTTATTGAGTTGGTCGGTGGGCCAGACAATATTGCGAGTGTAAGCCACTGCTTAACTCGTTTACGTTTTGTACTGAATAAAACTGAGCAGGCGGATATTAAGCAGTTAGAAGCACTGCCAATAGTTAAAGGTTGCTTTACCAACGCAGGTCAATTCCAGGTCGTTATCGGTACTGAAGTCGATGAAGTGTACAAGGTACTGATCGAGATGACGGGTAAAAGCGAAGCCAGCAAAGATGAATCAAAAAATGCCGCGCGTCAGAACATGAACATCGTTGAGCGTGGCATCTCTCACCTTGCTGAAATCTTCGTGCCTCTGCTACCAGCTATCATCACTGGTGGTCTGATTCTTGGTTTCCGTAATGTGATTGGCGATATCAAGATGTTTGATGGCCAAACGTTGACCGAAATCAGTCAGTTCTGGGCGACGGTCCATTCATTCCTATGGCTGATTGGTGAAGCGATCTTCTTCTTCCTACCTGTTGGCGTCTGTTGGTCAACGGTGAGAAAGCTCGGTGGTACGCCGATTCTGGGGATCACGCTTGGTGTGACTCTGGTCTCTCCACAATTGATGAACGCCTATTTGATCGGTAAACAAGCGCCGGAAGTGTGGGATTTCGGTTGGTTTGTGATTGAAAAAGTGGGCTATCAGGCACAGGTGATTCCTGCCATGCTTGCGGGTATCGCGTTGGCGTATATCGAAAAATACCTTAAACGTATCACTCCGTCTTACTTGTATCTGGTTGTGGTGCCATTTGTTTCCATCATTATCTCGGTGATTCTGGCGCACTCTATTATCGGTCCATTTGGCCGCATGCTAGGTAACGGTGTGGCGTTCGCTGCCAAGGCTGCCATGACGGGAGACTTTGCGATCATTGGCTCGACAGTCTTCGGCTTCTTGTACGCGCCATTGGTTATCACAGGTATTCACCACACCACCAACGCCGTTGATTTACAGCTGATGCAAGAGCTTGGCGGTACCCCAATCTGGCCTCTGATTGCACTTTCAAACATTGCTCAGGCATCCGCAGTGGTTGGCATCATTATCATCAGTAAAAAACAAGACGAGCGTGAAATCTCCGTTCCGGCGGCAATCTCCGCTTATCTGGGCGTTACTGAGCCTGCGATGTACGGTATCAACCTGAAATACAAATTCCCAATGCTAAGCGCAATGATTGGTAGTGCTTGTGCGGCGGCAGTTTGTGGTAGCGCTGGCGTAATGGCGAACGGTATCGGTGTGGGTGGTTTGCCGGGCATCTTATCTATTCAGCCTCAGTTCTGGGGTGTGTTCGCATTAGCAATGTTGGTGGCGATAGTGGTCCCAGCTGGCTTGACGCTGATTCTTTATAAGCGCGCAAAAGCGAAAGGTGAACTTGAAACGGCAAACGCATAACAAACTTAAATCAGCGATGGCAACGGAGAATGTCATGCCATCGCTTTGTTTCCCCAATTTAAAAAAGCCATTCCTGACTACGTCATTTTGAGCTCAGGAGTGCTTGATCTTTAACCATGATTGTCATGGTGACTTTTTAATTTAATGGTAAGTGGGTGTTAGAAATGGCAATGACCAAGCAAGATAACAGCTGGTGGAAAACCGCAACAATCTACCAAATTTACCCGAAGAGTTTTTGCGATAGTGACAGCAAAGGTACGGGTGATATCAAAGGGATCATTTCTAAACTGGATTATTTAAAACACCTTGGTGTGGATGCGATTTGGCTAACGCCTGTGTATGCATCGCCAATGATCGACAACGGCTACGATATATCCGATTACTACTCGATCAATCCTGACTTCGGCACCATGGCTGACTTTGATGAGTTATTGGTGGAGGCGCACCAGCTGGGTATCCGAATTATCATGGATATCGTCGTCAATCATACCTCGACTGAGCACAAATGGTTCCAGTCTGCGCTGGGTGACAAAAACAGTCCATATCGTGATTATTACATCTGGAAAGATCCGGTAGAGGGGGCAGAGCCCAACAACTGGCAATCCAAGTTTGGTGGTAACGCATGGGAGCTGGATGAAGCAACCGGTCAGTACTACTTGCACCTGTTTGCCAAAGAGCAAGCGGATTTAAACTGGGAAAATCCGGTAGTGCGTGAAGAAGTCAAAGACGTGATCAGCTTTTGGGCAGAGAAGGGCGTGGATGGTTTCCGTCTGGATGTGATTAATCTGATTTCCAAGCAACAAAATTTCCCAAGTGATGATATTGGCGATGGACGTCGTTTTTATACTGATGGTCCACGAGTGCATGAGTACTTGCAGGAGGTCAGCCAAGCGGTATTTCAGAAGTACGGCAGTGTAACGGTTGGAGAAATGTCTTCGACAACCCTTGAGCACTGTCAGCAATACTCCTCTTTAGATGGTAAAGAGCTGTCTATGGTGTTCAATTTCCACCATCTGAAAGTGGATTACCCTAATGGAGAGAAGTGGACCAAAGCACCGTTTGACTTTCTTCAGCTCAAACAAATCTTTAATCACTGGCAGACAGGGTTAAACGGTAAAGGCTGGGGAGCGCTGTTCTGGTGTAACCACGATCAACCACGTGTGGTCAGCCGGCTAGGCGATGATCAGCACTACCGTGTTGAATCGGCGAAGATGTTGGCTGCGTCTGTCCACATGATGCAGGGCACGCCTTATGTTTATCAGGGTGAAGAGATTGGCATGACCAATCCGGGTTATACCGAGATCAGTCAATATCGCGATGTCGAAAGTACCAACATGTACGACATTATGGTCAATCGTGATGGGGTTTCACACCAAGAGATGATGGCTATTCTGGCTCAGAAGTCTCGTGATAACTCGCGAACGCCTATGCAATGGAATGGCCAACTGCATGCTGGTTTCACCAAAGGAACGCCTTGGCTCGAAGTCGCGCAGAATTATCCGCAAATCAATGCCGAGTCTGCTGTAGCAGATTTAAACTCCGTATTTTATTTCTACAAGCGCTTAATTGAGCTGCGCAAACAGGTCCCGGTCATCACGGACGGCAGCTATGAAGATTTGCTGCCGGAACATTCACGTATTTTTGCTTACGCTCGCCAGAATGAATCCCAGACGTTGTTGTGTATCAATAATTACTATGGGGAAGAGGTGGAATGTGTCTTGCCAGAGCGCTTTGAGGTGGCGGAAGCGAAGTGTTTGTTGTCCAACTACCATAATTCGGCAAGTGCGGTTGCCTCTCGACATCAAACACTGCGTCCGTATGAAACACGAATTTTGTTGATTGAAGAGTAACTTAACTTTTCCTGAGATTGTCTCCCCCACTAAAGGCTTTGGAATGCTCCCCAAAGCCTTTTTTCGTCGGGGTTACTGAGAGCCATAGGTGACAGAGTATCTATGTGGTTTGTGGTTCATGGCGAGTACCAGATTGAGCGCAAACGCCCCTAAGGCTGACAAAGCGATGACCCAAGGTG
Organism: Vibrio sp. EA2; assembly: GCF_033042495.1. Taxonomy (NCBI): domain Bacteria; kingdom Pseudomonadati; phylum Pseudomonadota; class Gammaproteobacteria; order Vibrionales; family Vibrionaceae; genus Vibrio; species Vibrio sp. EA2. Next base: position 23,351 of record NZ_JAWLID010000007.1, on the reverse strand, counting down.
AGACAAAGAACATCGACGCCAATACAATACACACATCAATTGCCATCTGACTTTTTCCGACTGAAATGCCGAATTTGTCCTGGATAAACAAGCACAACACGTTAAAGCCACCCAGACTAGAACGATGACGGAATAAGATCAGCATACCTAACCCCATTAATAGTCCGCCAGCGACAGCACAATAGATATCATTGACTGACTCTAATGAAATCAGTAAATAAAGATGATCGGCAAAAATTGAAACTAAAGCACCAGAAATAACACTATTGATGGCAAAGTGACGTCCAAAGCGTTTCCAAGCTAACAGATAAAAAGGGCAGTTAGTTAAAAAGTACAGCACACCAAAGGTAAAAGGTGTAAATTGACTGATAAGCAAAGCCAATCCTGTTGTACCTCCTGTAAGGAGTTGCGCGGATTGAAGAAAGAAAACGCCTTGGGCAACCAAAAAGGTCCCGGTAAGAATCGCTACCCAGTCTTCTTTTCTTGAGTGTTTTTCCATCAAAGTTGCAGTTATCGGTGAGAAATAAGGCGAGCATAATAGTAAAAAGATGATCTTTTCGGTAGCTAGAGGCTAAAATTTACGGTAAACCTATGTAATTGCTGTTTTACAGGGTGTAAAGCACAAAATTGACAGTAATGCGTGTCGTTTAAACAATTGCAACATCGGCATGATATTTATTACCCGTCATCATGAAAAAACTGCATGAGAAAAATTTAAATTTTCTCTTTATGACCCAGATCAAATTATGTAAAATGCGCGCCATTAGGTCGACGAAAACGTTTGCGCTCGGTCATTAAACAGTTTTTTTGCCAATTTCAGTACTAATCTGAGTCAGGAGATACAGATGCTTAAGCGTGATATGAACATCGCAGATTACGATGCGGAACTGTTCGCAGCTATCCAGGAAGAAACTCTTCGCCAGGAAGAACACATTGAACTTATCGCTTCTGAAAACTACACAAGCCCACGTGTAATGGAAGCTCAAGGTTCTCAGCTAACGAACAAATACGCTGAAGGCTACCCAGGCAAGCGTTACTACGGCGGTTGTGAGTACGTAGATAAAGCGGAACAATTAGCAATCGATCGTGCATGTGAACTATTCGGTTGTGAATACGCAAACGTACAGCCTCACTCTGGTTCTCAAGCAAACAGCGCAGTATACATGGCGCTTCTGAACCCAGGCGATACAGTATTAGGCATGAGCCTGGCACACGGTGGTCACCTGACTCACGGTTCACCAGTAAACTTCTCTGGTAAGCACTACAACGTTATCCCTTACGGTATCGACGAAGCTGGTCAAATCAACTACGACGAGATGGAAGCGCTTGCAATTGAGCACAAGCCTAAGATGATCATCGGTGGTTTCTCAGCTTACTCTCAAATCGTTGATTGGAAACGCATGCGTGAAATTGCAGACAAAGTTGATGCTTACCTATTCGTAGATATGGCTCACGTTGCTGGCCTTATCGCAGCAGGCGTTTACCCAACACCAGTACCATACGCACACGTTGTAACAACAACGACGCACAAAACACTAGCAGGTCCACGTGGTGGTCTTATCCTGTCTAACGCTGGCGAAGACATGTACAAAAAGCTGAACTCAGCTGTTTTCCCTGGTGGTCAAGGTGGTCCTCTAATGCACGTTATCGCTGGTAAAGCAGTAGCGTTCAAAGAAGCTATGGAACCTGAATTTAAAGCATACCAAGCTCGCGTAGTTGAAAACGCGAAAGCAATGGTTGCTCAGTTCCAAGAGCGCGGTTACAAAATCGTTTCTAACGGTACAGAAAATCACCTGTTCCTAGTTGATCTAATCGACAAGAACATTACTGGTAAAGAAGCGGACGCAGCACTAGGTGCAGCGAACATCACAGTAAACAAAAACTCAGTACCAAATGATCCACGTAGCCCATTCGTAACGTCTGGTATCCGTGTTGGTACACCAGCAATCACTCGCCGTGGCTTCACAGTAGAAGACGCAAAAGAGCTAGCGAACTGGATGTGTGACGTTCTTGATAGCATCGACAACGAAGAAGTTATCGAAGCGACAAAACAGAAAGTTCTAGATATCTGTAAGCGTCTACCAGTTTACGCATAATTGTTCTTCATAGAGTGAGCCGATTTCGGTGTCGAACATACTCATTTGCTCGCGCAAACTCCGTGTGTTCTCCTAGAACTCGACTCATCTATTTTGAAAATTAAATATTAAGGTCCTCAATTTGAGGGCCTTTTTGTTTTTCTGGTGTTTGGAATGAGTTCGGTATTCCCTATAGTGAAGGGTGCGGAAGGTAAGAGGATGGCTACCGACACTGTCCCTTTATTTTATATCTAAACCACGTCATTCCGACGAGCCTAGGCGAGATCAGGAATCTTGTTGCGGCACACTCTTTTACTCAAAGTTTCCCCCCAAAGTCATCAGTACTCTGAAAACAGATTCTGAATCACGCTCCTTCGTCGCTGTTCAGAATGACGGTGGTGGAGTAGCTTTTTATCATCATTTGCCAGATACAAAAAAGGTTGGCGAAGTGCCAACCTTTTTAGTCTTAATAATCAATTGATTACTTGATTTCGATACCTTGAGCCTGCATATCGGCATGGTATGAAGAGCGAACAAATGGGCCACACGCTGCGTGTGTAAAACCAAGTTCCAGCGCGATCTCTTTAAGCTCATCAAACTCTGATGGTGGAACGTAACGTTCTACTGGCAGGTGGTGACGGCTTGGTGCCAGGTACTGACCAAGCGTTAGCATCGTTACGCCGTGTTCGCGCAGATCTTTCAGTACTTCGACGATCTCTTCTTTAGTCTCACCAAGACCCATCATCAGACCTGATTTAGTCGGTACATCTGGGTGCTGTTCTTTGAATTTCTTCAACAGTTGCAGAGACCACTTGTAGTTTGCACCCGGACGAGCTTTGCGGTAAAGACGTGGCGCCGTTTCAAGGTTGTGGTTGAATACATCTGGCGGGTTATCTTTCATCAGATCCAGCGCAACGTCCATACGACCACGGAAGTCAGGAACCAGAGTTTCAATCTTGATGTTAGGGTTCAACGCACGGATCTCGCGGTTACAGTCAGCGAAGTGTTGTGCACCACCGTCACGCAGATCATCACGGTCTACAGAAGTAATTACCACATACTTCAGCTTCATATCTGCGATGGTTTTCGCCAGCTTTTGTGGTTCTTCTGCTTCTGGTGGTAATGGACGGCCATGAGCAACGTCACAGAAAGGACAACGACGAGTACAGATTGCGCCCAGGATCATAAAGGTCGCAGTACCGTGGTTAAAACACTCAGCCAGGTTAGGGCAAGAGGCTTCTTCACATACAGAGTGAAGCTTATTCTTACGCATTGCTGCTTTGATGTCTTGGATTCGTTGGCTATCGGCTGGTAGCTTGATTTTCATCCAATCAGGCTTACGCAGCACTTCTTTCTGCTCTGAAGGCATATTCTTTACTGGAATCAATGCCATTTTTTCGGCGTCACGGTATTTAACGCCTTTTTCCATCTGGATTGGTTTGCTCATGCTTTATTACCTTGAGAAGGTGCTTCTGTGCTGAATTCCACTTGCTCGTAGTCGAGCAAAGTAACGAGTTCTTGTATTAGTTGCTTTTCTACAGCTTCCACATTGTCCGGTCCACCCACTTGGCTGACCTGAACCATTTCCATGCCTTGATACCCGCAAGGGTTAATGCGCAGGAATGGTGTTAAATCCATATTGACGTTTAAGGCGAGGCCATGAAAGGAACAGCCTTTACGAATACGTAAGCCGAGAGAGCATATTTTTTTACTATCGACGTAGACACCAGGAGCGTCTGGTCTTGCTGCAGAGTCGATATTGTATGCTTTTAGCGTGTTGATCACGAGGTTCTCTATATTGGTAACGAGATCTCGTACGCCTAATTTCTTGCGACGCAGGTTAATCAAAAAGTAAGCCACTAACTGGCCCGGACCATGATAGGTCACCTGACCACCTCGGTCACTTTGTACGACAGGAATATCACCAGTGTTGATTAGGTGCTCAGCTTTACCAGCCTGACCCTGGGTAAATACTGGGTTATGTTCAACCAGCCAAACTTCATCAGGTGTCTCTTCTGTACGTTGGTCTGTGAACTCATGCATTGCCTTCCATACGGGCTCATAGTCCTGGCGGCCAAGTCGTTTTACAACAAGTTGGTGTTGCATGGCATTTCCTGTCGCGATTATATAAAGTGTTTGGATTATAAACTGGATAATCCTTCTACTCTACCGTTGAGTAACAGTTTTTTAACTCAAAGGTGAGTGACTTTTTACTATCTTGTTGATATATAAAAAGAAAGCAGCCGAAGCTGCTTTCAAAAAAAATTTAATTTATCAAATATTTATAGAACCATACGAACGATGTCGATTTCGCCTAATTCTTTATAAAGGACTTCAACCTGCTCGATTGACGTCGCTGTAATATTGATAGACACCGAGTGGTAGTTGCCCTTCGCACTAGGTTTTACTGTTGGGCTGTAGTCACCTGGTGCATGGCGCTGAATGACTTCAAGAACAAGTTCTGGAAGCTCAGGCTTTGCATGACCCATTACCTTGTAAGTAAAAGAACAAGGGAACTCAAGCAGGTCTTTTAATTTAGCATCAGAGTTGATGGTTAGCATATCGGTAACTCCAGTTGGTATTCGTTGCGGTGCGAAATAGTACAGTCAATTTAAGGTGAACTCAAGGTACTTAAAAAGCCGCCATAGTCGGCGGCTTTAAGAATCGGTTGGTTAATTTTGAGCCGTTTTAGAAGAAGCTCTTAACTAACAATACGATGTAATCCCACATACGGCTAAACAGGCTGCCTTGTTCTACGGTTTCCAGCGCCATTAGCGGGTACTCGGCAATATCTTCACCATCGATCTGATAGTATAGCTTACCAACTACATCACCTTTATTAATTGGGGCTTCTAGCTCTTTTTCAAGTACGAAGCTTGCTTTTAGATTCTTAGCTTCACCACGTGGAAGGGTTACGTAAGTATCTTTATCCAGACCCAGTGCAACCGTGTCTTTGTTACCCATCCATACTTTTTCTTCTACGAACGTTTCACCCGCTTTGTGTGGAGCAACGGTTTCGAAGAAGCGGAAGCCGTAACTTAGCAGCTTTTTACTTTCTGATTTACGAGCGTTGGCATCTTTAGTGCCCATCACTACCGCAACCAGACGCATTTGGCCTTCAGTCGCAGAGCTTACCAAGCTGTAACCAGCGTTACTTGTGTGGCCTGTTTTGATACCGTCAACGTTCATGCTCTTATCCCAAAGCAAGCCGTTACGGTTGTATTGGGTAATGCCGTTGTAGGTGAATTTCTTCTCAGCGTAAACGCGGTACTCATTTGGTACATCACGGATAAGCGCTTTACCTAGCAGTGCCATGTCGTATGGCGTTGAGTAAAGTTCTGGGTTATCTAAACCGTGCACGTTGGCAAAGTGCGAGTTGGTCATACCCAGCGTGTTACCCCATGCATTCATTAGATCAACGAAGGCATCTTCCGAGCCAGCAATATGTTCGGCCATTGCTACACACGCATCGTTACCAGACTGGATGATAATACCGCGGTTAAGGTCTCTGACTTTTACAGTGGTGCCCACTTCGACGAACATCTTTGAAGAGTCCGGGAAGTTTTTCGCCCATGCGTTCTTACTGATGGTGACATCATCATCTTCTGAAATATTACCACGTGCTAGCTCTTGGCCAATAACGTAGCTGGTCATCATTTTGGTCAGACTAGCAGGAGACAATTTTGTGTTCATCTCTTTCTCTGCCAGTACTTTACCTGAATGGTAATCCATCAGTACGTAGCCTTTCGCTGCGATTTGAGGAGAGTCTGGTACCACGATCGGTGCGGCAAGAGCTGATTGAGCAAAGGTTGCTGAAAGAACAACGGATGAGACGAGAATAGATTTCACAAACTTATTTTTATTCATGGTAATTCAAATTTTTGGGTTTAACTGCGGACATCTTATCAGAATCCCCAGCGATAATCAGAGGGGATTCAATGAGAAATCCATGAACCTACGTCATTTTACAGTGTTGTGTTTTTTAATAAATGCAGACGAATAGCCGAGCAATTTTACTTTATCCAGTGTGGCTTGCGTCAGGGAATAGTCACTAAACGGGCCTAATAACAAGCGATACGACTCTTTCGCATTTTCAAGGAAAGTATCCGTATCCAGCTTTTGACCGAGTTCTGAGCCTAAAGTTCGGGCGCGATTTTCATTTTTTGAAGATGCGACCTGAATTACGTATTTAGGATGTTCGTCCAAAGACTTTTTGTCGGTCGGTTTATCTACGCTGATGACTTCAATTTTTACATTCGCGGTGCCAGTTTTCAGTACGTCTAACTTATGTGCCGCCGCATAGCTTAAATCAATAATTCGGCCATCGTGGAATGGACCTCGGTCATTTACGCGTACTACCGTTGTTTTGCCGTTATCGGTGTTGGTCACTTTGACGTAACTAGGCAGAGGCAGCGTTTTGTGTGCCGCTGTCATTGAGTACATGTCGTAGATTTCACCGTTGGACGTCAAATGACCCTGAAACTTCTTACCATACCAGGACGCTCGCCCTTGTTGGGTAAAGCCTTTCGCGTCGCGTACAATTTGGTAGTTCTTACCGAGGAGATGGTAATCTCTGTTGCCGCCTAAGCTGTATGGCTCATACTTTGGGTAGGCGTCTTCAATATGATCCACTGAAAGTGGTGTGTCTGGCGCGACATCAGACTCAAGTTCGTAGCGGCCATCTTGCTGAGTTTTCTGGCTGGTTGATGAACAGCCAGCCAAAATAACTGCAGAAAAAACTAAGGAATATAAAGCGCGTTTTTGCATGTCTAGGTCGCCTTAGAGAATGCTTTTCTGTGCGTATGAATCGACATTAAAATACCAAAGCCTGCCATCAAGGTCACCATGGAAGTACCACCGTAACTGATCAGAGGTAACGGTACGCCTACGACGGGCAAGATACCACTTACCATGCCGATATTTACGAAAATATACACAAAAAAGCTAAGTACAATACTGCCTGCCATCATTCGTCCAAATGCGGTCTGCGCTTGACTGGCAAGATACAGGCCTCGACCAATAATAAAGAGATAGATGGCTAATAAGCAAAGAAAGCCAATCATACCCCATTCTTCAGCAATTACTGCAAAGATAAAGTCAGTGTGTCGCTCGGGAAGAAACTCCAGTTGAGACTGCGTGCCTTGTAACCAGCCCTTACCTGAAATACCACCAGAACCGATCGCAATTTTACTCTGGATGATATGGTAGCCAGCGCCTAAGGGATCGGACTCTGGGTTAAACAAGGTTCGTACCCGAGTCTTCTGATACTCACGCATCAGGAAGAACCACAGAATTGGAATAAAGCCACCCAGAGCAATAGCCGCAGCCGCGATGATTCTCCAGCTGATGCCGGCAAGGAAGATAACAAAAATACCGGATGCAGCGATCAGGATTGAGGTTCCTAAGTCAGGTTGTTTGGCAATCAAGATTGTCGGAACACACACCATCACCAAGGCTATCAGTAGGGTCTTAAAGGTTGGCGGAAGTGGCTGTCGACCAATATAGCGAGCTACCATAAGCGGCACGGCTAGCTTGAGTAATTCAGATGGCTGAAATCGGACGAAACCAAGGTTTAGCCAACGTTGGGCACCTTTGGACGCTTCGCCAAAAAACAGCACGCCAAAAAGCAGGATAACTCCTGACGCAAACATTATAGGAGCAAGGCTCTCGTAAGTACGCGGTGAAAGTTGTGCCAGCGCTATCATCACCACAAGCGAGAGCACCATACGCATGGCTTGGCGATCCATCATTGCCAGGCTTTGACCGCTGGCGCTGTACATGATCACTAAGCCAAATGCCATCAGGGCTAAAATGCCAAGTAGAAGTGGCAAGTCAATATGGAAGCGTTCAAACAGGGCTCGGTTTTTACCTGTAGAGGGATCCATTTTCATTATTGCGTTGCCTCTTTCTTCACGTTGCTTTCATCTTCTTCAGGCTCGATCTTTTCAGGACCAAGTACTACTCGGTCAAAGATCTTTCTCGCTACTGGTGCGCCGTTACTTGAACCACCACCGGCGTTTTCGAGTACCACAGTCACGACCACTTTTGGCTCATCAAACGGTGCAAAACCCGTAAATAAGGCGTGGTCTCGCAAGTGTTCGGCGATTTCATCTGCCTTGTACTCTTCGTCTTCAGCCAAGCCAAATACCTGAGCGGTACCGGATTTACCCGCTGTTTCGTAGTCCATATCGTAAAATGAACGGCGAGCCGTGCCTCGGACGCCATGGTTTACCCGACGCATGCCTTCTTTCGCCATATCCCAATACTTCTTCGGTACGTTTTTAATTGGCGGATAAGTCAGGTATTCCTCTGTGTGTTGCTCGTCAAAATCACCGCCATTGTTGATGGAGGCTTTGAGTAAATGAGGGGCGGTCACTGCGCCATCGTTCACCAGTACAGTGGTTGCTTTTGCGATTTGCATCGGCGTCGCGGTCCAGTAACCCTGACCAATACCAACAGGGATAGTATCGCCTTTATACCAAGGCGTTCTGTGGCGAGACATTTTCCACTCGCGAGTCGGCATGTTGGCTTTACTTTCTTCGTAAATATCAATTCCGGTGTAATCACCAAAGCCGAACATCATCATCCAGGTGGAAATACGATCGATGCCCATATCGTAGGCAACTTGGTAGAAGAAGGTATCTACCGATTCTTCGATTGATTTGATGATATCCACTCGACCATGCCCCCAACGCAGCCAGTCACGGAATGGACGCGTGTCTGAATTTGGAATGCGCCAGTAGCCCGGGTCATTACGGGTGGTTTGTGGGGTCACAACACCTTCTTGTAGTGCTGCGACAGCCATAAATGGTTTGATGGTTGACGCTGGTGGATAAATCCCTAACGTCGTTCGGTTCACCAGAGGTCGGTTTTTATCGTTAAGTAGCGCACGGTAAGCCTTACCAGAAATACCATGAACGAAGGCATTGGGATCATAGCTTGGGCTCGAAACCATTGCTAACACACCATTATCCCTTGGGTCGATAACCACGGCACTACCACGGCGACCATCCAGCAGTTGGTGTACGTAGAGCTGCAGATTAATGTCTAGGTTCAAGACTATATCTTTGCCAGGAACGGGTGGGACATATTTCAGCGTGCGGATCACGCGACCACGACTGTTCACCTCGACCTCTTGGTAACCAGCGGTACCATGGAGAAGATCTTCGTAATACCTCTCAATGCCGAGCTTACCGATATCTCGGGTTGCTTGATAGTTTGAGGCTTTTTCTTCGCGAATCAGACGCTGCATATCTCTGTCGTTGATGCGAGAAACATAGCCAATCACGTGCGTAAGCACTTCACTAAATGGGTAGTAACGCTTGAGTGTTGCGCTGATCTCTACGCCGGGAAAGCGATACTGGTTGACAGAAAATACGGCAACCTGCTTTTCATCCAGCTGAGTAAGAAGAGGAACCGATTTAAAGCGACGGGTGCGCTTTCTCTCACGATGAAAGCGTTCAATTTGTTCTGGCGTGATTTCCAGAATCGTTTGTAGCTCTTTGATGGTTTCATCAATGTCTTTCACTTTCTCTGGAATCAGTTCCAGGTTAAAGACAGGGCGGTTTTCTGCCAGTAACACACCGTTGCGATCATAAATAAGCCCACGGTTGGGTGCTATTGGCACGATCTTAATACGGTTGTCATTAGAGCGAGTTTGGTAGTCCTGGAACTGGTTCACCTGAATATTGTACATATTGGCGACCAGTGCTCCCATCAAAATGACGATACCGACAAATGCAACGATAGCGCGGCTGGTAAACAGGCGCGCTTCGGCTTGATAATCTCGAATTTGACTGCGGCGTCTACGAATCATTAACGCTTGGCTCTAAAGTTAAACAGCGATTATTCGCGATGGTAAGGGTGGTTAGCGGTAATGCTCCACGCTCGGTATAAGCTTTCAGCCATAACAATACGTACCAGAGGGTGTGGTAACGTTAAGGCTGATAGTGACCAGCTTTGGTCAGCGGCTGCTTTGCATGCTGGTGCCAGACCTTCAGGGCCGCCGATTAAGATCGATACGTCACGCCCATCCAGTTTCCAGGCCTCTAGTTGTTCAGCCAGTTGTGGGGTGTCCCACTTTTTGCCGGGGATATCCAGAGTGACGATACGGCTCCCTTTTGGCACCGCAGCCAGCATCGCTTCGCCTTCTTTTTGCAGAATGCGTGCTATGTCGGCGTTCTTGCCACGTTTTCCAGCAGGAATCCCCACGAGTTCCAGTGGCATATCGTGCGGGAAACGGCGGCGATACTCTTGAAAGCCTTCCTCGACCCACTTTGGCATTTTGGTGCCAACAGCAATGAGTTGAATTTTCAAAGCTTAACCCCAGAGTTTTTCTAGTTGGTACAGCTCGCGGTGTTCTTCTTGCATCACGTGCAGCATGGCATCGCCCATATCCAGAACAACCCATTCACCTTCGTTCTCACCTTCCATGCCCAAAGGTTCAAGGCCGGCTTTCTTAACTTCAGACGCAACGTGATCAGCGATAGATGAAACGTGGCGCTTAGACGTGCCCGTGCAGATGATCATGTAATCTGTCACGCTCGATTTGTCTTCCACATTCAGGATGATGATATCTTCCGCTTTCATATCGTCGGCTTTATCAGCTAAAAAGTCTTTCAGTTCTTCGCGAAGCACTCGGTTTTCCTCGGTTTATTTCTTATCTCTAAATTGTCTTGCGCTAATCTGGGCAAAACAGGTCGCGCACTATACCACGCTTTGGTTTTTAAATTGCCAGCTTAATATCAGGAGAGCAGGTTTCCAGGCTCAATTGATGAATAGTTGGCCATACAGATTCGTCATACTGGGTCTTCGCTTTTATCTCTGCCTGAGTGAGAAGAGACACAAGCTTAAAGATTCGGCTGGCTGAAAGACGAGTCAAAGCCGCGTTATACAGAGGGCGTTTATTTTGCCACACTCGGTATTTTTCAAATACCTGACTGATGTTCATCTTGGTTAAATCCTGATGCATGCTCAGCAGTTGGTTAAACTCCTTTTGCACGCTGCGAATAAGAATCACCGCCTCAACGCCTTCTGCTTCTAGCTGACGTAAGATACGTTGGGCACGGTTAGCTTTTCCGGCAAGTAACGCATCAATCCAGTTGAACGTTGTAAAATGGTTGTGGCGACTTAATGCTTCTTCTAAGCGCACAATGGTGAGCTCACCATCAGGATAAAGCAGAGCCAGTTTTTCTAGACTTTGCGACAGCGCGAACAGGTTACCCTCATGCCACTGAGCGAGCATTTGCAGCGATTGCTGGTCCGGTTTTAATCCAAGTTTGCGACAACGAGCCTGAATGAACATTGGCAGGCGCTGAAGGTCTGGTGTCAGGCAACTCACCCAGTCACCTTTTGCACTCAGTGACTTAAACCATTTACTGTTTTCCTGCGCTTTAGTCAACTTGCTGCCAATGATGACCAGCATGATGTCGTCATGCATCATATCTGACAATGTCTGCAGTTCTTTGCTTATTGCGGTGTTGACACCAGCTTCTGGTATTTCTAGCTCAATGAGTTGGCGGCTGGAAAACAGGCTGAGTGCTTGAAAGCAGTCATAAACCTGGTTCCAGTCTAAGCTCGCATCAACAGCAAAACGATGCTTTTCCTCAAAACCGTGTTGCAATGCGGTTTTCTGGATTGCTTGACGACTTTCTTGAATTAGCAGTGGCTCATTACCAAAGATCAGGTAAATCGGCTTGATGTGCTTGGCTAAATGATCTGCCAGCTTGTCAGCATATACTCGCATGTTACTTAAGAATTCGTGTTCGCAGTTGGTTGGTTCACTTCGCCAGACTCGTATTCTGCGCGGACCTGGCCTAGCTGACGCATCATTTGTTTCGCCGCTTGTAAGTGCATTTCATCTTTAATCACGTCGCGTTCTACCGACTTCGCCAAGGCTGTCAGCGGGTTATCCAGGTAGTTACGATTGACTGTAGTGGTGTAGTTTTTTGCGCCATAACCCGGGATCGTGACACGGTACTGCACAACGTAAGTCAGTTCTTTCTCTGCCGCACGGCTATTTTGGTAAAGCGATAGCGTGCGCTCTTCAAGGCTTGTCTCAATCAGATGTAAGTTTGGTACGCTTGACGATGGTTGAACTAAGTCCACTTTATTCAGCGTGAGCTGAGATTTCACGTAACGGGTGAGTTGGTTGTATTCATCGTAACTGGTGAATGACATGGTGTGCAGCTCTTCCGGTACAGAGTACTCGCCGCGAAGGTGAAAACCACAGGCAGAGAGAAGGCCAGCTAATACCAATACCACAGGTAATTTAATCAAAGAGAAAAAGCGCATTGATTGTATTCATCCTAAATTGAATAAGGGGGATATTTACCTTAAACCACTCAGTGTGAATGGTTTGAGGTAAATAAACAGGGTGAAGATTCACCCTGTTTAAAGACTCTATACCAGCGAATTAGTTCGCTAAGCGTCGAGAAATTGCAAACTGTGATTAGTTTGCAACGATGTTCAGAAGTTTACCTGGTACGTAAATCACTTTACGGATGGTTTTGTCTTCAGTGAACTTAGTGACGTTCTCATCGTTCAGACCAAGCTCTTCAACTTGTTCTTTCGTTGCATCTGCAGCGACAGTCAGTTTCGCACGTAGCTTGCCGTTAACTTGAACAACGATCGTCTTCTCGTCTTCAACCAGTGCTTTCTCGTCGAAAGTTGGCCAAGTCGCGTTGTCGATATCCGCTTCACCCAGTGCAGTCCATAGCTCGTATGAAATGTGCGGAGTAATAGGGTAAAGCATTGCAACTACCGCTTTCAGTGCTTCGTCAAGGATAGCACGGTCTTGTGCTGACTCTTGAGGTGCTTTCGCTAGCTTGTTCATCAGTTCCATGATTGCTGCGATAGCCGTGTTGAACGTCTGACGACGAGCCACATCATCGGTTACTTTCGCGATAGTCTTGTGAACATCACGACGTAGTGCTTTTTGATCACCAGAAAGTGCATCCGCGTTAACAGCTTCTGCCGCACCTTTTGCTGTGTGCTCTTTAACCAGTTTCCACACACGTTTCAGGAAGCGGTTTGCACCTTCTACGCCAGACTCTTGCCACTCAAGCGTCATGTCTGCTGGAGAAGCGAACATCATGAACAGACGTACTGTGTCAGCACCGTACTTGTCTACCATCTCTTGAGGGTCGATACCGTTGTTCTTCGACTTAGACATTTTGATCATGCCAGAGTGTTCAACGCCACGGCCTTCGCTATCGATAGCTGAAGTGATGCGACCTTTACCGTCACGCTCAACTTTCACGTCAGTTGGTGCAACCCATTCTTTGGTGCCTTTTTCGTTTTCGAAGTAGAACGCGTCAGCCAGTACCATGCCTTGACACAGTAGCTGCTTGAACGGTTCGTCAGACGTTACATAGCCAGCATCACGCAGAAGTTTGTGGAAGAAGCGTGAGTACAATAGGTGCATACAAGCGTGCTCGATACCACCGATGTACTGGTCTACTGGTAGCCAGTAGTTTGCTTTTTCTGGATCCAGAATGTCGTCAGCTTGTGGTGAACAGTAACGCGCGTAGTACCAAGAAGATTCCATGAACGTATCGAACGTATCTGTCTCACGTAGAGCAGGCTCGCCGTTGAAGGTTGTCTTCGCCCACTCTTTGTCTGCTTTGATTGGGCTGGTTACGCCGTCCATTACCACGTCTTCTGGAAGAATCACGGGTAGTTGGTCAGCTGGTACTGGGTGAACTTCACCATCTTCAGTCGTTACCATTGGGATTGGTGCACCCCAGTAACGTTGACGAGATACACCCCAGTCACGTAGACGGAAGTTAACGGTCTTAGTGCCTTTACCTTCTGCTTCTAGTTTCGCTGCGATTGCATCAAATGCTGCTTGGAATTCCAGACCGTCGAACTCACCTGAATCGAACAGAACGCCTTTCTCTGTGTATGCTGCTTCAGAGATATCTAGCTCGCTGTCGTCAACAGGCTTGATCACAGGAACGATATCCAGGCCGTACTTAGTTGCAAATTCGTAGTCACGCTGGTCGTGAGCAGGTACTGCCATTACCGCGCCTGTGCCGTAGTCCATCAGTACGAAGTTTGCTACGTACACTGGTACTTCACGGCCGTTCAATGGATGAATCGCAGTAAGGCCAGTCGCCATACCTTTCTTCTCCATTGTCGCTAGCTCAGCTTCAGCTACTTTGTTGTTCTTACATTCGTCGATAAACGCTGCAAGCTCTGGGTTGTTCTCTGCTGCTAATGCTGCAAGAGGGTGACCTGCTGCGATACCTACGTAAGTCACACCCATAAGTGTGTCTGGACGCGTTGTGTAAACTTCCAGGTCTTGTTGACCCTTAACTTCAAACTTGAGTTCAACACCTTCAGAGCGGCCAATCCAGTTGCGCTGCATGGTTTTTACCATTTCAGGCCAACCTTCAAGGTTGTCTAGATCGTCCAATAGCTCTTGCGCGTATTCAGTGATCTTAATGAACCACTGAGGGATCTCTTTTTGCTCTACAGGCGTGTCACAACGCCAGCAGCAGCCATCTTCAACCTGTTCGTTCGCTAGAACGGTTTGGTCGTTTGGACACCAGTTCACTGATGAAGTCTTCTTGTAAACCAGGCCTTTTTCGTAAAGCTTAGTGAAGAATTCTTGTTCCCAACGGTAGTATTCTGGCGTACAGGTCGCGAATTCACGGTTCCAGTCGTAACCAAAGCCCAGAAGCTTAAGCTGGTTCTTCATGTACTCAATGTTTTCGTAAGTCCATGGCGCTGGCGCTGTTCTGTTTTTTACCGCTGCGTTTTCTGCAGGCAGACCGAACGCATCCCAACCAATAGGTTGCATGACGTTTTTGCCCTGTAGGCGTTGGAAACGAGAGACTACGTCACCGATGGTGTAGTTACGCACGTGACCCATGTGCAGTCGACCACTTGGGTATGGAAACATAGATAGACAGTAGAATTTTTCTTTATTTGGGTCTTCACTTACAACAAAGGTCTTGTTGTCATCCCAGTGCTTTTGAACTTTCTGTTCAATGTCTTGTGGGTTGTATTGCTCTTGCATCGATGATATCCGGTTATCTTGGAATTTGTGAGTTCGGTTAGAACAGACTTAAATAGATCGTCATAGAATACCTAAAGCTAGGGATCACAACAATAGCCAATCTGTACCCTTGCGTACTCAGGTCACGCAGGTAGGAGAAAGATGGAGGTCAGTTATGCCTAAACGTAAAACAGGTTATGAGGAAATGCTCGAGGATGTGATCGAAACCTTGAAGCACAGTCCTGAAGAAGTTAACAAAGCGATAGAAACGTCGGGCAAAGTGGTGGAAGCCGCCAATGACCTGACCAAAGACGAGTTGGCTTTGATTAAAGCGTACGTCAAATCTGACTTAAAAGAGTTTTCAGAAAATTATGAAGACAGTAAAAGTGGTCCTTTCTACCTAACCGTGGCAGATACTATCTGGCAAGGATTGTTAGAAATAACTGACCGAACGAAAGTGGAATGGGTGGAGCTGTTTGATGATCTGGAGCATCAAGGCTTGTATCAGGCTGGTGAAGTGATTGGCTTGGGCACCTTAGTGTGTGATGAGTGCGGTCATAAGACAACCTATAATCACCCAACCATCATTATTCCGTGTATTAAATGCGGTCATACTGGCTTTAGTCGCCAGCCATTGAAACCTTAGCAAGTACAAAAAGAGGCCGTCAGGCCTCTTTTGGTTTATCTCTTTTTCTTTCTTGGTAACCACCAAGCGAGCATCAAACTTAATACTACCCACAAATATAATGGCCAGGTGCCAACGATGCGGTAGGGAGTTTTCCCTTCGGTTGGTGTCAGCTCAGCACGCAGCACAGCCGTTTCAAACTGAGGCACCTGCTCGATAATCTGACCTTTATGGTCCGTGACAGCGGTTAATCCATTGTTCGTCGCGCGAATCAGCGGCTTACCCAGCTCCAATGCGCGCATACGGGCAATTTCCATATGCTGAAGCGGACCAATTGAGTGTCCAAACCAGGCGTCGTTAGAGAGCGTTAGGATGAAGTCTGTTTCGTCGTTGACGTTTTGACGAACCTGCTCATTAAAGATGATTTCGTAACACAGAGCGGGCGCCATGTGCTTGCCATTCGCGACGATGTTTGGCTGCACGAAGTCCCCACGACTGAACGAAGACATTGGCAAATTAAAGAAGGGCGCAAGTGGGCGTAAGATGTCCTCAAACGGCACAAACTCACCGAATGGCAGTAAATGATGCTTATTGTAGCGCTCATTCAAATCAAAACTGTAATCGCCGTAAGGCGTTTCACCCAGAGAAAGGATGCTGTTGTAGAACTGGCGATCTTCGGCTTGATTCACCACGCCGGTAATGATGGCGCTATGGTTCATTTTCGCAGCACTGTCTAAATTTTGCAGGAATGAAGGCACTTCAATTTCAAACGCCGGAATCGCGGCTTCTGGCCAGACAATAATGTCGGCATCCCAGTTTTCACGAGTCAGGTCGGTGTACTTCATTATGGTTGGCCAGCGCTGAGTTGGCAGCCATTTTAGATTTTGGTCGACATTACCTTGGATTAGCGCAACTTTAGTGATGTCTTCTGAGCGAGGTGTCACCCAGTCGTAATGACGAATACCAAAGCCTGTACTCAAAAGTACAGCCGGTATTACTACCACTAGCCACTGTTTATGCAACCAAGCGTAAGCCAATGCGCCTGCGGAGATGATAATAAACAAAGTGAGAAGCTCAACACCGCCGACAGGCGCAAAACTCGCGAGCGGGGCGTCTATCTGGCTGTACCCGAGCCATAGCCATGGGAAACCTGTCATCACCCAGCCACGCAGCCAATCGGTAATCAGCCATAGTGCAGGAGCAGCAAGCAGTATGGTGCTTAAAGTACTTTGAGGGAAGAATTTGTTCTTGAGCCAGGCAAACAGGCCAGAATAGATTGCTAGATAGGCAACCAACAAGCCCATCAAAAAGAGGTTGGCAATAAGTGGCATACCACCAAAGCCAGAAATACTGACGTAAACCCAACTAATGCCAGTGGCAAATTGGCCAAAGCCCCACGAGTAACCTATCCAAAGTGCGCGTTTTGGCGTTTGGTTATGTAGAAGGATGAGTAGTATGGCGGGGCTAAGAATAGCGATCGGCCATAGTTGGTAAGGTGCAAAAGCCAGAGTTGTGCAAGCGCCTACAAAAGCGGCCACTAAGGGCCGCTTGAGGCGATGAAAGAGTACATTCATCATTATATTTTTCTGATATTCCCAGTAGGGTATCGCGTTACTCTTGAGTGGCTTCAACCAGTGCTTCTTCGTCTGGAATGGTCACTTGGAGTTGAATGACACGACGGTTATCGGCAGCGGTGACTTTGAAGTTATAACTTTCAATTTCAACCAGCTCACCACGAGAAGGTAAGTGACCGAAGGCAGTCATCACCATGCCACCTACCGTATCCACCTCTTCATCGCTGAAGTTGGTGCCGAATGTCTCATTAAACTCTTCAATCGTTGTCAGAGCTCTGACAGCAAACGTATGTTTGCTTAGCTTACGAATGTCAGTCTCTTCGGACTCGTCAAACTCATCTTCAATATCACCAACGATTTCTTCCAGGATATCTTCAATGGTTACGAGGCCAGAAACGCCGCCGAATTCATCGACAACAATCGCCATATGATAGCGCTCTTCACGGAACTCTTTTAGCAGGCGGTCAACACGTTTGCTTTCCGGAACCACAACTGCAGGTCGAATCACTTCTTCAATATCAAATGGGTTGCTGCCTGAGCCTAAGTATTTGAGTAAGTCCTTCGCTAGTAGAATGCCTTCCACATGATCTTTATCCTCGCTGATAACAGGGTAACGCGAGTGTTGAGCATCCGTAATTAGCGCGACTAGCGTGTCTAAATCATGAGTGCGCTCAACAGTAACCATTTGCGAACGCGGGATCATAATGTCACGCACGCGCATTTCGGAGATTTCCATCACACCTTCGAGCATATCGCGGGTGTCGTGGTCAATCAGGTCGTTTTCTTCTGAGTCGCGGATAACATCCACAAGCTCTTGGCGGTCTTTAGGATCGCCCTGAAAAAGTTGACCTAGACGTTCAAAGAAGGACTTTCTACTCGGACCTTCTGCCTTTTCTTTCTTACCTTCGCTAGAAGAGGGAGAATTATCTTCGTTCATTGTTTCTCAATTAAGTAACGCTATCAGAAGTGTGATAGCTCACATAGAAAGGCGAACACGAGGGTAATATAGGTGATTCGCCTTTCCCTGCGGAGCAACCGGGGTTACTCCTTTTCAGCAATGTAAGGGTCTTCATAACCCATACCCTGCATGATTTCTGTTTCGAGGGACTCCATCTCTTCGGCTTCGTCATCCTCGATATGATCATAACCTAGCAGATGCAAGCTGCCATGTACAACCATATGGGCCCAATGTGCTAACAGAGGTTTATTCTGTTCTAGCGCCTCTTTTTCAACCACTTGGCGACAGATAATTAAATCACCAAGCAGATCCATTTCGATACCCGGAGGCACTTCAAATGGGAAAGAAAGCACATTGGTCGGTTTATCTTTACCACGATAGTCGTGATTCAGAGTGTGGCTCTCTTGCTCATCAACAATTCTAATGGTGACTTCTGCCTGCGGCTGAAACAGTGGAATCGTCTTATCCAGCCACAGTTGAAAGTCTTCCTGTGAAGGTAAGCCATCTTCACTTTCGACTGCGAGTTGAAGATCAAGTTCAATCGCCATCTTTATTCCTTAGTCTCTGTGACTTGAGCACTTAGCTCTGCTTTTGCCGCTTCAAGCAGCTTGGCATCACGCTCTTCACGACGACGTTTTTCAAACTCTTTACGCTCTTTCTGGTCTTGTGCTTCCCATTTCTCGTACGCGTTAACAATACGAGCAACAACAGGGTGACGCACAACGTCATCTGCCTGGAAGAAGTTAAAGCTGATGTCGTCGACTTCGCTCAGTACCTCAATGGCATGACGAAGGCCTGATTTTGCACCACGCGGCAAGTCAATCTGGGTCACGTCACCGGTGATGACCGCACGTGAGTTAAAACCGATACGCGTCAGGAACATTTTCATCTGCTCAACCGTCGTGTTTTGGCTTTCATCCAGAATGATGAATGCGTCGTTCAGTGTACGACCACGCATGTACGCTAATGGCGCAACTTCAATCACGTTACGTTCAATCAGTTTTTCAACACGCTCAAAACCAAGCATCTCGAACAGCGCGTCATAAAGAGGGCGAAGGTATGGATCAACCTTTTGGCTGAGATCACCAGGCAAGAAGCCCAGTTTTTCACCCGCTTCAACCGCTGGACGAGTCAAAAGAATACGGCGGATTTCTTGACGTTCCAACGCATCCACTGCTGCCGCTACCGCCAAGTAAGTCTTACCAGTACCTGCAGGGCCAATACCAAAAGAGATATCGTGAGTCACCATGTTAACCAAGTACTGTGCCTGGTTAGGAGTACGTGGTTTGATCACGCCTTTTTTGGTTCTCACAAACACTTCTTTACCGTGCTCAATGTTTGACTCGGTGTTCTGTTCCAGAACGCCTGTCTCTTTGATCGCTAAATGGATCTGCTCAGGTTCGATGTCTGGGATCTCTCCACGAACAGGTGCTGTATCGACATAAAGTGTTTTCAGGATATCAAGCGCAGCAGCAGAAGTATGAGGTTTACCGACAATGGTAAAGTGGTCACTACGGTGGTTGATTTCAACGCCCAGACGGCGTTCTAAATGCTTGATGTTGTCATCGAATGGACCGCACAGGCTAGCAAGTCGGCGGTTGTCTGAAGGTTCTAGGTTGATTTCTAGAGTTACGATTTTATTGCTCAATGTTGCCTCTCATTTTTTGCCACTTACTGAGAGCCTGATAACGACCAGGCTCTCCATGGCTATTTATACGAGCTTATGGCGTAAAAGTAGCTACACCCAGCTCATCTTCGCGACGTGTTTTCGCCATCATTTGCGTTGGTGAAATCACACTACGAAGGTCCATGTCTTTTTCAGTACGTACTAGCTCACCACGCAATGAGTTTGCAAATACGTCTACGATTTTCACGTCTACGAACTGACCAATTAGGTCGGCGCTACCTTCAAAGTTTACTACACGGTTGTTTTCTGTACGAGCGCGCAGTTCCATTAGGTTTTTCTTCGAAGGGCCTTCAACCAATACACGCTGCTCTGTACCAAGCATTAGGCGAGAGTAACGCATAGCTTGTTGGTTAATGGTCTGCTGAAGTTCGTATAGACGCTCTTTCTTCTCTTGCTCAGACACATCACATGGGTAATCCGCTGCTGGTGTACCAGGACGAGGAGAGAAGATAAAGCTGAAGCTCATGTCAAAGTCTACGTCTTTGATCAGCTTCATGGTGTCTTGGAAGTCTTTGTCTGTTTCACCAGGGAAACCAACGATAAAGTCAGAACTGATCTGAATATCAGGACGCGCTTTACGCAGTTTACGGATGATAGACTTGTACTCGATGCCTGTATGTGGACGCTTCATCATCGTTAGGATACGGTCACTACCACTTTGTACTGGCAAGTGCAGGAAGCTTACTAGCTCTGGCGTATCTTCATAAACGGCGATGATGTCGTCAGTAAATTCCAACGGATGGCTGGTCGTAAAGCGAATACGATCAATACCGTCGATAGAAGCAACCAGGCGCAGCAGTTCTGCAAAAGAACAGATCTCGCCATCATGCGTTGGACCACGGTAAGCGTTTACGTTTTGGCCTAGCAGGTTAACCTCACGCACGCCTTGATCCGCCAATTGAGCGATTTCAAACAGTACGTCATCCATTGGACGGCTAACTTCTTCACCACGTGTGTATGGTACTACGCAGTAAGTACAGTATTTAGAACAGCCTTCCATAATCGAAACGAATGCTGTTGCACCTTCTGCGCGTGGCTCAGGCAGGCGGTCAAACTTCTCGATTTCTGGGAAAGAAATGTCCATGACTGGCGCTTCGTCAGATTGAGACTGTTTGATCATCTCTGGCAAGCGGTGCAGAGTTTGTGGACCAAAAATGACGTCAACGTACGGTGCACGCTCACGAATATGGTCGCCTTCTTGCGTTGCTACACAACCACCTACGCCGATAACTACGCCAGCTTTTTTATCTTTTAGTGTTTTCCAACGGCCTAGCTGGTGGAAAACTTTTTCTTGCGCTTTTTCACGGATCGAACAGGTGTTAAGTAGAAGTACGTCTGCTTCCTCTGGCTCTTCCGTCAGCTCGTAGCCGTTTGCAGCATTAAGCAGGTCGGCCATTTTTGATGAATCGTATTCGTTCATCTGGCAGCCCCAGGTTTTAATTAGCAGTTTCTTACTCATCTCACTTTCGCTCGTTCAGTTGTACTTAAATCGGAGAGCTATTGCTCAAATTATAGCCGCCATCTCGGCGGTAAGCGGCGTATTGTACTGCTTTAAAAAGCACCTGACTAGTGATCTGGCTAATTCTCTGCAAAGCCTGATGAAATCTAGGCTTTTGCCTTATATCGAACAAGGTTTTTTAGCTCGCAAATCAGGCAGAAACACCCGGTTTACAAATGGGTAAATTTACGCAGAGCCCGCATCTTTAGGAAGAGGAAAAATAAACCGTTTTGTAAATGGATTGGCTGAAAGTACAATTGAAAAGGCAATTTAATCAAGATAATGAAGAACAAAAAATGAACAGATATGACATCGCCGTAATTGGTGGAGGCATGGTTGGAGCGGCAATCGCGATAGGGTTCGCACAACAAGGCAGAAGTGTCGTCGTCGTCGAAGGTACACAACCAAAGGCGTTTGAACCATCACAAGAGATGGATATCCGCGTCTCGGCGATCTCTCACCAATCCGTAAAGTTACTCGAATCACTGGGTGCGTGGGCATCGACTCAGTCAATGCGTGTCTGTCCTTACCGTCGCTTGGAAACATGGGAGCATCCAGAGTGTCGCACACGATTTCATTCTGATGAACTGTCTCTGCAGCAACTTGGTTATATTGTTGAAAACCGTCTGATCCAGTTAGGTTTATGGCAAGCCTTCGATAACCATAACAACCTCACTGTAGAGTGTCCTGAACGCCTAAAAACAATCGAGTTTGGTGACGTTAATCGAGTGACTTTAGAGAGTGGTAAGCAATTTGAGGCCCAATGGGTGATTGGCGCCGATGGTGCTAACTCAAAAGTGCGTCAGCTTGCCGGAATCGGGATCACGGCTTGGGATTATCGCCAACACTGTATGCTGATCAACGTAAAGACCGAGTTGCCTCAACAAGATATTACCTGGCAACAGTTTACGCCAAGTGGTCCCCGTTCATTCTTGCCACTTTGCTCGTTAACGGAAGAGGGGAAAGAAGTTGGTCAAGGCTCATTGGTATGGTACGACTCGCCGAGACGGATCAAACAGCTGTGTGCGATGACTAAGCCTCAATTAAAAAACGAGATTTTGAATCACTTCCCGAAAGAGTTAGGCAATATTGAAGTACTTCAGTTTGGCTCCTTTCCTTTAACTCGCCGTCATGCTCAGTCGTATTCAAGTAGAAACTGCGTGCTCGTTGGAGATTCTGCACATACTATTAATCCTTTAGCCGGGCAGGGTGTGAATTTAGGCTTTAAAGATGTCGATGTGCTGCTGGAAGTTACAAAAGGGCAAGATGAACTCACCGGATCGCTGTTGGCAAAATATGAGCGTGCCCGCCGCCCAGATAACCTGTTAATGCAAACGGGGATGGATTTCTTCTATAAAGGCTTTAGTAATGATCTTGGTCCATTAAAGTTTGCACGCAATGCGGCATTAAAGTTGGCTGACCATTCAGGGCCGATTAAAGCACAAGTGTTGAAGTACGCACTGGGTATGTGATCGGAAAAAATAGCAGAAAGAAAAAAAGCGAGCCAAGAGCTCGCTTTTTTAATTCGGCGGAAATGAACCACCGAGTCCAGAATCAGAAAAAGAAAAAACCCAGCAAATTCATGCTGGGTTTTCAAAGATGGTGCGGAAGGAGAGACTTGAACTCTCACACCTTGCGGCGCCAGAACCTAAATCTGGTGCGTCTACCAATTCCGCCACTTCCGCATCTTAATCTGTAGATATCAAGATAATTGGTAACATCTCAATATCGTTGTGTAATGGCAGGGCTACCTGGATTCGAACCAGGGAATGGCGGCATCAAAAGCCGCTGCCTTACCGCTTGGCGATAGCCCTACAAGTATAGTCTAAGACTATGATCTTTCCCAAAGGAAACAATGGTGCGGAAGGAGAGACTTGAACTCTCACACCTTACGGCGCCAGAACCTAAATCTGGTGCGTCTACCAATTCCG